>CAZWUJ010000001.1:0-310658 GCA_964636705.1 uncultured Vicinamibacteraceae bacterium
ATGTCCTTTGGATCCTATGGTTTAGGCCGAAACCGGCTCAGAAACTTCGGGCTAGTCAGATCGCGCCGGCGGCGCGCAGCCGCTCCAACTCGCCTTGCCCGATGCCCAGCTCGCCCAGGATCCCGTCGGTATGCTGGCCGAGGGTGGGGGGCGGCACCCGAACCGCACCGGGAGTGTCCCCGAGCTTCACCGGGACGCCGAGCTGGCGGATGGCGCCGGCGACCGGGTGCTGCATGGCCACTACCATGGCACGCTCCAGCACGTGGGGGTCCGTGAAAACCTGGTGCAGGTCACGCACCCCGCCGCACGGAATCCCCGCCGCCTTGAGCTCCGCCAGCCACTCCGCCGCCTTCCGCGTCGCGAGCCGTTCCACGAGTATCGGCCGCAACTCCTCCCGGTGTGCGACACGGTCCTTGTTCGTCCGGAACCGGTCGTCGTCCGCCAGATCGTCCAGGCCGAGCACCCCGCAGAACGACGCCCAGAGCTGATCGTTGCCGCACGCCACGACCAGGTCGCCGTCGGCCGCTTCGAGGGTCTCGTAGGGGGTAATGGTCGGGTGCCGGTTGCCGAGACGAACCGGCGCCTCACCGGTGGCGAAGTAAATGCCCGCCTGATAGGTGAGGACGGCGGCGACCGAGTCGAGCATGCCGACGTCGACGAGCTGGCCGCGGCCGGTCCGGTGCCGCGCGAGCAGGGCGACGGCAATCCCCCAGGCCGAGAACATCCCGGAGATGATGTCGGCGATTGCCACGCCCAACCGATAGGCCGGCGTGTCCTCATCGCCGGTGATGCTCATCAGGCCTCCCTCACCCTGCAGCACCGCGTCGTAGCCGGGCTCGCGGCGGCGCGGGCCGGTCTGGCCGAAGCCGGAGATCGAGCAGTAGACCAGGTCGGGCCGGCGCGCGGCCAGATCGCGGTAGCCGAGGCCCATGCGGTCGAGCGTCCCCGGGCGGAAGTTCTCGACCAGCACGTCCGCCCGATCGATCAAGGCGTCGAGGACGCGGCGGCCCTCCGGATGCTTCAGGTTGACCGTCACGCTCTCCTTGTTGCGGTTGATGCTCATGAAGTAGGCCGATTCGCCCTCGACGAACGGTGGTCCCCAGCCGCGGGTGTCATCGCCCTTGCCCGGCTGCTCCACCTTGATCACGCGCGCTCCCATGTCGGCCAGCATCATGGTGCAGTACGGGCCGGAAAGCACCCGTGTGAGATCGAGGACGGTCAGGCCGGCAAGGGCGCCCCCGTCGGGAGCGGCGGTCTGGCGGGACGGGGGCGTCTCGGTCATGGCGGGCGATCCTACACTGCCGTCTAGACTGGCCGGGCGATCCAGGCGCGCGTCTCATCGAGCACCGCTATCCAGTCAGTCTTCCGGAGCCGGAATCCGCTCCGCGTACCAACGCACCGCGCCAACAAGCCCGGCCGAACTGGCTGAGGTCGTGTGGTTGGAGAAGGAAAGCCTGAGCGCTTGTTTGCCGCGGAAGACTTCGACAGTGCACGCGGAGCTTTCTCCGCGCCGCTTGACGAGTCGTCCGATGGAACGTCCCGATGGCATGAAGACACGGGTGAGTTTCTCGGCGAAGCCGCTCCCGGTCTTGCTCACGTCGCATGCGGCGTAGGCGACCTTCATCAGATGGGTTTTTCCGGTCCCGTTCGCGCCGACAAGGACATTGATGCCCGGGGACGGCCGGAAATCGAGGTCTTCGAAGGCCGTGAATCGTCGGAGCTTCAGCCTCGTGATCGTCATGAGCCTCAGGTCTCGTCGGAAGACCTCGGGATCGCGTTTGACCGGTCCACCCTGTCGCCTGCCATCCTGTTTGCTGAGAATACTATCGGCCGGTCAGTCCTCGAAGAGCATGACGAGGAGCCCCTTCTGCGTGTGCAGACGGTTCTCTGCCTGATCGAAGACGACGGACGCCGGGCTGTCCATCACCGAGTCGGTGACCTCTTCGCCCCGGTGGGCCGGCAGGCAGTGGAGGAAGCACGCGTCCGGCGCGGCGTGCGCCATCAGGGCGTCGTTTACCTGGTAGGGAGCGAACAGCCGTCGGCGAAGTGCAACTTCGGCCTCGCGCCCCATCGACGTCCAGACGTCCGTGTAGACGGCGTCGGCGCCGCGAACCGCGGCGATCGGGTCGTGGTACCGCGTCAGCTCCGCACCGTGGCGGGCCACGCGAACTGCATCGTCGTCGACCGAGGCCGGTAGTTCGAATCCGTCGGGAGTGGCGACCCGGACGTGCACGCCCAGCATCAGTGCGGCTTGGGCGAACGAGGTGGCGACGTTGTTGCCGTCGCCGACGAACGCCACGACCCGGCCGCGCGGGTCGTGCCACCGCTCCTGCAGCGTGAGACAGTCGGCGAGCGCCTGGCAGGGATGCTCCTCGTTGCTCAGCGCATTGATGACGCGAAAACTCGATGTCGCAAGGGCCAGATCGAGCAGGCGCGACTGTTCGTAGGTTCGGACCACGGCACCTGCCACCCAGCGTTCCAGACTGCGTCCCACGTCGGCAAGCGACTCGCGCTTCCCGAGTGCGACATCGGCATCCGGGTCGATGAAGTTGCCTCCCAGTTCGCGAATCGCAATCTCGAACGTCGAGCGGGTCCGGAGCGACGGCTTTTCGAAGAGCAGCGCGATGTAGGTGCCCTGGAGCGCCGCGGATGTGGGCGCTTCCTTGCCGAGCGGGCGGTCGCGTTTCATTTCGGCGGAAAGACGGAGGCAGTGTTCGAGGTCGTCCGGCGCGAAGTCGAGCACCGAAAGGAAGCAGCGTCCGTCCAGGCTGCCGGCGGCGCGCGGGTTGGTGCTGGGCATGGCGTTCCGTTCCTCCTACGTCCGGTAGTCGGCGTTGATGTGGACGTAGTCGGCGCTGAAGTCGCAGGTCCACATCGTTGCCGCGCAGGCTCCGCCGACGCCAAGGTCGACGGCCAGTTCCACCTCGTCGTTCGCCAGGTGCGCCGCCGCGTCCGCCTCGCGATCCGCATGAATCGTGACGCCGTCGTACAGCACGACACCGCCTATGCGCACGATGGTCCGGTCCGGATCGAACGCGACGCCGGCGCGTCCGGCGACGGCCACGAGGCGGCCCCAGTTCGGATCGCCTCCGTTGAGTGCGGTCTTCACGAGGGGTGAATTGGCAATCGCCCTTGCCGCCCGGCGTGCGTCGTCGTCGGTCGCGGCTCCCTCTACCCGGATGGTCGCCAGCTTCGTCGCACCCTCTCCGCCCCGAACGATCTCGCGCGCCAACTCGGTGCAGACGTGCTCCAGGCCGGCGACGAAGGCGGGCGTCGTGGTCTCGTCGAGCGCGATGCCGCTCGCACCGTTGGCCAGCATCAGGACGGTGTCGTTGGTGGAGGGTTCGCCGTCTACCGATATGGCATTGAACGACACGGCGGCAGCATCCCGCAGCAGGCCTTCGAGCGTCGCCGCATCGACGGCGGCGTCGGTCGTCAGGAAGCCGAGCATGGTGGCGAGGTTCGGTTCGATCATGCCGGCGCCCTTGGCCATCCCCCCGATCGCGATCGGGCCGCCGGGCGTGGCGATCCGCACCGCCGCTTCCTTCGGCGAGACATCGGTGGTCATGATGGCCTCGGCCGCCGCCCGGTGGGCATCGCGGCTCAGCCCGCGGGCCGCCTCCGACAGGCCGGCCGACACCTTCGCCGTGTCGAGCTTCATGCCGATGACCCCGGTCGAGGCAATCAGGACGTCGGCCGGGTCGCATCGAACCGCCGCCGCCGCCGCTGCCACCATGGCTTCCGCGTCGGCAAGGCCGTCGGCGCCAGTGCAGGCGTTCGCGCACTTGCTGTTGACGGCGATCACACGGGCGCGTCCCCGCGAGCCGGTAAGCTGCGCCTTCGTCACCACGACCGGGGCGGCGACGGCAAGGTTGGTGGTGAACAGTCCCGCCGCGCTCGCCAGCCGATCCGACACGACCAGTGCGATATCGAGGCCGGCCGGCTTCAGACCGCAGGCCGCACCCGCGGCCCGGTACCCGGCCGGCGCGGTAATGCCGCCGCCGACCGTCACTACGTTCGACACGTTGTCCGGCTGCCGCGCGTTCATCTTCGCGCTTCCGTCTCGCGCCCCAGGTCAAGGACGACGGCGTACTGCCGGCATCGTCGAAAGAGATCGCACGTCGCGCAATCGGCCGTGATCTTCTCCGGCACCCAGGTATGCGGCACGATGGAGAAACCGGCGCGCACGAACGGGCGGGCCTCGTGCGTGAACGCGCACAACCGCGGAAAGCGCTGCGCCTTGGCCTCGGCGATGAGCGCTTCGAGCAGCCGGCGGCCGATTCCGGCGCCGCGGTGCTCGCTGGCCACGACGAACGAACGCACCTCCGCCACCTTGGGACTCAACTCGGCGAGTTCACCGCAGCCGACGACGCGCTCACCGATCGTCGCCACCAGAAAATGCGGGACGTGCAGTTCCACTTCGCCGAGCGGCCGGGCGAGCAAGTGTCCCGTCTCGATATTCTCGGTGATGAGCTGGTACACGCGGGGCGCGTCGCGGGAAGCCGCCGGACGGATCCCGACCTGGTTCGGCTTCGACGCCGCCGGCGCCGCGACCGGTGTGTCGGTCATGGTGTCCATCGGCTCATCCGTACGAGGCGCCCGCGTCCGCCAACGCCCGGCGAAGGCGCCGGAGCCCCTCGTCGATTTCGTTGTCGGTGACGGTGTAAGGGGGAAGCATGCGGATGACCGTACCAGCGGTCCGGTTGACAATCAGCCCGTGCGCCAGCGCGCAGTCGATGGTTCTGTCGGCCACCTCCCGATCCACCTCAAGCCCGCGCATCAGGCCTGCCCCCCGCACTGCGTGGATCTGCGGACTCGCCGAGACCAGCCCTCCCAGGCCGTCGCCGAGGCGTGCGCCCGCTTCCGCGATGCGATCGACAAGCCCTCCTTCGAGCGCGTCAAGCACGACAAGCGCGGCGCGGCAGGCGAGCAGGTTGCCGCCGTAGGTGCTTCCGTGGTCGCCGAACGAGACGGTCTGGGCCACGGCCTCGCTCATCAGCGCGGTTCCGATCGGCACGCCGCCGCCGAGTGACTTGCCCAGCGCCATCAGGTCGGGCGCCAACCCCAGCGCCGTGCTCGCAAACGGCCGTCCGGTTCGTCCCAGCCCCGACTGCACTTCGTCGGCGATCAGCAGCGTCCCGGTGGCGCCGCACGCGTCGGCAATGGCGGCGGCCGCCGCGGGCGGGATCAGACGGATCCCGCCCTCACCCTGAATTGGTTCGACGATTACCGCGGCGGTCCGGTCCGTGACGGCGGAGCGGATCGCCTGCGGCTCCGATGGCGGCACGAAGCGGATGCCCGGCAGCAGCGGCTCGAACGGTGTCCGGTAGGGCTCGCCGGAAGTCACCGACAGCGCGCCATACGACCGCCCGTGAAAAGAACCCTCGAACGCCACGATCTCGAAGCGTTCAGCGCCGCCCCGCGTCCGGTGGTAGCGGCGGGCGAACTTCAGGCACGCTTCGACCGCCTCGGCGCCGCTGTTGCAGAAGAACGCGCGCGGCAGTCCGGACAGTCTCGCGAGCCGCTGTGCCACCTGCCCCTGGAACGGATGGAAGAAGAGATTCGACGTGTGCAACAGCTCCGTCGCCTGCTCGGCGATTGCCGCCGATAGTCCGGCGTGCGCATGGCCGAGGGAGGCAACGCCGATGCCGGAAAGAAAGTCGAGGTACTCGTTTCCGTTCGCGTCGACGAGCCACGCACCGTGGCCGCTCGTGAAGACGACGGGGTGGCGGCGGTACACCTGCAGCACATGCGCCGCTTCGATCACCTTGACCCGTTCCGCGTCGATTCGATCCGTCGATGTCGTCATTGCCTGCTCCGCCGTGTGATCGGCACTCCCGCCAGCCGCGTGCCGGCCGTCCGTTCGAACATCCCTCGCCTCGGCCGCCGCGCGTCGACAATCGCCACTTCGCCGGCGCCCCCGGACAGCGCGGCTCGGCTCGCGAGCAGTTTCGCCACCATTCCCGCGCTTGCCTGGCCGCCGCGGATCAGCGCGTCGATCCCGGCGTCGTCGAGCGCCGGAATAGTCTTGCCCGCCACGTCCAGCACTCCCGCCGTGCTGCCCGCGATCAACAACCGGCGCGCCTTGATGCGCGCCGCGAGGTCGCCTGCCAATGTATCGGCGTTGACGTTCAGTACCTGTCCGGATGCGGCGGCGCTCAGGCTGGCAACGACCGGCGTATACCCCGCCGCCAGCAGATCGATCAGCAGGGCGGGTTGGCCGTCGCCGATGGGGCGGCCGACATAGCCCAGATCGACCGACCGGCCGTCCGCTGCCCGATACCGCCGTTCCCGCCGGACCGGCGCAAGCCGCGCATCCGCCCCGGTCAAACCGACGGCGAGGGCGCCGGCCACGCCGAGCGCCGCTACCAGCCGGGTGTTCACGCGACCCGCCAGCACGCCCGCCACCACGTCGAGGGTTGCCGCGTCGGTGATCCGCAGGCCGTCGACGGCCTGCTTGTCGATCCCCAGACGCGCCATCTCGGCGTCAACCTCCCGGCCACCGCCATGGACCACGACGAGCGGCTCGCGCGAGGCAATGTCAGCCAGCGCGCGCGCCAGGCCCCGTAGGCGCGCCGGGGTCTCCAGCAACTCGCCGCCCAGCTTGATGACGGTCGCTCCCACCCCCGACGTCGTGCGCCGGGGATGGTTCGACCGGCCCGCCAAATGGCTGGCGGGACGCCGCGTCGCGCCGGCCGCCATCAGGCGAGCCCCTCGCGCTCGTCGATTCCGAAGGCTACGTTGAAGCTCTGCAGCGCCTGGCCCGCCGCGCCCTTCACCAGGTTGTCGAGGCAGCAGACGAGCACCAGGCGGCCGCCGTCCACGCGCCAGCCGATGTCGCAGAAGTTGGTGTGGGCGACATGCTTGATCTCGGGCGGCCGGGTCCCCGTGAGACGGACGAACGGTGCGCCGGCGTACGCCTCGGCGAACGTGTCGTCCACCGCCTTCTCCGTCGTGCCGGGGCGCAGCCGGGTGTAGATGGTTTCCAGGATGCCCCGATCGAGCGGTACCAGGTGAGGGACGAACGTGACCGGGCGCCCGAGTTCCTGTTCGATCTCGGCGCCGTGCCGGTGCGCGAAAATGCCGTAGGCGGCAACGCTGCCGTGCACCTCCGAGAAGTGCGTCCGCTCGGTCGGTTTCTTGCCGGCGCCGGAAACGCCCGACTTGGCGTCGATGTAGATGTCCGCCCCGTCGGCGATCAACCCGGCGTCGGCCAGCGGCTGAAGAGCCAGCAGCGCGCCGGTCGGATAACAGCCGGGACAGGCGACCAGTTCCGCTGTCGGTAGCGCCTCGCGATTCCACTCGGTGAGACCGTACGTCGCGGGGTGCGTGAGCGCTGGCGCGTGGGGGTACCACCGCTCCCGATCCGCGTCGTTCCGGAGACGAAACGCGCCGGATAGATCGAAGACGCGCCGGCCGCGGTCGAGGAGCGCCGGGGCGAGTTCGGCGCTGGCGCTGTCGGGGAGGCCAAGGAAGACCACCTCGGCGCGATCGGCCAGGGCATCGATCGAGAAGGATTCGATCGCGCCGTCGAAGATGCCGGCGAGGCCGGGCAGTTCCGCGGTCCCGTCACCCTTGCCCGAACGCATCGCAACCGTCACTTCCGCGTGGCGGTGGCGCGCGGCCAGGCGGAGCAACTCCTGCCCGCCGTAGCCGGTCGCCCCCGCGATGCCGATCCGGATGGTTGCCATGACGGAACTATTGTATACTAATTCGTCTGAGTGAATATTTATGAAGCGCTATCGACAGGCGGCGATCGTGGATCTGGTATCGCGGGAAGCCATTTGCAGCCAGGAGCGGTTGGGCCATCGGCTGCGCACGCGGGGATTCAACGCGACGCAGGCGACCATCTCGCGCGACATCAAGGAACTGCAGCTCGTCAAGCGGGCGCGCGACGGCGCCTACGAGCAGCCGGGGAACGATGCGGGCGCCCGCGGCGGCGCTGACGGCGAGCTTCGCCGGGCGATCTCCCAGTACCTGCGTCGGGTCGATCTGGTGCAGCAACTGCTCGTCGTCCGAACCGACGCGGGGCAGGCGGCTCCGCTGGCCCTTGCGATTGACCGGGCCGATCTGCCGGAAGTAGTCGGGACCGTGGCGGGTGACGACACGATTCTCGTGATCACCAGACACGGACGGGCGGGCCGCGAGGTGACACGGTTGTTTGAAAACTGGGCGATGGACTGACGGGGGGGAACTGGGAACCATGGATCGAATCGTGCTGGCGTACTCGGGTGGACTGGATACCTCGGTGGCGGTGAAGTGGCTTGCCGACCGGTACGACGCGGAAGTCGTGGCGGTAACCATCGACCTGGGACAGGGAAAGGAGCTGGACGATGTCCGTGAGCGAGCCCTGGCGGTCGGTGCAGTCCGCTCGCATGTAGTCGATGCGCGGGAGGAGTTCGCCCAGGACTACATACTGCCGGCCCTGCAGGCGGGCGCGATCTACGAAGCGAAATACCCGTTGGCCACCGCGCTCGGACGGCCGCTGATTGCGAAGAAACTGGTGGAGATCGCGGAGATGGAAGGCGCCGGCATGATCGCGCACGGTTGCACCGGCAAGGGGAACGATCAGGTCCGGATGGATGTCTCCGCGCGCGCCCTGAACCCGGCCCTTGCGGTGGTCGCTCCGGCACGGGTGTGGGGGATGACGCGGCCCGAGGAGATCGCCTACGCGCGGGAGCACGGCATCCCGGTGCCGGCGACGGTGGACTCGCCCTACAGCACCGACAGCAATCTCTGGGGCCGGTCGATCGAATGCGGCGTGCTGGAGGATCCGTGGACCGAGCCGCCGGAGGAGATCTATGCGCTCACCAGGTCGGCGGCCGACGCGCCCGACGCGCCCGCGTACGTCGAAGTGGACTTCGAACAGGGGATTCCGGTTCGCGTGAACGGCGTCGCGATGCCGCTGACGGAGCTGATTCACTCGCTCGAGACGATCGCCGGCGCCCACGGCGTTGGACGGATCGACATGGTGGAGAACCGTCTCGTCGGCATCAAGTCGCGGGAGATCTACGAGGCGCCGGCGGCGACGGTGCTGCACGCGGCGCATCGCGAGCTCGAGACCCTCGTCGTGCCGCGCGACCTCGAGCGACTGAGGGCCGGTCTGTCGCGCGTCTATGCCGACCTGGTGTACGACGGCCTGTGGTTCTCCGCGACGCGGGAGGCGATCGATGCGTTCGTCGGGAGCGTGCAGCGCCATGTGACGGGCACGGTTCGGCTGAAGCTCTCGAAGGGGAGTTGTTGCGTCGTCGGCCGGAAGTCGCCGGCGTCGCTCTACGACACCGCGCTCGCGACCTACGACGAGGGCGATGCGTTCGACCATGCGGCGGCGGAAGGCTTCATCAAGATCTGGGGTTTGCCGGTCGCCAACGCCGCGGCGAAGCGCCGCGCCACAGGCGAATCGGCGGGTCCCGGCCTTGCCGCGGCGGGGCATCCGGCGGCGGCCTCGGCAGGCGATTCCACCACGTCCTGACTGCTGCGGCATGAGCGAGGAGGCACACCTCTGGTCCGGCCGGTTCGACGCCGCGCCCGACGCCGAGGTCTTCGACTACCAGGCGTCGTTCCGGTTCGACCGGCGCCTGTTCGACGATGACATCGAGGGGAGTCTCGCCTGGGCGGACGCACTCGCTGGCGCGGGCATCCTGTCGGCGGTCGACGCGGCGACGATCCGCGACGGCCTCACTGATGTCCGCCGCTGCGGCCGGGATGACCCGTCGTTTGTCAACGGAGACGACGAGGACATCCATGCGTTCGTGGAGCGGCAACTTATCGAGCGGGTAGGCGATCTGGGCCGGCGCCTGCATACCGGCCGGTCGCGCAACGAGCAGGTGTCGCTCGATCTGCGCCTGTATCTCCGCCGGCGCATTCCGCTGCTGCAGCGTGAAGCGGTAGCGCTGGTCGCGGCCCTCGCCGACCGGGCGGCGGCGGCCGAGGGCGCCATCATGCCGGCATACACGCACCTCCGCCGCGCGCAGCCGATCCTGGTCGCCCACTTCCTGCTGGCCCATGCCGCGGCGTTTCGGCGCGATCATGCGCGGCTGGGCGCGGCGTCGGACGAGGCGGACGCGATGCCGCTCGGCTCGGGGGCGGTCGCCGGCGCGAACTACGCCATCGACACCGGCGCGCTTGCCGCGCGGCTCGGCTTCTCGCGGGTCGTCGCCAACAGCATCGACGCGGCGGCGGATCGGGATTTCGTCGCGGCGATGTTGCACGCCTCGGCGCTGACCATGGTGCACATCAGCCGGTTGGCGGAGGACCTGATCCTGCTGACCGGGGAAGAGTTCGGCTATTTCGAGCTCGACGACCGGGTGGCGACCGGCAGCAGCCTGATGCCGCAGAAGAAGAATCCGGATCCCCTCGAGCTCGCGCGCGGCAAGGCGGGCCGCGCGATCGGTCGCCTCACGGGCTGGCTCGCCACGATGAAGAGCCTGCCGAGCGGCTACAACAAGGACCTGCAGGAAGACAAGGAAGCCGTCTTCGACGCCGAGGATACCGTCCGCGGATCGCTTCGGGCCGCCGCCGCGGTGGTGTCCGGCCTGACGGTTCGGCGGGAGCGGGCCGAGGCGGCAGCCGGCGGAATGCTGCTCGCGACAGACGTGGCCGATCTGCTGGTGGCTGCCGGCGTGCCGTTCCGCACCGCCCACGAGACGGTAGGTGGGATGGTCAGGGATCTCCTTGCCGCAGGACGCGATTTCGAGTCTCTCGCGCCGGAGGAGTGGCGGCGCTACGACACGCGGTTCCCCGCCGATGCCGGGGAGCGGATCACGGCGCGGGCGTCGGTCGACGCACGGCGCACGCCGCAGTCCACCGGGCCCGCGGCGGTCCGGGCCGCGCTCGCGGAAACCCGCGCCTGGATCGCACGGCCAGGTCTGAGCTAGCGCGCCCTTGCCGGCGCGTTGGAAGTTCCGCTAGCGCGAAACTTCTACTGAGCCAAGCTCCTGGCAGCCCGCGGTGGGCGGGCCGGCGGCCCCGAAGTCACTCCGCTCCCCGAACCCTCCCGAGGCCGGCCCTGGCGGCGGCGCCCACCAGAACAACCAGTCCGCCCAGGACTGTCAGGGGAATCGCCGCACGGCTGGCGACATCGGTGGATTCCTCGTCCACGAACTGAAACGTCGGCACGTCGGGCAGGACGTCGGCGGTCATGCGCTCGTCGGCGAGGATGGCCGGCACGAAGAACTCACGCCACTCCTCGGCGAAGGCACGTACCTGCGACTGAAAGCTGGCGAAGCGCGGATCTCCGGTCCCTGCTGCGTCCATGAGCACCTCCTGGGCCAACAGCGCCGGCGACAAGAAACGGTAGCGGCGCACCAGAGCGAGCTGGTCGGCGCGGCGCGCGTCGTGGACGGCCGTCACCTCCTCCAGGCGCTGGTTCACGGCGTCCGTCGCGGCCCAGGCCAGCGCGGGAAGGCCCGGTTCTTCGGCCACCACGCCGCCGGCCATTTCCGGATGGTCCTCCAGGTACCGGGCAAGCAGCTCGCTACGGCGGTTCACGGCGTCGTTCGAGGCCTCGCGCTGGGCGGTGATCATCTCCACCCGGGAAGGCAGCGGGTGCAGGAGGCCGGCCGCAATGTTGATGGCGGCGGGCAGCACCACCACCAGGACGAGCCAGGCGCCCACCAGGACCGTGGCGTTCCACGCGGAGGATCGCCGCTGACCGTTCACCCACGCCGCAAGCGCGAACCAGAACAGTGCGTACAGGGTGACCGTCGCGCACCAGAGAAGCACCCGGCCCGACGATGCGAAGCCCCCCGTGGCCAGGATGCCGAGCAACGAGACCCCCGCGGCCAGCCCCACGACGAGGAATGCCCGAAACGCCAGTTTCGCGCCCACCACCGCGCGGGCCGACACGGGCTGCGACAGTGTCAGGGCCAGCGTCCCCTGCTCGCGCTCCTCCGAGAGGACGTTGAAGCTGAGGGCCAGAACGAGCAGCGGCAGCAGATACACCGCGACGAAAGCCAGGTCGAAACGGCCCACCATGAGGTTCAGCGGGTTCTCGACCTCTCCGTTCTGCTGGAAGGTCGATTCGTTGGTGTAGATGCTGACGTCGTAGTAGTACGGCAGGAGGTCCCCCTGGCCGACCGCGAGGGCGGCCAGGGGCCCGGGCTCCAGAACTGCTGCGTGGGCGCCACGCGCGCCGCCGAGGACGTTGGGGGCGCGGGGGTCGCGAAAGGGCGAGGAAGGCTGCCCTCCGTTCGCGATGTCGGCCAGTTCCTGCTCCAGAGCGCGGGTCCGCTCGGTATTGCCGGTCCGCACGGCCTCCACCGTCCGCTCCTGGAAACGCTCCCAGGCCATGCCGTTGGCCAGGGCGTAGACGAAGAGGACGGCGAAGACTGCAAGCACGATCCGCAGCGCCCGGTCGGCCGCGAGCAGTCGCCACTCGTTCCGCAGGACGGTCCTCAGGGTCACGGCTACGCCACCTCCGCGCGTCGCACGGTGGCCCCGGCGATCAGGACCGTGCCGGCCAGCCACAACCCCAGCACCAGGAGCGACAGAATCCGGTTGTTCAGGACCCAGCCCAGCGTCGGGGCCTCGTACTGCAGGGGCGGCACCTCGGCCCAGAGGTCGGGTCCGGCCGTGTACAGCTCGCCGGTACGGGAATTCTCGGCCAGGTCGCCGTTCATCTGTCGCATCAGGTCTCTGCGGTAAGCCTCCGCGGCGGTCGCGAAGTGACGGTGCTGTTCGACGTCGGTACCGGCCAGGCCCATCGAAAGCGCGCGGACCGCGAGCAGCGGCGCCGCCAGGGCGAGCGCCTCGTGCACGAGACCCTGGCGCTCGAACGTATCCCACAACGCTCCGTAGTTGCGGTCGAAGATCCGGTTGCCGAACTCCTCGCTCTCCTGGAGGTACACCCCGACTTCGTTCACTGGCAGGTCCTCCACCCGTTCCACGCCGTGCTCCGCGAGAAGGCGCTCGGTCAACGCGGCCCGATCCGGACGCTCGATGCCCTCGACGCCGGCAGCGGTCTCGCGCTCGAGGGTCCGGGCGAACTCGACCGCGGACGGCGTCGGATGGATCCACCTGGAGAGGTCCACCGCGACGCGCGGCGCCACCAGTCCGTTCACCACCCACACCGCCAGCAGGACGACGAGTGCGGTGCGCGCGGAGCGGGCCCACGCCGACACGGCGAGGGACAGCCCGACGAAAACGGCGAAGTACGCGAGGTAGATGCCGGCCAGGACCGCGCCTCGGGCCATCGCGGACGCCGCCGGACCCGGGCTGCCAACGACGACTGCCGCCGCGCCCAGGACGGCCGCCGGGACGAGCAGCAGCGCCAGCGCGCCCGCGATGCCCAGGGCCTTGCCGAGGGCCAGGTCGGACCGGGCCACGCCGGCGGCCAGGATCTGCCGCAACGTGCCCTGCTCCCGCTCGCCGGCCAACGCTCCGAACGTGAGGAGGATGATGAGCAACGGCACCAGGTGTTGCAGAACCTGCGCCGCCGTCAGCGCGCCGATGCGTTGCGCGGCCGTCGCGTCCTGGGCCGGGCGCAGGAGGAAGTCGTTCTGACGGTGCGCCTCCAGCCACACCGACGTGCCCGTGTAGGGATCCACTCCCGCGTCGACGAGGGAAAGCGCCAGGCGAGGCTTGAATGCATAGATGCCGTAGTGGGCCGCCGAGTGGGGATTCTTCTCACCCTGCGACTCCCAGTGCTCGCGGGCGGTGGCCTGCGCGGCCGCCAGTTCCTCCTGCGCCTGACGCGCCTGGACCCAGCCGTGGCCCAGCGAAACCAGGAGAAGTACTCCCACTAGTGCCGCGCACCAGCGGAAGCGGCCGTCCCGAATCACGTCGGTGAACTCCTTGCGAACGATGTGCCTGATCATTGGTAGCTCCCTACTCGTGCATGTGTTCCAGGTAGATGCGCTCGAGATCGGCGTGGCCGATCTCGTCCGTGTTCATCTCCGTAACCAGACGCCCGTGCCGCATGATGCCCACACGCGTGCCGGTCTCCTTGGCGCGAAACAGGTCGTGCGTCGCCATCAGCACCGCGACGCCGCGGTCCCTTAGGCGCTCGAGCAGTTCGGAGAACTCGTTGGAGGCCTGCGGGTCGAGTCCGGACGTCGGTTCGTCGAGCAGCAGTGCGTCGGCCTCCTTGGCGACGGCGATGGCGATGCCGACCTTCTGGCGCATACCCTTGGAGTACTCGGACACGCGGCGATGAACCGCGCCGCGTGGCAGACCCGCGCCGGTCAGGATGTCGGTAAGCCGCTCCGGGGCCAGCGAGCCCCGCCCTCCCAGCGCGGCGAAGTACTCCAGGTTCTCCAGGCCGCTGAGGTTGCGGTACAGCGTCACCTGCTCGGGGATGTAGGCCAGGCGCCGCTTCGACTCCAGCGGCTCGGCAGCGACATCGAAACCCGTTACGTGCACGCTCCCCGCCGTCGGCTCGATGAAACCCAGAAACAGGTGGATCGTGGTCGTCTTGCCGGCCCCGTTCGGGCCCAGCAGACAGTAGATTTCGGATGGTCCGACGTGGAGATCGAGGCCCGCCACGGCCTCCACGTCGCCATACCGCTTTGATAGCGCCCGCGCCTCGAGAATGGGCGTCGGCGCGACTGCCGCGGACTCGGATCTGCTATCGATCGGCACGACTTCATTCATGATCTCGACCGGAACCCCGGTGGGTCACCAGGAGTTCCTTCCTCCAGAAGAAAACGGAAAAGGCCGGCGCGCCAGCGGCGCGTCGAAAGCAACGAACGGACGACTATGGAGGTCGACGAGTCGTCAGGCGGGCGGCGCCCGGGAGGCGTGACCCTCGATCTCCGCACCGCGGGCGCGTCCCTGCATCTGCGCATGCGGGCTGCCGCCGGCCGCCGAATCGGGGTGCTCGTGGACGCTGGAAGTGATGAGCGGCGAACCGTGGACGTGGCAAAGAACGCAAGTGTCGTCACGCTCGTCCGCCGCGTCGTGGAAATGAGGCGCGGTCGCCAGAGCCAGCAGCGCGAGCGCGGCTAGCGCGCTCCACCGCAGCAGTGTCGACCGGTCTCGCCGCATAGGTCAGTTCTAGCGCTTTCTCGCGAGACCGTCAAGGGGCCGACCCCGAGCGTCTAGTTCTAGTTGCGGGGGGGTGTGGAGAGCAACACGCCGGCGCTCGAAGCCGGACCTCACGCCGCCGGATGCTCTCTGCGGACTAGGACGCGCCGGTACCTTCGACCTTCGCGGCCGCACGCTCCACCTTCGCCGCCAGCGACGCCTTGTAGTCCGCAAGGCGCTGTGCGAGGGCCTGATCCGACAAGGCCAGGACCTGGGCGGCGAGCACGCCCGCGTTGGTCGCTCCGGCGGCGCCTACCGAAACCGTCGCCACCGGCACGCCGGGTGGCATCTGCACGGTGGCGAGGAGCGCGTCCCAACCGGAGAGCGGTGACGAATCGATTGGCACGCCGATCACCGGCAGTGTCGAATGCGCCGCCACGACGCCGGCCAGATGCGCCGCCGCACCGGCGCCTACGATGAAGACCTTGACCCCCTCGCCCGGCGCTTCCTCGATGATCCGCTGCACGCGCGCCGGTGACCGGTGCGCCGACGCGACGGTCATTTCGACCTTCACGTCAAGAGTTCTCAACAGATCGACCGCGCGCTGCATCACCGGCGCGTCCGAATCGCTTCCCATCAGGATCTGTACCTGTCGTTCAGCCATGTCGTTCCTTCCGCTCCTGCTCCAGGGCCACCACCTGCCGCCCGATGTCGGTACGCGTGTGGCTACCTTCGAACCGAATCAACGCCGCCGCGCCGTAGGCACGCTCCACTGCTTCCTTCCAGTGCGCGCCGCGCGCCACCACCGTCAGCACGCGGCCTCCGTTCGTCACGATGTCACCCGCCTCGCCGACGCGGGTTCCCGCATGGAAGACGCGAATTCCCGGACGGGATGTCGCTTCCTCGAGGCCGGTAATCGGCAGTCCCTTCCGGTACGACCCGGGATAGCCTCCGGAGGCCATTACCACACCCACGTGGGGATCGTCCTCCAGCCGCCAGCCCGCGTCACCCAGATCGCCCGCCGCCGCCGCACGGAGCACGCGTGCCAGACCCGACCTCACCATCGGCAGGATTACCTGCGCTTCCGGATCGCCGAACCGGACGTTGAACTCGATTACCTTCGGCCCTCCGTCCGTCAGCATCAGACCCGCGTAGAGGACACCGCGATACTCGCAACCCTCTTCGCGCAGGCCGTCAATCGTCGGTGCAACGATCTCCCGCTCGATTCGCGCCGCGAGATCGGGCCCGACCAGCGGACTGGGAGCGAACGCACCCATGCCACCGGTGTTGGGACCCTTGTCGCCATCGTAGGCCCGCTTGTGATCCTGCGCGGGGGGTAGCGCCAGCCCGCGCCGGCCGTCGCAAACGACGAAGCAGGAAACTTCCGGGCCCGTCAGGCACTCCTCGATCACTACCGTCGCACCGGCCGGGCCGAACCGCCGATCGACCATCGCGGTTCGCACCGCGGCCTCCGCCGCCGCGCGGTCCGGCGCGACGGTTACGCCCTTGCCCGCAGCGAGTCCATCCGCCTTCACCACGACCGGGAAACCGAACCGATCGCCGCGGACCGCATCGAACGCGGACGCCTCGTCGGGACACACCTCGAAACGGGCAGTCGGTATCCCGCGCCGGGCCATGAAGGCCTTGGCGAACGCCTTGGACGATTCCAGCCGCGCCGCCGCCCGGGTCGGCCCGAACAGCGGGCTGCCGGCTGCGCCAAACGCGTCGGCAACACCGTCCGCGAGCGGCTGTTCCGGGCCGATCACCGTCAGGTCGGCTCCCTCCGCCTCGGCCAGGGCCAGGATCCGCGCCGGATCCGACATGTCTACAGGAGCGGTCCGCACGCCGCGTTCCCGGGCGATGCCGGCGTTGCCAGGAGCGCAGACTACGTGCGCCACGTCCGGATCGTCGCGGAGCGCAGCCACCAGGGCGTGCTCGCGCGCGCCGCTCCCCACGACCAGCAGGGTGAGATCCTCTGTCATATTCCCGGGCGCATCCGCCAGTTTGACGGGATGCCGGTATTGTCCTAAGCTGGCGCATCTGGCCGGCACGACCGGACCGACCGCCGCCACAGCCTAGCACACACCGTGGCCCGGTTCGGGGTGATCGGCCCCTCGGAGGGGGTGACCAGCAAGCGTGGCGGAAGTCAGAGTTCAGGAAGGCGAATCCATCGAAAGCGCACTGCGCCGCTTCAAGCGCCGGGTTCAACAGGAAGACATCATCAAGGACATCAAGAAGCACTCCTTCTATCTGAAGCCGGGCGACAAGCGCCGAGCCAAGCAGGCGCTCGCACGGAAGCGCTCGAGGAAGAAGTTGCGGCGCGACGACTGATGCGGCGTCCGGTCGCGCGGGCGCCGGAGCAAACTACTTGGAGGAATCACCGCGATGCAGATCGAAGAACGGGCCAGCGGCAATGTGATGATCCTGGATCTCCAGGGCAAGCTGACCATCGGCGACGGCGACGAGCTCCTGCGGGACAAGGTCAACAGTCTCCTGCAACAGGGCCACCGGAACATGCTGCTCAACCTCAAGGGCGTACCCTACATCGACAGCGCCGGCCTGGGAGAGATCGTCCGGACTTACACCACCGTCAAGAACGCCGGAGGCAGCCTGAAGCTGCTGAACCTCGGCTCCGGCGTCAAAGACTTGCTGGTGACCACGAAATTGCTGACCGTGTTCGAGTCCTTCGAAGCGGAGCAGGAGGCTCTCTCCAGTTTCTCCTGATTGGCGGCGGAAGACAGGGCCGCTGGCTGGCGACGTGCCCTGGTTCGCTGCGCTTCACCCGCGAAGCGCTGTCGCACGCCACTCTATCTGCGCGCCCGCGCGTCAGCGCGCCGGTACCCAGGAAACCCGATGCACGCACCACGTAGTGGCCTCCCCGGCCGTTTCAGGACAGCCTCCGGTGCGTGTCGCTAGACCGCAAGGCAACCCACATACATGGCCGAATTCAACATCCGTTCCGATGCGATCGACGTCGAACAGATCATGGCGCAGATCCGGAGCCGTATCCGTGAGAAGCGCGGCGTCGACTACACGGAGGAGGAGATCCGCGAACTGGCGAGCGTGAAGCTCGACAGGTTTCTTGATCCGAAGAACGTCCGCTCCGATCTGGTCAGGCACTACAAGCAGCAAGGCGCGCCGGCCACCGACGCCGAGTCATGGCCGTCCACGGAAGAGTTCGATCCGGCGAGCGCCTACCGTTCGACCCGGCCCGGCCTCGTGGGCCGTGGGCTGTACGCGATCCGCCGGCTCCTCAACCCGATCCTGAAACTCTTCTTCAACCCGGGGCCACTGCTGGACTCGGTCTCGGGCCAGAGCCGCGACCTGCGTCGGACAACCGACATTCTTCACAAGCACGTTGAGGCACACGCGGAGCACCTCAGGCGGCGCGCCGAAGTGGACGTGCTCACCTACGAAGTAATGAACAATCTGGTGGTCGAGATGACGCGTCTCGCCATCGAGATGAAGAACCACAAGATGCGCGTCGAATCGGTCGCCGCCCGCCTCGATTTCGACGAGCGGCGCGCGCGCGCACTCGAGGAAACGCTGCAGCAGCAAACCCGTTCCGACGTGCCCGGGAGCGGCAGCGAAGGTGGCGGCGAGCGCCGCCGACGGCGGCGGCGACGCGGCCGCCGCGGGGCGAGTAACGGCGACGCGAACAACGGCGGCGCCGAGGCCGCAGCGCCAGATGCGACGCCACCGGAGCCCGGGCCGGACCGAACGGAGACGCGCGCGGCATCTGACGGGGACAGCAGACCGGCCCGCGACTCGTCCGATCCTGATCCGGAATCGTGACACTCGCGGTCGTCGTGCAGCGCTACGGCGCCGATCTGAGTGGCGGCGCGGAACTGCACGCCCGCTACATCGCCGAACGCCTCGCCAACCACATGCAGGTGGAAGTCCTGACCACTTGCGCGCGCGACTACATCACCTGGGCGAACGATCTTCCACCCGGTGAATGCGTAGTCAATGGCCTGCGCGTCCACCGCTTCCCGGTTGCGCGCGAACGGGATCCGCGGGCTTTCGCCAACCACTCGGACCGGGTGTTCAACGCCCACCATTCCATCACGGACGAGTTGCGCTGGCTGGACGAAGAAGGACCCGTCAGTCCCGCCCTCGTCGACCATCTGCGGAAGGCGGGAAGCCGCTACGACTACGTAGTCGCCTTCAGCTTCCGCTACTACCACGCCTACCATGCCATCCTCGCGGCGCCGTCGCGCACGCTGCTGGTCCCCACCGCGGAGCGGGACCCGGCGCTGGGCCTTCGCATCTTTGGCGAGTCCTTCCGGCGCGCGCGCGCCCTGATGTACAACTCCCACGAGGAGCGCGCGCTCATCCAGGCCGTTTCGGACAACCATGACCTGCCTGGCGTCGTCGTTGGAGTCGGATCCGAGATTCCGGCGGGGGCGGACGCTGGACGCTTCCGCGAGCGGACCGGGATCGCGGACCCATTCGCCCTGTACGTGGGCCGCATCGACCGGAACAAGGGCTGCCTGCAACTGTTCGACTACTTCCAGCGTTACGCCGGCCGGACCTCCCGGCGCCTCCATCTCGTCCTGGTGGGCGAACCTGTCGAACCGGTCCCCTCACATCCGCGCATTCACCACCTCGGTTTCGTCACCGACGAAGAAAAGTACGATGCGATGGCAGCGGCCGAGCTGCTCCTTATGCCGTCGTTCTACGAGAGCCTGTCGATGGTGACGCTCGAGGCGTGGGCGATGGGGCTGCCGGTGTTCGTCAACGGTCAGTGCGACGTCCTCCGCGGTCAAGCGCTCCGGGCGAACGGCGGCCTCTACTACGAGTCTTTCGACGAGTTTGCCGAAGGCTTGCGCGTGCTGGAAACCGGCGACCGGATCCGGCGCGTGCTGGGCGAGAACGGGCGCGCCTACTTCAAGCGGCACTACACCTGGGACGTCGTGATCGGGAAGTACCTGACGATGCTCGATCAACTCGCGCGCGCGGACCGTGACGGTTTCCAGGCACCACCCCCGGAGCCCACTCCGGGCTGGCTCGCACGGCGCCAGCGCGACCTGCCTCCGGCGAAATCCGTCGTCGACCGCCTGCCGAGCGGTCCGGCGCGTTCGGAGCCGGATGGCAGGAAGCCGCGACGCCGGTCGAGGAGTTCCGGACGATGAGCGCACGCCGCGGCGCGGTCGATCAGGTACTTGCCACCCTCGGTTACGGGGATGCCATCGGGAACGAAGTGCTGGGCATTCAGCGCGCGCTCGTGGCGGCCGGGTACGACTCGCGAATCTACGTACAGACGGCCGACCCGCGCGTCGAGGACCTGACCGAGGACTACCGCGACCTGATTGACGACAGCCATCCGGATCGGATCCTGATCCACCATTTCTCGCTCGGCTCACGCGCCTCGCGCGTGGCGTTCGCGCTACCCGACCGGATGATGCTCATCTACCACAACATCACGCCGCCCCACTATTTCATCGACGTCAATGTCACACTGGCGCAGCAGTGTTGGGACGGACGCCGCGAACTGCGGGCCTGGGCGCCGCGCTGCGATCTGGCGGTAGGCGACTCCGCTTTCAATCAGGCGGAGCTCGACGCTCTCGGCTTCCCGCGGACCGGCGTGCTCCCGGTGGTTCCGGACTTCGTACACCTCGACGTTCCGCCCGATAGGATCCTCGCGAACCAGTTCGATGACGATGCAACGAACATCCTGTTCGTCGGCCGCCTGATCCCGAACAAGAAGATCGAGGATCTGGTCCGCACTTTCGCCGTCTACCGCCGTCGCTACAACCCTCGGGCGCGCCTCCTGGTGGTTGGCTCGCACGCCGGTTTCGACGAGTATCACGCGACCATCGCGACCCTCATCCGGGACCTTCACCTTTCCGGCGTCCACCTGCTCGACCATGTCACCAACGAGGAGCTGACGGCTCTCTACGACGTCGCGGACCTCTTCCTCTCCGCGAGTGAGCACGAGGGATTCTGCGTACCGCTCATCGAGGCGTTCTGGAAGCGGATCCCGGTGGTGGCGTTTGCCGCCACAGCCGTACCCGCGACGATGGATGGCGGCGGCGTTCTGTACGATCGCAAGGATCCGCGCCATGTCGCCTCCGTCGTCAACGCGGTGCTGTCCGCTCCCGGCCTGGAGGATGACGTCCTGCGCGCGCAGGACGCTGCGCTGGCCCGGCTGCAAGCGCAGGACTTTTCGGCCACGCTCCTCCGGCTGCTCGATCGGGTACGGGCCGCGCCGCGCCGGCCCGAGTGGACAGTGGCTCCCGACTTCTGGCGTCAATTCGAACGGGCGGAGGCTCTGGAGACATTGAGGCAGTACCGTCCGGCGGCGTACCAAGGGCTCCCCCGGGCGGAGTGGTGAGTGGTCGATGGTGATCAATCAGTGGGTGCCGGCCGCCCACCGGGGCGATGCGGTCGGCGACAGCGCGCGCCGGGTTCGCGACCTTCTGCGCGCACGCGGTCATCATTCGGAGATCTACGCCCTGACCATCGACGACGACCTGGCGGGCGACATCCGTCCGTACGGCCACCCGGGCGCGCGAGAGGGGGACGCGACGATCCTCCACTTCGCCGTCCCGTCGCCGATGACCGAGGCCCTGCCCGGTCTGCGCGGACGCACTGCGATTCAGTACCACAACCTGACTCCCGCCCACTTCTTTGCGCCGTGGGATGCCGGGCTGTTCCGCCTGATGACGGTCGGCCGCGAAGAGCTCGCGTCGCTGGCAGGCCGGGTCGACCTGGCCCTGGGTGATTCCGACTACAACCGGCGGGAACTCGAAGCCTTGGGATTCACCCGGACCGGCGTCATGCCAATTGCCGTTGACACACGGCGGATCGTCGGGGCGCCCCGGATGCCGGTGCTTGAACGTACCCTCGACGACGGCTTCGCCAACATCCTCTTCGTCGGCCGGATAGTGCCGCAGAAGAAGATCGAGGATCTCCTCAAGCTCGGGGAACACTACAAGCGCTACGTCGACACCGAGTACCGCTTCGTATTCGTCGGCCGGACCGATGGTGTTCCACGCTACTACGCAGCGCTCCGGGAGATGGTGAGGCGATACCAGTTGCCGGCACAGCGGTTCGTATTCACCGGCAAGGTTCCGGACGACGAGCTGGCCGCCTACTACCGAATGGCCGACGCCTACGTCTCGCTGAGCGAGCACGAAGGGTTCTGCGTGCCTCTGGTCGAAGCCATGGCCGCCGATGTCCCGATCCTGGCCTACGGGGCGGCGGCAGTTCCCGAGACCCTCGGTGGCGCGGGCGTGACGTTCACACCGAAGGACCTCGAGTACGCAGCCGAGCTGCTCGGGCTGCTGGTATATGATGACGCGTTGAGGGCGTCCGTCCTCGCGGGGCAGCGCCGTCGCCTGGCGGACTTTGGGGCCGAGCGCATCGATCGCGCAATCGACAACATGCTCGATGCGCTGGCCGCATGAGCGTGTCGGCCGCCACCCGTTCCGGATGAAGATCGCGTTCATCGTCCAACGCTACGGAGCCGAGATTCTGGGTGGCTCCGAGTACCACTGCCGGCTCGTAGCGGAACGGCTGGCCCGCCGGCACGACGTCACGGTGCTCACTACGTGCGCGCGCGACTACATTACGTGGAAGAACGAGTATCCGGAGGGAGCCGACCGGATCCGAGGCGTCACCGTGCAGCGTTTCGCCAATGCGAAGACGCGGGACATTCGGAGCTTCAACGAGTTTTCCGACTGGATATTCCATAACCCGCACAGCCCCACCGACGAGCAGTCCTGGCTAGAGCAACAGGGACCCTGGTGTCCGGCCCTGCTGGAGCACCTTGAACAGCGCCACGGCAACTACGACGCGCTGATCTTTTTCACCTACCTCTACGCGCCAACCGTGCTCGGTCTGAAGATAGACCCGAAACGAAGCATTCTCGTGCCGACCGCACATGACGAGCCGGCCATCCGACTCGAGTTGTATCGCGACGTTTTTCGGGCGCCTGCGGGTTTCGCCTTCAACACCGGAGTCGAGCGGGCGTTCCTTCGTACGCACTTCGAGATGGACCCGAGAACGGAGGCAATCGTCGGCTGCGGCGTCGACCTGCCGGCGCGATTCCTGAGCGGCAGCGAGACTGACGGCAGTGCAGGCGCGTCGGCGCCCGTCTCTTCCATCGCCGAAGCGGCCCTCGCGGGCGACGACGAGACCGGCTTTGCCGGCGCCGCCCCGGAGGAAGCAAACGGCAACCAGAGCGGCGGGCGCGCGCCCGACGCGCTATTCCGTCGCCGCCACCGATTGTACGAGCCGTTTGCGCTCTACGGCGGGCGGATTGATCCTGGCAAGGGTTGCGAGGAGTTGATCGCGCACTTCGGAGCCTACGCGGAGGCCCGCGGGGACGCGTCACTGGTCCTGATGGGCGTGAAGCTGATGCCGATTCCCGAAGAACCGTACATCCGGTTCGCCGGAACCCTGCCGGACGCCGAGCGGTTCGAGGCCCTCCGCGCCGCCACGGTAGTGGTCGTGCCCTCGCCGTATGAGAGTCTCTCGCTCCTCGCGCTTGAGGCCTTCGCGGTGGGCACGCCGGTGCTCGCGAACGCGCGGAGCGACGTCGTCACCGACCACTGTCAGCGGAGTAACGCCGGTCTCTACTACGGCGACCGAGAAGAGTTCGTCGAGTGCCTCTCGCTGCTGATTGGCAACCCGGAGTTGCGGGAGGCAATGGGTCGGAACGGACAGGCGTACGTCGAAACGAACTACGCCTGGGACGTCATCCTGAACAAGTACGAGCGCCTGATGCACGACGTGACCGCCGGCCGCCGCCGCCGGCGGCCGTCAGCCGGACCGGGATCTGCCAGCGTGGAGGTCGACCAGCCGGGAAGGCTCCGACGCGGTGGGCGTGGACGAGGCGGCGGATCTCGCCGCGGCGGCAGTCGACCCAGACGGGGCCAGCGCTCGTGAAAACGCATTCCCGCCCGGTCGGGAACGACCGGCGGGAATGCCGTGGCGCTTGATCATCTCGTTGAGTGTCGTCGGCTTGACGCGGAGCAGCTCGGCCGCCTTCTTCTGCACGCCCGCTGAAGCCTCGAGGGCGCGGACGATGAGACGGACCTCCATGTCGTCGATGACCTCCCGAAACGAGATTCCCTCCGGCGGAATGTCGAACGCGGGAAGCGTCAGCGAATGACGTGAACGAACGGTGTCGGGAATCAGGTCGGGGCCGATCGGGGAACCGGGCGTCAACACCACGGCCCGTTCGATGACGTTCTCCAGTTCCCGAACGTTGCCGGGCCAGTGGTACGACTGAAGCAGATCGAGCGCATCCGAGGTCAGTTCCAGACCCGGCTTGTCGTTCTCCTCGCCGTAGCGCTCCAGGAAGTGCTGCGCGAGCAATGGGATGTCGCCGCGCCGCTCTCGTAGCGGCGGGAGATCGACGGTGATGACATGCAGTCGGTAGTAGAGATCCTCACGGAACTGACCTGCCGCCACCATCGACCATAAATCCTGGTTCGTAGCCGCAATAATCCGGACATCCACCTTTACGGTGTCGATCCCGCCGAGCCGCATGAACTCCCGCTCCTGGATTACGCGCAGGAGCTTTGCCTGCGTCTCCAGCGGAACCGTTCCGATCTCGTCGAAGAAGATGCTCCCGCGGTTTGCCAGCTCGAACAGGCCCTTCTTCGGCGCGACCGCACCGGTGAACGCTCCCTTGAGGTGGCCGAAGAGATTGGACTCGAGCAGATCGGGCGGCAGGCTGCCGGAGTTGACCGTAACGAACGGCATGTCGGAGCGGGGCGAATGGTCGTGGACCGCTTGCGCCACCAGCTCCTTGCCGGTGCCGCTCTCGCCGGCTACCAGGATGGTCGCACGGCTGGGGGCGGCGCGGGCGATCAGCTCGAAAACGCCGCGCATTCGGTCGCCAGTGCCGATCAGTCCGCCGAAGCGCGTGGCGTCGGCGTCGACGGACGCGTGTCCACCGCCGCGACCCCTCACCCGCTGATGATGCTCGACGGCGTTCCGGACGACGTGCACGACGTCTTCGTTCCGGAACGGCTTCTCGACGAAGTCGAAGGCGCCTCCCTTCAGGGCGTCCCGCACCGTCTGCGTGGTGCCGTAGGCAGTGACCATGATCACCGGAAGGTCCGGAGCGAGCTTCTGCAATTCGCCCAGCGCAGCCATCCCGCCCATGCCGGGCATCATGACGTCCAGCAGAACCGCATCGAACCCGCCGCTCCGGGCGGCTGCCACACCCTCCGCGCCCTCGGCCGCGACCTGCACGCGGCATCCCTCCCGCACGAGCAGGGACTCAAGCACGTCACGCATGATCTCCTCGTCATCCACGACGAGAATGGCAGTCCCGGCGAGCCGGGGCCGATACGAGGTGTCCCGAGGCATGTCGGTTACGGTGGTTCTCCGTCGGCGGCAGGAACGGTCCCGTTCACAGCATTACCGCCTCGGCCACGCGCCTGCCCGGCGCGGCGGCGGCCGCCAGCGGGAAGCTCAGACTGAAGCGCGTGCCTTGACGAGGCCGGCTGTCGCACTCGATCGTTCCTTCGTGCTCTCGGATCACGCCGTGGACGATCGAGAGTCCGAGACCGGTACCCTGCCCCGCCGGCTTCGTGGTGTAGAACGGGTCATAAATCCGGGAGAGATGCTCCGGCGCAATGCCCGTGCCGGTGTCACGCACGTCGATCATGACGTGCCCGCCAGAGACCCTGGTCGAAACCGTGAGCCACCCGCCCGCTGGCATCGCGTCGCGCGCATTGAGACACAGGTTGAGGAGAACCTGCTGTAACTTGAACTCAACTCCCTGAATCACCGGCGAGGGATCAGCCAGTTCGCGCCTCACTCTCACGTTGCCGGACTCGAGCTGAGGTTCGAGCAGACCAAGGACATCGTTGATCAGTGTGTTGATCGGCACCGGCCCCGCGCTGTCCGACCGGCCGGGCCGAGCAAGATGCAGCAGGCCGTTGACAATCTTCGCCGCACGGAATGTTTGCCGCTCGATCTTCTCCAGCATTCGCGTCTTCGGATCGTCCGGCTCGGCCCCCGAGAGAAGTGTCTGGGTGAAGCTGGAAATCCCGGTGAGCGGCGTTTTCACTTCGTGCGCCACTCCAGCCGCCAACTGACCGATGGAGGCAAGTTTCTCGGAAAGTTGCACCTGCTCTTCGAGTTGCGCCCTCTCGGTCATGTCCACCACGATGAGCATCGTGCCACCGGTCTCTCCATCCGGCGTAAGCAGCGGCGCGAGTTCCGCATGGACGAGCAGGCGCCGGGGCTCCGCATGACGCGAAACCAGTGGCGCGCGGTAGTCATCCGCCTGGGATCGCGGATGCTCGCGGCGCGCGATCCGAAGCCGGTTGACAAACGCAGGATCGAAAAGCTCGTCGAGCCGCCGGCCGATAGCAGCGGCGCGCGATACCCCGTACATCCGCTCGAGCCCCGCGTTCCACCGAACCACCCGGTCGTCGAGATCGACCACGGCCAGGCCGTCGTTCAACGATTCGATGATGTTCTCGCTGAACTGGCGCATCCGATCGAGTTCGTCCGCCTTCTGGTGCAACTGGCCATACAGTCGGCCGTTCTCGAGCGCGGTCGCCGCCTGCCCCGCCACGGCAGCCAGCAGCGAGACGTCTTCGCTGCTGAGCGGTTCACCGCTTCCTTTCCGGCCGAGGGCAAGCACCGCTATGACTCCCCCCTCCGCAATGCACGGCACGAAGTAGTAGAGCCCCTGATCCCGCCAGAACGCGACATCGCGCGGCGCACACTGACGGCGGTGCGCCGGATCGTCCAACAGGACAGTATGACCGCCGGCCATTCGTTTTCCGACGCTCGACGCGCGAGAGAGCGACGGGGGCGAAGCATCGAAGCCCACCCACCGAATCGGCAGATAGTCGTGGCACCGCACAGACGACGGATCCGACGAGTCGCCGGCGCTCCCCCGGCCGTTCCCGCCGGCGCCTTCGCTTGCGGTGAGGCCGGTTCCCAGCAGCAATGCCATTCGGTGAACCGCCAGCGTGCTGGAGACGCGTTGTACGAGCCGCTGGCTCAACCGCTCCAGATCCAGATCGGAGTTCAGATCCTGGGCGAAACGGATCAGCGCGCGCCGATAGTCGAATCGGTCGCGGTAATAGAGCCGGTCCAGCATCATCTGGATTGTCCGCGTCACCGGACTCGCCAGCAGAACCACAACTGCGGTCGCGAGCAGCGCGATCACGGTGTTGTCGCGCACCGACCCGTCCAGGAACACGGCGGTTGCGAGCCACTCGAAGGCGAAGTAGATACCGATCATTGCCGCAACGACGACCGCGTAGACGACGCTCCGCTTGACGATCACCTCGACATCCCGCAACCGGTAACGGATGATGGCCGACGCGAACGCAAGCGGTATCAGGCCGAGCGGTACTGCGGTCAACTCCAGCCCCAGCGCCGGGTCGAAACCCAGCGCGTAGGGGAGTGCGTAGCCGAGCGTGAACGGCAGGCCACCAAGCACCGCCCCCGAGACAATCCAACGGAGCTGTCGTCGCGACGTGACGGAACGAACACGGCGCAGGGCGCTCACCATGAGAGCCAGACCACCCAGCGTGCACAGCGCAAGGTAGAGATGTTCCAGATTCCAGATCCGCTCTACCGCCCGCTGCAACGGCGCGCCGGAGGGCGCGTTCGCGACTGCCGCGACCTGCATGAGGCCCAGAATGACCGCTGGCGCATAGACGATGGGCAGCACGCGCGATCCCAGCCGGTGGCGCAGCCATCCGGGCGCGCGTTCCGGAAAGACGAGCGCGAAGTGCATGAACAGAGGCGCCACGAGCAGGGTCGCGACCTCGTCCGCCCAGAAAAAGAACCAGTCGAGGAGATCGAACCGACCGACGTAGGAGAAGGCGAAGACACCGAAGAACGCGACGGTCAGCCAGAAGAAATGGAGCGTCGCCTGGTGTCCGGGCCGCCGCACGCGGACCGCCGCGCCAACCAGCAGTCCGACCAGACCGACCCCCGCCAGCGCCAGATAGATCGGAAACGAACCGTTCGAAATGGGAACTACCGCCACCGTGAGAAGTCGAGGCCGGTCGCCGCGCAGGAGCGTGTACTCCAGCCCGCTACCCGCTCCGGCGGCGTGAATCCTGAGCAGCAAATCACGATGTTGTTCGATCGGAACGCCATCGACGGCGAGGAGCAGGTCGTGCGGCGCGATTCCCGCCGCGCGCGCAGGGGAAGCGGGGTCGACCGCCGCGACGGCCAATCCTTCCGGCCGCTCCTCCCAGAGAATCCCGTCTTCCACGCCACTCCACGTCGACCGCACGACCGCGTTGGCAATTGACAGGCACAAAAGGACCGCCACCACCGCCACGGCCACCAGCGCCCGGCCCCAGTCACCCCAGTAGTCGCCTCCGGGGTACCGCCGCTTCATCCTCGGGCCTCGGACCGACATGGTGGAATGCCGTGCGGACGGCAACTAGAAGTGAACAACGAGACCGCCGACGAGTTGACGTGGCGCATCGACGACGAGCAGTTCGTCGTATAGGGAGGCGCCGTCAGCCTGCTGCTGGAACAGGCTGCGCAACGCCAGGAGCACTTCCCAACTGCTTCCATCAAACGGCGAAACGGGAAGCGGCTGGGTGACCCGGATATCGAACCGGGCATCGAGACCGGCGGTGACGAGATCTGCGTCGGCGCGCGCAAACCCGGTACTGACGCGGCAGTGTGCGGCAATCCGGGTCGCGGTCCGGGGGATTTCAGCCTCCACGCTGGTGGTGACATCGTGGACCCATTCGGCGCCCGTGCGGAGCAGGCCCGCCCTCGTGATGCCGAACGCGGTGGGGACTTCCGCCGGCAACCAATCCGCGCGAACGATCCGATAGTCGACTTCTCCCGTCACGGCGTCCGGCCAGCCCTGGCGGAAGCGAACGCCCCAGCCGTCCGCCTCGACGCCGGGGGCGCTCGCCAAGTAGTAGTGGCCGCCGGGTGCGGGAAGCGTCCCATCCGGGACGTACTTTCCCGGCGTGAAAAGCGCAACCAACTGGTTGCTGACATCTTGCCGGAAGCGCCGGACGCCGATCGTGGCGTGCTCGCCGAGATCCTGCTCCAGCCCCACTTCCATGTGGCGGGTCCGCTCCGCCTGCAGGTTGTCGAACCCGGAGAGCGACGTGAAAGTCCGTTCCGGCGGCAACCAGACGCCATCGAGGGGCGGGAGGAACTGCTCCGCACCGGGCGCCGTCATCTGCTGCGACACGGCCACGCGGACGCGCGAGCCGTCAATCGGCGATAGCGTCACATCCGCGCGCGGCGAGAACAGCTTGCCGTCCTGCAGGTAGCCGTACCGCGCGAACTCCGCGCCGTAGCCGACAAGCAGCACCGGCGAGATCTCCCAGGTGTTGATCGCCTCGATGCTCCCTACCTGCCGGCTCACGGCCTCCATCGCGCTCTCGGCGGCCACCGCGGCTGCCTGCGCTCCGAGCGGAGCTTTAGCCTCCCCACCCGGAAGCGCCTGCTGGCTGTACGACATCGCGACATGCATGTTGTGATTGTCGTGCGGCTCGACGGCGTACCAGCCGGCAATCGCCCAGGACGACGCGCTGGTTCCGGTCGTCATGTCGACAGTTCCCCGCACGGCCCAATCTCCATTGCCCGAGAGCGGACTCGTCGGCGCGACCGCGACATAGGCGATCTGTCCCGGCGCTGTGTCCACCGCCGGGAGCGTTGAAGGCCCGGAGAGCGTCGTGCGGGTCAGGAACTGCACTTGTCCGGAAACCGGCAATCCGAATGCGCCATCCCCCAGATCGGCAAGCAACGAGCCACCCGCCTCGCCGCCGCCAGCCATCGTCCGACCGGATGCGCCACCCGAACCGTCCGGCGCCTCGGCCGGCTTCGACAGGACGAGGTCCGGGCCCGCCCCGCGATCCTTCAGGACGCTGCGGCGCGCCCGGCGCAGCCACCAGGCACGAGAATTCGGATTGTGCAGGGCCGGTCCCGAGTCCGAGTCAGCCTCTGCGCGGGCGCCGGATTGCGGGGCTTCCTCAGGCGTGGATGCGCCGTCGTCAGGACGTTCCGACGACCCCGGCTGCGCCTCTGCCATTGGCGCAAGCATGCCGAACGCCAGCCCGCCACCGGCGAGTTGCACGTCCGGCGCCACGGTTGCCGCCGCTCCCGTCGGCATTGCCGAGACATCTGCCGCCGCGAGCCGCTCTACGGAGAGCGCCGCGAACGCCGGCACGCCGCCGGCCACCCGTACCACCTGCCGCCCGCCGCCGGCGTGGGCATGGTGGGCGCGCAGGAGATAGTCGCCAGCCGGGAGCTGCTCGAACGCGAAGCGCCCCTGGTCATCGGTAACGGCCAGCGCCGTAACGCCGGCGCCAGTCGCGGAGACCGGCACCCCCACCGCCGCCCGATGGTCCGTTGTCGTGACCACACCGAAGACCTGTCCGGCGACCGATTCGCCGCCCGTCGTGGCCCCGGCGCGGTCCGACGCGGCTCGTGCACCGGGCTCCTGACCCGCCGCGACGACTGGCGCGCCAACAGCTGCGACTCCCAACGCGACAACCCCGATTCTGACGAGCAGCATTCGTGCCATCCAGTTTCGCAGCGGCCGGCCTCGGCGGACCCGCTGCGCCTCCTATGACTCCAGCACGGTGAACATTACGTTCTGGATCACCTCAGACGAGTTGGCATTGTCAACGATCTTGATCTCCAGCCGGAAGTCCCCCGTGGGGAAGACCGCCAGGGGGACTGCGAAGCCTCCGGTAATCTGGTGTCCGAGGGTGGCGTCCCACTCGGCGGGAAGCGTCTGCCCATTGAACTCCTGCGGCTGGGTCCGGTTGAAGTACTCCTCGCCGGCTTCGGTCTGTTGGTGGAAGCTGTACTCGACCGTGACGTCCGGCTTCCGCCCGTCGACCAGCCCGGGGTTGTAAACCAGGAAGATCGGGAACAGTTCCTCCTGCTTGGTGTACTCCCGGCTCATCTTCCGCAGAATCTGGATGTTGCCGAGCGTGTACGGGTTGGCGATCTGCTCCTCTTCCGCCAGCGGCGCCGCCAGCATCTCAACGTCGGTGGCGAGGATGATGCTGCTGGTCTGCAGGACGCTGTTCCAGAGGTCCGGCACTTCAACGCGCTCGTGGCGGAGCATTATCGGTGTCTCCGCTACCCGATCGTCGTCGGGGTCCTCACCCAGACTCTCTCGAATCGCGACGAAGACGTCGTGGGGTCCTCCCGGCACCGCGAACGCGCGACTGAACTGCAGCGGTCCGTCGCCGCCCGAGGACACGTCGATAAACCAGCCGTCGTTGAAGGCCGAAGGGGGCATGTCGGCGTCGTTGTCGTCGGTCTGTTCGGCCGCAGGATCCGGCGGACCCAAGATGTAGGTAACCATCACCAACCGCGAGCTTTCTACTCTCGCCGAATCCATGGACACCGTGAACGGCGTGTAGGAAAAGCCGTCTGTCCCCTTGAAGAAATCGAACGACACTTCGAACGGATCCGCTTCGGGAACAATCTCACCGTCGATTGCGGCGATGATGGCCTGGGTCAGGGTGCGGAACTCCTCGCACTCCCACTCTTCGTACCGGTCCTCGCACGACCCCTGGGCAAATGCGGGCGGAGCAACGATCAGGACGGCTGCGAGGGTCGCGGCCAGAACAATCAGGCGCCGGAACTCGATGATCATAAGCAATGCGTCTCTCCCGCCCTTAGGGGCACTCCGTCGAGAATTGAACCTCGTGATCATAGGCGAGCCCCCCAACCCAAGTCAAACTGGCGAATTCCCGGCAAGCCGTTGACAAACAATCAGTTACCTCTCGCCGTGCAAGCTCCTTCGCATGGTATTATCGCGTGGCGTCCGATGGCGCGCGCACCGTGCTTCGCGCCATCCGTGCTGCCGTGGCCCGCCCGATGCCCGCAACCCGTCCTCCGATAGCCCTGCTCGTCCTCGACGGCTGGGGACTCAGCCCGGAGCGCCGGCACAACGCCATCGCGCTCGGCCGGACCCCCGCGTGGACGGAACTGCTGCAACGCTATCCGCATGGCTCGCTCGTCGCCTCGGGCGAGGCCGTAGGGCTGCCGACCGGCCAGATGGGCAACTCCGAGGTTGGCCACATGAACCTGGGAGCGGGACGAATCGTCTACCAGGACCTGACGCGCATCGACAAGAGCATCGCAGACGGCGACTTCTTCGAGAACCGCGCACTCGCGAACGCGATGGCGCGGGGCGACGCGGAGGAGCCGGCGTTGCACTTGATCGGGCTGGTGTCGGCAGGCGGCGTCCACAGCCACCTGCGGCACCTCGTGGCGCTCGTCGACATGGCGCGACGACGGCGCGTCAAGCGTCTGTTCGTCCATGTGTTGACGGACGGGCGCGACTGCGCGCCCACCGCCGCCTCAGGCGACGTCGCGACGCTGGAGCGGGAACTGGGCGATGCCGGCGTCGGCAGGGTGGCGACGGTGTGCGGCCGCTACTACGGCATGGATCGCGACCGGCGTTGGGACCGTACGCAGCGCGCCTACGAGGCGATAGTGCATGGCCGCGGGAGGACCGCGACCGACGCGGCAACACTGGTTCAGTCGGCGTACTCCGAGGGCGTCACCGACGAGTTCATCGAGCCGGGAGTGGTCGTGGACGCGGACGGCGTACCCATCGGGCGCATGCGGACCGGGGACGCGGTCATCTTCTTCAACTTCCGGGCCGACCGGGCCCGGCAACTGACTCGGGCGCTGGCGCTGGACGATGACCGTTTCAGTGGGTTCGCGCGACGTGGGGCATCCACGTTCCCGGTGACGACGCTGACGGAGTACGACCCGACGTACGGTCTGCCGGTGGCATTCGACCCCCTTGCCTTCAGCCGCAATGTTGCGGAAGTGCTCGCTGCCGGCGGCCGGACGAATCTGCGGCTGGCGGAGACCGAGAAGTACGCGCACGTCACCTACTTTTTCAACAGTGGCGTCGAGCCGCCGTACGCGGGCGAGGACCGGATCCTGGTGCCGTCGCCGAAGGTGCCCACCTACGACCTGCAACCGGAAATGAGCGCCGAAGGCATTACTGCGGAGCTTCTCGCCGACGTTGCCGCGAGGCGGCATGAAGTGATCATCTGCAACTTCGCGAACGCCGACATGGTGGGACACACCGGAAAGCTCGACGCTGCCGTGGCGGCGGTTTCGACGCTCGACCGGTGCCTCGCACGCATAGTGCGCGGGGTGACCGGTGCGGGAGGCAGCGTCCTTGTGACCGCCGACCACGGCAACGCGGAGCAGATGTGGGACGACAAAAGGAACGGCCCGCATACTGCCCACACCACCAACCCGGTGCCCGTCGTACTGGTCGATCCGGCGTTGGCCGACAAGGGGCTCTCCCTGCGCCACGGCGGGCTGAGGGACGTCGCTCCTACGCTACTTCACCTCGCAGGCCTGAGAGTTCCAGCGGAGATGACGGGCCGCGATCTCCGCTCCTGGGTGGACTGACCCCGACAGTCGTCGCCTCCGACGCCAATCGCCGGCCGGCCGGGCCCAAACCGGTCTGCCCTGGCGCGGCTTCGGCAGACCGGCAAGCTGGACCACAGTATGTAGTGGTTAGATGTCCCGGCAACCTCCATATGGCGTGGTTTTGTCTTGACAACCGCGCCAGTCGAATCTACAATGGCAGTGTCGCTGCCCAAACAGGAATCCCCGGTCGCACGCCTCGCGCCGACCCGGCCGGAGACATTGATGAACGATCAGATCATGACCCGCCTTGCACGCGAGTTGGCAGAGGCCATCGGCGGCGCCGTGTCGCACAATCCCCGCGTGGAGGCGTGCCGGGAGAGGGCACGCGCCGCGGGTTACGAACTACGTGTCTCGCTGGAGGCGGAGATCGGCTTCGGTTCCCGGCACGATGACGCGGAGCAACCCGACGACGACACGGCAGGACGGGTGGCCGTCACCGAAACGTCCGTTGCCCCGTTGGAGATCACCGCAAACGATCGCCGCTTCCTCCGCGCCCTTCGCATCGCCGCCGGAGAACCGGCTCGACGCACCGACTAGTCTGCGCCGCAACCACGATCGCGGCCGGGCTAAGATCCTTCGGCAATGGGCTCCCGGACCCACCGACCAGCCGATCTCCCGCAAACTGCCCTGGATCGACTCGGCTCACCCGGCGAGTTTCCGTTTACCCGCGGCATCTACCCCACCATGTACAGGGGCCGCCTCTGGACGATGCGCCAGTACGCGGGTTTCGGCACTGCCGCTGAATCGAATCGTCGCTATCGTTACCTTCTCGATCAGGGCGTCAGCGGGCTGAGTGTCGCCTTCGACCTGCCGACGCAGATCGGCTACGACTCCGACCACGTCCTGGCCGCAGGCGAGGTGGGGCGAGTCGGGGTCGCCATCGATTCCATCGAGGACATGGCGCTGCTCTTTGACGAGATCCCACTCGACCGCGTCTCGACGTCGATGACGATCAACGCGACGGCGATCATCCTCCTCGCACTCTACGTGGCCGCGGCAAGACGGCAGGGAGTCGAACCGCGCGCGCTTTCGGGAACCGTGCAGAACGACATCCTCAAGGAGTACGTGGCACGAGGCACCTGGATCTTCCCGCCTCGCGCCTCGCTGAGGCTCGTGACCGACGTGGTTGCGTACTGCGAGCGCGAGATGCCGCGGTGGCACCCGATATCGATCAGCGGGTATCACATCCGGGAGGCCGGCGCGACAGCGGCACAGGAACTCGCCTTCACTTTCGCGCATGCGCTTGCCTACGTCGAAGCAGCCCGCAAACGGGGCCTGGACGTCAACTCGTTCGGCGCCCGGCTCTCTTTCTTCCTCAACGCGCACAACCACTTCCTGGAAGAGATCGCCAAGTTCCGCGTGGCGCGCCGCCTCTGGGCAACACTCATGCGCGAGCGCGTCGGCGCCACCGCTCCCAAGGCGCAGCAACTTCGCTTTCACACGCAGACCGCCGGGAGCACCCTGACCGCGCAGCAGCCGGACAACAACATCGTCCGCGTCGCGCTGCAGGCGATGGCCGCCGTCCTGGGAGGCACCCAGTCGCTCCACTGCAACGGACGCGACGAGGCTCTCGGGCTGCCGACCGAGGAGTCGGCTCGGATCGCGCTTCGGACGCAGCAGATCATCGCGGCCGAATCCGGCGTGACGCGCACGGTCGATCCCGTCGGGGGGGCCTGGACCATCGAAGCGATCTGTGACCGCCTGGAGGAAGACGCGCTCTCCATCCTCGATGCGATCGAGTGGCAGGGCGGGGTTCTCGCCGCGATCGAGTCGGGCTGGATACAACGGGAGATCCAGGAGTCGGCCTATCGGACCCAGCAAGCTGTCGACGCAGGCGACGAGATCGTGGTGGGCGTGAACCGTTTCGCCAGCGAGAGCCGGCCCATCGAACCGAACCCGATTGATCCGCGGGTGGAACAGGATCAGTCAGCTCGAGTCGCGGCCCTGCGCGCCACACGGGACGAGCACGCGACAGGCTCGGCACTCGAGGCCGTAGCGACCGCCGCGCGCAGAGACGCCAACCTGGTTCCTCACATCATCGCCGCAGTCGAAGCGAAGGCGACCGTCGGCGAGGTGTCAGACACGCTCCGGGGCGTCTTCGGCACACACCAGGAAACACACTGACTGCCTCCCCGTCAGGGAGAGACCCGCAGGGCCGAGCCCTTTCACGCTGGGGTCGGCGGGAACGCCGGCCAAGCCTGCGCGCCGACACCGGCGCCGGGCCCATCGGAATGGATGGCGCCGTCCAGGATTTGAATGACGCGGTGCGCATGGTTGGCGACCTCCGCCTCGTGGGTGATCAGCACAATCGTGTTCCCGGCGCGATGCAACCCCTCGAAGATCGCCATGATCTCGACCCCGGTCTTCGAGTCGAGATTCCCCGTCGGCTCGTCCGCCAGCAGGATGGACGGTTCATTCACCAGCGCGCGGGCAATCGCGACGCGCTGCCGCTGGCCACCCGAGAGTTCGTTCGGTCGGTGGTTCATGCGTCCCTCGAGCTCCACCATCTCGAGCGCGGCGACTGCCCGCTTGTACCGCCGTGCCGCCGGTACTCCCGCGTAAATCAACGGAAGTTCGACATTGTGCAGCGCAGTCGCCCGCGGCATCAGGTTGAAGGTCTGGAAGACGAAGCCGATCTCCTGGTTCCGGATCCGTGCAAGTTCGTCGTCGTTCATGCGGCCGACGTCCTTGCCGTTCAGGGCGTAGTGGCCGTCTGTCGGCGTATCGAGACAACCGATCAGGTTCATCAGCGTCGACTTGCCGGATCCGGACGGTCCCATGATGGCGACGAACTCCCCGCGCTCGATGTCGAGCGATACTCCACTCAGCGCGTGGACCGTTTCGGTCCCCATGGGGTAGCTCTTCCAGAGATCGCGCGTATGTATCAGCGGCATGTGTCCCTAAGGCAATGGACGCAAACGGACGGCAGGGGTTCCCTACGCGCCCGGCGTGATCGGCGGCGGCGGCACCACCGGCCCGCCGAATGACGAGTCTGCGCCCTGCCCCGGCGCCGTCGCGGCGGGCGGTGTGTTGCGATTGGCGAACAGCGCCCCGAGCAACCCGCCGACGGTTGAGAAGACGACACCTATGAAGAGCCACAGACCCAGATTGATGGTGGCCATCAGGATGAAGCTGCCTGACACTGCCTCGTAGAACTGAATCACCTCCGGCGGAACGCCCCCTTCGGACATCAGTTCGGCCAGCGCCTCCGCCTCCGGCCCCATCATGAGGTTGATCGGGGTCGACACCGCCGTGTAGAAGAACGCCCCGGCCAGACCGGCCAGCGCGCCCCCGATAGCGCCGTCGGACAGGCGCATCGCCACGGTCCGGCCCTGTTGCATGAGCCAGACGGTAATCGCGCCGCCGCCCACGACCCAGAGGCAGCAGCAGATGTTTGCGGCGCCGACGATCGGCAGCGCCGACAGGATTCCATTGAACGCGCCGCCGATCAACACCGCCTGGGTTCGACCGTACGCCATGGCTTGTCGTCAGTCGTAGTACTCGAGTCCGAGATGGGTAATCAGCTCCTCCCCCCTGAGGTGGCGGAGCGTATTCTTCAGTTTCATCAACTGAATGAACAGATCATGTTCCGGATAGAGTCCACGCGCATGGATCGGACTCTTGAAGTAGAACGACAGCCATTCCTGGATGCCGCGCATACCGGAGCGCCGAGCGAGGTCGAGAAACAGCGCGACGTCGAGCACGATTGGCGCCGCCAGAATGCTGTCGCGGCAAAGGAAATTGATCTTGAGCTGCATCGGATAGTCGAGCCATCCGACCAGGTCGATGTTGTCCCACCCCTCCTTGTTGTCGCCACGCGGGGGGTAATAGTTGATCCGCACAACATGGTGCAGGTCGTCGTACAGGGTCGGGTAGAGCTCCGGCTGCAGGATGTGATCGAGGACCGACTTCTTGCTCTCCTCCTTTGTCCTGAACGACTCCGGATCGTCGAGCACCTCGCCATCCCGGTTCCCGAGAATATTGGTCGAATACCAGCCGGAGACGCCAAGCAGCCGTGCCTTCAGCCCGGGCGCAATCATCGTCTTCATCAGCGTCTGCCCGGTTTTGAGGTCCTTTCCGGCCAGCGGGGAGCCGGTCTGGAGGGCCAGTTCCTCCAGAGCGGGGACGTCAGCGCTGAGATTCGGGGCGGCGTTCGCGTACGGGATTCCCTCCCGGATCGCGGCATACGCGTAGATCATCGAGGATGGAATCGCCGGATCCGACGCTTCGAGTCCTGCCTCGAACGCCTCGAGCGACTGGTGAACGGCCGTCTCTTCCATGTAGATCTCGGTGCTGCCGCACCAGATCAGGACGAGCCGATCGACCTTTTGTTCCTCCCGAAAGCGGCGAATGTCCGCGACCAGCTGGTCTGCCAGCTCCTTCTTGTTTGCGCCGGCCTTGACGTGGGCGCCGTCGAGCTTCTTGACGTAGTGCTGATCGAACACCGCCGGCCACGGTGCGATCGCTTCCAGTTCCGGCCGCACCTGATCGAGCAATGGCCGCCGCAGCACTTCCGCCTTGCACGCCGCTTCGTAGCAGTTGTCCTCGAAGATGTCCCAACCGCCGAAGGCCAGGTCGTCGAGCGCAGTGAGCGGGACAAAATCGCTTATCAGCGGAGAGCGGTTGTCGGTCCGTTTGCCGAGGCGGATCGTCCCCATCTGCGTCAACGACCCGGTGGGCGCCGCCAACCCCTTCCGGATCGCGTGCACGCCGGCAATCAGCGTGGTGCTTACGGCGCCGAGACCAGCAAGGAGGATGCCCAATCGCCCCGAGGCCGGGGCGATGTCACCTGAGAACGGCACGGGCGGAGACTATATCATGGGGGTAGTTGCATGGCGTTGTACAAGCTGCCGTTCATGCGCCAGGGACGCGCCGGGCCGCGCGACCTCGAGGTATCGATGGTCGGGCTCAGGCTCGGCGCCTCGGTGCTGCAGTTGGGCGGACGCGATCCGCTCCTGATTGCCCAGCTCGCCCGCGTGGCGGGCATCAGCGGGACCGCGGTCGCTGTCGCCGAGACGGAAGCCGAAGCAGACGCGATCCGGCGCGCCGCCGAACAGGCGGGGGTCCTCGTGGAGATCAGGACGGCCAGCCTTTCCGCGCTGCCGTGCGACCCCGAGTCGGTGGACGTGGTCGTCATACCTTCCCTGCTCGGCGTTCTGCGAATGAACCAGCGGGTGCTCTGCCTGCAGCAGTCGCTCCGCGTCCTCCGCCCGGGTGGGCGTATCGTCGTGATCGAGACGGCGCCGCGAGGCGGCCTTGGAGCGATCCTCACGCGACGCGCGTTCGACCGGACGTTCATCATGAACGGCGGCGCGAGGGGCGCCCTTGATGCCGAAGGCTTCCGCGCCGTACGCCTTCTGGCCGAACGCGACGGCAAACAGTTCTTCGAAGCGGTCCGTCCCTGATGGCGAGACACGGAAACGCCGAGACCGCCCCGACTGTCCACCCGGCTCCCGAGGTGTACAGCGCGAGAGAGGTTGCCGTTGCGGCCCGCGTGTCTCCCCACGTCGTCACTCGTCTCATCGCCTCCGGCGAAGTGGCCACCATCGACGGAACGCACCTGCCCCAAGCGGAAGCGGCGCGCGCAGTCCGCTGGCTGCGTCGCAACCCCTTCCGGCCGCTCCGTATCGCGTTCGGCGCCTCGCAGCTCGACCGAACGGTCGACGATCCCCCAACCCATGCACCCGCCACGGCAGTCGCCGCCGGGCTCCACGCGACGGTCCTGATCGTCTCGATCATCCTGGCGATGGCTACACCGGCCACGACCGGCAGTCTGGTCGACCCGGACGGCCCGGCCCTCACCCGCCTCGTCTTCGTCGCTGACCCCGGACCGGGCGGTGGCGGTGGGGGCGGTGGCCTGCGTCAACCGCTGCCGCCGCCTCCTGCCGAGCGTGAAGGGACGAGCCGGATCAGCAGTCCGGTGCCGCCGCGGGAGGAACCGGCGATAGTCGAGCCGCCAGAAGAACGCACCCCGGAACCCATCGACGCCGCGGAGATGCCGCAAATCGTCGCGCCGCTGATGGAGGCGCGGGCCGACCAACAGGACAGGCTGGGGCTGATCGACGAGGTGCGCGCCCACCTCGCCTCGAGGACACAGGGCCCGGGGTCCAGTGGGGGCGTCGGCGAGGGCGCCGGCCGCGGGGTCGGCGACGGTCAGGGCGCCGGCTTCGGTCCGGGAACCGGCGCCGGCACGGGTGGTGGCCCCTACCGCCCGGGCGCCGGAATCACACCGCCCGCAATCCGTCACGAAGTGCAGCCCGACTACACCGAGGAAGCGCGGCGACGGCGCATCGAAGGCGAAGTAGTGCTCGAGGTGATCGTGCTCGCCGACGGATCGGTGGGCGACATCCGGATAGTCCGAAGCCTGGGTTACGGACTGGACGACGCCGCGGTACGCGCCATGCGCGACTGGCGGTTCGTCCCCGCCCGACGGCAGGACGTTCCCGTCGCGGTCTTCGTCGAAGTTGCCATGGAGTTTCGGTTGAGGTAGCCGCCCGAGGTGGTGGATGGCCCTGACGTTGACCGTGGTTACGATCCTGTCGCTGCTGATTGCCATCGCCATGGGCGCCGTGACCTACCGCCTCGTCCGTGAGGAACGGCGCCGCTCCGACGCCCGCGTCGCGGCGCTGACCGAGGAGCTTCGCCGCGAGTCCGCAGTCGGACCGCCAGAGGCGGAGGCCCCGATCGCACCGGAAGGATCGGCGGACCAGCCGCTCTTCGACCCGCCTCTCGAGTCCCCGTCGACGTTCGGGAACCACCTCGCCGCGCTCGGCGCAGCCGCGGTTGCCGTCGCCGCGGTCCTTGCCGTCGGGTTTGTCGCCCTCTCGAGCGGCGGGGCGGAGCCGGCACCGGGTGGCGCGCAGGCGCCGGTCGAGTTGCTTGCTCTCGAACACGACACGACCGGCCCGCTTCTGGCGATCAGCGGCTCGGTGCGGAACCCTTCCGACGCTGCCACGTTGGGAGAGCTGTTTGTCGTCGCCATGGCGTTCGACGAGTCCGGAGCAATGATCGCCAGCCGCCGGACGGCAGTGGCCGCGCCGGCCCTCACGCCGGGGGCCGCGACTCCCTTCGTCGTCGAGATACCCGCGGACGGCGTCAGCCGCTACCGCATCAGCTTCGTGATCGACGATGCGACCGTCCCGCACGTGGATCTCCGCCCGCCAGCGTCCGCCGAACTGGAAGGAGCCGACTCTTGACAGAATCCGTGACGCGCCGGCATTCGGCGGGCCCTCGGCCCGCGATGCGGAGACGGTCCGGCGCCGTCGCCGCGGCGGGCCTCATCCTCGCACTCTCGCACTTCCCCCACGTTCCCCGGGCCGCCGCACAGGACAACGAGGCGGCGGCTGCGTTCCGCTTCCGTTCCGGAGTGGAACTGATCAACGTGTCCGTGACCGTGACCGATCGCCGCGGCCGTTTCGTCACGACACTCGATCAGGACGACTTTCTGGTGTACGACGACGGCGAACCTCAGCGGATCACGCACTTCAGCCGCGAACGGGTACCGGTCAGCCTCGGCATCGTGCTTGACACCTCGGGGAGCATGGAAGGCGAACGGATGGCGGCGGCTCGTGCCGCTCTCGATCGCTTTCTCTTCGACCTGCTCGGCCCGGACGACGAGATCTTCCTCTACCGCTTCAGCTATCAGCCGCGCCTGGTACATGACTGGACCACCGACCCGGCGCGAGTCAGTCGCTCCCTCGGCGGGATCCGGCCAACCGGCGGCACTGCCCTCTACGACGCGGTGGCCGACGCGGTTCGGATGGCGGAAACAGGCCGGCACCGGAAGAAGGCCGTGGTGATCATCTCCGATGGGAACGACACGAACAGCGACATCGATGACCGGTCACTTCAGCGGCTGATCCGCCGGACCGAGGTGCTGGTGTACGCGGTCGGCATAGACGGACCGGTCTCCGTCTTCGGCGGAAATCCGGTCCCCCGCCAGCCGATCCCGCCCGCGCGTCCCCCACGGATCCCCTTTCCCGTGCCGGGAGGCAACCGCGCGCCGTTACCGCCCATCCCCGGGGGTCCCTTCCCCGGGCAGGGCATTGGTCGCGGCGAACGCGTGAACGCGCGCGCCTTGCGCGACATAACGGATGACAGTGGAGGCCGGACCGAAATCATCAACGAGCCGAACGACCTCGATCCCGCTACCGCCGGAATAGCCGACGAACTGAGCCGCCAGTACTATCTCGGTTATCCCGCCCCGGGCCATGCGGACGGTGTCTGGCACGACATCGAAGTCCACGTACGCAGCGAACGTTCCGAGGGCTACAACGTGCGTGCGAGGCGTGGTTATATCGCCGCTCCCTAGCTCCCGGTGGCCGACACGCTCTTTCTCATAGACGGCAGCTCGCAGATGTACCGCGCCTACCACGGCGTGCGGGGTCTCACTGCCCCCGACGGCCGCCCGACGAACGCTGTCTATGGCTTCGTCACCATGCTCCGGAAGCTGATTGCGGACCATCGGCCGACGCTGATCGCAGCCGCGTTCGATCTCCGTGGTCCCACATTCCGCACCGAACTCGACGCCGACTACAAGGCCAACCGCAGCCCGATGCCGGACGACCTGCGCGTCCAGGCGCCGATGGTCCAGGAGGCGTGCGAGGCGCTCGGCGTTTCGATCCTGACGCACAAGGGGGTAGAAGCGGATGACGTAATCGGCACCGTTGCCCAGCGGGCCAGGACCGCCGGATTCGAGGTCGGGATCGTCACCGGCGACAAGGACTTCTATCAACTCGTAGGCGATGGAATCCGTATCTTCAATCCGCGCGACCCCGGCGCCTGGTACGACGCCGAAGGCGTGAAGGCCAAGTTCGGCGTCAAGCCGGAACAGGTGATTGACGTGCTCTCGCTGATGGGTGACGCCGTCGACAACGTGAAGGGAGTACCGGGCATCGGTAAGAAGGGCGCGCGCGAGTTGATCAACCAGTTCGGATCACTCGATTCGCTCCTGGGCCGGACGGCCGAGGTCCAGTCGAAGCGTTATCGCAACGCGCTCGAGCAACATGGCGACGACGCCCGCCACAGCCGAGAGCTGGTCACCATCCGGACCGACGTGCCGGTCCCGTTCGACACCGAGGCGCTACGCTATCGCGGGCCGTCGAGCGAGCATTGCTTTGCGCTTTTCTCCGACCTGGGTTTCCGGACGCTGGTGGGCGACTACGCTCCGCCACCTCCAGTCGTGGAGACCGACTACGGCATTGTGCGGACAGACGCCGACCTGCAGCGGCTGGTTGACGCCATCACCGGCGCCGGCCGCCTGGGTCTCGCGATCGTTACCGACACCCCGAACGCGATAGAAGCAGATCTGATCGGTCTGTCGCTCTCGGCCGGCGAGGGTCATGCACGCTACATTCCACTCGGTCACCGGACGCTGGAAGACGGCGAGCTGCTCAATCGCGGGACGGCGCTTGCCGTGCTGGGAAAGGTACTTGCGGACCCGAGGCTCCCGGTCACCGCGCACGACCTGAAGCGGGCGCTGATCGTTCTGGGCCGGGAAGCCATCCCGCTGGACGGCCTCGACCTGGACACGCTGATCGCGAGCTATCTGCTCGAAGCGAACCGCCCCAATCACGAACTGGATCACATCGCGCTCGAAGTGCTCGGCCGCAAGCCGGCACCCGCAACGGACATTGTGGGCAAGGGCGCCAAGGCGGTCAGTTTCGCCGACGTTCCGCCCGTCGCCGCCGGACCCTGGGCCAACGAACAGTGCGACCTGGCCCTGCAGGTAGCCGAACGGCTGGCCCCGCAACTGCACGACGAGGGACTGCAATCGCTCTACCGGGGAATGGAACTTCCCCTCGTTCCCGTGCTTGCCGACGTCGAACGGGCCGGCGTCCTCATAGATACGCGGGCACTCGCAACGCAGTCCGCCACGATGGAGGGTCAACTGGCCCGCTACGAGCAGGAGATCCATGCGCTCGCCGGCGAGAAGTTCAACATCGCCTCGCCCCGGCAGCTCTCAACGATCCTGTTCGACAAGCTCCAGTTGCCCTCGCTGAAACGGACCGGCAAGACACGGGCGGCTTCCACCTCGGTGGACGTGCTCGAAGAGCTGGCAAACGCGCACGACCTGCCGCGGCTCGTACTGGAGTGGCGCAGCCTCGCCAAACTGAAGGGCACCTACATCGACGCGCTGCCGCAACTGGTCAACCCCGAGACCGGGCGTATCCACACCAGCTTCAATCAGGCGGTCGCCGCCACCGGCCGGCTCAGCAGCAGCGATCCGAACCTGCAGAACATCCCGATACGAACCGGCGTGGGCAGACAAATCCGCGCCGCGTTCACGGTGCCGGAAGGCTCCGTCCTGATATCAGCCGACTACTCCCAAATCGAGCTGCGGGTGCTCGCCCACCTTTCCGGCGACCCGCACCTGATCAGCGCGTTCCGGCGTGGTGAAGACATCCACGACCGGACCGCCCATCAGGTCTTCGGCGACGCCAGCGGCCTCGACCCGCACGAATTGCGCCGCCGCGCGAAAATCATCAACTACGCCCTCCTCTACGGAAAGACCGCGTTCACGTTGTCCAGGGACATCGGCGTCACCCAGAAGGCAGCGCAGCGTTTTGTGGACGCCTACTTCGACGGCTTCCCCAGGGTGCGCGAATTCATCGACCGCACGCTCGATCACGCGCGCGCCGCCGGCCAGGTGACCACCCTGTTCGGCCGGAGGCGACGCGTACCCGACATCACCAGCCGCAACGCGATGGCGCGGCACGCATCGGAGCGCATCGCCGTCAACATGCCGATCCAGGGCACCGCGGCAGACATCCTGAAACGCGCCATGCTGGATGTCCACAGTGCCCTTCCAAGTGATGCGAAGATGATCCTCACAGTCCACGACGAACTCCTCTTCGAATGTCCCGAACCGTCGGCCGAAGGAACTGCAGCCCTGGTTCGCCGGAAGATGGAATCGGCCGCCGAAATCGAGGTGCCGTTGACGGTTGACGTCGGCATCGGCAGGAACTGGAAGGAAGCGAAGGGTTAACTTGGGAGCTTGCCCACCCGCAAGGGCATGCTTGCAAGACCTGCTGGAGCACTGCCCACCGTGACAGCACCGACCATCATTTCCCGGGCGGACCACACGATTTCGCGGGCGAACATCGATCCCGACGCGCTGTTCGTGCTGCAACAGCTCCGGAAGCGCAACTACACCGCCTATCTCGTCGGCGGCGGCGTGCGCGACCTGCTCCTGGGGCGGACGCCGAAGGACTTCGACATTGGCACGTCGGCCCATCCCAACGAAGTGAAGCGCGCTTTCCGCCGCTGCTGGATCATTGGGCGCCGGTTCAAGCTGGCCCATGTCAGGTTCGGGAACAAGACAATCGAAGTGGCGACGTTCCGGCGGCAAGTTCCCGAGCCCGAAGCTGCGCCGGAGGCCGGCCCCGGGAACGAAACTCGTCAACCGGAGCGGCGGTCCATCAGGCGTGACAACACATTCGGGACCCCGGAGGAGGACGCGTTTCGCCGCGACTTCACCGTAAACGCGCTCTTCTACGACATTTCCACGTTCGCCGTCATCGACTACGTCGGCGGAATGAAGGACCTGCGGCGCCGGTTGATCCGCTGCATCGGCGATCCGAGCGAGCGCTTCATCGAGGATCCGGTCCGGATGATTCGCGCCGTCGCCTTCGCGGCGCGCCTGGGCTTCCGCCTCGACCCTCCGGTGCGGGACGCAATTCACCGGCACGCCGCAGAAATAGCCCACGCCGCGCCGGCGCGCCTGATGGAAGAGATCTACAAACTGCTCCGAAGCGGGGCCGCAACGAAGACGTTCCGGTTGCTGTCTCGGACAGGACTGTTGCGGCAGATCGCTCCAGAAGTGGACCGTGCCCGACGGAAGACACCGCTCTGGCAGTCGCTCGAGCGCCTCGACAGCTACCGCAACCGGCACGGATCGGTCCCGGAGACGCTGACGAACGCGGTGCTGCTCGGCAGCCTGGTGACGCCGGTGATGCGGATCGACCTGACGCCGCCCGCGCGCGACGACCGGAAAGTGCGCGTCGCGCTAGGCGATCTGAGTGTGCCCCGGCGCGATGCGGAGTACCTGCGCCGCCTGCTGGCAATAGTTCCGAGGCTGACCCAGGTCGACCCGCCGCCCGGTGCGATCCGCAGCATTCTGGCGAGTACCAGCTTTCCCGAAGCTACGACGTGGCTGGAGATTCACGAACAGGACTCGAACGCGCTGGAGCGTTGGCGGGATCACGTCGAGCAGGGACCGCCGCCGCGCATGCGCCGGCGGCGACGGCCCGGACGGCGCCGCCGGCCAGCCGCGACCGAGTAGGAGTATGGGCCGTGGAACGGCGCAGACTGCTGGTTAGCCCGTCAGCAACAGGTTGTGCACGTTGTAGAACGACAGGGCGATGCCGATGGCGGCGAGGAGTATCAGACCGAGCGCGGTGAGCATGACGGCGGCGCTCTCACGCTGCTCGTCGTTGAACCCCATCATGTTGGCCGCGACCCAGCCACCGGCGAAGCCCCCACCATGCGCCCAGTTGTTGACGCCCGGAAGAATGAACCCGAAGATCCCCAGGATGATCGCCCATTGCCAGAGTTGCTGAGTCAGAACCGAGCTTCCCCGCTTCCGGCCGTAGACAATCAGTGCGGCAAGCAGGCCGAAGATAGCGCCCGATGCGCCGATCGTAGGGGCGCCCGACATGACGTTCGAGATCAGAAAGCCGGCCGCGCCGGAGAAGTTGAACAGGACAAAGGTGCGGGCCGGCCCGAACGCATCAGCAGCCGCAGGCCCAAGATTCCGGATCCACATCACGTTGAAGAAGATGTGCAACAGGCCGCCGTGCAGGTAGATGGCCGTGAGCAGCGTCCACCACCAACCGAGTTGCCAAGCGACGCCGCCGGTCATGCCGAGTTGGTAGAGAGGGCGCCGGCCGGGCGAAAGAAGCGACAGAAAGCCGCCGCCCGCAAAGATCGCATCGGGCTGCAACAGCAGCGCCACAGCGTACAGCGTCACGCAGGTGCCAACGATCAGGACAATCAGGTCGACCCGCGCACCAACGATCATCCGAAGCGCCGGCGCCCAACCGAACAGCCCGGGGCGCCATGCCCCGCAGTAGGGACAGTGCTCCTCGTTGATGCCAACCAGGCGGTTGCAGTTGGCGCAGACGACCGACCCGTCGGATTGCCGCACGTCCCCCGCGTATACCCGGCTGCCAGTTCTGGCGCGGCTAACCGTCCGCGCGCGCCTCGTGCTGTTCTATCGTCCGGTACGGCTCCGCCAAGCCCAGCTTGGTGAGGCACCAGATGACAGGCCAGGCGGGATCTATCTCCGACCACTTGCGCCGGACACTGAACTTCGGGCTGCGCGGGAAGCCGTGATGGTTGTTATGGAGCCCCTCACCGCCCGTGACAAGCGCAATCAGACGGATGTTGGTCGCCGTGTTCTCGAAGTTCCGGTAGCCGTGGTAGTGGCAGAGGCCATTGATGGAGGGTGACAGTACAAAGACATACAGCACGCCGTGCAACCCTGCGGCGAGAAGCGCCCAGCCGACCCCCAGCCCGGCCATTGCGCAGACGACGCAGAGCGCCGTAATGCCGAGCAGCGGGCCCGCTACCCCGTAACCGAAGACGTTCCGCTCCCACCAGTCGTCCTTGATGTCGCGAGCGTACTTGTCGAGCACCTCCCGATCGCGGGCCTCGCGGACGTAGTGGAAGACGTTGCCCAGCTGCACCGACCAGAATCCCTCGAGGTGCGGGCTGTGGGGATCGCCCTCCTCGTCCGTGAAGGCGTGGTGTTTCCGGTGGACGGCTACCCACTGGCGGACATTCAGCCCGGTCGTGACCCACAATCCGGCCCGAAACACCCAGGCGACCGCCGGGTGCAGCACCAGTGCCCGGTGCGTCGCGGCACGGTGCAGATAGATTGTGGTGGAGAAGACCGCCACCTGCAGCACCACCAGTGTGATCGCCAAAGTGATCAGGAACGAAATGAGCAACTCAGCCTCCCGTAGTCCGAATCCCCGGTCGCTTCGACCGAAGCGAATCCAACCACCAAACTGGCCGGCACGGACGCAAGCGCCGTAGCGTAACACGACCGGATGACCGGCGCACTTCGATTCTCAGCCGTTGGTACGCTCGAACTCGATCATGAAGTCGACGAGGGCCTGCACCGACTCCAACCGGCAGGCGTTGTAGATCGACGCCCGGAGACCGCCGACGGACCGATGGCCCTTGAGCCCCGCCAGCCCTTCCCTCTCCGCCTCGGCCACAAAACGCGACTCGATCGCTTCGTCGGCCAGTCGGAACGTGGCATTCATCAGTGAGCGATGCTCCGGTTCGGCAACCCCGCGATAGAAACCGGTCCGGTCGATCTCACCGTAGAGCAGCGCTGCTTTCCGTGCATTCCGATTCGCCATCGCGGCGAGCCCTCCCTGCTCGCGCAGCCAGGCGGTGACAAGCGACACCAGATAGATCGCAAAGACCGGCGGCGTGTTGGCGCGCGATCCTCCCTTGACGTGTGTCGCGTACCGAAGCAGCTTCGGCAGCGACGCGGGGCCGCGTTCGGCGAGATCACGGCGAACGATGACCAAGGTCACACCGGCGGGTCCCAGGTTCTTCTGTGCGCCGGCGTAGATCAGTCCGTGCTGCCCAATTCCCAGGGGGCGGCTGAAGATGTCGGACGACGCATCCACCACGAGCGGGACATGGCCAGTCTCCGGCATCGAGGGCCACTGCGTCCCGACAATGGTGTTGTTGGTCGTGACATGCACGTACGCGGCATCGCGGGTGAGCGTCAGCTCGTTCTGCGCCGGAAGACGGCGGTAGCCTTCGTCCTGCGTCGTTCCGGCTATGTGCACCGCGCCGAACTTCTCCGCTTCCACTGCTGCCTGCTGCGCCCAGGAGCCGGTAAGGATGTAGTCCGCGCCGCCGCCCGCGGGATGCAGGAGATTCATCGGCACCATCGAGAACTGCAGCGTCGCGCCTCCTTGGAGAAAGAGCACGGCGTAGTCGTCCGGCACCTCCGCGAGCGTGCGGATGTTCGTCTCGGCCGTGGCCAGGATCTCGTCGAACGCTCTCGAGCGGTGACTGATCTCGAGGACCGACATGCCAACGCCGGGAAGGGCCATGAACTGACTCCTCGCCTGCTCGAGGACCGGCTCGGGAAGCACGGCGGGGCCGGCGCCGAAGTTGTGAATGCGGTTGGCCATCATGGGATCGCGTCTTTGGACATGGGCGGCCGGGGAAGTGGCCGGCGCATGCGGGACTATATCTGGTGGATCAACAGTCCGTCCCGGAGCTTGGGATCGAACCAAGTCGACTTGGGAGGCATGACGCCACCGTAGTCGGAAACGGCTACCAGTTCATCCGGCGCGACCGGAGCAAGCGCAAAGGCGACCGCCGCCGCACCCGCGTCCACGGCCCGCGCGAGCGCTTCCGGTGCGCCCTTCCGCCCGCCGACGAACGTGACCCGGGCGTCGTTGCGAATATCCGTAATGCCCATCACACCCGCGAGTACTTCCGTCTCCAACAGCCCTGCATCGAGACGAGGCACGTCGGCTTCCGGTCCCGACGACGGGATCGCTGCACCCAGATCAATCGTCCGCCACGTTCCGCCCACGTACATCGCACAGCGCCGCTTTTCGGGAGCCGCCGGGCTACCGTCGGCCACCGGCAGCCGCGCCGCGACCGCCTTCACAAACTCCCGCGGCGTGTAGTGGCCAAGGTCGGCAACCATCCGGTTGTAGTGCAGGATGCGGGTCTCGGTTTCGGGAAACGCCACCCCGATAAAGAAATGCGAAGCCGCCATCGGATCGGTGTCGGCGAGTTCCGCGCGAGCGCGCGCTGCGCTGGCAATCCGATGATGCCCGTCGGCAATATAGATCGCGGGCAGCGCGGCGAACGCCTCTACCGCGGCAGCCGCGTCTTCACGCGCCAGCCGCCAGACACTATGCGTAACGCCGTCGGGCCCTGGCGCCTCGAGCAGGGGCGCATCCGCCGCACCCTTCGCCGTCAGCGCGTCGAGCGCGGGCGACGCGCGGTACATCAAGAAAACAATCCCGGTCTGCGCGCGTAGCGCCACCATGTGGCGCGTGCGATCATCCTCCTTGTCCCGCCGTGTCCCCTCGTGCCGCTTCACGATGCCGCGGTCGTACTCCTCAAGTGAGAAACAGCCGGCAACACCCGTTTGCACGTGGCCGTCGGAGGTGCTCATCCGGTAGAGATAGATCGACGGTTCGTCCTCCAGCACGAGCGGCGCCGACGCCGTGAGGAAAGCCAGGTTCTCGGCTGCGCGCTGGTATATGGCGTCACCGTACGGATCGGCGTCGTCCGGCAGATCAATCTCCGCACGCGAGACACGCAGAAAGCTGAACGGATTCCCCGCCGCCAGCGCACGCGCCTCGGGAGTCGTCACGACGTCGTAGGGTACCGACGCCACTGTCGGGGCCGCGGCCGGTGTCGGCCGCAATGCGCGAAACGGACGGATGGTTGCCATTCCCGGCGAGCGAGTCGCTGACTACGGAGCCGCCCTTCCGCCGCCGAACCCTCCCTCGACGCCGGCGCGCAGCCGCTGCCAGGCTGTGTCACGTGACGTTTCGAACGCAGCCATCTGTCCTGCTGGGACCGGGTCGCCCGGTGGCAGGTTCCGGTGCTCGAGCAAAGGATTGACGAAGACGCCGTTCTTCCGCATCCGATAGTCGAGGTGAGGTCCGGTAACGACGCCGGTCGCACCGACGCGGCCGATCATCTGCCCCTGCATGACGCGGACACCCGGCCGGATCCCGGCAGCGAACGCGGACAGGTGCAGGTAGTAGGTCTCGTAGCCGTTCGTATGCCGAAGGCGGACCATGTTGCCCGAGGCGCCGCTCCGGCCCGCGGACACGACTGACCCTGTCGCGACCGCAACGACCGGGGTGCCCACCGGCGCGCCATAGTCGACGCCCAGGTGCGGGCGCACGTCGCGGTGCACAGGGTGCAGGCGCCGGTACGAGAAGCGTGAAGTGATGCGCGGCTCGAAGCGGAACGGCGAACGGAGGAAGAGCCGCTTCATGGAACGGCCCTCCGAGTCGAAGTACTGTGCCTCCGGCTCGTCCGGCACGTGGAATTGATAGGCACTCAACTCGCGCCCATCGTTGACGAACTCCGCCGCCAGTATGTCGCCGTAGCCGGCAAGAACACCTTCACCTTCACCGAACAGGCCCTCGCGCCACGTCCGCTCGAACAGCAGAGCGAAGCGGTCGCCTTGTCGGAGGTCGTTGTTGAAGTCGATCTCGCCGCTGAGGATCTCCGCCAGCGCAATCGCCAGCTCCACGGTCTCCCCGCCCGCGTCGATCGCGGCGACGAGCGAGTTGTTTGAAGCGTCAATCGTCCCGCGGATCGTCGCTTCCAGCCGCTCCGTCCTGTACGGAACCAGCGCCGCAGTAAAGGGCGAGGCCTCCTGGACGCCCGTGGCGGACGCAGCCCGCGATAGGCGGAGAAACGACTCGTCGTCGACGTGGTACTCGAAGCGACGCACGATGTCCCGTTCCCGATCGAGCTGCAGGCGGTACGGGTTGCCGGCCCGGAAACGGCGCGGATCGAAGACCTCGCGGATCGCTTCAATCAACGGAAACGCTTCCCGGCCAACGCCGTGCCCGTTCAAGAGCCCGGCGAGAGTCGCGTTGCGTCCGATCGTCTCGCGAATGGTGCGAACCGGGGCAGCGAGAAAAATGTCGGCGTCACGCATTGCGGCCCGCCGCGGCATGTTTCCCGAACCGCTCGGTCCCGCGTTCCGGCTCTCAACCGCAGAACCCTCGGTGAATGCGGTGACACCATCGGATGGAGCGCCGTATGACATGAAGACCGCCGCGCCCAGGACCACGGGAATGGACAGGACTACAGCCAACCCGCCCCGACCGCCCCATCCCGCCTGCTTCATGAGACCGATGAGTCTATCATGGGGCTCGGCGCGCCCCGGTTCCGGTCCCGCTACGGTCGCGATCCGGTGCTATGTTGCCCGTTCACTCGGCGACGCTGCCGAAGCCACGGGACCGCGCGCACGCGACGTGCCAGTTGAGTCAGTTCCATGACCAACCCCGTCTGCGGGGCATCCCGTCCATTCACACCGTCTTCGTCCCGGGGGCATCCAACTATGAATCCGAAGGGCGACCGTTTACGTCAGTTGCGCGCGTTCTGCTTCGCCGCCCAGGAGGGTAGCCTCAGCCGCGCCGCACGTCGTCTCAGCCTGACGCAGCCCGCAGTCTCGCAGCATGTGTACAGGTTAGAGAAGGAACTCGACACGCAGCTCTTCGAACGGCGCGGCCCGTACATACACCTCACGGAAGCGGGGGAAGACCTTCTGGCGCTGGCAAGGCCCTTAGTAGACGGCATGGACCAGTTACACGATACTTTCGCGGACCGACAAGCCGGCGGCGGTCGCAAGACCGTCAGGATCGCCGCCGGCCAAGTCGGCACCCTCCACATCCTGCCGAAGTACTTCCAGTCGTACCGCCGGCAGTACCCCGACGTGAAGCTGTCCCTGAAGTCCATCGGCGGCCGCGAAGGCCTGGTGCGCCTCCGGGCGCACGAAGTGGACTTCCTCGTCGGCGCCATGGAGGTCGTGCCGGACGATCTGGAGTACCGTCCCTTCGTCGCCTGTGACCTGATACTCATCACGCCGCTCGACCATCCCCTGGCGAATCGTGACTCGGTCACACCCCGAGAGGCGGCAGGGTATCCGACCGTCGCGCCACCGGTGGGAACCGACAGCCGAGGGGCGGCCGACGCGATCGCGCGGGAATTGCGTCTGAAGTTCGATTACGCCCTGGAGACGGAGGGATATGACGTCATCAAGCGGTATGTCGAGGCCGGAATCGGCATCTCGTCCGTTCCGTCCATCTGTGTCCGGGAGACGGATCGAGTTGCCAGCGTGAAGCTCGAGGATATCGTTACGCGCCGCACGTACGGCGTGATCACGGTCGCCGGCCGTCCCCTGTCGCACGCCGCTGCCCGCTTCGTCGCCCTGCTCGGGTCGGAGAGCACGCATCCCGCGCAGTAGGTGGAGTCGAGACAGAGCCGGCAGCGCGTCAGCCGGCCGCGCGCAGTTCGCGGGCAGCTAGAATCCCACAATGGCTAACGGCCGTGGGAACCGCGTCGACAGGGCCTACTTCAACCCAACGGCAGAGGCAGGCTTGCTCTCTGACATGTTGACTTCGAGTCTCGCGAACCATTCCCGGAGTCTGACCGAGAACCGCTACTTCAATGGTCACCCGGATCTGATCGTTTCCGGCAGGTACCCGCACGACAGTGTCAAGGCAGGTGAGGACGGGGTCGAGATCAAGTCAACGCGCAAGAAGGGCGGTGCGGTTGACACTCATGGCGCTCGGGCACAATGGATGTGCGTCTTCGTCTACGAAGCGGATACCGAGACAGAGCCGGCGCGCGACCGTCGCCCGATGGCATTCACCGAGGTCTATCTGGCGTACGTCGAGGTAGCGGACTTCCGGAAGAACCCACGGGGCGAACTCGGAACGAGGACCGCGACGCTGCACAAGGATGGCGTCAGGAAGCTTCGCGAGCAGTGGATCTACAGGAACCCGTGACGGAGGCCTGTCGATAGAGCATCAACTCCGGGATCGCCCGGCTAGCCAGATCGAAGTACTTCGGATCGTTCTCGATGCCGATGCTCGTGTAGCCGGCCGTCTCGGCGGCCGCCAGCGTTGAGCCGGCCCCGCAGAACGGGTCGAGGACAACGCCTTCCCCCAGGGGCAAGACGCCGCGGACCAACTGCCGCAGGAACTCCTGTGGCTTGAGGCTTGGATGGGGCGCCAACTGGCGCTCTTCCTTGCGCGTCGGAGCAGAGCGGATTACGTCACCGAACGGCGAGGTCGCGGACGGGCGCCGATAGCCGCCGACGCGCCAGCGCCGAAGATTGTCCTGAACCCGGCCATCCAGTGGTCGCCGAAAGAGAAGCCATGGTTCCCACATGGAACGTGGCATCACGCTCACTTCGGAAAACTCGTCGTGGGCCCCCTTTGGCCGGTCGCCACCGCGCATCGTCATCACCAACCGGACGATCTCGCCGCGCCGCTCCAGGCCAGCTTTGGCAAGGGCGCCGGACACGATGTACGAAAGGAGTGGGTTTGTGGCGACTACGACGTTCGCTCCAGGTACAAGAACGGGTGCAAGGCGACGCGCCCAGTGGGAGAAGAACTCGTCCAGAACGCGCAGATCTTGAGGCGAGAGAACGGTGAAACGGGGCACCGGCGGACCGCTGTGCGCCGTCGAAAGCCGGCGGGATGCGCCAAACACCACCCTTCCGGGCGCGCAGTTTCCTCTGTTCCTTGGGCGAGTACTCCACAAGGCCGTACGGGGGATCGGTTACGACCGCGTGAATGGAATTCGGTTCCCGCTGTCCGAGCCAGTCGAGGCAATCCGCCTGCACCAGCGTCGTGTTCCGGTAGCGGACGGTAGGAAAGACTGGGACCGACTCCTTGCGGTCGTGGTTCGCGTCGCCGGCCTCCGCTTCCAACCCGGGCAGCCGGTAGACACCACGTACATCACGCACGAACAGACGGGGCGTGTTGAGGCGCAGGTAAGAACGAACACTCGATGCGGGAACGTCGCCGATGATGTGACGGGTGCCGTCTACAATCTGGGCGACGGAAGCGCCGGCGGGATGTTCCTCGAGCACGGCCAGTATGGCGTCGCGCACCTTACCCGGCGCTCGCCGGGGTCCGGCTGTTTCGGACATGCCGACACTGTAGACGTCCCGACGTCTTCTTTCAAGATCCCGTAGCGGACAGACGCCCCTTCAGCGCGCTGCGAGGTGCTCATTGCACCAGTCGAGCATCTCGGCCACCACGTGGAGCACCGACTCGCGGGCCGCGTAGCCGTGCGATTCGTACGGCAGCGTGACGTAGCGGACGGTCGCGCCGTGACCCTTCAGCGCGTGGTAGAAGCGCTCCGACTGAATCGGAAAGGTCCCGGAGTTGTTGTCGATCTCGCCGTGTGTCAACAGGATCGGCTCGTTCACCTTCTCGGCGTGGAAGAACGGAGACATCGCGGCGTAGATGTCCCTTGCCTTCCAGAACGTGCGCCGTTCGTTCTGGAAGCCGAACGGCGTGAGCGTCCGGTTGTAGGCGCCGCTCCGGGCGATGCCGGCGCGAAACAGATCGGAGTGGGCGAGCAGGTTGGCGGTCATGAAGGCGCCATAGCTGTGACCGCCGATCGCAATCCGATCGCGGTCGGCGACCCCCAACTCCACCACCGCGTCGATCGCCGCCTGCGCGCTCGCGACCAGTTGCTCTACGTAGGTGTCGTTGGCCGTGTCGCCTTCGCCAACGATCGGCATGGCGGGGCCGTCCAGGATCGCGTAGCCCTCGGCCAGCAGGAGCAGGTGCGAAGCGCCGCGCAGCGTCGTAAACCGGTAGGGCGACCCCCGGACCTGGCTCGCCGCCGCCGGATCGACGTATTCGCGCGGATAGGCCCACATCAGCATCGGTGGACGGTCGCCGTCCCGGTAGCCCGGCGGCAGATAGAGAGTCGCCGACAGACCCACGCCATCCGCCCGGTCGTAGGTAATCAAGCGTTTCTCGATGCCGCGGAGGATTGGCGCCGGGTCGGAGTAGTCGGTCAGTGCCTGCAAGGTGCCGGCCGCCGTGTCACGGATGTAGTAGTTCGGCGGGTCGGCAGGGCTCTCACGTCGCGTCATCAGCTTGCTGCCATCATCGGCAAGCACGGCAACCACCGTTTCGTAGGTTCCGGGCTCGGACCGGAACAGCCGCTGGGTGTCGAGCGTCGTCAGGTCGAGCCGGTCGACGAAGGGAAGATCGCCATCGGGCGAGGCACCGTTGCTGATGAGGTAAATCGACTCCCCGTCCTGCAGGACGACGCGGTTCGCGGCGGCGGCGCCGGGACCGAAGAGCGGTCGGCCTGGATCGCTGTAGACGTCCTCGCTGCTCCGGTCGAACAGCCGGCGCGCATCGCCGCCAGCCGGATAGATGATGGAAGTGCGTGTCCAACGTGTCGGCCGGTCGGTTTCCGTAACCAGCGCCGTTCCGTCGGAAGTCCATGCGATGGTGGAAAACCGGTGCTCGGTTCGCGTCAGCTCCCGCGGTTCGGTATCGAACGGCGGCTCGAGCGAGTACACGATGTCCCGGTGCGGCGCCGAAGCGTTCGGATTGCCGCCGTCCTGCGCCTCGGTCCACACCACGGTGGCGGGCGCCGCCGCGTGCCAGCGGTGTCCGCGCGGACCGGTCGCCACGCCGCCGATCGGCACTTCATCGGAAAGCGGCAACTCCGCCAGCACGATGGGGTCGCCTGCCCGCGCGCCGGCATCCGCGCCACTATCGTTCCGTAACCACACTTCCACCGTCCGTCCGAATCGGCTGGCCGGCAATAGCCGCGAGAACGGCGGCCGGATCCGCTCGACCAGGAGGTGCCGGCTGTCGGGCGCTCCGTCGACCGACGCGTACAGCCCTGGAGCGCCGATGTCGGTCCGCGACCCGGTGGCAAGCGCGACGGTGGCGACTTGCGATGTGAAGTGGTAGCGGAAGAGCGCCTCGTCGTGCGCGTTGGTGAGGAGATCCTGGTAGGTCCGGACCGGCGACTGCCGCCCGTCGTTCTCCTGTATGTTCGGCCCGTCAGGCTCGCGTGGGGGAGTGGGCGGCGCGCCGCGCGCCGATTGGCGGAACCGGCAGAGCACCCCCGACGAGTCGGCGAGCCATTCGCAGGGATTGCCCCAGGTCGCGTTCAACGCAGCCGACGTAAGTGGCCGGGGCTGCCGCGACGCGATGTCCGCCACCCAGAGCTCTATTCCCGTGTCGCGCAGCACGGCGTACGACAGATGCAAGCCGTCGGGGGAAAAAGCGGGCCACCCCAGTGTCGTCCCGGCGGGAGCGACAATGCGGAAACCGCCGTTCTCATCGTTACTTCGGATTCCCCCGCCATTGCCGTTCGAAGCATCCGCGCGATCAAGCGGCCGGATGTTCATCGCCGCAATCGCCGGCGCCGACCAGGGCCCGCTGTTGCGCGGGTCTATCCGGTACCCGGCGAGTCTGTGCATAGGCCGGGCCAGCCACGTGATCGGAGGCATCGAGCGCGACTCGACAAGAACGATGACGTCTCGTCCCGGCCCGACGAGGATGTTCGGAGTCGGCGGCGCGTCCAGAATCTGGATGATCCCGTTCGGGGGGACCAGATAACTGCTGGCGTCCGACGAGGGCTGCTGCGCGGACGCTGCAGTCGCCATGACCGTCGCCGCGAACACCATCGCCGTTCCTGGCCTGCGAATCGGACTTGCGGCACGAATTGTGTTGGTCATGATGCGAACCATCCTACCGTAGTCTGGCTCTGGCGCCGCCTTGCATGGCATGGTAGAAGCCCCAGTTGGACCGGAAGACCGCCATGCTGTCCTCGCGTATACCGGCTCACCTTTCTGTCAACCCCCTCGCGCGGCGGCTCGCACGGCTGCGGCGGGAAGGCGTGGACATCAAGGATCTGACGGAATCGAATCCGACGCGGGTCAACATCGAGTACCCGCCGGAGCTGCTCGCACCGCTCGGATCAGCCGGCGGCCTCCGCTACGATCCGCAGCCTCTTGGCCTCTTCTCTGCCCGCCAGGCGGTGGCCGCGTGGCTGGGAGCCGGGGTCGATCCCGATCGGATCGTCCTGACGAGCAGCACCAGCGAAGCCTACGCACTGCTGTTCAAGCTGCTGTGCGATCCCGGGGACGATGTCCTCGTTCCGCAACCGAGCTACCCGCTCCTGGAGCATCTCGCAAGGTTCGAGGGCGTCAATCTCTCGCCCTACCCGCTGGTTCATGATGGGCAGGTCTGGTCGATCGACTCGGACGCCCTCCAGTCGGCGGCTGGACCGCGCACGCGCGCCCTTGTCGCCATTAACCCGAACAACCCGACCGGTGCCTATCTCGCGCCGCCGGACTGGACAGCGCTTGCCACGCTTTGCCGCTCCCGTGGAATTCCATTGATCGTGGACGAAGTGTTCAACCGCTACGCCATCGACCCCCGTCCAGGGGTTGACCGGAGCGTTCTTGACGGCGCCGCCGCCGGAGACCGAATCACGGACGACATTGTGGCGTTCGTGCTCGGCGGACTGTCCAAGGCGGTCGGCCTGCCGCAGGTGAAGCTGGCCTGGATGGCCGTCGACGGGCCGCGCGGCGATGTCACGGACCTGCTCGATGCCCTCGAGCTGCTGACCGATACCTACCTTTCGGTCTCCACTCCGTCTCAACTGGCTGCATCTCACCTTCTTGCCGCCGGGACGGCCGTCAGGTCGCGGATCCAGGCGCGCGTCACCGGCAACTACCTCTGGCTCGTGGACCGTGCGTCCGGAGTCCCGGCGGTCCGGGTTCTGCGGTCCGAAGGAGGCTGGTCCGCCGTGCTCCGCCTTGTGGGCGCTACGGGCGACGACATTGAGGAAGGGCTGGCGCTCGATCTGATCGAGAGCGGCCCGGGTGAGAATAACCATGTCCTCGTGTACCCGGGTTACTACTTCGACTTTCCGGCGGGAGCGCACATCGTGATCAGCCTCCTCCCGCCCCCCGGGCGCTTCCGGGCCGGCGTCCGACCCCTGCTGGCTCGGGCGGGGTGGGCGTCAGTTGTGTAGTCTTGACAGCCGGACGTGACAGCCGACATGCACCGATGACGGGAGACCACGGCTCACCGGTGCTGAAGGATCTCGTCCTCGTCGGCGGCGGTCACACGCATGCGATTGTTCTTCGCCGGCTCGGGATGCGGCCGATCCCGGGCGTGCGCGTCACCCTGATTGCCCGGGACCTTCACGCCCCGTACTCGGGCATGCTCCCTGGACTGATAGCCGGGCACTATACGTTCGACGATGCGCACATCGATCTGGCGCCGCTCGCCCGTTTTGCCGGAACGCGCCTCTATCACGACGAAGCGATCGGGCTGGACCTGCAGGCGCGAACCGTAGTCTGCCGCGCCCGGCCGCCGGTGCCGTACGACCTGCTTTCGATAGATGTCGGCATCACGCCTTCGATCAACGTGGAAGGGGTGTCGGAGCATGCCGTGCCCGTCAAGCCGATCGGCGGTCTGGTTGCCCGATGGGAACGGTTGGCGGCGCGCGTGCGGGCAAGCGATCAGCCGTTGCGGATCGTCGTAGTGGGCGCCGGCGCGGCAGGCGTCGAACTGACCCTGGCGATTCAGTACTCGCTCTCCGGGGGCGAAATCCCGGCCGGCGACACGAGCATCCCGAACGTGGCGGCGGCGAGCGGAGCATCGTTTCACCTCTTTGGCGCCGAACCGGCAATCCTGCCAACGCACAACAGCGGTGCGCGGCGGCGATTCACCCGCGTGCTCGCGGAGCGCGGCGTGGAATTGCACCTCGGCTCCCGGGTCACCCGCGTCGCCGCCAGCGCGCCGGGTATGGTTCAGCTTCACCTGGAAGACGGCGAGACCTTCGAAGCGCACGAAGTCATTTGGGCGACCGAAGCGGCGGCGCCCGCGTGGCCGGCGCGCGCCGGGCTTGCGGTCAACGAGCGCGGCTTCATCGAAGTGGATGCCACTCTCCGGTCCACGTCCCACCGGGATGTCTTTGCTGCCGGCGACGTAGCTTCCGTCGTCGGCCACCCGCGTGAGAAAGCAGGCGTCTTCGCCGTCCGCCAGGGTCCTCCGCTCGCCGCGAACCTGCGCCGCGCGCTCGAGGGCGATCCGATCCGCGAATTCCATCCCCAACGCAAGTTCCTCAGCCTGATCAGCACCGGCAACCGCTACGCCGTCGCGTCACGCGGCCCCTGGTCGTTGGAGGGCGCCTGGGTATGGGACTGGAAGGACCGAATCGACCGCCGCTTCATGCGGCGCTTTGCCGATCTCCCGCGGATGGATGAAGACTCGGAACACCCGCCACAGCCCGCCCCGCCGCCAGCCCCCGGCCTGGCGGCGCCGGAAGCGGTCCGGCAGCTCGCCCGGCCGGCGATGCTCTGCGGCGGTTGCGGTTCGAAGGTAGGCGCGACGCTGCTCGACCGGGTCCTCGCACGCCTCCGTCCCTTTCGCCGCGATGATGTACTGATCGGCCTCGAATCCCCGGACGACGCCTCGGTCGAACAGCTTCCACCCGGGGTCCTTCTCGTGCAATCCGTCGACGCGTTTCGCTCGATGGTGGACGACCCTTGGGTCTTCGGCCGCATAACCGCAACGCACGCTCTGGGTGATCTCTACGCGATGGGCGCCGAGCCGCGGTCGGCGCTTGCCGTCGTCACGATCCCGCACGGCATCGAGGAGAAGATGGAGACGCTTCTCTTCGACCTGCTTGCCGGTGCGCTCACCGTCCTGAACGACGCGGGCGTTGCCTTGACCGGCGGTCATACCAGCGAAGGCGCGGAACTGACGTTCGGCTTGAGCGTGACCGGAGCCATCCAGCGCGATCGATTGCTCCGCAAGGGAGGCACACGGCCTGGTGACCACTTCATCGTGACCAAGCCGCTCGGCACCGGCACGCTGCTCGCGGCAGACATGCGCGGCAAGGCAAGAGCGCGCTGGGTCGCGGGGGCCATCCAGACCATGCTGCAGTCCAACCGCGCCGCCGCCGGTGTCTTCCGCCAGCATGGCGCACACGCCTGCACGGATGTCACCGGTTTCGGCCTGCTGGGCCATCTGGTCGAGATGGCGCGTGCGTCCGGGGTCGGCGTGCGTGTACACCTCGACGCGGTCCCAATTCTGAGTGGGGCGGAGGAAACGGTTGCCGCCGGCATCCTGAGCTCCCTGCAACCGGAGAACCTGCGCCTCCGTCGCGCCGTGGCCAACCCGGAAACAGCAGCCGAACGGGACCGCTATCCCATCCTGTTTGACCCGCAGACCTCCGGTGGACTCCTCGCCGCCGTACCGGCCGACCGTGCCGCGATGTACGTCGCCACTTTGCAGGCGGCCGGCTATGACCACGCGGCGGACATTGGAGAGGCGCTCCCGCCCTCCCTCGACGACACGAGCCTGATCGAGATCGCCTGAGCAGGCCGAACGCCGATGGTGGAGCGACTCGCCTCGGCGGGGCGCGTGGCAGAGTAGACTGGCGCGCGGGTCTACGGCGTTCAGACAGGAGGTTCAGCACGACATGGTGGAGGCAGGAAGACAGGCGCCGGCGTTCCGGCTGCCGGATCAGGATGGAGAGCAGATTTCTCTCTCGGAGTTGAAGGGCCAATGGGTCGTGCTGTACTTCTATCCGCGCGACGACACGCCCGGCTGCACGACCGAGGCGTGCGAGTTCACGTCGGTGCTGGACGACTTCCGCGAGCTCGACGCGGTAGTGCTCGGATGCAGTCCGGATGGCGCCGAGGCGCACCGGAAGTTCATCGCGAAGCACAATCTGAAGGTGCGCCTGCTTTCCGATTCGTCGCACGAGACGATGGCGGACTACGGCGCTTGGGGAGAGAAGGTTCTTTACGGCAGGAAGTCAATCGGTGTGATCCGATCGACGGTACTCATCGACCCCGACGGCAACGTCGCGCACTACTGGAAGAAGGTTCGCGCGCGCGGCCACGCCGGTCATGTCGCCGACAAGCTCCGCGCACTGCGCGCGCCGGGGTAGCAAGTCGTCAACAGCGCAGCAGCTCGATGAAGTTGCCGGCGGGGAGCGTCAGGTCGTCGTTAACGCGGACGAAGACGACCCTGTCGCCACGGCTGACGATGCCGCGACGAAGCAGCTCGGGGCGCAGGTCGGCCGGAGACGCTGGTCCGTCGGTGAAGCTGTGGGGCGTGACCCCCCACATGAGCGTCAGGCGGCGGCCCAGGATCGGATCGTCGGTTACCGCGTGAACCGGCACGCGAGGACGGAGGGCGGAGAGATCCCGCACGGTTCGGCCACCGTGCGTAACGGCGACCACCGCCGCCGCCCCGGACGTCTCGGCCAATACCACGGCGGCCGCACAGACGTCGTCGCCGTACCGTGTCTTGTCGAGATGCATCCGATCCAGAACGGTGATGCCGATACCGGTCGTCGCCCGGACCGCCGCATCGTCGTGTGATGCCTCGGCCTCGCGAATGATCGCGTCGAGCGTCTCGACCACGCGTTCCGGATGGGCGCCGATCGCGGTCTCACCTGACAGCATGATGGCGTCGACTCCGTCGTCGACCGCGTTCGCCGCATCGCTCACCTCCGCGCGCGTCGGGCGCGGCTGGTACGTCATCGTTTCGAGCACCTGCGTCGCAACGATGACCGGCACGCCCGCCGCGCGCGCCCGGCGCGTCATCGATTTCTGCAACTGCGGCACCCGTTCCAGTGGCACTTCGATGCCCAGATCGCCGCGAGCCACCATGACCGCGTCCGACTCGGCCAGGATGTGGTCGAAGCGGTCGACCGCGCTCGGCCGTTCTATTTTCGCGACGAATGCGGCCGTCCGGCCGATCCGCGCCGCCGCCGCGCGCGCCCGTCGCATGTCGTCCGCGCTCTGTACGAAGCTGACACCGATGAAGTCGACGCCGGCACGGAGAGCCCGCCCCAGATTCTCGATGTCGTCGGAAGTCACCGCAGGCAGGGGGAAGTCGACATCCGGTGCGTTGATCCCCTTGCGGGATCCGAGCGGGCCGCCGTGCATCACTTCCGTCACGATCTCGATGCCGTCGGTCTCGACCACTCGAACCACGAGACGGCCATCGTCCAGCATGAGCCGGTTTTCCGGCCGCACGAGTTGCGCCAGTGGCGCATAGGGTGTCGCGACCCGTTCGGCAGTTCCCTCGAAGTCGCCCGTCGCGATCCGGAGACGCGCCCCGACCTCCAGATGCGCGCCCTCCGCTACGTGGCCGATCCGGATCTTCGGACCGGCCAGGTCCTGCAGGATCGCCACGGTCCGGCCGGCCGCGATCGACGACCGGCGGATCCGTTCCGCTAGCGCCTCGAGGCTCTCCGGGGTACCGTGCGACGAATTGATACGGAAGACATCGACACCTGCCTCGATCAGTGCGGCCAACTGCGCGCCGGTCTCCGTGGCGGGACCAACCGTGGCAACGATCTTCGTACGACGGTGCATGAGGCGGGAGTATAGGGAAGACCGCGAACTGCCGGCTGCGCAACGCGGCGCGGCTACGGTCCGCCACCGCGAAGGATTTACAATTTAGTCAGGAGACCAGCGCGCGGAGGGGCCGCGCGGAATTGCACGACGACAGGACAAGGGAATGTCAGAAAACACGCACGAAGTCACCGACGGCAACTTTGAGGAATCGGTGCTCAAGTCGGACCGGCCAGTTCTCGTCGACTTCTGGGCTGAGTGGTGCGGGCCGTGCCGCATGATCGCGCCGACCGTCGAAGCGCTCGCCGCGGACTTTGCCGGCCGGGCCACCGTCGGCAAGCTCAACATCGACAGCAACCCGGAGACACCGATGCAGTACGGCGTTCGATCGATTCCGACGCTGCTTATCTTCAAGGGTGGTCAGGTGGTCGAGCAGGTGATCGGCCTCACCGACCGGGAAACGCTGCACGCGCTACTCGACAAGCACGTGCACGCGTAGTCGCGCCGGTCCGGCTTCCCGCCGCGCCCGTCAGGACGCGCTGCCAGTCATTTCCTGGATCAGTCTGGTCAGGGCCGGCGTCCGCCCGAGAAGTCGAACGTAGAGGGCGAGTTGCGCGCGATGGTATTCCTCGTGCGCGATGCCGTGGTGCATCCACGTAAGGCGGGTCCATGCTTCACCGTCGAAGCGGCGGATCTTCTGCAGCATGCCAATCTCTCCCGCCCGGCGAATCGCTCTCGCGCCGGCGGCATGCGACGTCCGCAGCAGGCGGACCAGTCCGGCGCGGGTCTCCGGGCGGTCGCCCGCGGGTGTGCCGTACTGGCGCATGAATGCAGGAAAGTCCTTCCGCGTGAAGTCGCCTGCAGGGTCGGTCAGTTCGCCTACCCACATGGCCGCCGTGTCGGCTATGTGCTGGGCAAGCTCGCCGGCCGAGCGCGCACCCGGTTCTGGACGGAAATCGATCCGGTTCTGGGGAACGCGCTGCAGTTCGGCAATGACGCCCCGGCGAGCATCGGCCCACGACTCAAGGGCCTCTTCGAGGAGCGTGGTCGTTGGCGGCACGCTATCAGACCGTGGCGGGAAGGGTGCGAAGAAACGTCGGCGCCCGCCGATGCAAGGTGGCCTGCTCGAACGCGTAGGCGATACGAATAAGCGTCGGCTCGCTCCAGGCGCGGCCGAAGAAGGAACAGCCGACGGGGAGACCGTGGATGAACCCGGCCGGAACCGTGATGTTCGGATAGCCGGATACGGCGGCGAATGCGGAACTGCTGCCGCCGAAGTGGTCGCCATTCACCAGATCCGTCACCCAGGCGGGGCCACCCGTCGGCGCGACGATGGCGTCGAGATTGTCGGTGTCCATCACCCGGTCTATGCCATCCGTGCGTGACAACCGGCGCGCTGCGGCGCGCGCGTCGAGGTATTCCGGATCAGTCAGCGGCCCCCTTGCCTCGGCCGCGAGCAGACGCTCCTGTCCGAAGTACGGCATCTCTTCGGCGGCGTTGGCCTGATTGAAGGCAATCAGGTCCGCCAGAGTGCGGATCGGCGGCGCCGGAAGCGTATCGAGGTACGCGCGGAGACCTGCCTTGAACTCGTAGCTCAGCACCGCGGTCTCGGCGCGGCGCATCGCGTTGGTGGGACGGAGATCGATCGGGTCGACAATCACGGCGCCGCGCCCGCGCATCACCTCGAGCGCGTCTTCGATCGTTCTATCCACCAGGGGATGGAAGCCGAAGGCGCTCCGCATGACACCAATCCGCGAGCCTTCGAGCCCTTCGGGATCGAGAAACGCCGTGTAGTCGGCAAGCCCGCGAGAGTCCGCGTCGGCGGTCGCCGGATCGCGCGGGTCCGTCCCCGCGATGACCCCCAGCACCAGGACGGCGTCGCGCACGGTGCGAGCCATTGGGCCGGCCGTGTCCTGTGAATCCGCGATCGGGACGATGCCGGCGCGACTCACCAGACCGACGGTCGGCTTGATGCCGACAATGCCATTGGCGTTCGACGGACAGACGATCGACCCATCGGTTTCGGTGCCGATCGCAACCGTCACGAAGTTGGCCGACACGGCGGCGCCCGAACCCGAACTCGACCCGCATGGGTTGCGGTCGAGCACGAACGGATTGCCGCACTGCCCGCCCCGTGCGCTCCAGCCGCTCGACGACCGCGTCGACCGGTAGTTCGCCCATTCACTCAGGTTCGCCTTGCCGAGCAGCACTGCGCCGGCATCGCGCAGGCGGCGGGCGGCCGGAGCGTCCTCCGCGGGGCGCGAGCCCTCCAGGGCCAGCGAGCCGGCGGTGGTGGTCGTGGCGTCCGCAGTCCCGATGTTGTCTTTCAGAAGGATCGGTATGCCATGCAAGGTCGAACGCGGTCCAGACGCTTCGCGCTCTCGGTCGAGAGCCCCGGCATCGGCGAGAGCGCCGGGGTTGGTCTCGATCACGCTCCGAAGCGCCGGTCCCTGGCGATCCAGCGCGGCGATGCGGGCAAGGTACGACTCGGTGATACCCCGCGCCGTCCGTTCGCCCGACGCCATCGCGGAGGCGAGGGCGTCGATGGTCACCTCGTCCAGTTCGAATGAGGCCGCCGCAAACGCATCGGATCCCATCGCCGGCGCCTCGGAGCGATCGCTGCCCTGCGTGGCCGCAGTCGAAGCGACGTCGCGCCCGCAAGCCGCCCCGCCCGCAACCACCGCCCCGCCCGCCAGCGCCGCTCCGGAACGGAGGAATGTACGTCGATCCATCGCCACGTTCTACGGCACGGAACGCTATGGCACCGAAATGTCGAACGGGATGTACGTCTCGCCCCAGTGCAGGCGAAGTTCGGCGTCCTTCCTCTCTACCTCGGCGAAGTAGAAGGCAAGCGTCTCCATGTGCGCGCCGAAGCTGGGTGTCGCCATGAAGCGGAGCGCGTCAAGCTCTTCGCCCGGGTACGGCGTGTGGTAGACGTCCGCGGCGCTACTGAAGATGATTGTCCACCGGTTTGGCTCGGGAATTGCCCACAGGCTGTACTTCCCGGCCGGAAGCGCGTTGCCGTTGATGGTGACATCACGGCTGAAGGCAATTGCGGTAGCGTCGTTTGCGCCCGGATTCCAGACCTCGCCAAACGGGACGATGCCGCCGAACAGCTCCCGTCCGCGAGCGACCGGGCGGTCGTACGTGACGGCGATCTCGGTGTTCGCCACCTCCTGCCAGACCGACCCGCTCTGGCTCGGCTTGACCTCGTCGACCGGGATGATGGGAAGATCCGTTGCGGCCGCATCCCCCCCCGCCGACGCACTCCCCGGGGAGTCGCCGCCACCGCACGCGGAGAGCGCGGCTACCAGACCCATCGCGATTGCAACGCGCTTGGTCATCAGTTGCTCCTTTCCGACCGGCTCAGTCTACCCTGTCTGCGGGCGATGGGCTTGGCACCCATCCGCCGGCAGCGTGGTCAGCGTCGGGGAACCTTCTCCTCGGCCATTGCCGTGCGGTAGGCAAACACTGCGGCGACGATGGCCATCTGGCGCAGGTCTTCCGGTTGGACGCGGTCGGTGAAATCCATGTTGGAGTGGTGCGTGCGCGAGTTGTACTCAAGGCGGTCCTGGATGAACTGGAAACCGGGCAGGCCGGCGCGATCGAACGGCAAGTGGTCGGTCCCCTGCGTGGAGCGCAGACCGATCGTGGTGACGCCGAGATCGGCAAGGTCACGCATCCATTCCCGGAACAACGGCGCCGCTTCGTCATGGCCCTGGAGCCAGATGCCACGAATGCGCCCCGCGCCATTGTCGAGGTTGTAGTAGGCGGAAAGCTCGCCGTGACGCGGTCTTTGTGAACCTGCGTTCCCACCACCGTAGTGGCGTGCCACGTAGGCCCGCGACCCCAGCAGCCCTTCCTCTTCGCCTCCCCATAGGGCAACCCGGATCGTACGACGCGGGCGCGCGCCTATCGCCTGCAGGATGCGCGCTGCCTCCATCATCGCCGCCACGCCGGCCGCATTGTCGGTGGCGCCCGTTGCGGCATGCGTCGAATCGAGGTGCGCACCCAGGATTACGACTTCGTCCGCGAGATCGGTTCCGGTTATCTCGCCGATGAGATTAAAGCCGTTCGGGCGTGCTTCGTCATGGAAACGGGTCGTGATGTTGATCTCTACGGCCACCGGAAGACCCATGTCGACGAGCCGCGCCATCCGGTTGTAATGCTCTACGGCGATCGTAGCCGTCGGGACGGTGGAGGGTGCGTTTGCCACACGTGATCCGCCGGCTCCAACGAAGACGGTCCCGCCGTCGGTCCGCTGAGTCGGCCAGGCGAGATCGCTGCCGAGCGGCCCGCCACCGACGAGGCGGGCAACGTCGCTGCCCCGATCGAGCACCGCCACGACCCCCTCTTCGACGAGGTACTCATGAAGCGCGGCATTGAGGCGGGGACCGGTGCCGCCGCTGCCCAGGGCCTCCTCTCTTCCGGGCCTGGCCGCGCGGGCGAGAAGCTCGTCGTCCATTCGAAGGACGACGTCCCCCTCGAGCATCGCCACCTCGCGTTCCGGTTGCAGAAGGACCACCTTGCCCCGGAGCGTACCGCGGGCGCGAGTGCGCCCTGCCGCGGAATCGAGGTCGACCCGAGCCACTTCCGCCGTCACCGTTCCGGCCGTACTCGGGGTCCACGCACGCGGATAGCCGATGATCGGCATCACCTGAGGCTCGACCATGTGGGCGTGGAACCGCTCGAGCGACCAGCCGCGGCCGTACGCAAAGCGCTCCTCATGCACGTCGAGACCCCACGACCGCATCCGTTCCGCCGCCCAGGCGCCTGCCGCCTCGATAGCGGGGGTGCCGGTCACGCGCGGGCCGTAGACATCGCTCAGCCACCGGACGATAGTCATGGCCTCCGACCGGTCGGCGCCCTCGGTTCGAATCGCGCGGACGACGTCGGCGTCGCCAGTGCCGGGATCTTGTCCGCGAAGCGCCGGTGTCGCTGTCGCAATGGCTGCGGCGAAGGCAAGCGACGCGGTGAGCGTCCGCGCAGCGTTACCGGCGATGGTCGGCACGGAAGCTATCCGCCTGACTAGCCGGTCGGTCTCGGGGACGAAACCATGCCGGTGGCGTCGATATCGAAGAACATGCCGCCGGTGGCCGGGTCCACCGTTTCGATTGGCGTGCCGTTGATACTGACCCCGGCGGTGACGCGGCCGTTGCCAACCGGGTTGCGCCGGCACTCGTTCCGATCGCGCACCGTGAACGAATTCGTGACGCCGACGGGCACGTCGTTGAAGCTGATCTCGAAGGTGTTGGGAGCCGTCTCGACTAGCGGAATCGTCTGGAAGTTCCGCCAACTCGGCTGGACATTCGTGACCTGACCCATGCGCTCGAGGCAGCCGCTGAAATCTGCGGCCTGCCCGGGCGGCGGTTCGGCGGCCGGCCGACTGACGAAGACCAGACGCGCGGTCGCGAGCTGGGTCGGCTGCAACCCGCGCGGGCCCTGCCCGCAATCGCTCGCCATTGACGCCACGGCGGCGACGAGCAGCGGTACGAAACGAAGCAGAGGATGGCGCATCATGGGATTCCGGCAGGGCGTCTCAACTACAGCATAGCGGATAGGGACCGATTGCAGACATGCCGGCTCACACATGTCGAGTCGCCCGCGCCTTTCGATGCCGAGAATGAGGGACACGCAACCAGAGTGTCGCGCGAGCTTGTCCCACCATCCCGCGCGGTATATAAACCCAATGGCGATTCCCCGGATCCGGCCGCAAGGCGACCCCGAACGAAGGAGGCAGCTGATGACACGAGCAACCTGGATCGGCATCCTGAGCCTGGCGCTGGCCCTTGTCGCGTTCGCAGGTGTGCAACAGGCGGAAGCACAAGCCCACAACCACATCGGCCATGTCGCCGACAGGTGGAACGACACTCCGGACATGGTTGGTCTGCTACCCGCGGCCATCGCCGAGGCGCGTATCGCGGCGCAGCACGCCGGATTGGCGGGACGGGACCCGAGCGACCTCGACGCCATGAAGCGGCATACCGCGCATGTGCTCCACGCCGTCGACCCGTCCCAGATCGAGAACGGCCCCGGCGCCGGCTACGGCGTGAAGCAGGCGGCCGAAGGCGCAGCCAAGCACATCATGGCGGCGGCCAACTCCGATGACGCGTCGGATGCAGTCAAGACGCACGCCGAGCACGTCGCAACCTCGGCGCACAACACCGTTGCTCGAGCAGACGAGATCGTCATGCTGGCGCAGAAGATCGATGCGGCCACGTCGGCTGGCGACGCCGCGGACCTGGTCGCCGAGTTGAACGACCTCGCCCAGGCCTTACTCGCCGGCGTCGATGCCAACAGTGACGGACGCACCGGGTGGCAGGAAGGCGGCCTCGAAACTGCGGAGACGCACCTCAACCTGATGAAGAACGCGGAGGGACTGCAGTAGCGGTCAGTCTTCGGCGTAGAGGCCGCTCAGGCGGTACTCGGGACGCGCCTTCAACCAGGCCGCTATCCGGTCGCTTCGCGTGACCGCTTCCGCGATGAACGCGACGGCGTCCGCCAGACGCTCATCGGGCTCGGCACAGCTCAACCGCAGGAATCCGGCGCCCGCGGAGCCGAAGCACTCGCCGCCGAGGCAGGCGACGCCCTTGTCGTCGTCCGCTCCTTCCAGCAGGTACAGCGCCAGCCCGTGCGACGTGATGGCGTGCTTGTTGCAGATCGGTTTGACGGACGGGAAGACGTAGAAGGTTCCGCCGGGTGAGAGGCATTCGACGCCATCAATCGTGTTGAGGCCCTCGACCAACAGCACTACTTTCCGCCGGAAATCATCCATCCGCTCGTCCCGCACCACCTGGTCCGCCGCCATGGCAGCCATTCCCGCCCGCTGCACGAACGGCGGAACGCACGACAGCGACGTGTTGGCGAACAGGCCGAACTTCTCGATCGCGGGCGCACTCCCAACCGCGAAGCCGAGCCGCCAGCCGCTCATGCTGAAGGACTTGCTGAACGTGTAGGCCGCGATGCACTGATCGAACATTCCCGGCTGCGCCAGCAAGGAGTGGTGCCGCCCCCTCCAGACCATCGCGTCGTACGGCTCGTCGCTGAAGACCGCCACGTCTCGACCGCGGATCAATCGCGCCAACTGCTCGAGATCGTCCAGCGTCGCTATACCCCCGGTCGGGTTGTGCGGAGAGTTCAGGATGATGGCCTTCGGGCTCGGGTCCTCCGCCAGGAACCGTTCGACTTCATTCAGTTCGGGACGAAAGTCACGCGACGCGCGCAGCCTGGAAATCACCGTCCGTCCGCCACGCCGCTGTACGTTCGCGGGATAGGTTGGAAAGTGCGGACTGAAGATCAGGACGCCGTCGTTCGGATTGACGAACGCCTCGCAGAAGAACTGCTCGAAGATCTTGGCGCCGGGTCCCGCAACGACGTTGTCGGCGGTCGCCGACAACCCGTACTCGCGGTTGACGTAGGCCGCCGCGGCAGCACGAAACTCCGGCAGACCGAGAGACGGACCGTAACGCGTCTCTCCCGCCCGGAGTGCCGCGATGCCGGCTTCGAGGGCGGACGGCGAGGTCGGAAACGGGCTGTCGCCAATCTCCAGTTCGACTACGTCCTTGCCCGCGGCAATCAACCGCTTCGCTGCGGCGAGGACGGCGAACGCAGTCTCCCCCTGCACGGTGGAGGCGAAGGTGGAGAAGGTGGCGGCCATCGAAACCGGGCGATCTTATGCGAACAGCAGGCCGGGGTCTTCGAGCAGTCTGCGAAACGTCCGAAGCAGATCCGCGCCCGTCGCGCCATCCAGCGCCCGGTGGTCAGCGGCGAGTGTCGCCGTCAGCATCCGTGCGGCACGCACCTTCTTCTTCCGGACAACGGGGCGTTCCTGCACCGCGCCGATGCCAAGAATGCACCCCTGCGGCGGATTCAGAATCGGATAGAGACTCGAAACGCCGAACATCCCGAGGTTCGATACGGTGCAGGTGCCGCCCGTGTATTCCCCCGGAGCGAGCCGGCCGACGCGAGCCCGATCGGTAAGGTCGCGCAATTCGGCGGCGATCGTCATGACGTCCTTGGTGTCGGCGGCGCGGACAATCGGCGTTATCAGACCGCCGTCGATCGCGACCGCGACGGCAAGGTCGACGCGCGCGAAACGGCGGATCGCGGCGCCGGTCCAGGCCACATTCGCTTCGGGAACAGCCGCCAGGGCGAGTGCGGCGGCGCGGACGACGATGTCGTTCAGCGTGAGCGCCTGGTCCATGGCGACGGCGGCGTTCGCCTTCGCGCGCCTCTTCAGCAACCGGTCGACTGCACAGTCGATCGAGAGATAGAAGTGCGGCGCGGCGCTCTTGGCGTTCGCCATCCGTTCGGCGGTGACGCGACGCACGGCGGTCAGCGCTTCGTCCCGGTACGGTATGTCCGAGGACAGGCCGGGCAGCAGCGGAGACGCCGGCGGCGCTTCTCGCCCCGCAGCGGGCATCGGCTCTCCAGGCGACGCCACCACACCCAGGGTCCGTTCAACGTCGTGCTTCGTTGTCCGGCCACCCGCGCCGCTGGCGGCTACGGCCGTGATGTCCATGCCGGCGTGAGCCGCCATGCGGGCGGCGAGAGGGGTGGCGGCCGGGGTTTCACGCCGACCGGCTGCCGGGTATGCCGCTGAGGGAGCCCCGCGGCGGACGGGAGCAGGCGGGGAGGACACAGGCGGTGCGTCGGCATCGTCTTCGGCGGCGGGACGTATGCGGCCGAGGAGAGTACCCACCCGCACGCCTTCGGTACCAGCGTCGACCCGGATGTCGTCGAGGATTCCGTCGGCAGGGGACTCGAGTTCGACGGTCGTCTTGTCGGTCTCGACTTCCGCGATCGGTTCTCCCGCCGTCACGCGGTCACCCGGTTGCCTGAGCCAGGCGGCCAAGGTCGCCGAGGTCATCGAGGCGGCGACCTCGGGCATCAGGATCTCGACGGATGCGTGCGTCATGGTCGCCTCACCGCCGGCGTCCTGCGATCAGTAGTCTGGCCGCGGCGTCGACGATCGCGTCCGTGTCGAGGCGATACTGGCGGTAGAGGTCGGGTATGTCGCCTGACTGGCCAAAGCTGTCCACGCCGAGAGGTGCTACCAGGTGGCGGTTGACACCGGCAAGCCAACTGAGCGCCGCGGGGTGGCCGTCGATAACGGTAACCAGGCCGGCCTCCGCCGGAACCGCATCCAGCAACCGCTCGATCTGCGCCTTGGGGCGGGGCTCGCCCGGCGGCGTTCGGTGTCCCGCCATCCAGCCGCGGTACAAGCGGTCGGCGGAGGTGACGACGAGCAGCCCCGCATCGGGATCGTCCTCGGCAATCTGCCGGTGCGCCTCGACGGCTTCCGGCAGGACCGCGCCGCAGGCCACGATGACCAGCTCCGCGCGCGGGCCCGGCGGGACGCGCCAGTAGCCGCCCGCCGAAACATCTGCGGCCACTTTCGGCGTGAAGTCTCGTTCCGGCTGCGGAATCGGGCGGGTCGACAGCCGAAGATAGACGGAACCTCCATCGTCCGCCTGCATGTGCTCGAAGCTCCAGCGGAGGAGCTCGCACAGCTCGTCGGCGTACGCCGGCTCGAATGACGTCAGTCCCGGCTGTCCCATCCCGATCAGCGGTTCGTAAATCGACTGATGCGCGCCACCTTCAGCGGCAAGCGAGATCCCCGACGGCGTGCCCACGATGATGAAGCGCGCGTCCTGGTAGCAGGCGTAGTTGAGCGCGTCGAGGCCACGGCTGATGAATGGATCGTACACGGTCCCGATCGGCAGAAGGCGCTCGCCGAAGAGCGGCGCGCTGAGGCCGAGGGCGGCCAGCAGGATGAAGAGGTTGTTCTCCGCAATACCCAGCTCGATGTGCTGCCCGTGGGTGGAGATTTCCCAGTTCAGCGCCGAGAGGATCCGCTCGTCCTTGAAGAGATCGCCCCGGTCGCGCCGGCCGAAGATGTGGCGCCGGTTGATCCACGATCCGAGATTCGTCGACACCGTAACGTCCGGCGACGACGTGACAATGCGATCCGCCAGGGCCGGATGGCGGCGCGAGAGGTCCGAGAGGAAACGGCCGAACGCCTCCTGCGTCGACAGCCGGCCGTCGGCCAGCGCCGCAGGTGGTTCGAATCGCTCCGGAACGGAAACCTCTGCGGCGCGGCGCCGACGCGATCCGGTCGGCGCCTGCGCGAACGGCGTCCGGTCAAGGAACGCCTCCAGCGTTTCCGGAGGCATGTCCAGCCCCGCGAATCGATCCCATTCCTCGCCGTCGCCGATGCCCATCTGTTGCTGGAACGCCGCCATCTGATCCGGGGTGATCAAGCCGGCGTGATTGTCCTTGTGTCCTGCGAGGGGCAGACCGTAGCCCTTGATGGTGTAGGCAATGAAGCAGGTAGGCCGATCGTCGGTGACGGCGCGGAACGCATCTCTCACGGTTGCGAGGTCATGACCGCCCAGATTCGTCATGAGTCGCCCGAGCGCCTCGTCGTCGTGTTCGTCGAGCAACGTCCGGATGCCGTGAGTGTCGCCCAGGTCGCGGATCAGCTCCACGCGCCAAGCCGCACCGCCCTTGTAGGCGAGCGCGGAGTACAAGGCGTTGTCGGAAGAATCGATCCACTGCCGAAGCGCATCGCCCCCCGGTCTGCGAAACACGTCAGTCAACAGGCGGCCGTACTTCAATACCTCGACGCGCCAGTCGAGGTCGCGGACGATGGTGGCGATACGATCCGAGAAGCGCTCGGCCATCACTGCGTCCAGGCTCTGGCGGTTGTAGTCGACGACCCACCAGACGTTCCGCACATCCTGCTTCCAGGACTCGACCAGCGCCTCGAAGATGTTCCCCTCATCGAACTCCGCGTCGCCGGCGATGGCGATCATCCGGCTGGGCGGTCCGTCCGTTCCGACACCGCGCAGGCGAAGGTAGTCCTGCACCAGCGCCGCGAAGCTGGTCATCGCCACGCCCAGGCCGACGGAACCCGTCGAGAAGTCCACGTCGTCGCGGTCTTTCGTCCGCGACGGATACGACTGCGCGCCCCCGAAGCCCCGGAACCGTTCGAGCTGATCCCGTGCTTGGTTGCCCAGCAGGTACTGGATGGCATGAAAGACCGGGCTGGCATGCGGCTTGACGGCGACCCTGTCGGCAGGGCGGAGGGCATCGAAATACAGCGCCGTCATCAGCGTCGCGACCGACGCGCATGATGCCTGATGCCCCCCTACCTTCAGTCCGTCACGTGGCGGACGGAGGTGGTTGGCGTGGTGAATCATCCATACCGACAGCCAGAGGACCTTCTGCTCGAGAGCGCGAAGGCATCGAATCTCGTCGTCGGCCCCGTCGGGGCCGAGCGGATCGGACGACGACGCTGGGGTGGTCGCCGGGATCGCCATTTGAGTAGTAGGATGCCCCAACACGCCAATGCCGAGCAATCCGAGGCCCACCATGACCAACGGACGACCGACCCGTCGCGAGGCGCTCCGCCGCATTGGACAGGGGATGCTGGCGGCGGGCGCGGGAGCCGTTATCACGGGTTCGAGACCGCTTGTCGCGCAACAGCGGTTCACCAGCGCGGAACCGCCCGACTTCGCCGCCGGCGCGATCATCCGAACCCTTCAGGGGGACGTCGACCCGGCGGAACTGGACGAGGGAGCGACGCTCTTCCATGAACATGTCGGGCGAGCCGACATCGACTTGGCGGTGGAAGAACTGAGCGCCTGCGCATTCGATGGCCTCGGTTGCATCGTCGATGCGGCAACCGGCCGGCGGACGGGCGAGCAGGTGCGCAACCTGCAGGCCATCGCCGACCGGAGCGAGGTGCGGATCGTCGCCGCCGGCAGCTATTTCCAGGACATCGGGTTCGCCATCTATCCCGTGCGGGTCGCCGAGATGTCGGAAGATGAACTCGTAGAGGAACTGGTGGCCGACGCAGCCGCACAGCGCTGGGGCGCGTTCGGCGAGATCGCCTCGTCCCTGGAGATGCGGCCCGACGAGCGGAAGGTGCACCGCGCGGTTGCCCGCGCGCACCTGCGGACGGGCTTGCCGATTTTCACGCATACCCCGCACGAGAGCTGCCCGAGCTGCGCCGTGGAGCAGATGGACGTGATCGAAGGGGCAGGCGTCGACCTCTCGCACGTGGTGATCGGCCACATGGCGACCATCAGGCCGGAGCACGATCCGCTCGGCACCCACCGCGCGGTAGCCGAACGCGGCGCCTTCATCGGCCTCGACACGCTGGGGCACGAGATGGGACGCTCCGACATTCCGGCCGCGGACAAGGTGCGGATGGTGCAGGAGCTACTCGACGCCGGTCTCGAGGATCACATCCTGCTCTCGTCCGACATGGGCAACGTCCGCCAGTTCAAGCGCTTCTACGGCCACGGATGGGCATCCGTGCTGATGCAGTTCGTTCCCAAACTGCGATTCGCCGGGGTCCCGGAAGAAACCATCCGGAAGATCCTGGTCGATAACCCAAGGCGCTTCCTCGCCTTCGTGCCGGTCTGATCCATGCGGCGGTGGATGCCATTCGCGTTCGTTGCGCTGGGAGCGGGCGTCGCCATGTGCAACGCTCCGAGCGATCCGGCCGTGAGCGAAGACTATCTGTCGCCCGCCCTGCGCGCTGAGGTCGAGCAACTCAAGGCTGCGGTCGCGGCGCAGCCGACAGACGAGGAGACGATCGCCGAGCGGGCGCGCATCCTGGCCGACTGGGTTGACGCGTACGCGCTGGCGGGCAACGAAGTGGGGCTGGGCGGCCCGAACGTGCGGTTGCAGGCGACGCTCCCGCCGACCGGCGCCGCCGCTCGCCGGCAGGGAGCGAATGTCGACCGGCTGGTGCGGCAATTCTCCCTGCACGACGTCCAGGGGTCCCTCGGCACGCTGACGGCGGAGTCGCTCGGCCCCTTCGAGGCGCGCAGCCATCAGACGATTCGCCAGATCTGGACGGCGGGCAGCGAGCCGGTGGCGACGGGCGGTGGCTTCTGGGTTGCACGGCACTTCAGCGTGAACAACGGTCCCTACCAGACCGACGACCCGTCCGCCGACGGCTACGTCACGATCGCGACGAGCGACGGGGATGTGCGCTTCACGACCGACGTGTACATGGCGAGCGGACCACACGGCGGCTTCCGCTCGCCGGAGCCGGCGCTGGTGTTCCGCCTCGCGTCGGGCACTCTCGATCCGGGCGAGACGGTAACCATCACCTACGGCGATACTACCGGCGGCGGCCCGGGGCTGTTGATGACCAGCACGTCGAGCGCCCGTATGCCGTTGCCGCTCTATGTCGACCTGGACGGCTCGGGCGAATGGCGGCCGCTGCCGATCCTCCCCTTCGTCGTGAGCGGCACGAGCGTGGCGGGCGTCCACGGCTTCGCGCCAAGCGTCGTAACGCCGGGCGAGAGCTTCGAATTGTCGGTCCGCGCGGAGGATGCCTTCTTCAACCGGGCGACCGGACCGATCCCGGCATTCGACGTCCTGATTGACGGCGAAGCGCGCGCGACGACACCGGCCGGCACGGATCCCATCAGCATCGTGGAATTGACGCTCGACGAACCGGGGCCCCACTGGGTGGAGATCCGCTCGGAGGACGGCGCGATAGCGGGCGACTCCAATCCGATCCTGGTGGTCGAGAATCCCGAGCGGCGAATCTACTGGGGTGACACGCACGGGCACTCCGGCTATGCCGAGGGTATCGGCACGGTCGAGTTCTTCATGACGTTCGCGCGGGACGACGCCCGTCTCGACTTCGTGACGCACTCCGACCACGACACGTGGATGGACGACGCCGAGTGGGAGACATCCCGGCAGGCGGTGCTGTCGTTCGACGAACCGGGGCGGTTCATTCCGTATCTCGGCTGGGAGTGGACGCGGCACGCCCGTTTCGGCGGCCATCACAACGTGCTGCTCCGAACCGCCGAGGGGCGCGAGCGGGTCTCGGCGCTGGAGCATCCGGTGCTTTCCGACTTGTACCGCGAGCTGCACGCCCGCTACGACCCGGAAGACGTCGTGGTAATCCCGCACGCGCACAATCCGGGCGACTATCGGCAGTCGGATGCGCAGCTCGAACCGCTGATCGAAATGATGTCGATGCACGGAACGTTCGAGTGGTTCGCGCGACAGTACCTGTCACATGGCCACCAGGTGGGGTTGGTCGCGGCTTCCGACGATCATCTGTCGCACCCCGGATATTCGGCACCGAACCGGAACACACTGGCGCATCGGGGCGGTCTCGGGGCGGTGCTCGCGCCGGAACGCTCACGCGACGCGATCTTTGACGCGATGCGGGAACGGCGGACGTACGCCACGACCGGCGACCGCATCATCCTGGACGTGACGGTCAACGACAGCCCCATGGGCCAGCGGACGGCGTACGCCGAGTCGCGTGAGGTGTCGGGTCGCGTGATCGGCACGGCGCCGATCGCCTCGATCACGCTGCTGAAGAACGACGAGTCGATCTGGAGCGAAACCTACGCGCTCGACGCGGGCGGCGGCCGACCGGCGGACGTGGAGGAATGGCTGCTGTCGTTCACGTCCGACGCGACGCCGCGCCATCCTGGGGACGCGCCACGCGGCTGGCGGCACTGGCGCGGCGAGCTGCGCGTCGAGGGCGCGGCGCTCGCGCGGATCGCGGCAACCGACTTCGTCAATCCGACGACGCAGGCGCTTGAGCCGGAGGGGAACGGCGCCCGGTTCATGACTCATACGCGGGGCGATGCGAGCTCGATCCGGCTGACCCTGACGGACATCCGCCCCGACGCGTCGATCGTGCTGAACCTCGATGCCGCGCGCGAGACCGGATCGGCGCCGCCCTTCTTCCGCCCGCCCGCCGACATCGTGGCGGAACAGGTGCGGCTGCCGCTCCACACGAGCGGTATGACGCGCGTGCTGGCGGCCGACGGTTATCCCGAGGACCGGATCACGCTGCGCCGGCTCATCCGCGACGGCCCGCGTGACGTGACGTTCCGCTACACCGACGAGGATGCGCCACGTCAGGGGGACTACTACTATGTCCGCGTCGTCCAGGTGAACGACGCCATGGCCTGGTCCAGCCCGGTCTGGGTGGGCGGCTATCCGTCGCGCTAGCGGCACTTCCGTCGCGCGCGCCGGGGCGCGGGCCGTCAGTCCCCTCCCCCGCCCAGGAACTTCTGGCTCAGCGCGTCGCGATCGACCATCTGCCCGCGCATGTAGACCGACTCGATCCGGCGTGTATTGGTGATGTCGTCCAGTGGATTCGCTTCGAGAACGACAAAGTCGGCGCTCTTCCCGCCCGCCACGGTTCCCGCGTCGGGCAGGTTCATCAGTTCGGCGCTGTTCCCCGTCGCAGCTATCAGCACGTCGTGCGGCGTCATGCCGGAAGCGACCATGTCGGCCATTTCCACATGCGGCTGCCAGGCGTTGTTGCCATCGGTGCCGAGCGCGATCGTCATGCCTTCACTCGCCAGCCGGCCCAGGTTGCGGCCCTGCACGGCGAACCGCTCCGCCACGTCAGGCCGGTCCACGAAACTGGACTGCAGCTCGGCAAGCTGGTCGCCGGGAATGGTGCCGCTCAGCCACGACAGATCCTCCGCCGCGCCCCGCGCCGCGAGGTTCGGCACCAGCACCACGTTCGGCCGCGCTCGGACCATCTCGACGAACTCGTCGTCGACGTCCATGTCGCGCACGCCGTGGGCGAACGCGTCGATGCCCGCCTCGAGCAGCCCTTTGGCATCTTCCTGCGTGAAGATATGTGCAGTCACGAGCAAGTCGTGCTGGTGCGCCTCGTCGATCGCCGCCGCGTAGAGATCGGGCGTCAGCTTCTCGTACTGCCCGTTCCGGTCGTCGACCCACAGCTTGACGATGTCCACCTCAAGCTCGGCCAGCTCCCGCACGGCCGCGCGCACCTCTCCCTCGGTGTTGACCCAGAACGGGATCTCCGAGCGCCCTGGCTCCGGCCGCGTGATCCCCTTGCCCGCGGTCCGATAGCGTGCCGCGCCCGGCACCTCCATCCCGCGGATGGCATAGACGTCGTCCCCCTCGTCCTGTCCCAGGCTCATCGCCGCGCCGACGCCGTAGTAGGCGCGGTGCTCCAGGTCGGCGATCAACTCGTCGCGAGTCCGCGACAGATGGACGTGGGTGTCGAGAATCGCCGGGATGACCGTCCGTCCCGCGAGATCGACGCGTGTCGCACCGTCGGGGACGTCCACCGCGCCGGTCGCGCCCACCGCCGTGAAGCGGTCGCCGTCCACGATGAAGGTGGCGTTCTCGATGGGCCCGCTCCCGTCCCCGACGATCAGCCGCGCCCCCTCGAACACGGTGACGTCCGCCATCGCGGCGACGGGTATCTCCTCCACCAGTTCCGTCCCCCCGCCGCAGGCGGCGGCGAGTACGAGGGCCGCAAGGGCCGCCACAAACCCGGTCGACCGGTCCGTCCGTGCCAGTGGTGGAAGCATCGGAGTCCCTCCTGTTGAAACTCGATCAACGGCAAGGATAACGCGCCCGTGCGGCAACGGCCGTCCAGCTCGTTACTCGGTCCGGGGCGGCACCGCGCAGGCGGCTCCGCGGCCTAGCGGCGCGGAGGCAAGTGCCGCGCCGACCATGGCCAGCGTCGCAGGCTCGCACGCGACCTGCATCCCCTCGAACAGATCGTTTTCCTCGCGGCGGATGTGCCCGCGGAGAAGAAGACCGAACGCCGTAAGGCGGTCGTCCAGGCGGCTGACTGCATCCGCCTCGAAGCCGCGAATCAGCGCCCGCATCGCCTCGTGGTCCGCCACCAGCGCCGCCACTTCGCGCCCGCCTTCCTCCATCTCCCTCGTCGCGGCAGGGAAGACATGCGCCTCTTCCGCGTCGAAGTGCGGCCGGAGGTCGCTCTCGAAGAAGGCAATGAGCCGGGATACCTGCTCGCAGCGATCCTCCGGCCAGTCGGCGTTCGGATTGGTAGACCGCCCCAGGATCAACCGCTCGGCCATCACCAGTCCATGATGATGGTCGCGCGACAACGGCACCAGGCTCGTGTGGCGCTTCATCCCGACAGACCTCGTCCCTGCCTACGCTACACCAACGGTCGTCCGAAGCCTCGCCTACCTGGCAGCCTGCACCGTTCCACGGCGCGGACTGCTAGCCACCAGCCACGGCGCCGATGACAAGGAACGGTTCGACGCCATCGCCGACTTCCCGTGGAAGAAGCGCGTCTGGAGAATCGTGCGAGACGTCCTCCCCGCAGGCGAAGAAGCGGAGGTAGGGACGGCGCTGGCGTGTCACGTGGTCCCTAATCGTGCCGCGGAGCATCGGATAGGCCCGCTCGAGTGCGTCCAGGAGGGTACGCTGGGTCAGGTTCGCATCCTCGCCGGCGACGGCAACCCGAACTTCTCGTTCGACGTGGGCCAGCGTGCAGAGTTGCGCCGGAAGTACGACCGTCACCAGGCACCGGGCGGTGCGGGCGTCTCCCGCCGCGGGCGTCGGCGCGGAGGCCGGTCCGGTCATCCCAGCGTCTGGACCTCCACCGAAAGCACTGGCGGAAGGTCGTGAACGATGGGCGCCCAGCGATCGCCCCCGTCATTCGAAACGTAAACCTGGCCGCCGGTCGTGCCGACATAGACGCCGCATGGATCGACGGTGTCGACCGCCATCGCGTCACGCAGGACATTGACGTAGCAGTGCTGCTGCGGCAGACCCTCAGTCAGCGCCTCCCATTCGCCCCCACCGTTCCGGCTCCGGTAGACACGCAGCCGGCCGTCGGGCGGATAGTGTTCCGAGTCGCTCTTGATCGGAACGACGTAGATCGTCTCTGGTTCGTGCGCGTGGACGGCGATGGGGAACCCGAAGTCGGACGGAAGGTTGCCGCTCACTTCACGCCAGGAATCGCCGCCGTCGTCGCTCCGCATCACGTCCCAGTGCTTCTGCATGTACAGAACATCTGGCCGCGACGGATGCATCGCGAGGCGATGCACGCAGTGGCCGACCTCCCCCTCGGGGTTGTCCGCAATCATGTCCGGCGAGCGGAGGCCGCGGTTTATCGGACGCCAGGTCGCGCCGGCATCGTCGCTCCGGAACGCCCCGGCGGCGGAGATGGCGACGTAGATGCGACCGCTGCCCGACGGATCGAGCAGGATGGTGTGGAGGCACATGCCGCCGGCGCCAGGCTGCCACTTCGGTGAGCTCGGATGCTGGCGCAGACCGGGCAGCTCGCACCACGACTGACCGCCGTCCGTTGTCCGGAACAGTGCCGCATCCTCCACGCCAGCGTAGACATGGTCGGGATCGGTGGATGACGGTTCCAGATGCCACACGCGCTTGAACTCGAACGGGTGGGGCGTGCCGTCGTAGTAGAGGTGCGTGCCGGCGTCCCCTTCGTAGGCGAAATCGTTTCCGACCGTTTCCCACGTCCGGCCACCGTCGTTGGAGCGCTGTACCACCTGGCCGAACCAGTCCGCGTACTGCGCCGCATAGACACGGTTCGGGTCGGCAGGCGAACCGGCGACATGGAAGACCTCCCAGCCGGCAGCGTGGGGACCATCGACCGTCCAGTCCGCACGCAACCCGTCTGCTGACAGGACGAACGCCCCTTTTCGCGTTCCGACCAGCACCCTTACGCCGCTCATCGTAAGTCCTCCAATCGAATCCGACCGCCGTTGGCGCTGCCCGCCAGGCCGCAGCGAAACGCGGCAAGTCTATCAGCCCGGCGATGCGGCCTAGGGAACGGACGTGAGGACGTCGGCGGGCACGCCCGCGAGACGTGCGCGTCCCTGATCGAGCACGATTACGCGCTCTGCGACGCGGCGCACTTCCTCCGCCGAGTGCGAGACGTAGAGCATGGGCGTGCCCAGTTCATCACGCACCCGCTCAAGATACGGCAGGATGCGGCCGCGCAGGCTGGCGTCGAGCGCGGCGAGCGGCTCGTCGAGCAGCAGTAGATCCGGCTCGGTCACCAGGGCACGGGCCAGGGCCACGCGCTGGCGCTCGCCGCCGGACAGACTTCCCACCGACCTATCGAGAAGCGCGTCGATCTCGAGCAGTGCGAGGATTGGCGCGTGTGTCGCGGCTGGATCCATGCCATGCCGCCTCGTGCGGCGATCGCCATGCGCGCCGTACATCACGTTGCCGCGAACGTCCAGGTGCGGGAAGAGTGCGAGATCCTGTGGAACGTAGCCGACGCGGCGGTCGTGGGGCGGCACGTCGATCCCCCGGATGTCGTCGAAGAGCACACGGTCGCCGATCCGAATCCGACCGGCGTCGGGCCGGCGGAGACCAGCGACGGCGGCGAGCGTCGTCGTCTTGCCGGATCCGGATGGCCCGAACAGCGCGACGGTGCTAGCTTCGATGGTCTCGTGCAGTTCGAGCGCAAACCCCCCCTGACGGAGGCGGATGTCTATCACGACCGGCGGCGCGGAGACACTCTCGCGCGTCGCGGCTGGCCCGCTCATGATGTCGCTCCGAGGCGATTCGACAGATGAACCGCTGCGAATCCAATCGCGACCGCCGCACCAATCAGCACCATGGCCGCCGTGTCGCGGCCCAACTCCGCATTGCGGTAGATGGCGACCGATAGCGTGCGCGCCCCCGGCAGCGCGCCGGCCAGCATGATTGTCGCGCCGAACTCGCCGATGGCGCGCGAGAAGCCGAGCACCGTCCCGGCGAGCAGAGCGCGGCGGGCCAGGGGCAGGCTGACGGTATGGAAGACACGCCATGGCCTCGCGCCCAGCGTCGCCGCCACCTCCTCGTAGCGGCGATCCGCCTGTTCGAACCCGGCGCGGGCGGTCCGGATGAGGAGCGGCAGGCCCATCACCGCCATCGCGATGACGACGCCACGCCAAGTGAAGACGACCTCCACCCCGAGCGGTTCGAGCATCGCACCGATAGGCCCGCGGCGCCCGAACAGCTTCAGCAACAGAAGCCCCGTAGCGACCGGCGGCACCACCAGCGGCAGGGAGACGAGCGTTTCAACGACCGATCGTCCCCGGAACCGGCGGCGGGCGAGCACCCACGCGATCGCGATTCCCGGCGGCAGCATCAGGACCGTTGCCACCGCCGCCATCAGCAGCGTGAAGCCGGTCACCTCGATCAGCTCGGCAATCATGGCAGAGCGACGAACCCCGCTTCGTCGAACAGCCGGCGCGCGGTGGACGACTGAAGATAGTGGAGGAAACGCGCGGCGCCCGCGCGATTCGGTGCGTCGGCGGTGATGGCCGCGGGATACACGATGGCCGGACCGTCGTTGATCGGCACCTCGAAGGCTACGGTCGCCCCGGAGGTCGTTTGCACGTCAGTTCGGTAGACGACGCCCGCGTCGGCGGCGCCTGACTCCACGGCGCGAAGCGCGGCACGGACGTTGCTTGCGGGAACCACCTTCGGAGCAAGCGCGTCCCAGATGCCGGCCGCGCGGAGCCAGTCGCGCGCGTACACGCCGGCCGGCACCGCCTCGGGATCGCCCACGGCAAGGCGTCCGATCGACTCGTGCGCCAGGTCTTCCGGGCCCGCCACGCTGCCGGGCCGGTCCGACGGCACGACGACGACAAGTTGATTGGTCAGGAGATCGACCCGGCTGCCGGCCTCAAGTCGGCCGGCCGCAGCCGCGCGCTCCATCTGCAACACGTCTGCGCTGACGAACAGATCGACTGGCGCACCTTCAACAATCTGGGATACCAGCATCTGCGACCCGGCGACGTTCAGCCGGACCGCTGTCCCGGTTTCCGCCTCGTATCGCTCCGCAATCACCGCCATCACTTCCGAAAGACTGGCGGCCGCCGAGACCAGGATCGGTGCAGCATCACCGCTTTCGGCCTCGGCGCCATTCCGGCCCGCGGAACCGCCGCACGCCGTCAGTAGTCCCAAGACGCTCGCGAGCAGAGCCGCGCGACCTCGCATTCGAACAATATAGTATGATTCCAGTCAGTACGGTCAAACGATTTGAGTCGATTAGTACAGCCTGTGCAACCATGCCGTTCCTGACCGTCCGTGAAGCGGCCGACCGACTCGGCATCGGCTACTCGACACTGAAGCGCTGGATCTACAAGGGCGCTGTCCGTTCCCTGCGAACCGAGGGCGGCCATCACCGCATCTCAGAGGAGGAAGTGACGCGCCTTCTCGCTGGCCGCGGGGCGCCTCCCGACCGCCGCCGTCGCCGCCCCAGCGGCGGCGGCGTGCTGGTTTCGCTGAGCGGTCGCAATCGTCTGCGCGGCGTTGTGGAAGAAGTCCGCCGCGAAGGCCTTCTCGCCCAGGTACGCCTCCGCATCGGCGACCAGATCCTGACCGCCGTCATCACGCGAGACGCCGTCGACGAAGTCCGTCTCAAGCGGGGCGACGAAGCTACCGCCATCGTCAAGGCGACCGAAGTGATGATCGGCCGCGAGGCGCAGGAGTCTGCCTAGCGGGCAGAAAACGTCGGAGGCAGGACGGACTGGACCTGTAGGCCCCAGTGGCCGTCCTGATTGGTAATGATGTAGAGCGCGGGTAGGGTGCGGTACGGCGATCCATCCGCCTGGCGGCGGCTCGTGACGACTCGGAAATGAACCTTGTCGGCTGACACCTGAGTGGCGTCGACCAGGTCAAGCGTCGTATGGTCCCACCCTTCGGCCGCCCGGAGAAGATCGAAGTCCACGACGATCTCCTCGGGATTGTCCCGAACGACAATCTGGCCGTTGAGGCCGATGCTGATCCGCGGAAAGTTGGTGACCGCCGCGATGGCGTCGTTGTCTTCGTCGTTCCAGGCGCGGATGTACTCGTCAAGTGCGGCGCGGGCGGCAACCGCCGCGTCGTCCCCCTGAGCCCGGGCTGACTGAGGCAGTCCCAGCAGGAATGCCGCCAGACCAATCGCCAGTGCAAACTTCATGTCCCTCTTCCGATTATAGATGCCGTCGCGGCCGGAGTAGCCATCCTGGCCCGAGGGCTGGCGGTGGAATCCGCGCATCGCGGCGTACGGGGAGATGGACGGTAGCGGATTTGACCGGGCTTACCCGCTGGGTTATGGTACGCGCGCGATGCGAGTCACTGCTGGCCGCGCGTGGCGTCATCACGGTGATCATCATCACCATGCCCATCCGGGGGCGGGCCCGTGGCGGTGCGCGTAGACTGACCAGCATACAGACACTCGCACGCGACATGATGGCCTCGCCGAAGATGCGGCGAGGCTTTTTTTATGCGCGGACGGGGAGAACGACGACGATGGAGATTGACTTCGACAAGATGGGCGGCCTGGTGCCGGCTGTCGTTCAGGACGACACGAGTAACGAGGTGCTGATGGTCGGCTTCATGAACGCCACAGCGCTCGAAAGAACCCTGGCGTCCGGGTTCGCTACCTTCTTCAGCCGGAAGCGCAAGACACTCTGGCTGAAGGGTGAGACTTCCGGGAATCGCCTCAAGGTGCAACGCATCCTGACCGATTGCGACGATGACACCCTTCTGCTCCGCGTGGAGCGACAGGGGGAGGGCAACGTTTGCCATACGGGAGAACGGAGCTGCTTCTTCAAGGAACTGACCGGCGACGCGGAAAGCAGAGAGGACAGCGTGGCGGCGGGAGGCGCGTCATGACCCTTCGACTCGGCATACCAAAGGGATCGTTGCAGGAATCCACCGTGCAGCTCTTCGCCCGTGCCGGGTTCAACATCTACACCAGTGAGCGCTCCTACTTCCCGACAATTGACGACCCGGAGATCATCTGCACCCTGATTCGCGCGCAGGAGATGGCACGCTACGTCGCCGACGAGGCGGTTGACGCGGGTCTGACCGGGATCGACTGGATTGCCGAGCACGAAGCTGGTTCCGGCAACGGCGACAACATTATTCGAGTCGCGGACCTGGTCTACTCGAAGCAGAGCTTCCGCAAAGTTCGCTGGGTCCTGGCGGTACCGGAGGACTCGCGATTCCAGAAACCTGGCGACCTCGAGGGCGGACACGTCTCGACCGAATTGGTGCGGGTCACGGAAGCGTACTTCTCGCGGCTCGGCGTCAACGTCAGCATCGAGTTCTCGTGGGGTGCGACCGAAGTAAAACCACCCGATCTGGCAGACGCCATCGTGGAGGCGACCGAGACCGGCTCGACGCTCCGTGCGAACCATCTGCGGATCATCGATACCGTGCTTGAGTCGAACCCGCAACTGATCGCCAATCGGCGCGCGATGGAGGACGCGACGAAACGGACGAAGATCGAGAACATCGCCCTGTTGCTGAGGGCGGCGATGGAAGCGCAGGGCCGCGTCGGATTGATGCTGAACGTGGAGCGCCCCAACCTCGACGCGATCCTGACGCTGCTCCCGGCGCTGCAGCGCCCCACCGTCTCGCCACTGAGCGACGACAATTGGGTGGCCGTCTCGACCGTTCTCGAGGAACGGACGGTGCGGGAGCTGATCCCGAAACTGAGCTCCGCGGGCGGGCGCGGAATCGTCGAATTCCCACTCAACAAGATCGTGATGTGAGGACCACCGTCACGAGGATCGATGCGTGAAGATCATCAGCTCGTCGAATCGACGCACTGTCCAGTCGATCATCGATCGGGGCGCGGCAGGAGATGTTGACGGCCAGGTCGCGGAACGCGTCGCCGAGATCGTCAACGATGTCCGGAAGCGCGGCGACCGGGCGTTGCGCCACCACGCGCGGAGACTGGACCGGCTCGACGGACCGATTGAGGTTCCGGCAAACGAGCTGAGTGCAGGGGCCGTGGCAACCCCGCCGGCCGTCCGCTCGGCAATCGCGGAGGCCGCACGCCGGATCCGGCGCGTAGCCGCGAAGCAGGTGCCGAAGGGGTGGCGGATCGAAGCGGCGCCAGGTGTCTCGATCGAGCAGCGCGTGACGCCCCTTGACCGGGTTGGCTGCTATGTGCCGGGAGGACGGCACCCCCTTCCTTCCTCATTGTTGATGACTGCGATTCCCGCGCGGGCTGCAGGTGTCGGGGAGGTGGTTGCGGTCTGCCCCAATCCGGCTCCGGCGGTGCTTGCCGCGGCGGTCGAGGCGAGGGTGGACCGGCTGTTTCGCATTGGCGGCGCCCAGGCGATAGCCGCCCTAGCCTACGGGACGGTGAGCGTACCTCGCGTAGACAAGATCGTGGGTCCGGGGAATGCCTATGTAGCTGCGGCCAAGGCGCTGGTCGCACAGGACTGCCCCATTGACTTCTACGCCGGCCCGACCGAGATCGTTGTCGTCTCGTCCGACGGCAACCCCGACTGGATCGCCGCCGATCTCGTGGCGCAGGCGGAACACGATCCGGACGCGCGCGCGATTCTTCTGACTCCGAGCCGGGCGCTTGCGCAGGCAGTCGTGGCCTGCGTGCGCGCGCAGTTGGGTGAGCATCCCTCGGCCGAGCCATCCATCGCCGCGCATGGCGTTGCGGTGGTCACTTCGACGCTGGACGACGCGATCGATCTGGCCAACCGGATCGCCCCCGAGCATGCGGTAGCCGACACGGTCGCCGATGCGCGCCGGATCACGCATGCGGGTACCGTCTTCGCGGGACCGTTCGGCGCGCAGGCAGCGGGCGACTATGCGACTGGCTCGAACCACGTGCTTCCGACCGGCGGCGCGGCACGCGCCCGGGGCGGATTGAGTGCGGGCGACTTCGTGCGGGTCAGCAGCGTGCAGCGGCTGACCCGGGCCGGCCTGCGCCGAATTGCGCCCGCGGTCATTTCGCTGGCTAATGCCGAAGGACTCCGTGCGCACGCCGCTTCGGTGGCGCGCCGCGTTCTGCCCGATCCGGGAGCGCGCGCCGCGGGCCGCGCGCGGTCGACGCGCCGGGGAACAGACGGAGGATGAGCATCGACGCGGCAATTCGAACCATGACGAAGCGAGCAGCGGCGAAGGAGAGCACGACCGCGCCACGCGCGCCGCGCGGCGCCCGGACGGCGCAGATCAACCGTGAGACGACCGAGACGCGGATCAGCCTCTGCCTCACGCTCGACGGGCGGGGCCGCTACAGTGTCCGGACCGGCATCCGTTTCCTTGATCACATGCTGGAGCTGGTCGCGCGCCATGGTGCGTTCGACCTGACGATCGACGCGTCAGGCGACCTCGATGTCGACCAGCACCACACGGTGGAGGACATCGGCATCGTCCTCGGCGAGGCAGTGGCGGCAGCGCTCGGGTCGAAGCGGGGGATCAACCGGGCGGGATACTTCATCATGCCGATGGACGAAACACTGGGCGTCGCCGCAGTCGATCTGAGCGGGCGCGTGCATTCCGTGACCGATCTCAAGCTCCGCGCCCGGTGCGTCGGCGATCTCCAGGCGGAGTTGATCGACGACTTCTTCGACGGCTTCGCGCAGGGCGCGAGGGCCAACGTCCACGTGAAGGTGCTCTACGGACGGTCGAGCCATCATCGCGTAGAGGCGGTCTTCAAGGCGTTCGCGCGAGCACTGCGGGTAGCCTGTTCGCGGGACCGGCAGTTGGGACGGATGCTGCCGAGCACGAAGGAGTTGCTGTGAGCGGGATCGCGTTGATCGACTACGGGGCGGGCAACCTGACGTCGGTGCGCAAGGCGCTGACCCACCTGGGAGCGCGCTACGACACGCCGGCCGCGCCCGCGGCGCTCGAAAGCGTGAGGGGCGTCATCGTGCCCGGCGTCGGGAACTTCGACGCCACGTCCGCCCTCGACAACACGTGGCGGCGCGCAATCGCGGGCGTGGTCGAGCGTGGAGGCCTGTTGCTCGGAATCTGCCTCGGTCTGCAGTGGTTGTTCGAGGGGAGCGCCGAGGCGCCCGAGCGGGCCGGTTTCGGAGCGATGGCGGGACGCTGCCGCCTGATCGAGCCGTCCGCCAACGGCGACGAGGCTACGGAGGCGGGCGGCGACGCGGGGAGCGACGTTGGCCAGCGCCTGAAGGTGCCGCATGTCGGCTGGAACAGCCTTCGCCGGACGCGCGACTCGTGGGTGCTCGACGGAGTCGCCGAAGGGGATCAGGTCTATTTCACTCACTCCTACGCCGCGCCGGTGACGGGAGACTGCGTTGCGTCGACCACCTACGGCATCGAGTTCGCCAGCCTCGTCGAGCGTGATCGGCTCGTCGGGATGCAGTTCCACCCCGAGAAGTCGGGCGACATCGGCTTGCGCCTCTTCCGTAACGTCCTCGAACGGATGTCAGTGAACGGGAACGGATAAGTCGCGATGCTGTCGAAGCGGATCATCGCGTGCCTCGACGTTCGCAACGGCCAGGTCGTCAAGGGCATCAACTTCGGAGGGCTGCGCAGCGCTGGCGCGCCCGGGGAGCTGGCTCGCCGCTACAACGTGGAGGGCATCGACGAGGTGGTGATCCTTGACGTCACCGCGACGATCGAGAAACGGAAGGCGCTCGCGCAGACTATCCGCGAAGTGGCGCAGGAGATCTTCCTGCCGCTCTGTGTCGGTGGAGGCATCCGCGGCGAGGCGCACGCGGAGGCGGCGATCGAGGCGGGCGCCGACAAGGTGAGCCTTAACACGGCGGCCATCGAGCGTCCGGAATTGCTCACGACGCTCGCCCGCCGCTACGGTAGCCAGGCGGTCATCGTGGCGGTCGATGCAAAGCGGGAGGCGACGGGATTTCGGATCTATGTCCGTAGCGGCCGGCAGGCCACCGACCGTGACGCAGTGGAGTGGGCGCGGGAAGCCGCAGGCCGGGGCGCCGGAGAGATCCTTCTGACGTCGATCGATCGCGATGGGACGAAGTCGGGCTTCGATTGCGAGTTGACTGCGGCCGTCTCGGAGGCGGTACCGATCCCGGTGATCGCGTCGGGGGGGGCCGGTACGTTCGACCATTTCGTTGACGTGTTCACCCACGGGCGTGCCGACGCGGCGCTTGCGGCGTCGATCTTTCACTACGCGGAGCACGCTGTCGCGGACCTGAAGGCGCACCTGCATGCGGCCGGGGTTCCGGTCCGGTTGTGATAGCCAAATGCTGATTCCGTCTATTGACCTGAAGGGCGGGCAGGTCGTCCAGCTCGTCCAGGGGAAACGGCCAGCGCTCGCCTCGGACGACATCGACGGGTGGGTGGAGAAGTTCCGCAGTTTCCCCTGCGTGCAGGTTATCGATCTCGACGCGGCGATGGGATCCGGGTCGAACGCCGTCATCATCCAGCGGATAGCGCCGCGGCTGCGCTGCCGGGTCGGCGGCGGAGTCCGCACGATCGACCGCGCGCGGGATCTCCTGGACGCCGGGGCAAGCGCCGTGATCGTCGGCTCGTCCCTCTTCCGCCACGGGCAGGTGGATGTCGCGTTCGCCGAGTCGCTCGCCGCCGCTGTCGGACCGGAACGGGTTATCGCGGCCGTCGACAGCAAGCACGGCCGTGTCGTGATCAAGGGATGGACGGAGACGACACCGCTCACCGCAGCGGAGGCGGCGCGCGCGCTCGAGCCGTATTGCGGTGAGTTCCTGTATACGCACGTGGACCGCGAGGGACTGATGCAAGGAACCGACATGGAGGCGATCCTGGCAGTTCGACGCGCCACATCACGGCGCTTGACCGCGGCTGGAGGAATCACTACGCAGATGGAGATCGATCGGCTCGACGCCGAGGGGATCGACGCCGTAGTCGGGATGGCAATCTATACGGGGCGGATCGACGCGACGCCTCCGCGCGCGGCCGGCGCCGTGCCGACACCGCCTCCGATGGGTTCGGAAGATTCACGATGAGCGCACCGGCGACCGGGGTCGAACCTGCCCCAGGCACCCCGCTCACACCTCCCAGCCGCTGGATCTGGAGCCTCGCAACCGTCGGGGCGCACATTTTCTACCGCGTGGATCGGACAGGTCCTGCCCTGCCCGACGGGCCGCTGCTACTGGTTGCCAATCACCCGAATTCACTCCTCGACCCGGCGCTCGTCCAGGCGACAGCGGGACGCCAGGTACGGTTCCTGGCGAAGTCGACCCTGTGCGCCGGACACCTCCTCAGCCCGCTCATCCGCCGGTCCGGAGCCATCCCCGTCTACCGGCGGATCGACGCCGGCGCCGACACCTCGCGCAACAACGAGATGTTCTCGGCGGTCATGACGGCGCTCGCCCGCGGCGAGGCGGTCTGTCTCTTTCCGGAGGGGATCAGCCATGCCAGGGGCTATCTCGAACCGCTTCGGACCGGTGCCGCGCGGATGGTGCTGGAAGGCGCGGGCCGTGGCATCCCGGTCACGATCATTCCGATTGGGCTGAACTTCGAACGCTTCTCGCGGTTCAGATCGCGCGTGCAGGCAGTCTTCGGCTGGCCGTTCGACGCTGAGGATCTCCGTGCTCTCCACGGCACCGAACCCGCCGCCGCCGTCCGCGAACTGACCGGACGGATTGAAGCAAGGCTGCGGCGATTGATGGTGGAGGCGGAGCCTTACCGCGACCTGCGGCTCGTCGAGCGGGCCGATCGGCTGTACGCCGCGGCGCGAGGGGCGCCCTCCGATCCGCGAGAGCGCGTGGAACGCCGCCGCCTGATCGCCGCCGGGATGCAGACGCTTCGAGAGCGGAATCCGGAGAAACTGGCCGGCGTAGTTGCCCGCGTGAACCGGTACGACGCCAGTCTCCGCTGGTTCGGTCTGCGCGACCGGGACATCGATCGGGAGATTCCTCTACGCGTCGCCGCTCGCTTCGCCATGCGGGAAAGCCTGCTCGCGCTCCCTCTGGCTTCGCTGGCAATCGCGACGCTCGTTCTCTTCGCCGTACCCTACTGGTTGACTGGATGGTTGGCGCGGCAGACTCCTGACCGGCAACTGCGGGCGACGTGGCAGGTTCTGGGCGGTGGCCTGATCTACATCGCCTGGATCGGGCTGGCAGCGGTGGCGGCCGGCGTGTCGATGGGACCCGTCGCAGGTCTGCTGGCCGCGTTCGGACTGATCGCACTCGCTCTGGCTGGCATGCGCGCCATCGAACGGGAGACGCAGATCATTCGGGCGGTGCGGGCGTTCTTCGCCCTGCGGCAAACGCCGAGCGAGGCGCGGGCGTGGCTCCGGAGCGAACGTGCATCGCTTGCGGAACTGTTGGACGAGTTGCGCCGGTGGATCGATCAGAGACCCAACTGACTGGCCATGTCGTTGAAGTCGGTGCCAACGATGTCGAAGTCGGGATCCGGGGTTAGGTCGCGATCGTCGTTCGGACCGTACTCGGTGGGACGCGGGACGTAACCGGTCCGGAATCCGAGCGCGGCGGCAGCGCGCAGGTCGCCCTTGTGCGCGGCCACCATCATCACCCGCTCCGGCTCGAGCCCCAGGAGATCCGCCGCCGTGAGATACGCTTCCGGATCCGGCTTGTAGTGGCGCGCCAACTCGGCGGAGAGGACCGCGTCCCACGGAATGCCCGCGTTCTTCGCCATGTTCACGAGGAGCGCGACGTTTCCGTTCGAGAGTGACGCCAGGACGTACCGTCTGCGCAAGCGAGTCAGCCCCTCGACCGTGTCCGGCCAGGGAGTCAGGCGATGCCACGCACGGTTCAGGTCGTCGAGTTCGGCCTCGGTCAGGCCCTCCAGGCCGTACTTCGGCACCAGGTCGTCCAGAATCATCCGATGGAGATCGTCGATCTTCGTCCAGCCCAACTCGCCCCGTCGCACGCGACCCATAGCCGGACCGTAACCGGCGCGCCAGTCATCGGCGAACGCGGCCCAATCCGCCTGAATTCCCTTCCTCCGGCCGACCGCTTCCCCTTCGCGCGTGATGCTGGTCCGCCAGTCAACCACCGTTCCGAAAACATCGAACGTCATGGCGCGCACGCCGCGCACCCGCTCGCTCAACTCCTGTGCGGCCGCTCCCCGCCTCGCCGCCCAGACGGCGGTGCGAGTGAACGCCGCCGCGAGTATCGCGGCCGATCCGCCCGTCAGGAACGCCCGCCGGCTGCTCTTGCTCGACATCGTCGCATCCTCCTTCAAGTGCACGCCGATCGCTCGGGGCGCAACCGCCAAACCGCTCCCAGCGTATCGCTCCACGCGCCGACTGTCCATCCACAGCCGTCAGCTCTGATCGATCCGCGGGGAGTACAATCGTGCCGTGGGACCAACGCAACTGCCATTCGGCGACGGCCCCGAGCCGGAGTCCCGGATCGCCGGACGGGATGCCGCTTCGCTCGCGGCGCTCTATGACCAGCACATCGACGCCATCTATTCCCTGGCGATCCGGATCGTCGGGGAATCGTCGGAAGCCGAGGCAGTCGTGCAGGAAGTCTTCACGCTGGTGTGGTCCGACGCGGTGCGCTGTCCGGTCGACGGCGCCACGGCCACGCACTTGCTGCTGGGTCTGACGCGCGAACGGGCGATCGACCGGGTCCGCGTGACGCGCAGAAGCGGCGATGCCGACACGGACACCCCCGCCGACGGCGTGGCGACCGTGTGCCTTCCCCAACCGGCGTTCGGCCTTTCCGACGACGGGCCGGACTCCGTGGCGACGGAGCGGATGCGCGAACGACTCGCCGGTCTGCCGCTGTTGACGCGCCTCTCGCTTGAACTGGCGTACTTCGACGGGCTGACGTTGGCGCAAGTCGCCCGCCAACTCGAACAACCGGAAGAAACGGTGCACGAGCGCATCCGCGCCGGTTTGTCCGAGCTGCGGGCGGCGGTCGAGGAGAGCGACCGATGAGCCCGCACAAACATCACGGCCGGCATGCGCACAACCTGGCCAGCCTCTACGCGCTGGGTGCTCTCGATGCGACCGACCGCGCAAGGTTCGAAGCCCATATCGAGACTTGCAGATCCTCTGTCCGGGAGGTGACGTCGCTGTTGCCGGTGACGCACCGGCTCGCCGCAGCCGTGCCGCTGCGCGAGGCGCCGGCGGGTATGCGCGACCGGGTTCTCCGCGCGGTTGCCGGTGAGGCACCGCCGGCAGTTGGCTCTGACGCACCCGCCGCAGGGCACGAACACGCCCCGGCCGTCGACGACCTCGCGCTCCGCAATGACGTGGATGAGGATGCCGCAAGCGCTTCCGCACCTCGCACCCGCGGTAGCGGACGCGTCGCGCCCTGGCTCGTCACGCTGGCGAGCCTCGGCGCCGCCGGCTGGACGGGTTGGCAATGGGTGCAGCAGATGGACTACACCCAGGCGTTGCAGGAAAACCTCGATGCGGCGAACGTGCAGACGCTCCAGGCGGAGGAAGGAGCAGCTACGGCGCGTGACGAAGCGAATGTCGCACGGGCCGGGATGGCGATCCTGGCCTCCCCGGACCTCGAGACCCTGCACCTTGCCGGACAGTCCGCCGCGCCGGACGCCTCCGCGCGCTGGATCGCGAGCGGTAGCGCGGGGCATCTATTCGCTGCGGCCGGCCTGCCGCTTCCGCCGCCGGGACGCAGCTACCAACTCTGGTTCGTGGCGGAAGACGCGCCCCTCAACGGGGGGATGTTGACTGTGGACGCCGCGGGCCGGGTCGCCGCCTCGGTGACGCCACCGGCACGATACAGCACCGGCCAGACTCCGCTCGTTGCAATGGCGGTGACGCTCGAACCCGAAGAGGGAGTCGAAGCACCGACCGGTGAGGTGTACCTCCTCGGCAGACCGTAACGCTTGTTGGAAAACCCGGCGTACCTGATCGGCGAGGCTACCGAGCGTCCGCCCGGCCGAGACTGAGAAGATTGGCGAGCAGCGTGTAGGCCCCCGGTGTGCCGGCGGGGAGTTGCCGCCAGAGTCCGAGGCCAAGGTAGATCCAGCGCCCCTGTCCCGGCTGGGCTTCCACAAGCGCGCCCCGCTTGACGCCGGCGTTGTACTCGAACGTGTCCTCCAGCTCCACCAGGTCGGCGTAACGCTCATCCCGGTCGGCCAGGAAATACAGACCGCGTTCCTGCACCCAGTTCTCCCACGTCGCCGCGCCCACCCGGTTCGGCCAAGCGAACACCGGATGGTCGTTTGCCAGAACGCGGATCGGTGCCTGCTCGTCGGTCACGCGCCCGCGTCCCACTTCGGCCGGCCACGGGCCGTACTGCGCCTCGTTGAACTCGAACTTGTTGTACTGCACGATGACGGTGCCACCCGCCTCGACGTACTCCAGTAGTCGATTGTTGTTCGCCCGCAGGTCGTCGCGGCGCTCGTAGGCGCGGACGCCGGTGACAATCACATCGAATCGTTCCAGGTCGCCCCATGCCAACCCGTCGGGGTCGATGAACTCGACGCGCGCACCCAGTTGCTCGATGGCGGGTGGTACCTCGTCACCCACACCTTCGATGTAGCCGACCAGCAGATCCGGCGCCACCGCCACGTCGAGTACGTGTACCGTCGCCGTAGCCGGCCGGCCGATGTGCCGGCGAGAGGTGTGAGGGTATTCGATCACCTGGTAGCCCCGGTCGTAGGCCTCTCCTGCCAGATCGACCGCTGCCCGTACTGCGTACTCGCCGGTCGGCGCGCCGCCGGTCGTCACCCGGAACCGGACCGTGCGCGATTCGTCTTCGCGGCCGAAGGCGACGGTCGCCGATGCCGGCTCGGAGACCCAGCCGTTCGGCAGATCGAGGCGTACGGTGCCCGTCACCGCCCGGCCCGGCGCTATCGGACCCGTATGCGTCGCCGTGACGCGCACCTCGCGGGCAGCCGCATCTCCGGTGGCGGCAACCGGCACGACGGTAATCGCCGGCGTCATCGACACGGCGACACGCGGGACGACCTGAAGCGCCACCCGCTTCTCACCGGTGAAGAGGTCGTCGCCGTACCGGTACTCGACGCGACGGTCAACAGAAATCGAGGCCGACCCAAGTCTCAGGTCGACGGTCGCGCGGAACGGCGTCTGCCGGAACGGCAGACCGAACGGCACGTCCGGATCCAGTTCGTAGCGGTCCGCCCCCGCGACATGCGTCCAGTGGATGTCGGTCATCCGCGCGTCAGGGGGAATCCGCGCTTCGAGACTGCACTCCTGGACATCGCCCGCAGCCAGGGCGGCGGCGCACGCGTCCACGCCCGCAACCCCGTCGAGACCGTCAAGCCGCAGGCCCTGCACCGTCACGGCGTCATCGCCAAGGTTGGCCACCAGCGCCCGCAGGCGGATCGGCTGCCCGGGCGCCACGATGCCGTCGTCGGCCAGCACCTCGAGCCGGACCGCGTGCGCCAGCAGCGCGGCGCGCTCGAACTGGCGCTCCTTGCTCGTGAGGCCGAAGTCGATCGCTGCCCGGGCCTCGTCGGACAGGCCATACACCCTCGTCTCGAGAGCAGTCCGCATCAGCCGGGTCCGCAGCAGGCCGTTGAGGACGGGCTCGCGCGCACCCGCCATTCCATCGGACTCGAAACCCTCAAGCGCATCACGCGCATCCATGGCCAGCGCGGCAAGATCGTCAACGAGCCGGCTGGGCGGCGACGTTCCGGCGAACCGGGCGAGCGCGCCGATCGACGTATCGACACCATCGAAAAGCGAAGACTCGCCAGCGCCGCCTGTGTAGCCGGGAATAGCCGTCTCCGCCAAACGGTAGCGACCGCCGGCCGCCCCCGCCGGCAGCGCGACAAACTGGGACATGCCCTGGCACTTGTGCATGCTGCGGGCGCGGCTGCCCAATTCGGTCCAGGTGGCGCCCAGCAACGGGTCGTAGCCAGCCAGGTCGATCGTCGTCAGGGCCGGATCGGGGTCGCCACGCCGGTTGGCGAACCCGGGCGGTCCGATGCCCATCCCGAACGGGAAACCGGTTCGAAAGTAGAACTTCCGGGCCTGCCACGGGCGCAGGCCGTCCGCGATCTGTTCCGGGAACCGCGCCGGATCCGCGGCGGCGTGATACGCCTCGTGGGCGAGGATCGCAGAGGCCTGGTGGTGCTGGCCGCCGCCCCGGCCTTCGGGACTCATCGCCGAAATGACGTCGGGGCGAATCTCCCGGATCATCCTGACGATGTCCGAGAGGATCTCCTCGCGACCCCAGCGCTCGAAGGTCTCCTCAACGCTGAACGAGTAGCCGAAGTCGACGGCGCGCGAAAAATACTGTTCGGCCCCGTCCAACCGGTGCGCGGCTGCGAGCTCTTCGGTCCGCAGCACCGCAAGCGCATCGAACAACTCTGGACCGATCTCGTTCTGGCCACCATCGCCCCGCGTCAACGACAGCAACGCCGTGCGGTGGCCGTCGCCCCTGGCGAGGCGCGCCAGCAGCGCGTTGTTCTCGTCGTCCGGATGCGCTACAACCGACAGGAACGTGCCGGTGCTGTTGAGCTGCCGGAGCGCCACGGCGAGATCGGCCTGGCCGGCCGGATCGCTCAGGGGCTGCGCGGCAACCGGAAGCGCCAGGAAACCCAGCGCGAGTCCAGCCAACACGGTCAGGGAAGTCATCAAGCGCATTGTCGGCATGTGCTCCAGTATATATGGGTCAGAGGCCGACCCCGGGGTGGATCGCGGCAGCGCGGGGGCAAGCCAGGATTGCCTCGTAGAAAGCCTCGTAACGGGGCACGACCGCTTCGCTGCAGAAGCGTGCGCGCACGCGCTCCGCACCGCCGCGGGCGATGCGCCGGTGAAGAGCGGAATCGGTCAGCAGTCGGATTGCCGCCGCCGCCATGCCGGCGAAGTCGTCCGGATCGCAGAGCATGCCGGACTCTCCGTCCACCATCACCTCGGGCAGCCCGCCGACCCGCGATGCGACAACCGGCGTCCCGCACGCCATCGACTCCAGCGCGGCAACGCCGAAGCTCTCCTCCGACGAAGGCAACAGGAAGAGATCGGCAATTGACAGCAATGGGACGATCAATTCCTGTTCTCCCAACGCCTCGACATCAGCGGCGAGGCCAAGGTCACGGGCACGGCGCCAGGCGCCCGGCAGATCTGGTCCGTCGCCAACCAGCAGCAACTTCGCGGGCACCTGCTCGCGGATCCTACGGAACAGCTCTACGACCACGTCGGCGCGCTTCACGGGGCGGAAGTTGGAAACGTGGATCACCAACCTGGTTGACGGATCGCTACCCCGATACCGTTCGAGCAACCGCTTGTCGACGACGCGCTGGTGACGCTCGCAGTCGAGGAAGTTCGGGATCACTTCAATCTCGGCCCGGACCGGAAGCTGCCGGTACGTGTCGTCGCGCAGGCTCGCGGACACCGTGGTAACGCCGTCCGACTGATCGATCGAGAACGCAGCGGTCTCAAGGTAGGACGGATCGCTGCCGATCAACGTCACGTCAGTACCGTGCAGCGTCGTGATGATCCGGGGCGACAACGCGTCCTCGCCACTGGCGGCCAGGATCTGCCGTGCGAGGTATGCCGCCGTCGCATGGGGGATGGCATAGTGGGCGTGGATGATGTCGAGGTGGTGTTCGCGCGCCACCTCGACGATGCGGCTCGTCAGCGACAGCAGGTACTGTGGCTCTCGGAACAGCGGGTAGCCGGGGGTACGAACCGCGTGAAACGCGAGTCCCGCCTGATAGCTGCTCAGCCGGACCGGCGGCTCGCTGCTGATGAGGCGCACCTCATGTCCGCGCCGCGCCAGCGCCTTGGCAAGTTCGGTAGCGACGATGCCGCTGCCCCCGACCGACGCGTAGCAAACTACTCCAACGTTCATGGTTCAAAGGTACTACGCGCGCGACGGGCGTGGACCGAAGCCCAAGCGCGGGTTTACACTCGAAAGACTGTCATGCCCTACTCTACGTTTCAGTCTCACGGCAGCATCCTCCTCGGCATTGGGCTGCTGATGGCTTTCGCGGCGGATGCCGTAGCCCAGCCACTGCCGCTCGCCGAACTCGCGCGACGCGAACTGGCGCGGCGTGCCGCAATCCCGGAGGCGGAGCGGGCGCGGATTTACACAAACGCCGACCTCCGGGAAACCGGTGGCCTGACAGTGGCGGCATCGCCTGCGGGCTCTCTGGCGACCACCGGTACGGGCGACCCGGGTACGCTGGCGGAGACTGGCGAGGAAATCGCGCAAGCCGACGGCAGTGGCGGCGAGAGTACGGGTAACCGCGGCGAGATACGCGACGAGGCCTACTGGCGCGGCCGGATTGCGGAGGTCGAAGCAGCCCGGGCACGCGCCGCCCTCTTGGCGGCGGCTTTACAGAACCGGGCCGATGGTCTCTGGGCACAACTTGCGGCCGTCGACGACCCGGCGCGACAGCGCGTGATCGAGCGACAGCGCAACGACGCGCTCGAAGCGCTGGAGAACGCGCGGGTGGAACTCGAGGACGCCGAGCGCGCCATCGCCGGCATTCGCGAGGAGGCGCGCCGCGACGGGGCGCCGCCTGGCTGGCTGCGTTAGCTACGCCGCCGGATTGCCGGCCTGGAGGCCGGCGCACCAGAAGGCCGCCGCGCATCTGGAGGCCGCCTACCACAAAGCCGGCGCACCACAAGGCTGGCGCACCAAGCCAGGCGCACCGGAGCGCGCAGCGATCAGCGTTTGCCCGAGTACTCCAGCATCTGCTGGGTGAAATCCTGCGGGTAGGAAATCAGGACGTCGGTGATCGTGCCGTCCGCCGCCGTGACCGCCTCCAGCTTGGGCATGACGAAACCGGTGTAGGACGGGAGATTCACCCGCGCGACCCGTTCCAGCACTTCGTCACGCAGCGCCGGGTCGAACCGGATGCCGTATGTCTCGAATAGCGTCCTGGCGGCATCGTAGTCACCTTCCGACTTGATCCGCTGCACCTCTGCCAGCAGTTCGGCCACCCCGGCGCGGAACGCGGCGGCGTCGGTCACGACGTTGTAGGTCTTGCCGTCGCGCTGGCGCACTTCGATCGCGTCGGTGTTGTCGATCAGCCAGTGGACGACCATCTGGCGATTGCGCATGTGGTCCTGATCGAGCTGATCCCCCTCGCGCACGCGCCGGAGTTGCAGTATGGCGTTGCGCGCGTACGCCTCGTACTGGGCCAGCACGATGTCGGGCTGATCGGCGGCGTCGAAGATCCCGATCTCCACCAGTTTCGGGTCGGCAATGAAGTAAAGCGCGATCAGGTCGGCCCGCGCCTCCTCAAGAGCCGAGTATTGTTCGCGAAGGAACGGCTGCGCGTTGCCGCCGAGGCGTTCCGAGAGCTGCCCGGAGGCGTGGCCGATCACTTCGTGCATATTGGTGTTCATGTTGCTCGCGAGGCTTCCCCACCGTTCGGCCCGCGCGGTCTCCGCGTCGTCCCAGGCAAACTCTGCACGGTAAGCGGCTGGAGCCGAGAGGTCGTAAGCCTCGATGACGTTCGAAAGCGAAATCGACTTGCTGCCGTACTGCTCGCGCACGGTCTGATCGTTCGGCAGGTTGATCCCGATCGGCGAGACCGGCCCGGCATCGCCGATCTCGATGACGACGTCGATCGCATTTGCCGTAATGCCGCGGACCCCCTCCTTGCGGTACTGCGGATCCCATGGCATGTGATCCTCGAACCATTGCGCGTGCTCGGCGAGCGTCTGAATCGTCTCGGCTTGCTCCGGATTGACATAGAAGACCAACGCCTCCCACGCCCCCTTGGCGCCCCGCGCATCCATGTAGACCTCGGTGAAGCCGTTGATGGTGTCGACCGGCGAGTCCCGGTCGGCCACCCAGGCGATGTCGTAGGCCTTGCGATCCTCCGGCTCTCCCGTGTGATACCAGGTGATGAGAGCCTCGAGCGCCGCCGCCATCGGCTCGGTCGCGAACGGTATGGCCGCTTCAAGGTGGCGCACCACCTCGCGCAACTCGTCCGCGTAGCGGCCGTCGCCGTTGATCCGGTACACCTCCTCCACCAGACGGCCGTCCTGCTTCACCAGGCGGGAATTCAACGGGTAATGCTCGTCGAGTCCCTCGATGTCGGCCATTGAGACGCCGGAATGGAGGTTGTTCGCACTCGACAGCAGCATGTCCTCGCCGTCGCGTGGCGACTTGTTGGTCAGTATTGGATCGACATCGGGGTCGAAGATGATCGGTTCGAGCCGAGAGAGCAGCGCGTCGAGCGCTTCGCCGTCACGGGTCGGAAATTCCGCGCCGGCGGCGGCCGCGGCATGCGCCGCCTCGGCAAACGCCTCGGGCGTCGTCTCCGGGAGAAACTTCCGCGCCGTCAGGTTGTTGTATGGCCCCTGGTTGATCCAGAACAGTTTCGTGTAGCGATGTATCGCCTCCAGCGTGGTTGGCTCGACGCCGTCAGCGTGCGTGAGGATTTCCTCCAGCACCTCGCGCAGGACGAGGTTGTGGGCGTAGCGCTGGTCGTAGAAGATGTCGCGCCCCGCCAGCGCGGCGTTGTAGAGGTGCCAGATGAGCGTCTTCTCGCGCAGCGGAAGCGACTCGAAGCCATCCGCGTAGATCTGCGCGATCGCGGCGTCGTCGATCCGTTCCAGCAGGTGCCGGCGGTCGGCGGCGGACCCGGAATCCTCACTGGACGGAGGCGGCGCCGGTTCCTCGTCAGGCGCGGAGCAGGCCGGTATCAGTAACGCGGCCAACAGCAGGACGGGAAGGCTCGGCAGGACAAGGGCTCGGTTCCGCATAATCGAACTCCTCCGGCCTTGCCGACACCGCGCAGCAGGCCGCCTTGGTTCGTCTGGCTTCCGCTCCGGGGACTCGGGCCGGCCGTTGTAGAATCGGCTGTTTGGCGATTATACCGGCCCGTACGGGCTGGAAGGGGCAGCACCATGAGACGCCTCGTCACCGTCGGGCTCGTCTCCCGGTCCACCACCACCGTCTTGGCAATCCTGGCCCTTCTGGTCTGGGCTCCGACCGCCACGACACCGGCCGGGGCTCAGGAGCGGACGCTTACCGTCGCTGATCTCTACGATCCGGCGGCTCGGATCGATGTGGGTGGCAGCGGACCAGTTGGCGCTTGGATCGACGACGAACACTACGTCGAGCGGACGAGGCCCGGCGCTGCGGACGGGCCGCTCGCTCGGGTGAACGCGTTGACGGGAGCGCGTCAGGCACTGTACGACGCGTCCACCTTCGAGGCAGCGGTAGCATCGCTTCCAGGCCTGACCAGCGACGATGCCCGCGGTATCGCGCGACGGTCCGGCCACGTGATGAACAGCGCGCGAACCGCACTGGTGTTCACGTTCGCCGACGACCTGTACTACTACGAAATCGGATCGTCGGAGGCGCGCCGTCTGACGCGTACGCCGGAAACGGAGACCGAAGTCTCGTTCAGTCCGGATGGCGCGCTCGTCGCGTTCGTACGCGACAGCAACCTGATCGTCGTCGACATTGATGGGCGGCAGGAGTTGCCACTGACCACCGACGGCGGCGATCGCGTGCGCAACGGTGAACTCGACTGGGTATACCAGGAGGAAATCTACGGTCGGGGCAACTTCCGCGGTTACTGGTGGAGCCCCGACTCGTCGCGCCTCGCCTACCTGCAACTCGACGACCGCGAAGGGCCGGTCTTCACCGTGCTCGATCACATTCCTTACCGTCCGGAGGTGGAGGAATGGGAATACCCCAAGGCGGGCGATACCAACCCGAGAGTGCGCCTCGGCATTGTTCGGGCGGCGGGCGGCGGGACCACGTGGGCAGACCTCGGACGCTACGCCACGGATGATCCGTTGATTGTCGATGTGGGCTGGATGCCCGACAGCAGCCGCGTCGTCTTCCAGGTGCAGGACCGGGAGCAGACCTGGCTCGATCTTGACCTGGCGCATCCGGTTGACGGATCGGTGGAGCGGATACTGCGTGAGACGTCGGAGGCGTGGGTGAACGTCACCGGCGCACCCGTTTGGCTTGACGACGGCACCTTCCTGTGGCGGAGCGAGCGGACCGGCTGGGCCCAGCTCTACCACCTGGACCGCGCCGGAACGGTGCTACGCACCGTGACCGAAGGCGAGTGGGAGGTGCGCTCCGTCCACGGCATCGACGAATCGGCGGGCGCGGTCTATTTCTCGGGCACCGAACGCAGTCCGATAGGCCTCGATGTCTACCGAGTCCGTCTCGACGGAACGGGACTGCAGCGGCTATCCGAGTCGCCGGGCACGCACAACGCCTCCTTCAATCCCGGGTTCACCCGTTACCTCGACACATGGAGCGACATCAACACACCGTCGCAAGTGCGCCTTCACGACGCTGATGATGGCGCGGAACTGCGAGTCGTGGCCGCACGCGACGGAACGCTCCGGGAGTACGCCCTTCCGGAACCGGAGTTCGTTCAGGTGGAGAACCGCGAGGGTTTCGTAATGGAAGGCCTGCTGATCAAGCCACCCGACTTTGATCCCTCGCGGCGCTACCCGGTCTACCAGCACATCTACGGCGGTCCTCACGTCCAGCGCGTTCGGAACGCCTGGAGCCAGGAAACGCTCTGGTGGCAACTGCTCGCGCAGCAGGGCATTGTCGTCTGGGTGCTGGACAACCAGACGGCGAGCGGCAAGGGCGCAGTGTCCACCTGGCCGGTCTATCAACGCTTCGGCGAACTGGAGTTGCGGGACCAGGAAGACGGCCTCGACTGGCTGATCGCACAGGGCTTCGTCGATCCTGAACGGGTCGGGATCGAGGGATGGAGCTACGGAGGCTTCATGGTGAGCTATGCCCTTACCCACAGCGACCGCTGGGCCATGGGGATCGCTGGCGGCTCCGTTACGGACTGGCGCAATTACGACACCATCTACACCGAGCGCTACATGCGCATGCCGCAGCATAACCCGGAGGGATATGACCGCAGCTCGCCCCGGTTCAAGGCGGCCAATCTGAGTGGTGCGCTACTGCTAGTGCACGGCTCAATGGACGAGAACGTCCATATGCAGAACACGTTGCAGTTCGCTTACGAGTTGCAGCGGGCCAACAAGCCCTTCGAGATGATGATCTATCCGCAGTCGCGTCACCGCCTGGGAGGTCCGGACCTCGAACACCACCGCCGCGAGCGAATGTTCGACTTCGTTATCAAGCATCTGCGGCCCGGCAACCCCAGCGGCGTATCACGCTGAGGGCAATGCTAGCAGGCTGCGCCGTGGACGGTGCAGGCTGCTAGATAGGTCTGGTTGGGCGGCCATCGGAGCCGCAGGCGACGATGGTCGGGCTAGAGAACATGTCGGCCACCATCGACGCGGATCGTTTCTCCCGTAACAAAGTCGGAGCGGACTAGGTCGAGCACCGCGCTGGCCAAGGCTTCCGGGCCTCCCCATCGACCGAGGGGTGTCACCGTCTCGACTGCCGACACCGCCTCCGGATCCATCGTCTCGGGCGGCAGTATCGGACCTGGAGCTACAGCGTTTACCAGAATCTGGTCTCCGGCAAGTTCGAGCGCCAACGCCTCGGTCAAGGCGATAACGGCGCGTTTGGCGACGTAGTACGGCAGGTAGCCAGCGTACCGCGGCCGACCGCTTGCTGCGGTCCAATCCGACACAGTTACTATGCGACCGCCGCCTGCCTCTCGGAGGCGCGGCACGGCGGCTCGCGCAAGACGGAAAGCAGCGGTCAGATCGACGTCGATTGCCGCGAACCAGTCGTCGTCGGTCAATTCGTCGAACGGCGTGCGCCGGTACGTCGAAGCAAGGTGCACGACGACGTCGAGGCGGCCCAGAACGCCGGCAGCCTCGTTCACCAACGTTTGCGCCGCAGGTGGCTCGGAGAGGTCCGCTTCGAGGACGATTCCTCGCCGTCCCTTTTCCTGAACCGCGAGGGCTGCTTCATCGGCTTCGTCGCGAGAACTGCGGTAGGAAACCGCTACATCGGTTCCCGCCGACGCGAGCCGCGAGGCGAGCGCCACGCCCATGCGACGCCCCCCTGTCAGAAGAGCCGCCTTGCCCGTAAGATCCATCAATCGTGCCTGCGACTGGCGCGCCAGCGACGACTGCGAGGTATTCTGCGGCTACGTGGATGGCTCCGCTGGTGGCGGAACGTCGGCGGGAACGCCGGGTGGAGGTTCTGGCTGCACATGTGGCGCCTGCGGTGCGTCTGGGCGGAGCATCTCGTCCACCAGAAAAACGTCGGTCAGCAACGCTCGCAGGTGAATCATGCCGTTCAGGTTATCGACCATCTGCGAAGTGATGGCGGGTTGCGCCAATACCAAGTCCACGGCCGCCCGCCCCGCCTTCGCGTCGCGTCGAAGCACCTTCATGAATCGGCGGTAGCCGTCCCTGCGCGCGCTGTCGCGTTCCCTTGCCAGATCCAGAAACGCGTCGCTCAACTGTGGAAGGGCGTCCGATAGTTTCTGCAGTTGCACACGCACCTGCGTGTCACCGGACCTTGCCATCTGCGGAGTGACTCCGCGTGCGGCGTACGCGAGACAGAACTCGTAGCTTTCTTCGACGATGTCGACGAGCGCCTTGAGGGTAGTGGCGCTCAACTCTTGGACGAGTCCTGCGACACGCTCCAACGCTCGGGATCGTGGTGCGACAGATAGTGGTCGCGATCGACCGAGCCGAAGATCATCGCCTTCGTGAGCCAGAGCTTGTCGGGTCGGACCGCGAAGTAGATGTGGGTGATCGTCAGCATCACGAACAGCACCGCACCCAGGCCGTGGAGCACGTACATCAGCCCCCAGGTCTCTTCAGCCAACAGGTATGCATTGTGCGCAACCAGCGGGTTCTCGATCCGGAACATCATGACAAGTCCGGTCGCGATCACGGCAAAGCCCGCCAGCATGACGGCCGTGTGGTACAACTTGTGATCGAGCGGGTACTTACCGTGCTTTGGTACCGGGCCCGCGTCCTGCCCCAACTGGCGCTTCACCCGTGCAATCGCTTCCTGCAGGTCAGCCGGCAAGAGCCAGATCGACCAGAAGTCCAGGAAGAACGTGGAGTGGATGATGTGGTAGAGGATCGAGATCGTCAGCAGGACGCCAGCAATCCAGTGGATGGTAACCCAAGGAAACTGGATGCCGACAATTGGGAAGAACCCCGTGACGAGCAACACGAGCATCGTCGCCGCCATGATCCAGTGAAACAGCCTGGCAGCGAGCGTGTGCCGCTCGATCTGGGCCGGCACGGCACCGGCCGCCTCGCTGCCGCCCGCGCCACCACCGTTGGCACGGGCGAGCTTCGGAAGCCAAACGGCCGCGTAGACGACATGGAAAACGCAGAAAGCGACGCCGAGCCAGAACGAGAGATAGAGCAGGTCCCAGGAGACCCTGATCAGGATCTCCTGGCCCCAGGGGTTAGTACCCCACTGAAACAGCTGCATCTACGCCTCGACGCCCCGAACCGACCGCGCCACCAGGTTGCGCAACAGCGTTACCTTGTAGCCGTTGTGCGCCAGCGGACGAACACCATTGATGGCGATATCACCGGCACGCGCGGCCGTCGCTTCACTCACCTGCTGTCCGCGCACCGCGTTCTCCGCGGCGACGAACCGCACCGGATACGGTGCGACGCCATTGGCGACGATGCGAATGTCCTCGATCGTCCCGTTGCTGACCCTCGCCGCCGACGCGACATTTGCCAGCGGGAAGTCCCAGACGGCCCGGTCGCGCGCCTTCTCGAAGTAGAAGCTCGCGCCCGCGAAGGTCGACGGGATCCGGATGGACGTCAGGATGTCGCCCGGCTGCAGTGCGGTCATCCGCATGATGTCGACCGCCGGACCGATGAAGAAGTCCTGCGCCGGGATCACCCGCTCGCCGCCACTGTTGCGGACCACCATCTCGGCGTCGAGCGCCACCAGCACCGGGGCGGTGTCCGACGGGTTGACGGCAACGCACCGGCTCGCGCCAAGAATCGCATGCTCGCGGTTCATGGCAGTCGGCGTGTCGGCATAACAAATGTTGCCACCGGCGCGGTAACAGCTCCACCCGTCACGGTAGTACCAGCAACGCGTGTCCTGTATGACGTTGCCACCGATCGTCCCCTGGTTCTGAATCTGGGGCGATGCAGCCTGCGACGCCGAGTCGGCCAGCATGCTGTACTGGTCCACCACATCGGGGTGCCGGATGACCTCGCGCAGCGTGGCCATCGCCCCGATTTCCAGTCCGTCACCGGTGGAGCGGATCTCCCGTAGCGACTCCACGCCGCCGAGGTCCACCACCGCCGCCGGCTTCTTGACGCGGTCCTTGAGCCAATCCCAGGTGTCGAGCCCGCCTGCGAGCACCCACGCTTCGGCTCCATACTGATCGAGCACCCCCAGCGCCTCTTCCGTGCTGGCAGGCTGGAAGAGTTGGAATGCCGGCATCTTGTCGCGAATCACGGCCATTGGATCTTCTCCCTCTCCAGATGTTCCAGTTCGGCGCTACACGTGCGTCGTCAGCTTGTTGTGGGCCTCGGTCAACTCGGGATTGAGCTTCGTGAGGATCATGTCACGCATGATTGGCGAACGGTTGAAATCGACATCGCCACCCAAGGCATCCGAAATGGCGTTCAGCACCGCACCGGCGCCGGCGCCGACCGGCGCCTCACCGATACCCTTCGCCCCGATCGGGGAGAACGGATCCGGCTCCTCGGCATCGAGCCACTCCAACTCCCGTTCGTGGGGAACGTCCAGAATCGTCGGCGGACGATTCGAGTAGAACCGCTTGGCGACGTGCAGCCCCCACTGCGGGTCCATGACCCACTTCTGTCCAAGGGCCACGCCGAAGCCCTGGATGCCACCACCGTGCACCTGGCCGCCGAAGTTCTGCGGATGCAGAATGGTCCCCGCGTCGGAGGCCACCTTGTAGTCCTTCAACTCCACCGCCCCGGTCTCGATGTCCACCTCCACTTCGGCGAAGCCGATGCAGAAGGAGATGTTCCGGCCACCGGTCTCGAAGTTGTCCTTGGCGGCAACGACCAGACCCTGCCCCTGCAGCGCAGTTGCCGACCGGGTGGTCATCTCGTTGAGATCCTCCGGCAGAACCGAGCCGTCATAGACACCGCCCATCTCGATGGCGCGCTCAGCCGCCTGCGCGAACGTCATGCCTTGACCCCGGTTACCACTACGGTAGACCCGGCCTTCCGACACTTCGAAGCTGTCGGGCGAACCGCCGAACCGATCCGCCGCGATTTCCTGAAGGCGCGCCTTCGCCTCAAGGCCAACCGCCCAGTTGGAACGGGTGTGACCGTGGGTCGTCTGGCTGCCACCCTGAATGGCGCTCCAGGGCAGATGCTTGCTGGTGTCGCCCCAGACGATTTCAGCCTGCTCCCACGGCGTGTCGAGCGCTTCCATCGCCGCGCGCGAGGTGTCGGAGAACGACTCGGTGCCGAGGTTGCCGACGCCGGTGTGAATCTGCACCATGCCGTCGGGACGGATGACCAGGAGGCCGTCGACACCCGATGTGCCGGCCGAGTAGGAACTGATGGCCGCGCCAACGCCGGTCACTCTCGTGCCGTTGCGCTGACCGCTACGCGCCATCATGCCGGCCCAGTCGAACTCGGTGCGAGCCTTCTGGATGGCCTCTTTCGGGAAGGCGCCCGAGACGTTGCTCTGCTGTCCTTGCCGCGGACGGCCGAACAGCGCCTGGCCCTCCGGCGCGTTCAGCTCGATCATGTCGAGCCGGTCCACGCCGAGCTGCCGGGCCGCCTTGTCCATGAGCGGGGCAAACATTGCCACCGCCTGCACACCGCCCGGCGCCCGTTGCGCCCCGCGTGGCGGCGTATTGGTGTAGACGGTGATGCCGCGTACCCGCGCGTGCTCGGGCATATACATGAGCGATGCCTGGTCAGCACACGACATGTAGTCACCCGAACGCCCGTACGGTCCGCCATCCTGCACGAGCGTCAGGTCCATCGCCAGGACCTTGCCGTCGCTACGGAAACCGAACTTGGCGCGGCACTGGATGCCCGGCCGGGCACGGCCGAAGAAGTTCTCCTCCTGCCGCGTCACCCGCATCATGACCGGCTTGCCGATCTTGCGCGAGAGCAGAGCCGGGATCTGAGACTGAATCGACGCGGCGATCTTGCTGCCGAACCCGCCACCGCAGTACTCGGCGATGAGCACCAGATCGCTTGGATCGACACCCACCCAGCGCGCCATGCCACCCTCGGTCCGAGCGGTGCTCTGGGTCGAGCAGTGCATGTAGCACCTGCCGTTCTGCCAGTAGGCCATCGCCGTCCGGGTCTCAAGCGGCTGGTGCGACAGCGACGAGCAGAAAACCGTCTCGTCAAGCACCAGGTCCGACGCCGCGAAGCCCGCTTCGACGTCGCCCACCTGCCACTCGTCGGTGACCTCGCCGCCCGTCGGCAGGCTGCCGCGGTCAACCTCGCTCCAGTCGATGTCGTCCCACTTGACCGTCGACAGATCGCGACCCGCCATCGTGTTGCCGTCGAGGCGTGCGTTCGGGCCGCCCGGCCGGAGACTCTCGAGCGGATCCAGAACGAACGGCAGAGGCTCGAAGTCGATATCGATCGCCTCGATCGCCTCCGAGGCGGTCTCTTCGTCGACTGCCGCGACGGCGAGAATCGGCTCGCCCTCGTAGAGCGGCTCGTTGGTGAGACTCGCTTCCTGGGGGGCCTCCACCGGCTCCAGATCCTCCGCCGTCAGGATGCCCTCGACCCCGGGCATCGCCAGCGCGGCGCTGGTGTCCATCCGCCGGACGCGCGCATGCGGCATCGGGCTGACGAGCAGCTTCGCGAAGACCATCCCCTCCGCGCGGAAATCCTCCGCGTACTTCGCCCGCCCCGTCACCTTGGCGAGCATGTCGGGCGTCGTGTAGTTCTTGCCGATCAGCTTGAAGTCAGCCATCGTCAGCTCCTGATCCCGTTACGCGTGTACTCGCACGCCTTCTCTGCCACGTTGAGGATCTTGTTGTAGTCAATGCACCGGCAGATGTTGCCGGCCAGGTGGCGAGCTGCCTCGCCACGCGTCGCGTCCGGATTCTCTTCCGTGAGCGCGACCATGTTCATGACGAATCCCGACATGCAGAACGCGCACTGGAAGCCCTGCAGATCGACCACCGCCTGCTGCACCGGATGCAGCGTGCCGTCCGCGCCCTCAAGGCCCTCGATCGAGAGCACCTCGCGGCCGCGTACCTGGTGTGTCAGCGTCGAGCAGGAGTACTGCGGAATCCCGTCAACCAGAACGGTGCAGGCGCCGCACTCGGCGCGGTCACAACCGATCTTGGTGCCGGTAAGCCCCAGCTTGTAGCGCAACGTCATCGCCAGCGTCTCCTGCGGCATGACGTCAACGCGCCGTTGCTGCCCGTTGACGTTCAGTGTCACGAGCCGCTCGACGGCGCCGGGCGCCTGCGCAAGCGCAATGCCGTTGTTCCGCAGGACGTAGTTGGACGCCGACACGCTCGCGCCCGTGGCGATCACGCCCTTGATGAAGCCCCGTCGCGAGACACCCGGCTGCTGTGCCTGGCACTCGCCTCCAGTCGTCTGCGTGCTTGCCGCGTCTCCCATGAGACGACCTCCTAAGTGGCGCGACCGCCGCGCCTGGAACCAGCGGGAGAAAGTCCTCCCGAAGGCGAGAGTCTATCACCACCCATCGTCAATGCCAAGCCCCCGAGCGAAGTTTTCGGGGCCGCGGGAATATTTCTCGCAACTGCGATTCTCCGAACACCGATGGAACTTCTACGCGATTCCAACGTATGATTGAAACAACTGTTTAATTATGGCGACCGGCACCAAGGATCGAATCCTGGACGCGGCGGAGCGACTGTTCGGCGAGCGGGGCTTTCCCTCGACCTCACTTCGCGACATCACCGCCGAAGCGGGCGTCAACGTCGCCTCCGTGAACTACCACTTCGGCTCCAAGGAAGCCCTGCTGGCCGCCGTGCTCGAACGCCGGTTTCGACCGATCAATCAAGAGCGTCTCGCACTGCTCGACATGGTGGACGCCCGATCGGCGGGCGGCCCGCCACCGGTCGAGGACGTGGTGCGCGCGTTCCTGGCGCCGCCGTACGAACGGCAACGCGAGTGGAGCCGCGACGCGCAGGGCTCCTTCCTCAGGCTGGTGGGACGGTTGCACTCCGAGCCGAACGAGGTGTTGCGCCCCATCCTCCTCGAACAGTTCGAGGAGGTCCGCGAACGCTTCCACGCGGCACTCCAGCGCGCGCTGCCCGATCACTCCGACATGAGCTGGCGGATGCTCTTCATGATCGGCTCCATGGCGTTCACGATGACGTGGGGACCAAGGCTCTTCGAGGGCGACGGCGCCGACCATGATCCCGAAGCGCTACTGGAGTCGCTCATCCGCTACACCGCTGCCGGCATGACGGCGCCTTCGCGCGCTGCGGCGCCGCTGGCGGTGCCGGTGCCGGTGCCGGCCGGCGCGGAAGCACGGCGGTCATGATGCCAGCAGGAAGGAGCCGATCGGCGGTGCTGGCGATCGCAACACTGGCGGCCGGGTGCGCTGTCGGCACGCCGCCGGTCGAACGGCCGGAACTTGGCGTGACGCTCCCCGATGCCTGGACCGCGGGCGAGGTGGCGGCCGGCCAGATTGCGCCCGACTGGTGGACCGCGTTCGGCGACGACGGACTCGCGCGCGCAGTCGACAGCGCGCTCGCGCGCAACCTTGACCTGCGGGCCGCGGCCGCGCGGCTGGAGGTGGCCGCGGCTGATGCCCGCGCGGCGGCGAGCGCGCTCAACCCGACGCTGCAGGCGTCGTACAGCGGCATCCGCCGGAAGCAGAACTTCATCGGCTTTCCGATCCCGGGCGGCGAGGACCGGGTGCTGAGCACCGTCTTCACGAACCATGGGGTTTCGCTCGATACCGTGTGGGAAGTCGATCTCTGGGGCCGGCTCCGCAGTGCCGAACAGGCCGCGCTCGCCGACCTGCAGCGCGCCGGCGCCGATCTCCGTGGCGCGCAACTCTCTCTCGCGGGGCAGACGGCAAAGGCCTGGTTCTCCATCGCCGAGGCACGCCAGCAGGTACTGCTGTCGGAGGCAACCGTCGAGAGCTTCCGCGAGTCGGTCGACATCGTGCAGCAACGATTCGAGGCGGGTGTGCGACCCGCCCTGGATCTCCGCCTCGCGCTGCTCAACCTGTCTAACGCGGAGGCGCAACTCGCGGAACGGCGCCGGCAACTCGACGCCTCGCTACGGCAGCTCGACCTGCTGCTTGCGCAGTACGCATCCGGAGACATGGCGGCGCCGTCGGAACTTCCCGCGATGCCGCCGCCCGTGCCCGGCGGCGTGCCGTCGGACCTCGTCGCGAGACGCCCGGATCTCGTTGCCGCCGAACGACAGGTGGCCGCCTCCGAGGCGCGGCTGCGGGTGACGCGGCGAGAGCTCCTGCCGAGCTTCAGTCTGACCGGAAACACGGGCACCGCCACCAACTCGCTCCTCTCGCTCCTCAATGGCGACTTCGGGATCTGGGGTCTCGTTACGAACCTCGTCGCACCACTCTGGCAGGGCGGCCGGTTGCGCGTGGACATCGCCCGGGCGGAAGCGCAGGTGGCGGAAGTGCTGGCCAATTACGTCAACACCGCGCTTGTCGCGTACGGCGAAGTGGAAACGGCGTTGGCGGCCGAGGAGCACCTGGCCGACCGCGTCACCCACCTGGCGACCTCGGTCGAGCAGGCGCGGGCCGCCGAGCGGCTCGCCGACGAACGCTACCGGGCCGGTCTCGATACCTACATCACGGTCCTGGACTCGCAACGCTCCGCGTTTCAGGCCGAGTCGGAGCACATCGCGGCCCAGCGTCTCCGCCTGGACAACCGCGTCGACCTCTACCTCGCCCTGGGCGGTGGCTTCGAACAACTCGAAGCGCCGGTCACGATCGCCACCAACAACGAAAACACGGTTGAGCCGGAAACGGCCATACACGAGAGAGCCCCATGAAACGCGCATTGCTTCGCATCCTCCCGTTCCTGCTGCCGGTGATCATCCTCGCCGCAGCCGGACTGGGAGCGCTCACGATGATCCGGAATCGGCCGCCGGTCGAAACACTGACACCGGTGGTCGCTCCCCCAGGTGTTCGCGTCCACGAAGTAGCGTTCTCGGACGCGCCGCTTACCGTCATCAGCCAGGGGACGGTCCGGCCGCGTACCGAGAGCCAGCTCGTTTCCGAGATCGACGGCCGCGTGATCTGGGTCGCCCCGTCCTTCGTCGAGGGCGGTTTCTTCGAAGCAGGCGATGTGCTCGTTCGAATCGACCCGTTTGACTACGAGCAGCAGCTCGTCAGCGCACGGTCGCAACTCGCGCAGGCGCGCCTTCGCCTGGCGGAAGAAGAAGCCGAGGCCGAGGTGGCCCAGAGAGAATGGGAGACCCTCGGCCGGGGTGACCCCCAGGAGCTGGCGTTGCGCAAGCCGCAACTGGAGGACGCACGCGCCGCCGTGGCGGCCGCGGAAGCCGGCGTCGAGCGCGCGGTGCGCGACCTCCAGCGGGCGGAGATTCTCGCGCCGTACGCCGGTCGCGTGCGCGCCAAGAACGTCGACATCGGCCAGTACGTACGCAGGGGCGATACGGCCGCCACTATCTATGCCGTCGACTTCGCGGAAATCCGGCTGCCGCTGCCCGACGACCAACTTGCCTACCTCGACCTGCCGCTGTCATATCGGGGCATCGAACGGCAGGCGCAGCCGGAAGTGACCCTTCGCGCGACGTTTGCCGGGGAGACACACTCGTGGGCGGGACGCATCGTGCGCACCGAGAGCGAGATCGATTCGGTAAGCCGCATGGTGCACGCGGTCGCCGAGGTTGCGGATCCGTACGCGCCGGGCGAGAACCCGAACCGCCCCCCGCTTGCAGTCGGGATGTACGTGGAAGCGGAGATCGGCGGGCGCACGGCTCGCGACGTCGCGGTGCTGCCACGCGAGGCCCTCCGCGGGCGGGACCAGATGCTCGTGGTCATGCCCGACGACCACTTGCAGTTCCGAACCGTCGGCGTGCTGCGCACCTCAGCGGAATCGGTGATCGTGGAGGCGGGACTCGAAGCGGGCAACCTCGTGGTGATCTCGCCCCTCGATACGCCGACGGACGGAATGCTGGTGCAGCTTGCGGACGCCGACCCCGCACTGCTCGCGCGTCGGCGCGGCGCGACCTCGGCGCCGGCGCCGGATTCGGCCGTTCCCGTCGGCGCGACTGCCGCTGTGAACGACGCGGACCGGACACGCGATGCGACGGGGATATTGGAAGGGGTTGAGTCGGGACCCGACGCGGCAGAGGCGACGACAGCAGTAGCGGAAGCGGCCGCAACGCCGGGGGTGGACGCGCCGGAAACGGCCGGCGCTGGGGAATCGCCGGCTTGGCTGGAGAGCCTTCTGTCCGAGACGGCCACTGCCTCCGCGAACGCCGAGTCTCGCGCGGAGGCCACCCCAACCGAGCAATCCGAGGCGCCGGGCCGTCGCCGACCCTCCGAAGCGCCGGCGAACACGCTTTCCGTAATGCCTTTCGACAGCTTCGGTTCGGGCGCCGGGCCGGATGAGATTGACCTCGGCGACACCATCACGGAGGCGGTGGCCGCGAGACTCGCCACGCTGTCCCGCGTCGGTGTGGTCGCGCCCGGTGACGAGGCTGTCTGGGTAGTGGGCGGCGGCATTCAACGCATGGGACCGATGCTGCGCGTGACGGCTCGACTCACTGACACCCGGACGGGGATGGTCATCTCGGCCGTGAAAATCGATGGCACAGTCGAAGCGCTGGCGGATCTGCGGGAGCGCGTGGCCGCCGCGATTGCCGAGAGTGTTCGGGACGCGATGCCGGCCGAGACGGGTCAGGCCACCGGGCGAGGCGCCGATGCCGAGGCTCCGCGCCACGCAGGGAGGCAGTCATGAAGAACGGGGGTATCGCCTGGTTCGCCCGGAATCCTGTCGCCGCCAACCTGATGATGGTGTTCATCATCGCGAGCGGTCTCATCGCGACCAACGCGATTACCGAAGAGGTGTTTCCGGAGGTCGAGCTCGATCGGATCAGCATTCAGGTGCCCTATCTCGGCGCGGCGCCGGAAGAGGTCGAAGAAGGCGTCGTCATCCGGATCGAAGAGGCTATTCAGGGCATCGACGGCATCAAGCAGGTCGTGTCGACGGCCTCCGAAGGCAGTGCTTCGGTCATGGTCGAGCTTGAGCTCGGCGCCGATTCGCGCCGGGTGGTCGACGAGGTCAAGAACAACGTAGACGCGATCACGACCTTCCCACTTGAGACCGAAGAACCGATCATCCGCGAGCTGATCGCCCGCAACCAGGTAGTCGACATTTCAGTCTCCGGGCAGACCGACGTCTTTGCCCTCAAGGCGATGGCCGAGGAGGTGCGCGACGAATTGTCGAGCCTGCCCGGCATCACGCAGGTCGAACTCGTCAGCGCCCCGCCGTATGAGATCTCCATCGAAGTCTCGGAAGTGGCCCTCCGCCGTCACGGCCTGACGTTCGATCAAGTGGCGGACGCCGTGCGGCGTTCCTCGCTCGACCTGCCGGGCGGTTCTGTGCGCACCGATGGCGGTGAAATCCTCCTGCGGACCGTCGGTCAGGCCTACCGCGGCCACGAATACGAAGACCTCGTTCTCTGGACGCGGCCCGACGGCACCCGCCTCCATCTCGGCGACGTCGCGACCGTCATCGACGGATTCGAGGAAACCGATCAGTTCGCCCGATTCGACCGGGAGCCGACGGTCATGGTGTCCGTATTCCGGACCGGCGATCAGAGCGCCCTGGATATCGCTGAAGACGTCACTCGCTATGTAGAGGACAAGGAACCGCAACTCCCAGCCGGAATCTCGATGGTGATCTGGCAGGACCAGGCGGAAGTGCTGAACGACCGGCTGGTGCTGATGCTTCGGAATGGCGCGACCGGCTTCGCCCTGGTGTTCGTGGTCCTGGCGCTCTTCCTGGAGCTCCGCCTTGCGTTCTGGGTAAGCCTTGGCATCCCGATCTCCTTCCTCGGAGCGATCGCACTGATGCCGGGTTTCGATGTCACGGTGAACGTCATCTCGCTGTTCGCGTTCATCCTCGTCCTGGGAATTGTCGTGGACGACGCCATCATTGTTGGCGAGAACATCTACAGGCATCAGGAGAACCATGGCGACGGGCTTCGCGGGTCCATCGAAGGCGCGCGAGAAATCGCGAAACCGGTCGTCTTCGCAGTGCTGACTACGGTGGCGGCATTCATGCCGCTGATGTTCGTGCCGGGCATGATGGGGAAGATCTTCCGGGTCATCCCGCTCATCGTCATTCCCTGCCTGCTCTTTTCCCTGATCGAGTCGCTCGGTATCCTGCCGGCCCATCTGTCGCACATGCCGAAGCGGCGTGCGCCGGGCCGCTGGCGTTCCTTCCAGCAGTTCTTTGCGAACGGATTGAAGGCGTTCGTGCGGAAGGTCTATGAGCCGATCCTCGAGACCGCACTCCGGTGGCGTTACGTAACCGCCGCGGTCGGTTTGGCGACTCTCATCCTGACCGGCGGGATGGTGCTGGGAGGATGGACCAACTTCCACTTCTTCCCGTCAATCGAAGCTGATTTCATGGCGGCTTCCGTCACCATGCCACAGGGCACCCCGGCCGATGTGACCGCGGTGGCAGTCGAGAAGATGGAAGCGGGCGCCACGCGGTTGCGCTCGCGGCTTCGGCAGGAGACCGGAATGGACTATTTCCGCCACGTGACGGCGGCGGTCGGCGACCAGCCGATGGCGTCACGCGGCGGAGGGCCAATGGGTCCGACGGAGGTCATCTCGGCGGCGAACATCGGCGAGGTTAGCGTCGAGCTCGCGCCGGCGGAGACGCGAGCCTACACGAGCGAGCAGCTCGGGAACATGTGGCGGGAGGAAACGGGGCCGATCCCGGAGGCCGTCGACCTCAACTTCGCGATGTCCATCATGACTCCCGGCGAGGACGTCGATGTCCAGCTCGCGGGACCGGACGTTGAACTGCTGCGCGCGGCGGCGGAGGAGGTCAAGGGCCGGCTGGCCGAGTACGCGGGCGTCTACGAGATCTCGGATTCCTTCCGCGCCGGGAAGGAGGAAATGCAGCTCGGGATCAAGCCGGCGGCGGAGACACTCGGGCTTACGCTGCAGGACCTGGGCCGCCAGGTCCGGCAGGCCTTCTACGGCGAAGAAGCGCAACGGATCCAGCGGGGACGGGACGACATCCGTGTCATGGTTCGCTACCCGCAGGACGATCGGCGGTCGCTCGGAGACCTGGAGAACATGCGGATTCGGACGCCGGGCGGCGTCGAGGTACCGTTCAGCCAGGTCGCCGAGGTGGAACCGGGGCGGGGCTACGCGTCCATCAAACGCGTCGATCGCAACCGCGCCGTCAACGTCACCGCGGCGGTCGATCCGGCCATCACGTCTTCGAACGCCGTCATCGCCGATCTGCGCGACCGCATCCTCCCCGACGTGCTCGCCGACTACCCGGGCGTCTTCTATACATTCGAGGGCGTTCAGGCGGAGCAGGTGGATGCGGTCGGCGGCCTGCAACGCGGTTTTGTCCTCGCCCTGCTGATGATCTTCGCCCTGCTCGCGGTGCCCCTCCGATCCTACGTTCAGCCGCTCATCATCATGGGCGCCATCCCGTTCGGACTGGTCGGTGCCATCTGGGGACACATGGTGATGGGTCTCGACGTCACGATGATGTCGATGTTCGGCCTGGTCGCGCTGACGGGAGTGGTCGTCAACGACAGCCTGGTCATGGTCGACTTCATCAACCGCGCACGCAAGGTGCACGAAGACGTGGGCCGCCGCGTCCGCAGGGAGGGCGGCGTTCAGCTGGACCGTTACGAATTCGACTCCACCGGCCTCAAGCTCGCCATCCGCGAAGCTGGCAGCAACCGGTTCCGCCCCATTCTGCTCACGTCCCTCACGACGTTCTTCGGTCTGGCTCCGCTCATGATCGAGCGCAGCATGCAGGCGGCCTTCCTGGTCCCGATGGCGGTGTCACTGGCGTTCGGCGTCTTGTTCGCCACCTTCATCACGCTGATCCTGGTGCCGACCGCCTACTTGATCCTCGACGACATCCAGCGGTCCATGCGGTGGCTGTCCGGGCGCGGGGCTGCCGTGGCGGCCCAACCCGCCGACGTGCCACTTCCTGCGGACGGCGTCGGCGCACCCGTTGCCCGAACGTCGTCCTGACTCAGTTCGCGCCGGTGATCTCTGCGATCACCTGCTCGACCAGAGGCGGTGAGACGCCACACGCCGCGTCGTTGATCCGGCACTGCGCCAGCGTCAACTGGCAACCGCATGGACAGCCGTCGCTGTTCAGCCGGCGGAGCGCCTCCTCTTTCTGTGCGGGACTGATCTCCGAGAGATCGACTCCCGGAATCTCGGTCGCCTGCGCGGCATTCGCCAGGAGGATCTGCGTGTTCGGCGCGACCAACTCCACGGTTGCCTGATTCGGCAGAGACGTCAGGTACCGCGCCTCCTGCTCAAGTACTACGGGGCTCACGAGGCCGACGTGCGTCTGGACGATCTGCCCGGAGGTATCGACGATGAACGACGTGGGCAGTGCGAAGACACCCGGAAACGCCCGCTTGATCTCCGGCGTCGACATCACGATGGGGTAGTTGACACCGTACTGCGATGCGAACGCTTCGACAACGTCCGTGCCACCTGCATCCTCCGAGACGCCGATGACGGTGAGGTGATCCGGATAGCGCGCGGCCAGTTGCACCAGGTACGGAACCTCCTCGCGGCACGGCCCGCACCAGGTGGCCCAGAAGTTCACGAGCACCGCCTTGCCGCGTTGATCCGCCATCGAGATCGTCTGCCCGTCCAGCGTCTCCATCACCAGGTCGGGAACCTGCGCTGGCGTGTCCACGAACTGCAGCGTTATCTCGGGCGGCGTCTCGAACAGCGCCGGCGGCGCAACGGAAGTGTCCGGTGTTGCGGACTGGTCGCTACTCCCTGTCCCGCATGCCGCGACGAACGCGAGCAGCACAGGCACGAAAACGACGGCGACGGTCCGATGGACGCGGTGATCAGTGATTCGCATCGCTTCCTCTATATGGCCTTGTGTAGATGCAGCCATTGTAGCCCCACACTCTAGCCCGACCATCGTCGCCTGCGGCTCCGATGGCCGCCCAGCCACGCCTATCCTAGCCGTAGCCGAGTTGCACCGCCGCGACGAGCGCAGCGGCCGCCACCAGATACAGCTTGACGAGCAACGGTACAGCGAAGGCAAGCCACCGCTGATAGGGGATACGGCCAAGCGCGAGCATCCCCATCAACAGGGCGTTCGTCGGAATCACCATGTTGGTGAAGCCGTCGCCGAATTGGAATGCGAGGACCGCCGTCTGCCGTGTCACTCCGGTCAGGTCGGCGAGTGGCGCCATGATCGGCATCGTCACGTAGGCCTGGCCCGAGCCGGACGGGATGAACAGATTGGCCGTTGTCTGCACCACCAGCATGCCGAGCGCGGCGGCATGCGAGGGAAGCGCGGCCAGCGGCTGCGCCAGGCCGTACACGATGGTGTCGATAACCCGCGCGTCGGACAACACGACTTCGATGGTGCGTGCGAAACCTATCAGGAGCGCGGTTGCGGTCATGTCCGCCGCGCCACCCAGAAACGCGCGCGCTGCCCGGTTCGGCGCCACGCCCGCCACCGCGGCGGCGATCAGGCCGATTCCGAGAAAGACCGCGGAGAGTTCGACAAGGTACCAACCTCGCGCCGCTACGCCCCAGACAAACAGGCCGATGCCGCCGGCGAGGACCGCGAGCACCGCCCAGCGCCGCACCGTGAAGCGCCGATCTTCCGGTAGTGCGAAGCCGTCGGAATAGTCGACACCCCGTACCAGACTGGCCGCCGGATCTGCTCGGACGCGAGCGGCGTACCGCATGATGTGATGGACGCCGACTGCGCCGCAAACCAGAAGGAGCGCCCAGCGCGGGGCCTGTCCCGACGCTAACGCCACTCCGGCGATGTCCTGCGCGATGAGCACCGTGAACGGATTGAACGCGGCGCAGGCGTAGCCGACCGCGGCGCCCACGTAGATGATGCCGACCCCCACTATCGCGTCCAGGCGAAGCGCCAGGCACATCGTCACCAGAATCGGGACGAATGGCATGTATTCCTCGGCCATCCCGACGGTGGAGGAACCGATGGCGAACAGGCCGACCGCGCCGCCAACCAGCCAGCCCGGCCGTGCGCCGAGCCGGGCGATTGCCGCGCCGATCGCCGCGTCGACGGCGCCGGTCGCCCGGATCACACCGATCACGCCCCCCACAAGAAAAACGAAGAAGATGATCTCCTGCGCTGCGCCCAGACCCGCCGGGATAGAAGTCAGGAAGGCGAGCGGCGGCAGTGGCTCCGCTTCAACCACGTTGTACGTGCCCGGGACCACCCGCCGGCCGTCGCGCTCGAATTCTCCCGCCGGCAGAACCCAGCTCGCCGCCTGGGCAACCAGAATCAGGGCAAAGATGAGGACGAGAGAATCGGGAAACCGGCGCACGCTGGAACCTACCGCGCCGGCTCTTCCGCCACTCGAACGAGCAGCTTGCCGAAGTTCTTCCCCTCGAGGAGACCGAGGAAGGCCGGTATCGCCTGGTTAATCCCGTCGACGATGTCCTCGCGGTAACGGATTCGGCCGTCGCGAAGCCACGCGGCAACCTCGCGGAGGAAATCCGCCTCGCGGTCACGATGATCGAAGACGATGAATCCGCGGAGAGTGATGCGCCGAACCAGCGTCAACCCCATCAACCTGGGGACGCCGTCCGGTCCGGGAGGCGCGCCGGTCAGGTTGTAGTTCGCGATCCGGCCGCAGACCGGTACACGGGCAAACGTATTGAGCAGCGGCAGCACCGCGTCGAACACCTTGCCGCCGACGTTCTCGAAGTAGACGTCGATACCGTTGGGACATGCCGTGCGCAATGCGTCGGCCAGATCGTCGCGCCGGTGGCTGACACACGCATCGAAGCCAAGCTCGCCGACGACGTAGTCGCACTTCTCCCGCGCGCCGGCGATGCCCACGACGCGGCACCCCTTGATGCGCGCAATCTGTCCGACCACCGCGCCGACAGCACCCGAGGCAGCCGAGACCACAACCGTCTCTCCCGGTTGCGGGCGGCCATGATCGAGCAGGCCGACATAAGCCGTCATCCCGGGCATGCCGAGGACGCCGAGCGCGGTCGAGACTGGCGCCGCGGACGGATCGAGCTTCCGGGCGCCAGCGCCGTCTGACAAGGCGTACTGCTGCCAGCCGTTCGCGTTCAGGACGATGTCGCCAGGCACGTAGCCATCCAGGTTCGAGTGAACGACTTCCGAGACTGTTCCCCCGACCATCACCTCACCGAGCCCGACGCTTGGCGCGTACGACGGCCCAGGGTTCATCCGGCCGCGCATGTACGGATCGAGTGAGAGATAGATCGTCCGGCATAGCATCTGGCCGGCGCCCGGCGCGGGCACCGGACTATCGATGATGGTGAAATCCGACTCGCGCGGGAAACCGCGCGGATGCGCAGCAAGGCGAACCTGCCAGTTGGTGGTCGGGGTCATCCGGGTCGCTGGCCGCCCCGTCACGGCTGGCGGGTCGCCTCCCAGCTTCCTTCGCCAACGCCGCCGTAGTCGCATGTCCCGCGCATCGCGTCGCCGTCGATTGTTCCTGTGTATACCGCTTCCGCGCCTTCGCTGCCGAAGCGAAACTCGATCTCGTTCCCAGTGACCGTGCCTGTCACGTCTGCTGTGCCGAACGTCCCCTGATAGGTGCCCGTCAGCATCTCTCCCTGCTGCTCGAAGACGAAGACGGGCTCGCCACCGCCAATGTCCAGTTCGACGACGAAGTTCCAGGTGCCAGTGACGTCGACCTGGGCGGCTCCCACGACGCCCCCAGGAAGCACCAACTGCAACACCGGAAGGACCAGGAGCACCATGGCCACCGGGATCATCCGACGCACCTGATCGGGCCGCTTGCCGGAACCAATCCGACGGCTCGAGCTACCGGTGTGCATCGTTCCTGCAGCGTAGCCTCTCGACGAATGAATGGCAACGGGGCCGTTGCTTTCTCCCGCGACAGCGAGTACGCTGGCGTGACCACGGTTGCGAACACGCTCGCTTCAACCGAGATCGAGAGCAGACGAGCCTCATAGACTTCGCCTCCCCTCCTTCGGATGATCCCGCGGCGATGCGCTTCCCTATATCGGCAAACCAGGTGACGTGACACAGATCAAGGCAAGGAGCAACGGATGGGTCAGCGATTGTACGTTGGGAACATTCCCTTCGCGGCAGGCGAGGACGACTTGCGCGAACTGTTCGGGCAGTTCGGGGCAATCCAGTCGGTCTACATCGTGAATGACCGCGCGACCGGACGGCCGCGCGGTTTCGCATTCGTCGAAATGGCGAATCAGGCTGACGCGCAGCGGGCGATCGAGCAGCTCGATCAGAGCGAGTTTCAAGGGAGGCGGTTGACGGTCAACGAGGCGCGTCCACGCGAATCGCGCCCCGGTCCCCCGCCGAGCGACGACTTCCGCGGCGGCCGGCGCGAACCGCGCTGGTAAGCCAGCCGCTACGCGGACGTCGTCAGCCGTAGAATCGAACGACGATGGCCGCAATCCAACCACACAGCACAATCCATGACGTCGTCGTCATCGGCTCCGGCGCCGGTGGCGCTACTGCGGCGTACGCGCTGACCCGCGCGGGCATTTCCGTCACGCTCCTTGAAGCGGGTCCGATGCTCGACCCGCTTGCCGAGTTCAAGGAGCACCGTTGGCCCTATGAGTACGGCCACCGCGGCGCCGAGGAGGGAGGCGCCGCGTACTTCGGTGAGGGGAAGTCCTTCGGCTTCTTCACTACGACGAGCGGAGGCTGGGAACTCACCGGCGAGCCCTACACCGTTGCCGACGACACCGACGACTTCTGGTGGTTTCGTTCCAGGATCGTGGGCGGGCGGACCAACCACTACGGACGGATGTCGTTCCGATTCTCGGACTACGACTTCCTGCCGCGCGACCGCGACGGGTTGGGCTGGAACTGGCCGATTCGCTACGAGGACATCGCGCCGTACTACGATCGGGCCGAGGAGTTCATTGGTGTCGTGGGCAGCCGCGAGGGAATCCGGAGCGCGCCGGACGGCGTCTTCCACGAACCGCCGCCGCCAAAAGCGCACGAACTGCTCATCCAGCGCGCCAGCCACCGCATGGGAATCCCCTGCATTCCCAACCGGCGGGCGGTGATCACGCGTCCGATCAACGGACGCCCGGCATGCCACTACTGCGGACAGTGTGGGCGAGGCTGCCTGAGCGGCTCGAACTACTCGGCCAGTCAGACGCAGATCTTCCCGGCGATGGAGACAGGACGTCTCGAGGTCATCGATCTCGCGATGGCGCGCGCGATAACCACGGCGGCGGACGGTAGAGTCGATGGCGTCCTCTACATCGACAAGCGGACGGGGGAAGAGCGGCGCATTCGCTGCCGCGTGCTGGTAGTAGCCGCGAGCGCATGTGAATCGGCGCGCCTCCTGCTCAACTCCAGGACCGCGAGACATCCGGACGGCGTTGCCAACGGCTCGGGAGTTGTCGGCCGGTATCTGATGGACACTGTCGGCTTCGATATCAGCGGCCACGTGCCGGCTCTGGAAGGGATGCCCCGGTACAACAGCGACGGCGCGGGTGGCGCACATCTGTACATGCCGTGGTGGGGCTGGGAAACGCAGGAGGCACTCGGGTTCCCGCGTGGCTACCACATCGAGATCGGGGGCGGCTACCGAATGCCCGGCATCGGTCAGTTCGGCGGCGCGGCCCGCCGCGGCGGCTACGGCGTCGCGATCAAGGAGGAAGCCCGGCGTGACTACGGCACAACAGTAGCGTTCGCAGGCCGCGGCGAGATGATCCCGAACGATCGTAGCTGGTGCGAGCTCGATCCCGACGTCGTCGACAGTTGGGGAATCCCCGTGCTCCGCTTCCACTTCCAGTGGAGCGACCACGAGCGGCGGCAGGCAGAGCACATGCGCGAGACGTTCAACGAGCTGTTTCACCTGATGGGGGGAGAGCCGAACCGGCCGGGACGCCGGGACGCGGCCGGCATCTCGATTGGCGGCAGCATCATCCACGAAGTGGGTACGGTCCGGATGGGAAACGACCCGGAGACGTCCGCGCTCAACGGCTTCTGCCAGGCGCACGAGGTGCCGAATCTCTTCGTTTGCGACGGCGCCAGCTTCGTCAGCAACCCGGACAAGAACCCGACGCTGACAATCAACGCGCTCGCCTGGAGGGCAGCCGACTATCTGGCCGAAGCGATGCGGCGCGGGGATCTGTAGGGCGAAATGGACAGCGGACCGAGCAGGCGCGCGGTGTTGCGGCAACTCGCGCTGGCCGTGACAGCGGCCGGCGCCGGCGCGTTCAACGTCGAGGCCGCTCGCGTCGTGCATGCCCTGGCCGGCGAAGCACGCGCGCAGCCCGGTGGGTACGCGCCACAGGCGCTGGACAGCCATCAGTACCGGACGGTGGCGCGCCTGGCCGAGCTGATTGTGCCGGCGGACGCAGGCGGTGGGAGCGGCGCCGATGCCGGCGCGCCGGAGTTCATCGACCTTCTCTGCGGCCAGAACGATCGACTGCTAGGGATTTACACCGACGGACTGGCCTGGGTCGACGAACGCATGCGAAACGACCACGGCACGGCATTCGTCGAAGCGGATGGCACACAGCAGACCGGATTGCTGGAGCGGCTGGTGGCGGCCGAACGGGGCGACACGCCACGCGACTGGCGTGACGGCGTGCGTTTCTTGGACTGGATTCGCCGGATGACGGTCGACGCGTACTACACATCGCCGATCGGTATCGCTGATGTCGGGTACAGCGGCAATCGGGTGCTCGGCGCGTATGCAACGCCCGCCGAGGCGATAACGTTCGTCACTCGCCGAGCGGACGAACTCGGCCTCTGACCGCGACCGTCTGCTAGACTGGAAGGTCCCTTGGGCGCCGCGCGCGCTCGCCCCTTTCCGGTTTCGAAGGAGGCATATGGCAAACCGAGGTCGTCCTACCCAGACAAAGCGCCAGCGAGAACGCACCCGGCAAGAAAAGGCGAGGATCAAGGCCGAGCGGCGCGCCGAGGCAAAACTCAGGCGGCAGGACGCGCCGCCGCGCCCCACGGACCACGATCCTGACCTTGAGGGTATGGTCGCTGGTCCTCAGGAGATGCCGGACTGGCAGCGCGAGTTCTTCGAAGAGGAGCGCGCAGCAGCAGAGGCCGCGGAGAAGGAAGCTAGCACAAAGTAGCACGGCGGCATGTCACCGCGTGCCTCGTGCCGTACGATTGTGGCGTCTCCGCGATCGCAGAACTGAGAACGGGACGGTGCAGAACGCCCGCCCCGTTCTCCCGTGCCGACTCCTGGCTCGACCATCGTCGCCTGCGGCTCCGTTTGGCCGCCCAACCAGGCCTATCTAGGAGCCTGCGCCGGTCCACGGCGCAGACTCCTAGCTAGGCGGCGTCGACCGTGGCGCCGTCGGTGTTCGCGCCGGCGCCGTTGATCGCAATCCGCCGAGGCTTCGCCGCCTCCGCCAGCGGCAGCGTCAAGGTGAGCATCCCGTGCGTGAAGCCCGCACTCACCTTCTCCGCATCGACGTTTGACGGCAGCGTGAACGACCGCTCGAAGCGGCCGTAGTGCAACTCCGACGTGTGACGGCCGTCACCCGCAGTACGTGTCCGCTGGCCCGAGATCGACAGGGCGTTGCCGTGAAGGTCGATCTGCACGTCGCCGGGATCGATCCCCGGCAGTGCCATCCGCAGCGTCCAACCGTCCTTGCCGGAGTTGATCTCGGTCGCCGGGACCCACGCCGATCGCTCCGGACCAGCTTCGTCGTCACCAACGTAGCGCCCGAAGACACGGTCCATCTCCCGGTGCAGCGTGTTCAGTTCCGCGAACGGATTCCAACGAGTCATGGTCAGCATCTTCTCTCCTCCTCAGCCGGGCCCACCCCGGCGTTTTTTCCCATGTCGAGATGATGATCGCACAATATATTCGCATTGTCAAGGCATAAAATCTTAGTGTATATTGCTCATATTATGGTCGCAAGAGTCCGCACGACTCCTGACGGTGTCTTGTGAAGGGGTCTGCCGGAGAAACCCGACCTACCAGGGCATCGTGCGGTTGGTGTGCCGTCTTCCCAGATCAGCGGCTTCCGCACCGGGATTAGCGCCGATCATCACTCCCTCGTCGAGCATCTCGGTGATATTGTCGGCGTTGACCGCGTTGAGAAACGCGGCGCCTGCCCGCCTCGTCGCCTCGAAGACGCGGGCCCGCGCATCAACCAGCACCTGTGGCAACGCGCCGCCGCCGCGGGACACGTTGTAGGACATCGACATGTCGCCCGGACCCCATTCCGCGAAGCCGACACCGGGCACACTCACGCTACGCTCGGCATTCTCGAGGGCATGGCGATCCTCAATCTTCAGGCCGATCAGGATCTCGCCGTCCGGGTTGAGGGGCCAGGGATCGGCGAGGCGTTGGTATTCGGCCCCGGAGACGCCCCAGATGCGGGCAGCGAATCCCTGGCCGCCACTGCCGCGCAACCCCTCGCCAATGCCAGCCGCCTCGGGCGCGTGGGGATAACGGGCCGACTGAACCAGAATGCGGACGACCTCCGGCGTACGGGCATGCGCCAGCAGCACGCCATGAACACCCGATCCGAGGACCTGCTCGACCATCCAGTAGTTGCCCCACATCACCTGCTCGTTGATGCCGCCAAGCGGCAGGACGGCCACGACGGCCGGCGTCCGGTGACCACTCTTCGCAGGGCCACCATCGACGAGCCCCTGCATGAAGGCCCGAAGGTTGTCCATATTGAAGGGGCTGTGCTCCATGTTGTAGGTGATGTAGTCAGCCCAGGTCTGGGCCAGGGCCTTGCCCTCCTCGTAGCCTCCTCCGTTCACCTGTGTGTAGTAGACGGGCTGATCCTGTTCGAACAGCTCGATCACTTTGTTGATCCGTTTGGGGACGTAGGTGTCACCAGACTGGGCAGCGTGTAGGCCAACCAGCGCGACGCTGGCAACGATGACGACGGCGATGAGCCTCAGGCCGAACCGGGTCTGGTTGCACATGGTCCGTTTCCCCCCGGCCGCATCATAGCGCATCGGTCCCGCCTCACCGATAGTAGAATCGCACGGTTTCGATGGCTTCACGGAGCGGCACGGCGACCGATCGAGACCGTGAGGTCGCCCTTCGGACGGGAAGCAGCAACGACGCAGGACTCGATGAACTGGTGCCGCTCGTTTACGACGAGTTGCGCCGGTTGGCGCGCGGCTACCTGCGCCAGGAGCGGCGCGCCGTCACGCTGCAACCGACTGCGCTGGTGAACGAGGCGTACCTCAGGCTCCTGAAGGACGAAAAACAGGCGTGGCGATCCCGCACGCAGGTCGTCGGCATCGCGGCGCGCGCCATGCGCCAGATCCTGATCGAATCCGCGCGGGTGCGCTCGGCGATGAAGCGGGGCGGAGGTGGCGCCCAGGTAACGCTGGACGAGGGGCTGCTCGCGGAAGAAGCGAGGACGGTCGACGTGCTGGCCGTCGACGATGCGCTCCAGCGACTTGCGAGACTGGACCCGGCGCAGGCAAAGCTGGTGGAGCTCCGCTTTTTTGGTGGATTGACGATCGGCGAGTGCGCCGAAGCGCTCAACATTTCGCCGGCGACGGTCAAGCGGCACTGGTCGGTCGCCCGGGCGTGGCTGCAGCGTGAGGTCAGCCGGGACCGGGTCGATGGACGCTGAGCGCTGGCGGCGGCTCAACGACCTGTTCCACGCCGCGCTGGAGCGCGAGCCGCATGATCGGCACGGGTTCCTCGACGAGGCCTGCGGCGGCGATCAGGCACTCCGGAACGAGGTCCAGTCGCTTCTGGACGCGCACGCGGGGCCCAGCGTCGTCGACCGTCCGGCACTGGAAGCGGATCCCGACTTGTTGCCGCGCGACGAACTTAGTCCCGCAGGCCCGTCGGAACCGCGCCGCGGGACCAGCAATGACGACGCACTGATCGGTCAGCGCCTCGGGTCGTACGAGGTAACCGGCCTGCTCGGTCGCGGCGGCATGGGCGTCGTCTATCGTGGCTTCGACACGCGCCTCGGACGTCCGGTTGCCATCAAGGCCCTGCCACCGGCGTTCCGCGAAAACGAGGTCCTGCGCGCGCGCCTGCGCAGAGAAGCAACCTCCACCGCCGCGTTGTCGCATCCCGGGGTCGCCACCGTCTATGCGCTCGAGGACTTCGGGCGCCACCTCTACCTGGTCTACGAATACGTCCCCGGGCAGACTTTGCGCGAGACGCTGCGCGAGCGAAATGACCTGTTACCGTTGGATCAGGTGCTTGGCGTCGCGCGCGCGATTGCCGCGGCGCTGGCCGCGGCGCACGCGGCGGGCGTCATCCACCGCGACCTGAAGCCGGAAAACGTCATGCATCTTCCGGACGGCCGCATCAAGGTGGTCGACTTCGGCATCGCACGACTCGAGACGGGTGAGGACGCACCAGGCGAACGCCTTACGCGGCCGGGCGAACCGCCTGGCACGCCGGGCTATGTCGCGCCGGAGATCCTTCGGGGGGAGTCGCCCAGCGTACGAGCCGATCAGTTCTCGTTCGGGGTCGCGCTGTACGAAATGTTGACCGGAGACCATCCGTTCAAGGGCGGCGATGGCGGTTCGACCGTTGCGCGCATTCTGGAAGACGATCCCCCGGCCATCACGCGGGGGCGCCCCGACTGCCCGGACGATCTGGCGCGGATCGTGACGACCTGCCTCGCGAAGACGCCCGCCGGGCGCTACCCGACCACCGACGACCTGGTGGGGGCCCTGGATGACGCGGCGTCGGCGGGGAGGCGGGCGCACCCGATGCCCGCCGTTTCCCCCACCAACCAGGCCGCCCGCTGGTGGTGGCAGTTCCACCAGGTGGCGGTGACCGTCGTGTACGGCCTGGCTCTCTACCCGATATGGCGCGCGCGGGAGTGGATCCCTGGCGTATGGGGACTCGCCATCTTCATGACCACGGTCGCCGTGGTGGGCGCCGCCGTCAACCTCCGGCTGCACCTTTGGTTCACTTCGCGCATCTACCCGGCGCAACTGGCCGACCAGCGCCGCCGCGCCGCGGTATGGAAGCGACTGGCGGACAGCGCCTTCGCCCTGCTCACGCTCAGCACGGCCGCGACGATTGCCGCGGACCATCCGCGTTGGGCGGCCCTGCTGATCGCACTCGCGATCTCCAGCCTACTGACTTCGCGCGTGGTCGAGCCGACGACCGAACGCGCCGCGTTCCCCGACGAGTGATCGGCCGGTCCCGGCCGCCGGCAGCCCTCACCCCTACTGGGTTGCCGGCAGTTCCAGGGGGGCGCGCTCCCTGAGCACCTCCGACATGGAGCCGAGCGTCGCCGTCAGTGTATCCCGTGCCGTCCGGTTGACGATGGGGCCGATCATCCATCGGAGCATCGCGGGGACCGACCGGCTCAAGCTGACCGACTCGCACTCGACGATCACTCCCTCGCCCACCTGCTCGTAGCGCCAGTACGAATTGAGTCGCCAGAGGAAACCGCGGTCATTGCCGATGGGTTTCTCGCGCTCGTCGGGTGTCTCGGCATCCTCGAGTTCCGCTATGCGCGTCGCCACGCTGCGGCTCGACCACCGGTCGTCACCGCGACGCGTGAAGACGACGTCGTGTTCGGTGTGGTAGTGAACCGTGAACATCGCCTCGCGCCTCAGCCGCAGAAACACGCGGCGGCTGTTGCCTTCCTGCTCCAGGGTGCGTGAGTCGAGCACGTCCGGCTGCAACTCATGCGGCGGTACGGCGCCCATTACCGCATGCATCAACTGATCGATGGTGACGCCGGGAACCAGCACGCGGCCAAGCCAGTGGTGGATTGCCCCTTTGGGAACATCGGGACGCTCGCCGTCGGCATTGCGCATCTGCATCTGATCAATGCGGACGCCGCCCGCCAGCACCGCGTCCCGCGCCTCGCTCGCGTCGCCCAAGAAGTCCTGGGCCAGAAACCGCTGATCTTCCCCTGTCGCCAGCTCGGCGTCGATCCGCGCTTCGGTCAGGGCGATGTAGTGGTCCCAAGCGGCAATCGTCTCCGCGTGCAGGTCCGCCTCCATCGCCGCCACGTCCGACCCGCCGGTCGAGGGGGCGCCAACCAGCATCATCAGGAGCACAAGCGCACTCCACCAATGTTCCGGTCGTTGATCTGCTCTCACTGCCGTTTCTTCCATCGTGTCACACTCTCGCGCCCATGTCGCCACCACCTGCAAGTGCGCGGAAAAGACGAAAACCGGCTCAGCGGATGCCGGCCGCGACCTCTGTGGGGGCGTCCTCCACCCACACGGACGGCGGGAGGGGTCTCTCGCGCGGCCAGCGTTCGTCCAGCGTGTCCCCGTCGTAGAGACGGCCGTTCTTCATGACGTAGCGGATCCGCGCGGTCTCTCGGATGTCCTCGAGCGGATTGCCTTCCAGCACCACCAGGTCGGCCATCTTGCCCGGCGCGACCGATCCAAGGTCGTCCCCCAGCCCGATCGATTCCGCCCCGAGGATTGTGGCGACCCGGAGCGCATCGTGTTCCGACAGTCCCCCCGATTGCATCGCCCATAGCTCCCAGTGGTAGCCCAGTCCCTGAAGCTGGCCGTGACTTCCGACCCCGGCGAGGCCGCCCGCCTCGATAACCGCTCTCACACCTTCGGCGTGCTGCCGGAAGACGTACTCCTCGTCGCGGAACCACCCGCCGGGGCCGGCGTCGACCCCCTCGCCACGCCGGCGCGTGACGCGATCGAGCACGCTGTGTGGAGTGAAGCGCTGAAGCTTGGGATCGTCATGGGGGTTCTCGCGGGTGAAGAACCAGTTCTCGCCGAACGGGCCGCCGAACGACACAAGGAGCGTCGGCGTGTAGGCGACGCGGGTGTGCGCGGCAAGCTCGACTACATCACGGTAGAGCGGGAAGATCGGGAACGAGTGCTCCAGTCCGGGGTAGCCGTCGACAATCATCTCCAGGTCGTACTTCAGGTCGAGTCCGCCTTCGGTAGTCGGAAGCAGCTCCTGCTCCCTCGCCGCCATGAGAATCCACTGCCGCTGCCGGCGGTTGCCCGACAGGTACATCTTGATCGTCTTCGTGTCGTAGTAGTCGCTGTAGCGCCGCAGGACGTTGCGTGCGTGGTCGAGGTCCTCGATATCGTCCGCGCTGAAGACGCCCGGGCCGGTCGAGTAGATGCGCGGACCGATGATGTCGCCCGTCTCCACCAGGTCGCCGTAGGTGAGCACGTCGGTCGTCCCGGTCTGTGGATCCCGCGTCGTCGTAACACCGTAGGCGAGGTTGGCGAGGTATGCCCACGGCTGCGTCTTGTGGACGCCGAAGCTGGGACGGAGGTGCGCGTGGGTGTCCACGAAACCGGGCACGATGGTCATCCCCGAAACGTCGAGGATCCGCGCGAAGTCGGGGAACTCGACGGTGCCGCGCCGGCCGAGGGCCAGGATCCGGTGGCCTTGCACCACCAGGTCGGCGTTCTCAACCACCCCGTCACCCTCCATGGTGATCACACGGGCGCCCCGAAGGACGCCATAGCCGTCCGGGAGGTCGCGCGGCGCCTCGACGTCGACCCGGATCTCGCGTGGCTCGTAGTTCGGCGCGCCGGCATCTGCTCCGTTGGCCGCCACGGCGCGGGCGGCGCGATCCGCCGCCTCCGCCGCCTCGAGGTCGTAGACGAAATGTGCCGGACCGATCGACCAGTGGACACGGTCGCCCGCCGCATCCCACGCCGGGAACTGGGCCCCTACCTCGGTCAACTTGCGTGCCGGCACGGTCGCACGCTGCGGCTCGGCGACAGATACCGTAGGAACATCGCCCCCAACCGCCGGCACGGCCACGACGTACAGGTCGTGGTTCACCAGCGCGAGCGCCCTGGCGCCGGCCGGCGCCATCAGAACGAGGGATGCGTCGGCGGGATCCGCAAGACCGGGAGGCGTCGGACCCGTCACTTTCAGGTGCGCCTTCTCGTCGGTCCCGTCCCACCGGATCGAGACCAGGCCCCCTTCGCCGTGGTACAGGTAGATCCGGTCCGGCTCGGACGGAACGGTATGCGGCGCCCGCCGTCCGTCGGCCGGCGCCACGAGCGTCCAGTCGCCGCCGTTGGCAGGAACGGCCACGATGTTCTCGTTCGCCGCCGCCGCAAGCGAACCGGACGACTCGTGGAAGACGCGAGCCGGTCCGTGTACGGCAACGAGACGCGCGCCATCGGACGACCAGGCAGGCTCCTGGTAGATCGCAGGCACGGTCGTCAACCGCACCGCCGGCGCGCTGCCGTCGGCGCGCACCTTGTAGATGTGACCACCAGCGGGCGACCACGTCACGAACGCGATCCACACGCCGTCGGGCGACCAGGCGGGCTGCGCCTCGACGACCGCGAGGTCGGTCAGCCGGCGCGCCTCGCCGTCCGGCAGCGGCCGGATCCATAGCCGGTCGAAGGCGGCGAACGCCAACCGCGAACCGTCGGGAGATGGCACGGCGTCGCGGATCTGACGCGCCTTCAACGTGGGACTGTCGTCCACTTCGTAGCGGAACGCCAACTCCGGACCCAGATCCAGTTCCACCCGAACGCGGAACGGCACGGGGATTGGCTCGGCCCCTTCCACGATCGGCACGCGCCAGATCCTTCCACCGTAGGAGACAACCAGTTCCGAGGAATCGGGGGTGAACGACATGCCCGGCAGAACATCACGGCTGGCAACCGATTCCTGGTCGTCACGAGTCACCGGGTAGGCGAGCCACCGCTCGTCGCCGGTTTCCAGATTGCGCAGCCGGAGCCCCGTCGCGTCCTCGTGGCGCGTCCCGTAGACCAACCATTGGCCGTCGGGCGAGATCGTCGGCCGGAACGCGGACCCATAGCGCGCGCTCCGCGTGTACTGCTCTCCCGTCTCGCGGTCGTAGTAGGCGAGCTGGTACTGCGGGAAAATCGCGTTGTACTGCCAGAGCCGCGTCCGCTGTGCGTACCAGATGCGCCGGCCGTCCGGCTCGGCGGCTGGACCCGCAATCCGCCGCGAGCCCGGCTCCCGGATCAACTGCACGCCGGTGCCCCCATCGACATGCCACATCCAGAGCTTCGGGTTCCGCGCATCGCCGCGCGCCGCCATGTGCGATGCGGTAGCGGCGATAACGTAGTCTCCGTCCGGCAACCAGTCGGGTGATTCGTAGTTGTTGGCATCCGCGTTGGTGATCTGTCTCGTCTGCCCCGTCGCGACGTCGATCAGCCAGAGGTTCTCGGCCCCGTCGTGGTCGGAGACGAAAACGACGCGCTTGCCCTCCGGGCCGTAACGGGGCTGGCTGTCCCATGCCAAGCCGCTCGTCAGCGCCGTTGCATCGCCGCCCGCAAACGGGATCGTGTACAGGTCGCCCAGCAGATCGAAGATGATGGTCTCTCCGTCCGGGCTGACGTCGACCGAGATCCAGGTTCCTTCGTCGGTGTCGAGAGACAACGTGCGTGCCGGCTTCAGGGGCAATTCGTCGTCCACCTGGCCGGCGACGGTTGCCACCGCAATCGCAAGCACCAACACGCCGCTTGCCATACGGGCGGTGGATCGCGTCATCCGCATGGCCGGGCATCGTAGCATGTAGCCCGTACGCGGCACTTGAGCGTCCTGAACGATGCCCGACGGCCTGAAATTGCGCCGCCTAGAGTCCCGGGAGGACTATGCGGCATGTGTCGCACTCCAGCGGGATGTGTGGGGAAACGACTTCGTAGACGTGGTGCCGGCCACCATACTGATGGTGTCCCAACGGGTGGGCGGCGTGTCGGCAGGGGCGTTCGATGCCAACGGGCGCCTTGTCGGCTTCGTCTTCGGCATCACCGGCACCCGCCGCGATGGCCCGATTCACTGGTCCGACATGCTGGCGGTCCGCCCGGAGGCGCGGGGGCGCGGCCTCGGAAAGCGCCTCAAGCTCTACCAGCGTGACCTCCTGCTCGCCGAGGGGGTGCGCAGGATGCACTGGACGTACGATCCACTGGTCGCCCGCAACGCCAACCTGAATCTGAACGGTCTGGGCGCCCGGCCCGTGGAGTACGTCCCCAACATGTACGGCGATACGCGCAGCGCGCTCCATACCGGCCTGGACACGGACCGTTTCGTCGTGGAGTGGCGGCTGGATGAGCCGACAGGGGTGGTCGCTCCGCGCCGAGGTGAAGTTGACGGGACGCCGGTAGTCGACGTCACGCTACCAGACTCCGCGCCGCTGCCGGACAGCCCCACGGTGCGCGTCGCCGTCCCGGGGAACATCGATGCGATGAAGATGGCCGACCCGTCGCGAGCCCGCGCGTGGCAACGGACCCACCGCCGGGCCTTCGGCTGGTACCTCAACCACGAGTATCGCGTCACCGGCCTTGCGTTCCGGCCAGAGCCGAACGACTCCTGGTACATCGTCACATCGCAATGATGAGTCTCAGCCTGTCGCGGATCACGCTACGCGAGATCCGGATGCCGTTGCGCGAACCGTTCGAGATCTCTTCCGGTCGGACTACCGAGCGGCGGATCCTGCTGTTGAAGCTCGAGGACCGTGACGGGACTACCGCGTGGAGCGAGTGCGTCGCCGGCGAACGCCCCAACTACTCCGCGGAGACGATCGACACGGCATGGCTCGCGATCCGTGACTGGATCGCGCCACGCGTTCTGGGCGCCGGGATCGCCCACCCGAGACAGCTCGACGAGACGTTGCGGCGGGCGTTTCGCGGCCACCCGATGGCCAAGGCGGCGATCGAAATGGGCGTCTGGGCGCTCTGGGCCGAACGCGAGAGGATGAGCCTGTCGCGACTCCTGGGCGGAACGCGAGCGACGGTCGACACGGGTATCTCGATCGGCATCCAGGAATCACCGACCGTCCTGGTCGAACGCGCACGGGCTGCCCTCGCGGAGGGCTACCGCCGGATCAAGATGAAGATCCGGCCGGGAGCAGACATCGAGTGCATCGGTGCGGTGCGCGAAGCGCTCGGCCCGGACGCGCCGTTGATGGCGGACGCGAACAGCGCGTATGCCCTCGCGCATGCCGATCATCTGGCGGATCTCGACGCTTACCGCCTGCTGATGATCGAACAGCCGCTCGCGCAGGACGACCTCAGGCGTCACGCCCAGTTGCAGGATCGCCTCGCAACGCCGATCTGCCTGGACGAATCGATACCCCACGCCGCCGCCGCCGAAGACATGCTGGCACTCGGGGCGGGACGGATCGTCAACATCAAGCCGGGCCGCGTCGGCGGTTTCACACAGGCGAAGGCGATTCACGATATCTGCCGGCGTCACGCGGTGCCCGTCTGGTGCGGCGGCATGCTGGAAAGCGGGATCGGACGAGCCCACAACGTCGCCCTGGCTTCGCTCCCCCACTTCGTCATGCCGGGAGACCTGAGCCCCAGCGCGCGCTACTGGACGGACGACATCGTCGCGCCCGAGTGGACCATGGACGCTGCGGGACGCGTGGCGGTCCCCCTCGACGCTCCCGGCCTCGGAGTGGGGGTCGACGTCGATCGCATCGACGACCTTACGGTTCGCAGCCGGACCGTCGCGGCAAGCCGCTGAGTCGCCGGACGCCCTACCGTGCGCGGGACAGATCGGTCAGTCGCCAGAGGTGAGATCGAGTGCGGATGACAAGACTGCCGCGGACGATGGCCGGGCTCGACATCGCCACTTCCTCGAGGGAGTTGGTGGCGACGACCCGAAACCGATTGTTCACATCCATCACGTAGGTATCGCCGTCCTCGCTCAACGCGAAGACCATCCCGTTGTATGCCCAGGGCGACGCCGTGAAGCCGGTCGCGCCCGGCGCGATACGGCGGCGCACTTCCTGAGTCTGGATCTGCTGTTCCGTGAAGTAGCGCTCCTCTCCGGTTCGCGCATCGAGCACCGTAAGAAACCCCTGATCCTGCACGGTGATGTAGTAGTCGCCGTAGACGAGGGGCGTCGGGTGATATGGCCCGGCGCTGTCGTCGTACCAGGCAACGGCATCACTGCTGGTTTCCCCGTCCGCCAGGGTGATGTCGCCCGAGGCGCCCGGGCGGATGGCGTATACCGGCCGCACCCGGTCGCCTACGTAGCCCGACATGACGTATAGCAAGCCCTGGGCGCTGAACGGCTGCGGGATCGAGATGGAGTTCATGCCGCGGAAGTGCCAAAGCTCGTTGCCGTCGAGGTCGTACGACCTGACCTGATCGCTGCCGGTCGTGATCAGTTCCGTCCGCCCGTCGTGCTCCCAGATGTACGGCGTCGACCAGTTGGTTCCCTCGTCGCGCGCGACGTACCACCGTTCCTCACCGGTCGCGGCATTGAGCGCCACCACGAACGACTGCTCGTCGTTGTCGTTCACGACGTAGAGCGTGTCGTCGTGCAGGACGGGCGAGGCAGCCGGTCCCCAGCCGAGCCGTGTCTCGGCCGGCTCGAACGGACGCTCCCAGACGACGCGCCCGTCCATGTCGAGCGCGTAGGCCCCGACGTTACCGAAGTAGACGTAGACGCGCTCGCCGTCGGTCACCGGCGTCGACGACGCATAGGTGTTCTTGAGGTGCCGGTCGAACAACGGCGGCCCCGCGTGCACTTCCGTCGCCCAGACCACGTCCCCGCTCTCGAAGTGGACCGCTACCACCAGCCAGTGATGCACGGCGGCCGAGCGCTCCATCAGATCGCCGGGCCCTGGATCGGGGAACGGTCCGCCCGGCATGGGCTGGGGCGAACCGTACGGGAAGTAGAGCCCCATGCGCGGCTCTTCCTCCTCGCCCTCGCTCACGACCGTAGTCAGGAAGATGAGATCGTCCCACACGACCGGCGACGACCACCCGAGCCCGTCGATGGGTGTCTTCCAGACAACGTTCTCCGTCGTGCTCCACGACACGGGGAGTCGCGGATCGTCGTCCGCTACCGGCAACGCGTCGCCACCGCGAAAGGCTGGCCAATTCTCCGCCGCCGAGAGCGCCACCGCTCCAAGGACCACCAGTCCGAACGCCGCGATTCCCGCAATGGGGCGGGATGCCTGCCGATGAAGTCTCACTTGCCGTCCTCCTCGAAGCTATCCGGGCGCCGCGCGAAGCATACACGGCAACGGGAGCAACGCCCAGGAATAGTACGGCGACACGTCGAGCTACTCCAGCTCCGCGAGGTCGACCTCGCGACTCCGGAGCGCTTCGGTCAAGAGGCGGCCGGCGTTCACGGAAGACGGCCAGCCGGCGTAGAAGGTCGTGTGGAGGATCACTTCCGAGAGCTCCTGCGGCGTGACGCCGTTCTGGTCGAGCGCCCGTTCGATGTGCAAGCGCAGCTCGTTGGTGAAGTAGCGCGCCTGATTGACAGCCACGGTGATCAGGCTCCGGTCGCGCTTCGAGAGCAGCGGCCGTTCCCAGATGTCGCCGTACACGAGGCTGTTCCGGAGGGCGCCCAGGCGTGGCACCGCAGCGTAGGCGTCGCTCAACCCGGCCGGAGTCTCGACGCCCGAGATCGGCGGCGCGCCCGGCAACTCGCCCAGCGTGATACCCCGTTCCGCAAAGGTAGCCATGGCGGCGAGTGACGCGTCCACGCCGGATGGCCAGCCGGTGTAGAAGCTGACGTGCAGGATGATCTCCGAGAGCTCCTCCGGTGTCAGGCCGTTGTCGAGGCCCCGCCCGAGGTGGATCCGGAGGGCGGTATCCCGGCCCAGCGCCTGCAGCACGGCGACAACGATCATGCTCCGGTCGCGCTTGGAAAGGTGCGGCCGTTCCCATATCTCGTCGTAGACCAGCGAGTCCGTCAGGGTGCGCAGGTAAGGCGACGCCGCGAGTCTGTCGACGGGCTGCGCCGGGGCGACATCCGCTTCCTGCGCCGCGCCCGCCGAATCGGTGCCGCCGGAACACGCGGACAGGCCGCCCGCCGCCACCGTGACGGCAACAACCGCGAACAGCGTCAACTGGTATCGGTTCTGCATCGTCATCATCACTCCCTCGGAAACCGTGAGCGTGCCCAGTCTATGCGACGCGACAGCCCCTCCCCGCCAACCGCGCTCGCCTTGGCGTTACCGCACTGCCCGGTACGCGAGGTATGCCGTTCGGGACAGGCCGGAGACGATGTTCGAAACGCTTACCAGCGGAGGGCGGGCCGGCATCAGCTCGGCGGCGCCCAGATCCTCGATCGCGGTCAGGGTTCTCCGTATGCCAGTCTCCACGAGTTGGCGACTCCGCTCGTTGGTCAGATCCAGCCCGCCGCCCACGAACACCGCGATCAGCAGCAGCGTCAGCACGTTCTGCCGATAGAGGAGCCAACACTCGTCGAAGGTGAATTCCCCGACGCCCATCCCGCGGACGACTTGCGCGTACTCCGCCAGGGCTTCCCGTTCGATCCCGCGCCGCACCTCGATGTCGAGGCCGGTCACGAGAAAATAGGCAACGTCGTACAGTCCGCTGCCGACCCCGCTGACCTGCCAGTCCACCATGGCGACATCGTCGCCGGCCCCGAAGAAGAGGTTGTCGACGCGGAAGTCGCCGTGTACGAACGTGCGAGAGGTCCGGGTGCTTTCCACCAGGTGGTCCCAGATGCGGGGACCGAACGCTTCGGCCAGCCGTCGCAACTCGTCCGAGAAAAGACCGCCCAGGTTCTTCAGGGCCGGAACCAGGAACGCCAGATAGCCGGCCTGGATCCCGAGGCGAGTGGCGGGCCGGCTGATGTCGTGAAGAGCCGACAGCAACGGTTTCTCGACTCTGTCCCAAAAGTGGCCGTGCAGTCGCGCGACGGCCCGCACGGCGGCGCGCGCCTGCGTCGGGGTGGCGCCGCGGATCTGGTCGACGGCCTGCATGTGACCGAGATCCTCGAGCACGAGGACGAATCGGTCGCCCCGCCTCTCGTAGTCCCCGTACAGAAGACGCGGAGACCGGACCGGCGCGTGCGGCGCGACGTGCCGGTAGAAGGCATACTCCCGCTTGTAGAGCGACTGCAGCCTGCTCATTCGCCGGCTCTTCGAATCCTGGCTCGGCAGCTTCACGATCACGGTTTCCGGAATCGCCCCGGCGTTCCCGCGACACACGAGGCGGCAGCGCAGGATTTCGCCCACAAGGCCTACCCCGCCGCCGATGCGGTCGACCAGGACGCCCTGCAACGCCGGGACTTCGGACATTCCGCCAGCGTGCAGCGCGCGTTCCATCCAATCGGCCGTGACCGCGCCGCTGCTCGCCGGTATCTCCGGCCGGGTCATGGCTGGCCAGCTCCGGTTGTGCCACCCGCGGTTGACGCGGGGTTCAGGGAAGTCGGCGGGCGAAGCGCGCGGGCCACTCGACCCGGCTCATCGCGTCTTCAACTGATACCAGAGGTTCAACCCCTGATCGCGCAGCCGGTCGAAGATCTGCGCCCGGTCGGACCAGACCCGGCGTCGTGTCACGTCAAGCCCGGCCCGATCAACGAAGACAAGTGCGAACGCGGCGGCATACTGGGGAGGAATCCGTGGGCCGGCGATGGCCTCTTCCATCGACTCGTAGTCGGAATCGCCGTCCGCGATCCAGACCGCCGCCTGTTCCACGACGTGCGTCCGGGGCGGATAGAGCGTCGGCGAGTTGGCAACCGTGTAGGTGCCGACCTGCACTTCGCCGAGTACGGATGCGAGAACCGGGATCGCCGACGGTGGTTGGAGGCGGAGCGCATCGTCCGGGCCGGCCGGCTCGCGCTCGCGCTGACGGCCGACGGCGCGCAGTGTCCAGTCGTGCCAGCCGTCGTCACGCAGGACTATCCAGCCGTCCCGGCGCGCAATCATGTCACGGGCGCCGTCCGCCTCGAACAGCGTGGCGACAGGTGACGTGATGACCAGCGGCGCGCCGCCGGTCCGGCGGATGCGAAGCGTCACCGTCTCGGCGCCGGCGCCTCGAGGTTCCACCTCCACCAGCCCGGCGTCGATCGCTTCGAAAAGGTCGCAGGCGGCAAGAACCGGCGCTGCCCCCGCTGCGGCGCTACCGGCGGACGCCCCGGCGCATCGCCCGGGGTCTCCCGTCGCCGCACGGAAGAAGAACAGATGCTGACTCGGCAGAAAGTCGTGCAGCTCGACCAACTCGAAGCCGGCGGCCTGCCACTCGGCGAGCACCTGCCGGACCGACATCGTATGGTCGGCCTTTATATTGTCGCCGCTGCCGTCCTCGGCGCGGTACTCAAGCAGCGCAACCTGTCCGCCGGGGGTAAGCGCATGGCGGATACCGGCAAGCATCGGCGCCGGATCGGACATCTCGTGGTAGACGTCGGCGATGATCACCCAGTCCATCGCGCCCGCCGGGAGCCGCGGATCGGTCGCCGTGCCGAGCACCGGCTCGATCCCGGTTACCCCCTCGTCAGCCGCCCGCTCGCGCATGATGTCGAGCATTTCCGGCTGAATGTCCTCGCAGTAGACTGTCCCGCCCGGTTGCACGCGCCGCGCAATCCGGCGCGCGTAGTAGCCCGAGCCACATCCGACGTCCGCCACCACGTCGCCCGGGCGGAGCCCCATCGCGTCGAGCACACGCTCCGGTTGTTCCTCGTCGACTCGCTCGGGCCGTTCCAGCCAGTCGGCCCCCAGGTAGCTCATAAACTCGGCCGGGACGCGGTGCCTGGCGGCGGAGCCGTCCTGCGCGGCGGCGGCCGGGGGGAACGCGGACAACGAAACCGCGAGCAACAGCAAGGCGAAGAAAAAGTGCTTCATGATGGCGTCTCTGCCCCAAGCATATAGGAGTGCGCGGTGCGTGATATCCTGCGGGTCTGACGTTCGCGTAGAGGCTCCGAGACTACGGAAGGCCGTCCGTGCGCCACACCATCAAAGCCCGGGCTATCGTCAAGCTCGCTGCCACAGCATGGCTCCTCGTTGGCGCCAGCGGACCGGCGGTGGCCCAGGCGCCGGCATCCGAGCGCGCCATCACGCCGGCGGCGGAGTACTTCGGCTTCGAGATCGGGACTGACGGCGAGTTGGCACGGTATCCGAAGGTGCTGGACTACCTGCAGCATCTCGCGGCCCGCTCGGACCGCGTGACATACGCGCCGCGGGGTACGACCACGAACGGCAACCCATACGTCCTGGTCACCATCAGTTCGAAGGCGAATCTCGACCGGCTTGATCGGCTTGTCGCGATCAACCACCGTCTGGCCGACCCGCGCGGTCTGGCGGCGGAAGAGTCGCGCGCACTCACCCGCGAGGGCGTTCCCTTCTATTTCCTCTTCGCCACGATTCACTCCACCGAGGTGGGAACCGGGCAGGTGATCATCAACATTGCGCACCGCCTGGCTACCGAGGAATCACCCGAAATACGGGAGATTCTCGACAACGCGGTGGTGCTGCTGGTGCCGTCCCAGAACCCGGACGGCCAGTTGCTGGTGATCGACCACTGGTACGACACGCAGGGCACCGGCTACAACCGGCTCTACCCGGACCTGTATCACCGCTACACGGGTCACGACGACAACCGTGACTGGTTCATGTTCACGCAGAAGGAAACGCGGCTCGCGATCGACATTCATCGCGAGTTCAAGCCGCAGATCACGCACGACATGCACCAGATGAGCAGCCGCGGCGCGCGGATCTTCGTGCCGCCGTTCCGCGACCCGCACGACCCGAACATCCACCCGCTCCTTCTGGAGGGGCAGGCGCAGATCGGCCGCGCGATGACCGCAGCGCTCACCGCGGCCGGCAAGAAAGGCGTCATCAACAGCGATCAGTACGACCTCTGGACGCCGGCCAGGCAGTACATGCTCTATCACGGGCAGCCGCGCATCCTCACCGAGATCGCGAGCGCCAACCTGGCCGATCCCTACGTCAACCCCGCGGGCCCGAACCGGCCGCTCGGACCGCAACAGGTTCGGACCAACTTCCCCGCGCCGTACGACTCGGCGGTCTGGCGCCTGAGCGACATCGTCGAGTACAGCGAGATCGTCGTCTACGCCGCCCTGGAACACGTGGCGAAATACCGGACGCGCTGGATGGAGAACTTCCACCGCGTCCATGTCGACTGGGTGAACCGCGACGAAGCGCCCTATGCCTTCGTCGTCCCCGCCGATCAGCGCGATCCGTTCGCGACCTACGAGTTACTCGAGATCCTGCACTTCGGCGAGGTCGAGATCGATCGCGCGCGCGCGCCGTTCACGGCGGGCGGAGAGCACTACCCGGCCGGCTCGTGGGTGATCAACCTCGCGCAGCCCTACGGCGCGTTCGCCAAGACGATGCTCGAGCGGCAGGTCTACCCCGATCTGCGCTACTACGACGGCGGTCCGCCCATCCCTCCGTACGACGTAACGGCGCACACGCTCGGCCTGTTGATGGGTGTCGACGTCGACCGGATCGACGAGCCCGTCCGAGCTGACCTCGAACGTCTTGACGCGATCGAGCCGCAGCGCACCCCGATGCCGCCGACCCCCGCGTGGGGCTATGTGATTCCACCCGGCTCGAACGCGGGCTTCCTGGCGGCTTCGCGGCTGCAGGCGGCGGGCGTTCCGGTCTACCGCGCCGCCGCATGGTTCGAGGCAGGCGGCCGCGATCATTCTCCCGGCACCTGGCTCGTGCCCCCCACCGCGGAAGCGGCGGCCGTACTGGAACGGACGGCCGAGGAGACGGGGCTCGTGGTCGCGGCGCTGGACGCCGCGCCGCCGGTTGAGGGCCACCGCCTGCGCGAGCCGACCCGCGTGGGCCTCTGGCGCGCCCCAAACAACATGCCGGGCGGCTGGATGATGTGGCTCTTCGAGCAGTACGAACTCAACCATGCCGTCATTTCGTCGGTCGATTTCGAGGGTGACCTCGGGGAGAAGTACGACGTCATCGTCCTGCCCGCCGGCACGAGCCGGGCGCGGATCGTGAACGGGCTGAATCCGCAGCGTCACGACGAAACGTGGCGCTGGGCGTACGGTGTCGGGCGTGACGGCTGGCGCCGTCTCCGCCAATGGGTGGAGGATGGAGGCACGCTGGTGGCGCTGGGCTCGGCGGTCGAGACCGCCCGGGAGTTGCTCGATCTCCCGATCGAACCGGTTCTCCCGGCGGCAAGCACGCGCCGCGCTCCGATTCTCTTCGACGGCCACCGTCCGCCCCGAATTACGACACGCGAGCGAGTCGTCGATCCGACGTCACTCTTCTATTCGCCGGGCACCTTGCTCAAGCAGGAACACAATCCGTGGCATCCGGTGGGCTACGGCATGCCGGAGGACTGGCCGGTCTTCTTTCGCTTCGATCAGGCCTATCGCCTGCTGCCCAGCTTCGACGTCGACGTGGAGGTGGTTTCGCGCTACCCGGACAACGACGATATGGTGGCGAGCGGCTGGCTGCTTGGCGACGAGTTCCTCCGCAACCAAGCGAACGTCGTCGCGTTCCAGGTGGGCCAGGGCGCCGCGGTGACGATGGGAAGCCAGATCGCGTTTCGCACGCAGACGCGCGGCACCTTCAAGCTGCTCTTCAACGCGATCTTCCACGGCCCGGCGGAACCGGTCAGCGCGGACGAACTGGCTGAGTTGCGGTAGCAGACCGACGACCGGCGCAGCACTTACGCGAGCAACGGATCCAGCGGAAGCTTGCCGGTGGCGTGCCCGAGCGAATCGACCGGCACGCCCAGCTTGTCGAGCAGGCTGAGGTGCAGGTTCGCCAGCGGCGTGTCCTCCGTGTACCGAATGTGGTGACCGCCCGTCCCCGCGCCGCCGCCCGCCAACACGATCGGCAGGTTCTCCGAAGCGTGGGCGTTGCTGTCAGCCATTCCCGCACCGTAGACGATCATCGCGTTGTCCAGCAGCGTCCCGTCGCCGTCCGGGGTTGCCGCCAACCGGTCGAGGAACTGGGCGAAGAGCTGCACATGGTACTGGTTGATCTTCGTCAGCTTCGCCAACTTCGCCGGATCCCTCTGGTGGTGCGAAATCGGGTGGTGCGCATCCGGTACGCCGATCTCGGCGTAGGTCCGGCCGGTGATTTCGCGTCCCAGCATGAAGGTGGTGACCCGCGTCAGGTCGGTCTCCCAGGCGAGCGCCTGCAGGTCGAACATCAACCTGACGTGCTCACCGAACGTCGACGGGATTCCCGACGGCTGATCCACGACCGGAAGCTCACGATCACTCTGGGCCTCGGCCATCTGAATCCGCCGCTCGATGTCGCGGACCGCATCGAGGTACTGTACCAGCTTCGCCCGGTCGCCGGCTCCCAGCTCGCGCGACAGGTCGGCGGCCCGCTCGGTGACTGAATCCAGCAGACTGGCGTCCTTCTTCAGCCGCGCCCTTCGGACCTCGGGATCGGTCGTGCCGGTGTCACTGAAGAGGCGCTCGAAGACGACCCGCGGATTGTTCTCCATCGGCAGCGGCGTCGTGTCGTTCGCCCAGGCTATCGTGTTGGTGTAGGCACACGAGAAGCCGTCGTCGCACGAGCCGGCGAAGTCGCGGCCATCGATCGCCAGCTCCAGCGTGGCAAGCTGCGTCTCGCGGCCGAGCACGCGTCCGGCGAGCTGGTCGGCGGAGACTGCGGCCAACAGGTTGGAACCATCGTCCTGCTTTGACGGCACGCCGGTCAGGAAGCGGGTCGACGAGCGGGCGTGCGGCCCCTCGCTCTCGACGCCATGCATTCCCGAGAGGACCTGGACGTACTGCCGGAACGGCTCGAGAGGCCGCATGATGGCCGGGAACTCGAATCCGGCTCCCTCCGCCTTCGGCGTCCAATGGGGCATCATCATGCCGTTCGGGACATAGACGATCCCGAGGCGCTTGATGGGTGCTGCCGCGGTCCGGCGCATTGCCGCGAACGCCGGCACCATTCCGTCGAGCAACGGCAACGAGATCGACGCCCCCAGGCCGCGCAGCACGGTTCGGCGCGAAATCGCCTTACGGGTGATCATCATGACCCTGTCCTCCGCATCCGGAACGGGGTGCTCTGCACTATGCCGACGATGATATCCGACCACCGGTGGCCACTGGAAGCGGCATTCCGGCCGATGGCCCGCACGGTCGGACGGTCGTAGTACTCCGGCGCCCGCCCCAGGGCGTAGGCGAGCAGCTTCTCCGTCAGCGTGGAAACGAACTGCTCGCGCCGCTCCAGGAGCAGTGAGCGCAGGCCGGTCGGTCCGTCGAATGCGGTTCCGTCGGGCAACCGGCCCGACGCGTCGATCGGCAGTTCAGCCTCTCCCGTGGTTCGCCAGGCGCCGATGGCATCGTAGTTCTCCAGCGCCAGTCCCAGCGGATCCATCGGCGCGTGGCAAACCGAGCAGGCAGGGCTCTCGCGGTGGACGGCCAGCCGATCCCGCACCGTGGCGGCACGACCGTCCTCGCCACGGTCCGGCAGATCGGGCACGTCGGCCGGAGGCGGCGGAGGAGGCGTGCCAAGAATGTTGGTCAGCACCCATTTGCCGCGCAACACCGGCGAGGTCCGGTTGGGATACGAGGTCACCGTAAGCAGGCTGGCGTGTCCGAAGATGCCGCCGCGCCGCTCGGCCAACTCCGGGTCGAGGGCGACCCGGCGGAAGTGGCTGCCGTAGATCCCCGGAATGCCGTAGTGGCGCGCCAGCCGCTCGTTGACGTAGGTGTAATCGGCGCCGAGCAGGTCGAGAACGCTCCGGTCCTCGCGTACCAGACTCTCGACGAACATCTCCGTCTCCCGAAGGAAGGCGTCGCGCAGGTTCTCGTCGAACTCCGGGAATGCCTTCGCGTCCGGCACGACGCGCCGCAGGTTGCGGAGGTAGAGCCACTGCCCCGCGAAATTCCGGACGAACGCCGTCGCCTTCGCGTCGGCCAGCATGCGCCGGGCTTGATCGGCCAACACTTCCGGATCGTTCAGCCGTCCCTGTTCCGCCAGATCCAGAAGGACATCGTCCGGCCCGCTGGACCACAGGAAGTAAGACAGGCGCGATGCCATCTCCAGATCGCTCAGCGCGTATACCGCGCCCGGCTCGGCATCGGCCGGATCGCGCTCGACGCGGAAAAGGAAGTCGGGCGAGATCAAGAGCCGTTCGAGAGCAAGCTGAATGCCTGCGTCGAAGCTGCCGTCGTCGCGTCCGGCACGGTAGAAGTCCATGAGCGTGGAGAGATCGGCTGCGCTAATCGGCCGGCGGTAGGCCCGCCGCGCCAGTGACGTCAGGATCTCTTCCGCGCAGGCGTCCTCCTCATCCACCACCGCATCGTCGTCCGGCTCGCAGAGGAAGATCGCGCGCCGGCTGGGCGTGTCTCCGGGCCCCGTGCTGGCGTACGGGCCGCTGATCGCCACATGCTCCACGGCGGCGTCTCCGTCGCGCATCTCGTTCACGGCCACCGCAAAGATGCTCTGGCGCGGCTGCAGCACGCCCTCCGGCTCGGTGAAGCGCCGGACGAACGAGACGCTCACGACGCGCGGACCCGCCGTCGCTCGGAACCGCACCCGCATATTGGCGTCGGCGTAGAGCATGTACTCTTCCCACTCGGGATCGCCGAACTGGTTGCCCGCGTAGCTGGCGGGCGCCTGCGTGACGTCCGGCTCCTCGCCCCCGAACGTGAAGGTGCGAACAAGCTCGCCGTCGAGTCGCACCTGCAACTGGTGCCGCGATCCCATGCCGCGCACGTAGTTGACATAGTTCCGGTGGAGGCGGATCTCCAGGTCGTAATCGCCGTCGGCCGGGAAGTTGTGCCGAACCCCGATGCCGCCCCGGGATCCGAACGGCAAATCGTCCCCCATCCGGTCGTCCTGCGTCAGGAGGATGGGCACCTCGTAGGTCTCGGTTGCCGGCCCGGCGGGCACTTCCCCAACGGCAAGCCGCCCGATCTTCCGCGCGGCCGACAGGTAGCGTTCCATCAGCGCGGGGGAGACCGTCAGCACGTCCGCCATATTGTCGAACCCGTACTGGTCGATGTCGTCGGCTGGAAGAAGCGATTCGACGTCGACGTCGAGCGCAAGCAGGTCGCGGATGGCGTTCCCGTACTCGGCGCGGTTCAACCGGTGGAACGCCTCCGTCCGGCCCGGGTTCGGACGGGCCGCCGCGTACGCGTCTATCTCCGACTCGAGCCAGGCAGCCAGCGTGTCGTAGGTTTCGATGGCGGGGCGCGGCCGCCCGATCGGCGGCATTGCCCGGGTCCGCAGCTTCGATACGACCTTCCCCCAGGTCTCGGCGCGGGCGCCAACCCAGGTTGGGTCGACGTCGTCCAGTGAGAGCCCGGCCGTTTGCAAACGGTCGTTGTGGCAGGTGACGCAATAGCGCTGAACCGTTCGGACCAGCAACTCCGCCTCGGCCGGCGCTTCCTGGGCACGCGCGGCGGGAAGCGAAGCGAAGAACGACGCTGCGGCGCCGGCGAGCGCCAACACGCCGGTTGGCATCAACGCCATACGAATGCCGTGAAGCATCGTTCGTCTGCCTCCTTGGACGCCGGATTGCGGGGGCGCCGCAACCTTATACCACTTTCGTGCCCGCTCGCCGGTTCACTTCCGTCGCGCGGGCAGGTGGCGGCGCAACAACTCCGTGTTGGCCCGATAGCCGCCGTCGGGTTCATCCCGAACCACCAGATTCATGTCAATCAACACTCTCAGATCCCGGAGCAGTGTAGTTTCCGTCAGCCTGGCATACGCTCGCGCCAAGCCCACATTCAACATCGGCAGCCTGTCGAGCGCGACCGTCTTGTTCAGCGGAAAGTTCAGCATCAGCTCCCGCCGGCGTCTGAACACGTGCTTCTTGCGGTAACTCCGCCGGGCGAAGCGATCGTGGATGAGTGTCCGCCAGGCGACCTCGAACTGATGCTGCTGAATGGTGTGCAGTCTCTCCAGCAGACCGTCGCGATAGCCCTCTACCGCGTAGGCGATGAACGCACCGAGGTCTCGACTTGTGCATGCCCGATGGATCTGCCGGTAGTACTCGGGCCGCGTCAGGTTGTAGAAGCTGGACAGGATGTGCGACGCGATGTCCGGAGTCCCGGCCCGCAGGAGCAGGTCGAATTCCAGCATCCGGCCGGTCCGGCCGTTTCCATCTCCGAAGGGATGGATCCACTCGATGTAGACGTGGGCTACGACCGCCTGAATCACCGCATCCGAGAAGGCTGGCCCATTCTCGCCCGCAGCGAAGTCTTCGCGCAGCCATCGGCACAGCAGGTTGACAAGCAGCGGCACGTCGGCCGCCCGGGGGCACCGGTAAGGACCGACTACCCGCTCGTCCGTACGGAATCGTCCGGGCACCGCGTCGAAGTGCTCGCCCAACTCAGTTCCGATCTGGCGGTGGAAGTCCCGCAGGAGCCCCGCAGAAACCCGCGCAATCTCCTGCTGGCCAGCAATGTCCTCAACGATGCCGTTCATGGCGTCGAGGACGTTGCGAACCTCCCTCTCCTGGTATTCCTTGCTGGGCGGCAACGATTCTCCCGCTGCCACCTGCTGCACTTCAGAGTCGGTCAACGTGTTGCCCTCGATCGCGGTAGTAGCCTGCGCACCCTTGATCAGGGCCACCTTCTTGAGTTCCCGGTAGCGATCCGGGCTGAGCGGCGCCTCCTGGATCGCGCGGATGATCGTGTTGCACTGGCCGAGTTGATAATGGACGTCCGGACCGATCTGCCAGTGTCGGCGGAACCACAGGTGGGGGTAGTGCTCTCTCAGCGGTTGCGGAACATCTACCATGACAAATACATCATAGTATTTGTCTCTGAATCTGCAAGTGGGCTTTCTCGTCGCCGCTGCAGCCACATCGCTGATCACCCCCTCGCGCATCGGGGAGGTAGATTCGGATCGTGTCCTGCGGTACGATTCAGCAGGAAACCGCCGCCGTGTATACCTTCGCACTCGCCGTTCTTTCGTTCCTGCCTGTCGTGGCGGCCGGGCAGCCGGGTGCGTCCACTTCCGGGATCCCGGAACTGTTAGAGGCGGCACGGGCGGACGACACGCAGGGCGTGCGCATTCTGATCGACGGCGGCGCCGATGTAGGCGTCCGTCAGGGCGATGGGGCCACGGCACTCCACTGGGCAGCCCATCGCGACAATCTCGCCGTCGCCCGCATGCTGCTTGAGGCTGGGGCCGACCCGAACGCCGCCAACGATCTGGGCGCGACACCGCTCTGGCTCGCGGCCGAGAACGGCGGTGCCCCCATGACCGAACTGCTGCTCGACGCCGGTGCGGACCCCAGCCTGACGCTGGCCATGGGCGAGACGCCGCTGATGATCGCCGCCCGGTCGGGAGCGGCGGAGACCGTCGCCCTGCTGCTCGACGCCGGTGCGAACCCCAACGCGGCCGAACGCGAACGCGGGCAAACCGCGTTGATGTGGGCCGCCGCGCAGGGACATCCCGACGTAGCGCAACTGCTGATCGACGCGGGCGCCGACCTGCACGTCCGGAGCCGAGTCTGGGATCAACTGGAAAACACGGCGGGCAACACGAACACCAGCGGCAATTTCCGGATGTCCCACGGCGGATCCACGCCGCTGCTATTCGCCGCCCGCAGGGGAGATCTCGAGACGGCGCGCGTTCTCATCGAAGCGGGGGCCGACCCCGACGACACCGCCGCGTCCGGCACCAGCGCACTCGTGATGGCGGCGCACAGCGGCCACGGTCCGCTCGGCATCTACCTGCTGGAGCAGGGGGCGGACCCGAACGCGTCCGAGGCAGGCTACACGGCTCTCCACGCCGCCGTTCTCCGTAGCCAGGTAGCGCTGGTCGAGGCGCTCCTGGACCATGGCGCCGAGGTCGACGCGCGAGTGCAGCATGGAACGCCGGGCCGCCGTTTCAGCGCCGACTTCAGCATCCGCCACCAGTTCATCGGGGCGAACGCTTTCTGGCTGGCGGCGCGCTACGGCGAGCCCGCAATCCTGCAGCTTCTCGCCAACCATCGGGCCAGTCCCTACGTCATGCCGGCCAGCGGGATGTCGGCGCTGCAGGCGGCGATGGGCGTCACGCGGAACGCCGCGGAGAACCGCCGCAACCAAGTGGACGCCCTGGAAATCGATCCGGCGGAGCTCGAGCAGATCACGCTCGACGTCGTGGGCAAGATTCTCGAGATGGGTGTCGACGTGAACCTCGCGGACGATCGAGGAAACACGGCGCTGCATGACGCGGTGCGGATCGGCTTCGCGTCGGTAGTGGACCTGCTGGCGTCACACGGCGCCTGGCTCGACGCAACCAACGAGCGGGGACAAACGCCGCTCGCTCTGGCGGAGAGTGAACTTCCGGTGCCCGGCTCCAACGGTCTCCGCACAACCCGCCCGGAGATCGCCGACCTGCTCCGCCGCCTCGGCGCCAACTGACGACGGCCGGCTGTGCCGTGTCAGCGGGCGTTGATGAGACCGCCGGGCGGCAGGCCGCTTGGCACGCGCGCGGGGACGGTCCGATCGAAGTTCGGGTCGGTGAGAGCTTCCAGGAAGGCGATGATGTCAGCCTGTTCCCGCGAGCTCATGTCATCCACGCGCCGAAAGCGCCGCGAGAGCCGCGCCACACCCTCGGCGGTGCCGCGCCGCCGCGCCACCACGTTCGGATTCCGCGACCGCCCCTCGTCGTAGAACTCCAGCACGTCCTCGAGCGTGGCCAGCGTCCCGTTGTGCATATAAGGGGCGGTCAGCGTCACGTTGCGCAACGTCGGCGTTCGAAACCGGTAGCGGCCCGCCCCGGTGTCGGGCTCCTCCACCAACGGGTGCTCGGCTACGCCCTCGGCCACGAGGTCGAAGTCGGAGAACATCGGCCCGCCGTGGCATCGGTCGCACCCGACTTCGTCGAACGCCTCCAACCCCCGGATCTGCTGGCGGGTTAGGGCTGACGCATCGCCTGCCCGATAGCGGTCGAACGGGCTGTCCATGGCGACGAGCGTCCGTTCGAACGCAGCAATGGCGCGACCGATCTGCGAGGCGTCGATCATCGAATCCTCGCCGTAGGCTCGGCGGAACCACGTGACGTACTCGGGGATCGCCTGCAGGCGCTCGACCACGGCATCGAGCGCCGCCTCCTCTTCGTAGGCCGTACCGCGCATCTCTTCCAATGCCTTGAGCGGCTCGAGCGCCTGGTTCTCGAGACTCCGGACGCGGTTGTCCCAGAGCATCGGAGCGCGCTCCTGGTCAACCGACGCAGCGGTACCGTCGAACGCGATCCTCCGGCCACGGCGCCGCCGCCGCTCTACGCCGTTGAACGCGGTATTCAGGATGGTCGGGGAGTTTCGCCGGACGACCGGAATCGCCCCGCCGGACCGGTCGACGCGCGCGGGGCCGAGGCCTACGCTGCCCGTGCCAAGCGAGAGTTCGCGGCCGTCCGCGTAGGCGAAGTCCGGGTGATGACAGGTGGCGCATGCGATGTCGCGATCGCCCGACAGGACGGGATCCCAGAACAGGAGGCGGCCCAGCGTGACGTCGGCCGGCTCCGTGTCGGCGGAAGACTGGGCCGCACCGGGTCGGCCCGCCGGGGCAGCCAGAAGTAGAGACAGAACCAGCAGCACCAGCGTCCCGCTGCGCATGATCCCATTCAGCGTCATCGATTTGCCTTTCGGGTCCCTTTCAGGAACGAGCGGACCCGACTGTTCCGACCGCCGCATCGGCTGCTTTATTCCCGCGGCCGCATTGACACGCCGGATGTGAGTCTATAGTGTGAGTCAGAATGAGTCTAATATGAATCATGGAGGACGGCATGCAACAACTGACGGTGCGGGGGTTCGATCGAGTGCTCATCGAGCGCATCAGGCGCCTGGCGAACGAGGACGGCATCTCGCTGAACCAGGCCGTCCTCAAGCTGCTGCGGCGCGGCGCCGCCATCGGCGCGCCGCAGGGTGGCCGAGCCGTGGTCGGAGCTTCGCTGGATCACCTGATCGGGACCTGGACGCGGGGCGAAGCGGAAGCCATGGATCGGGCGCTGGCGGACCTTGCAAAGATTGACGAGTCGATGTGGCAATGAGAATCCTGCTGGACTCGAACGCCTATTCGCATCTGAAGCGCGGCCATCCCCGCGCCGCGGATATCGTCCGGGCGTCGGAGGAGGTTCTGTTGTCGACGGTGGTCATCGGCGAGTTGCTCTACGGCTTCCGCCGGGGCTCGCGCCTGGACCGCAACCTCCAGGAACTGCAAGCCTTTATTGACAATCCCTACGTCACCGTCGCGCCGGTCAGCTACACGACCGCCGACCGCTACTCTCGGATCGCAGCCGCGTTGCGCGCAAAAGGCCGTCCGATTCCTTCGAACGACATCTGGATAGCAGCGCACGCGCTGGAAACCGGCGCCGATCTCCTGTCAGCGGACCGGCACTTCGCGGATGTGGACGGTGTGGCCTGGATGCCGCTCGACGGCCTGGCGCCATGAACACACCGCGAACCACCCGTGGAGGCGCCACCGCCCAAGGCCGGGGGGAGCGGCCGCTTCATTGGTATCGACCGCCCTACCCGAAATCACAGGAAGAAGTTCGCGGCGGGCCGTGAGTACATTCTGGCGGTGTCAGATGCTTAGCGGCGCGGTGTTGAGCAGGCCGGTGCTGTCGCCCAGTTTGTCCGCCGGCACCCCCGCCTTGTCGAGCACCGTCAGCAACAAGTTCGACATCGGGGTGTCCTCCGCGTAGGCCCGATGCCGGCCGCCAATCAGGCGTCCGCCGCCGCCGCCCGCCACGAGGCACGGCAGATTGGTGTGCTCGTGGAGGTTGCCGTTCCCGATGCCGCCGCCATAGACGATCATCGACTGATCGAGCAACGTGCCGTCGCCGTCCGGAGTATCGCGCAGCCTGCGTAGGAGGTCGGCCAGCAACGTGATGTGGTACGTGTCGATCTTGGCCTTCTTGGCGATGTACTCCGGGTCGTTCCGGTGGTGCGACACGGTGTGGTGCTGATCCGGCACGCCGATCTGAGGGTACGGCCGCGGGCTCGCCTCGATCGCCATCATTAGCGTGAAGACCCGCGTGATGTCCGCCTGGAATGCGAGAACCTGCAGATCGAACATCAGCTTCGCGTGGTCCTCGAACTGTTCCGGAATGTCCACCGGGCGCTCCGGCAGTTCGACGAACGCGTCGGGGCCTCGAGACTCGGAGCGTTGAATGCGTTGCTCGACGTCGCGCACCGCATCCAGGTATTCGTCCAGCTTCGTCCGATCGGATGGACCGAGCGTCCGCTCGAGCCGCGCCACTTCGGCGGTAACCGAATCGAGGATGCTGCCGGTCTGGCGCATCACCGCCATTCGGTCGGCGGCGCTCCCGCCCTCCCCGAACAGCCGCTCGAAGACGACGCGCGGATGCGCTTCCATGTCGAGCGGCGTCGTCTCGTTCCGCCACGAAATGGTGTTGGAGTAGAAGCAGTCCCCCGTATCGCAGGCGATCGCGGTTGGCTGTTCCAGGGCCAGCTCCAATGACGGCAGAGGGGTCTGCTTGCCCAATTCGCGCGCCGCGATCTGGTCGGCCGTAACCCCCAGCTTGATGTCGGTCGGACCCTGCCGCCCGCGCCGTTCCCAGGCATGCACGCCGCTCAGCCAAACGGCGGTGGCCCGCGGATGGTCGCCATTGCCGTCGCCGAAAGAATCGGCCTGACGATGCGCAAGACCGCTCAGAATCAGCAACTGATCACGGAACGACTCCAGCGGACTCAGGATTGGCGAGAACTCGAAACCCCGCCCCGTCTGCTCCGGCACCCACTGTTCCTGAATCACGCCGTTCGGGACGTAGATGAATCCGACGCGCCGGACCGGCGCCGTCACCTGGCGGGCGAGCACCGACCCGGCGGGTGTCATCGCATCCAGGAACGGCAGCGCGAGCGTGGCGCCCACGCCACGCAGGAAGGTCCGACGGGGGAGCGCTTTCTGGGTGATGATCATGATGGTGCCAACCTCATCTGGAACGGAATGCTCTCGACAATCCCGACAACAATCGACTCGAAACTGTACTCGCCCGCGGCGGCATCGCGCACTATCGCCCGCACGGCCGGCATGTCGAACGACTCGACGTTGCGCCCCAACGCATACGTAAGCAACTTCTCGGTGATGGTGGTGACGAACCGCCGTTCGTCGCGCAGCAGCGCGTGACGCATCCCGGCCGGTCCCTCGAACACGCTGCCGTCCGGGAGAACTCCGGACGCATCAATGGGCTCGTTCGATTCTCCCCGGTCGCGCCAGCGGCCGATCGCGTCGAAGTTCTCAAGCGCAAAGCCGAGGGGATCCATCTGCGCGTGACAAGTCGCGCACGCCGGATTGGCCCGGTGTAGCTCCATGGCGGCGCGCATCGAAAGAGCGGCGCCGTCGTTGGCCGTCTCCTCCAACGCCGGGATGTCGGGCGGCGGTGGCGGCGGCGGGGCGGCCAGAAGATTCTCCAGGATCCACTTGCCCCGCAGCACCGGCGACGTCCGCGTCGCGTAGGACGTCAGGGTCAGGACGCCCCCGTGCCCGAGCAGGCCGCGCCGCTCGGTGTCGGCGAGGGAGACGCGGCGGAAGTGGCTGCCGTATACGTGCGGGATCCCGTAGTGCTTCGCCAGCCGCTCGTTGGCGAACGTGTAGTCGGCAGTCAGGAGATCCGTGACCGGCCGTCCGCCTCGCAGGACGCTGTCTATGAACAACTCGGTTTCGCGACTGAACGCCTGGCGCAGATTCTCGTCGAACTCCGGATAGAAAGCGGGGTCCGGTTCTTTCGCCTCGACGTCACGGAGATAGAGCCACTGCTCCGCGAAGTTCTCGGTCAGGGCACGCGCGCGCGGGTCGGCCAGCATCCGTCGCACCTCGGCCCCGAGCACGTCCGGATCGCGCAGTTCGCCAGCGACTGCGCGGTCCAGCAACGGATCGTCCGGAATGCTGCTCCAGAGAAAGAACGACAGCCGGGACGCCAGCTCCAGGTCGCTCACCCGGTACGAGCCGCCGGGAGTTGCATCCGCCGGATCGCGCTCGATGCGGAAGAGGAACTCCGGGCTGACCAGTAGCCGCTCGAGGCCGTGCTGGATGCCGCTCTCGAAACCGCCCGCCGCAGCGCCGTCCGCGTAGAAGGGCATGAGGACATCGAGGTCGTCGTCGGTCACCGGGCGGCGGTAGGCGCGGCGCGCCAGCGTCGAGAGGATCTCGCGGGCGCACGTCTCGGCGCCCGCGCCGCCATCCGGCGTGCAGGTGAAGATGCGGCGGCGGCTCGGGGTATCGCCCGATCCGTCGACCCCGTACGGACCGCTGATCGTCACCGTGGCAATCGCCGGATGCCGCCGCTGCGCGCGGCGTGATGCACGAACCAGGCTCTCGTGGTTCGCACCGGTCTTCTCCAGAAAGGCGACCGCGACCTCGCGGGGTCCGGCACGAATCGGCACGCGGGCCTCGACCGGCGGCTCGGCCTCGAACACGAAGACACCGCTCGCGCCCCGCACGAGCGGCCGCCCGCCGATAGTGAACAGCTCCACGCGCTCGCCGTCGACGCTTACCTCAACCTCGTGCTCGTCACGCGCGGCGGCCGCGAACTCGACGGTAATCACATACTCGCCATCAGCCGGCAGGTGGCTCCGGATGACTGCGCCGCCCCGCGTACCGAGCGGCAAGCCCTCGAGGTGATCGTCCTGAATCAGGTCGCGATCCAACTGGTAGCGATCGACGATCGGCGGCATCGTGGTGTCGCCCACCGCGAGGCGGCTGATCTTGCGCGCCGCCGCCAGGTAGCGTTCCAGGGTAGCCGGCGAGACGAAGAGCAACTCGGCCAGATTGTCGAAACCGCTTGTGGCATTGTCGGCCGGAAGCAGCGTTGCAACGTCGAATTCCTTGGGCAGGTGGTCGAGCGCGAGCAGATCCCGCACCGCGTTCTGGTACTCGGTTCGACTCAGCCGATGAAGCGCCGGCCGCCGGCCCGGGTTGGGAGCTGCGGCGGCGGCACGGTCCAGCTCGGTCTCCAGCCAGGCAATCACGCCATCGTATGTGGCATCGTCGGGCCGCGGACGGCCAGGCGGCGGCATCGTGCGGGACTGCAGCTTCCGGATGACCCGTTCCCAGGCATCCGAGTCGGGCCCGACCCGCTCGACATCGAGCGTGTCGACGGCGAGGCCGGTGATTCGAAGTTGCGAAACCAGCATCGACGGTGCCGTGTCCCGGCCGTTCACGATGCGATCGTTGTGACAGGTGGCGCAGTAGCGATCCAGGGTCTCGGCGACCTCGGCGGCTGTGGCTTCCGCCGCCGCGGCCCCTGGTGGCACCGCCAGGATGCCCCCGGCCAACACCAACAGGGCGAGGCCGGTCTGCTTGAGCACCATACCCCGGACACACTTCGCCATCATCATCGCGTGTGTTCTACGCTTCTTTCGGGGTGTTGTCAACGGCGAGCCCACGCGCTAGCATCCGCGTACGTCACCGGTGCACCCCACGGAGGGCATGTCCATGCGTCCCGAGCGCGAAAACCCTGGCGGCTTTGCCTTGTTCCTTGCTGCCGCGCTGCTTCTCGCCGCCGCGGCTCCGTCGCCTGTCGCGGCCGCTGACACGCCCTTGATCGAGGCGATCCGGGCTGGCGATGCGGGCCGCGTCGCGGCATTGCTCGATCAGGACGCCGACCCGCGGGCCGCCGGATCCGATGGCACAACACCGCTCCACTGGGCGGCTCGCGGTGGACAGCGGGCCATCATCGAGAGACTGCTGGCGGCCGGCGGCGACGCGACGGCGGTCAACCGCTACGGAGTTACCCCCCTTGCGTTGGCGGCCGAGGCCGGCGACGAGGCGACCGTTGGCGTACTCCTCGATGCCGGCGCCGACCCGAACAGCGCGTCGCCGGAGGGAGAGACCGTCCTGATGGTCGCGGCGCGCACCGGACGCGTGCCCGCGATACGGCGACTGCTTCGCGCGGGGGCCGACGTCAACGCGACCGAGGGTTGGCGGAGCCAGACCGCCCTGATGTGGGCCGCCGGCGAGAACAACGCCGAGGCCGTCGCAACCCTGATCGAGGCGGGGGCCGACATCGAGGCGCGCTCGAGCAGCGGCCTGACACCGCTTCTGTTCGCCGTGCGCGAAGGGCAGGCGGATGTCGTACGCACGCTGCTTGCCGCGGGCGCCGACGTGAATGCGGGTGTCAACAATCGAACCGCCAGCAGCGGGTCCTATACCCCGGCCGCCAGCGGACACACGTCGCCGCTGGTCCTGGCGATCATCAATGCGCACTACGCACTGGCGAATCTGCTGCTGGAGGCGGAGGCAGACCCCAACCCGCCCGACGCTCGTGGATCGGCGCTTCATGCGCTCGCCTGGATCCGCCGCCCCGGATCGGGCCGGCCACCCATTCAGACCGGGACTCTCGACAGCCTGGATCTCGTGCGGGCACTGCTGGAACGGGGCGCCGACCCGAACGTGCAGGTCTACTGGAACGAGATTCCGTTCGAAGTGGACCTGGGGATAGTCAAGCCTCCGCCCAACATCTCGGTCGGACGCAACTTCATCAGTTTCGTTGGGGCAACCCCCTTCTATCTCGCCGCCAAGCATGCGGACCTTGAACTGATGCGCCTGCTGGTCGAGTACGGCGCGGATCCGCTGACACCGACTGACCAGGGCGTGACGCCGCTGATGGCGGCGGCGGGCTTGGGCTTCTGGGACGGCGAAAGCCCCGGCCCGCTGAACGGCACGCCGGAGACGGTCCGGCTGGAAGCGGTGAAGCTGGCTCTGGAACTGGGCAACGACCTGCACGCGGTGACCGATTTCGGCGACACCGAGCTGGTGGGCGACGGTGAGGAGCTGCTGCTCCGCCACCCGCGCAATCTGCTCGACCTCGACGCTCAGCGAGACCGCGGCGACATGCGGTGGGACGGCTGCACGGCGCTCCACGGGGCTGCGATGATGGGATCGAACCTGATCGTCCAGTACCTGATCGAACAAGGCGCCGACATCAACGCGCGCAACGAGCTCGGGTGGACGCCGCTGATGATCGCGGCGGGAATCTTCGTCGCGAACACCGAGAAGGCGTGGCCCGAAACGGTGGCGTTGCTGCGTGAACTGGGTGGTGAACGGTAGAGGTGATGACACGATGACGACGATGCGACGACTGACCAGCCTGACGCTGGCGCTCGCCAGTGCGGCGCTGCTCGCTCTCCTGCTCGTGCCCGGGGCCACGTCGCTCGGCGCCGAGGCGCAGGCCAACGACGGCGTGATTCAGGGGCGCGTCACCAGCGCGGCGGGGCCGGAAGCGGGAGTCTGGGTAATTGCCGAGACGGACGACCTGGAGACGGTCTACCGGAAGATCGTCGTCACGGACGACGACGGACGCTACCTGCTGCCGGAACTGCCCGAAGCGACCTTCGACGTGTGGGTCCGAGGCTACGGACTCGTCGACTCCGAACCCATAGAGGGACGGCCCGGCGACGAGCTCGACCTGACGGCGGTAGTCGCGTCTACGCTGGTCGAGGCGGCGCAGGTCTACCCATCGACCTACTGGCTGTCGCTCATCAACCTGCCGGCGGCGCATGAGTTCCCGGGCACCGGACCGGACGGAAACGGCATCGGCGAGACGATGGAAACCCAGGCGCACTGGATCAACAACCTGAAGGGTTGCCAGCGGTGCCACCAGGTCGGGAACCAGCGGACGCGCGAGATCCCGGATCTCACCGACTTCGATTCGGCCCGCGCCGCCTGGGACGACCGAACCCAGCGCGGACAACGCGGCTCGCTGATGTACAGCTTCATCACCCGGTTCGGACGGGAGCGCGCCCTCGACATGCTGGTCGACTGGACCGACCGGATCGCCGCCGGCGAGGCGCCGGAAGCGCCCCCCCGGCCCCAGGGCGTCGAGCGGAACGTCGTCATCACGATGTGGAACTGGGGCGACAACGTCGCGTTCGTCCATGACGAGATCGCGACCGACAAGCGGAACCCTCGCGTCAACGCCAACGGTCCGATCTACGGCGTCGACATCGGAAACGACTACTTGCTCGTGACCGACCCCAACGAGCACCACTCGACCATGATCAAGATCCCGCTCCGCGTCCCCCGCGAGCAGGTGCCGTCGATGTTTGCGACGGAAGGTTTCAGGCCGTGGCGGGACTTCGGCGAGCGTGTGGTGTGGAACGACCCCGCCAATCCGCACAACCCGATGCTCGATGCCGAAGGTAGGGTGTGGCTGACGACGCGCATCCGCCATCCGGACAACCCGGACTGGTGCAGGGAGGGATCGGACAACCGGTACGCGGAGTACTTCCCTCTCAACCGCGCCGGCCGCCACACTGGCTACTACGACCCCGAGGCGGAGAAGTTCGTCCTGATCGACACCTGCTACGGGACCCACCATCTGCAGTTTGCGGAGGACGCGAACGACACGCTCTATTTCAGCGGCGGCGGTGACGTCATCGGCTGGCTCGACACGAAGGTCTACGACGAGACAGGCGACGAGCGTTTCGCGCAGGGGTGGTGCCCGACGGTGATCGATACGAACGGGGACGGCAGGATCACCAAGCCGTGGAACGAGCCGCCTGGGCGCGGGGGCGGCGAGGCGCCCGCGTTCGACCCGTCACTCGACACCCGCGTCCGGGTGGGCGCCTATGGCGTCATCGCGAGTCCCATCGATGACGCGGCGTGGATCGTCTCGGACGACTTCCCCGGCCGCATGCTGCGCCTGGATCGCGGCGACAACCCACCCGAAACCTGTATCAGCGAGCTGTACACCGTGCCGGTGGAAGAGGGCTATCGGACCCGTGGCCTCGACGTCGATCGCCACGGCGTGCTCTGGACCGCGCTGGCGGGCAGCAGTCACTTCGCCTCGTTCGACCGGACGAAGTGCGACGTTTTCGGCGGCCCCGAGGTGCGCGACGGGCGGCAATGCGACGACGCCTGGACCTTCTACAAGGCGCCCGGCCCGAACTTCCGCGGCACCGACATCGGAACCGATTTCCACTATTACAACTGGGTCGATCAGTTCAACACGCTCGGCCTGGGCGAGAACATCCCGATCGCGAACGGGTCGAGCTCCGACTCGCTGCTCGCGCTCGATCCCGAAACGGACGAGTGGACCATCCTGCGCGTCCCGTACCCGCAGGGCTTCCACAGCCGCGGACTCGACGGGCGGATAGACGATCCGAACGCCGGGTGGAAGGGACGCGGGATCTACGCTACCTACGGCGCGGACGCGGCGTGGCATGTCGAAGACGGGCCGGTGGAGCCGGGCAACCTCGTGAAGTTCCAGATTCGCCCGAACCCGCTCGCCCAGTAGTGGGCGGGCGAGGCGCAGACCGGAGGACATCAGAAATGTTGAAGTGGAAGATTCTCGCGCTGGCCGGATTCGTGGTCGGAATCGCCGGCGCCGGCTGGGCGGTGGCGGAGCAGCAGCGCTCCGCGTCGCAGGTCTTCGAGCTGCGTGTCTACAAGACGATGCCGGGCAAGCGGCAGGCGCTCGCCGACCGGTTCCGCGATCACACCGCCGCGATGTTCGAGCGGGCCGGCATGACGAACGTCGGCTACTTCAACGCGACCACGGGGGACGACGTGGACGACACGTTCATCTACGTTCTGGGCTACCCGTCGCACGAGGCCCGCGACGAGATGTGGCGCGAGCTGAGTACCTACGAGGACTTCCAGGAGCTGATCGTCGCGGTCGAACGTGACGAGCAGCGGAAGCTGGTCGATACCATCGACGCGCGGATGATGGAACCGACGTCGTACTCGGCGCTCAAGTAGCGGCAGCTGGCAACGATCGCGGAGGCTGAAGAATGACAGTCCGTACGACGATACACATATCCCGCCGGCAGCACGTTGGCGCCTTTGTTCTGGTTGCGACGCTCACCGGAGCCGGGACAGCCGCCGCCCAGCAGGGCGTGAGCGGCGAGTGGCGCGTGCACGGGGGCGACGCCGGGTACACGCGCTACTCGGCTCTCGATCAGATCGACGCGGGCAACGTCAGCGACCTTCAAATCGCCTGGCAGCGCTCCGCCGTCGATCAGTCGCTCCTCGACCGCTGGCCGGACCTGCAGTATTCGAACCAGTTGCGGTCGACGCCGATCATGGTGGACGGCGTGCTGTACGCCTCGAACGGCATCGGCCTGGTGGAAGCGTTCGATCCCGGGACCGGCGAAACCATCTGGGTGCAGGACGCGACGTTTCTTGGGGATGAACGCCCCCGCGGCGCTCCCAATCGGGGCGTCGGGTGGTGGGAGGAAGGCGACGATCGGCGTGTTTTCGCCATCCGGCCGCCGTACCTGATGGCGGTAGACGCCGGCACCGGCCGGATGGTCGAGAGTTTCGGTGACGCCGGCCTGGTCGATCTCACCTACGACGAGGAGACCGGCTATTCCGGCACATCGCCGCCGGTCGTGGTCAAGGACATGGTGATTCTCGGAAGCGCGATGGCGGATCACCCCTTCACGAAGGAACAGCACCCGGGCGATGTTCGCGCCTACGACGTCCGGACCGGCGAGCTTCGGTGGACCTGGAGTCCCATTCCGAAGGCGGGCGAGCCGGGTGTCGAGACGTGGCTGGACGATTCCTGGACCTACTCCGGAATGGCGAACGTCTGGACGATGTTCAGCGCCGACCTCGAGCTTGGCTACGTCTACCTGCCGACCGGGGCGCCGACCAACGACATGTACGGCGGCCACCGCCCCGGCAACAACCTGTACGCGAACAGCCTGGTCTGCGTCGACGCCACGACGGGCGAGATGGTCTGGTACTTCCAGACCGTGCACCACGACCTGTGGGACTACGACAACAACGTCGCGCCGATCCTGATGGATCTGGAGGTCGAGGGACGCCCGGGCATCACGAAGGCGGTCGTGCAGCTTACGAAACAGGCGATGGCCTATACGTTCGACCGCGTGACGGGCGAGCCGATCTGGCCCATCGAGGAGCGTCCGGTCCCCGGTTCGGATACGCCGGGCGAGTGGATCTCGCCGACCCAGCCCTTCCCGACGAAGCCGCTGCCGTTCGATCGGCACGGCATCACCGAGGATGACCTGATCGACTTCACGCCGGAGCTGAAGGCCGAGGCGCTCGAAATCGTCGAGCCGTACATCCTGGGCGAGATCTTCACGCCGCCGTCAATCCGGGGCGACGCGGCGACCGACACGAAGGGGACACTCCAGCTTCCCGGCTCCGTCGGTGGGGCGGAATGGGGCGGCGCCGGGTTCGATCCGGCGACCGGCATGCTCTACGTGCCCTCGGTTACCGGCGCATTCGCGGCAGACCTCACCCCCGGCAACCCCGATCGGATGAACGTCCGCTACACCCGGGGCACGCGCGCCTTCCCCGACGGCCCGCGCGGCCTGCCGCTGACCAAGCCGCCCTACGGCCGGATCACGGCGATCGACATGACCACCGGCGACCACGTCTGGATGGTGCCGAACGGCGACGGCCCGCGGAACCATCCCGACATCGCGCATCTCAACCTGCCACCGCTCGGCCAGCCGGGCCGGTCGATGCCGCTGCTGACGAAAACCCTGCTGTTCGTGAGCGAGGGCGACCCGATCATGGTCCGCACCCCGCCCGGCGCCGGTCCGGATGCCGGCAAGGGCTTCCGCGCGTTCGACAAGGTGACCGGCGAGGTGGTCTGGGAGACGACGGTGCCGGCCGGGACGAACGGCTCGCCGATCACTTACCTGCACGAGGGCAAGCAGTACATCCTTATGCCGATCGGCTCGCTGGAACACCCCGGCGAATGGATCGCCCTCGCGTTGCCGTAGGACGTCCTGCGCGGCCTCCGGAGCGGCGGCTGACCGGGTGCGCCGGTCCAGTCTACGATCTGGTCCGCCGGTCTCCAGACCGGCAACTACAACCGGCGTGGACGCCAGCGCACCCTAGACCTAGAGCTAGTGCGCCAGCGCGACGTGCTCCCGCAGCACATCGCGCCCGAGATCGCCGTCGAAGTCCCGGTACGCCGCGTGGATGTGGTTCGGGTCCTCCTGCGTGTTGTCGAACTCGATAAGGAACTCGGGACCCTGCACGCGGTAGTAGGCCACTTCGCCCCGCTCCGTCGGTCCCGCCCAGGCGAACCATGTTTCGTCGAGCCCACCGCGCTCCACCGCTGCCCGCCGCAGGGCGGCGATGTCGTCCGCCATCAGTCCGACATACGAGTCGATGACCGCCATCAGCAGGTCGCGCTGCCGGACTGACAACGCCGAGCCGGGGATCCCGATCGGATCGAGCGGGTTGACCACCAGTTCCCCGCCGGTGACGATGTTCGTGGGGGCGACGTCATCGAAGATCGCGCGCTCGCGCTGACTCGCATCGAGCGACCCTAGCAGTTCGCGCGCCGTATCCTCCTGCGCCTTCATCGCTCGGGTCCCCCGGCGCGGACCTGACGGCACGTTCGCCGGATTTGCCCCGAGGAACGTGGGCGTGCTCATGGTCAACTCGCCGTCGACGACCGTGAAGTGCAGCGACAGATGGTGACCCTCCCACCGCCAGCCCCACGTGCTTCCCGGCTGCGGCGTACCGAACACCGAGACCCAGTAGTCCTCCTGATCCCGGGCAAATTGGCGCCCTTCCCCCTCGAGCACGCCCAGGATGCCCTCGACCTCCATGATCTGCTGCGCCGTCAGGTAGCCATCCTGGCTCAGGCCGGAGCGGAGCAGATCGAGCGCGCGCACTTTCTGCTCAGAATCCATGTCGCGATAGACCATCCCGTGACGCTCGAACACCTCGGTCGGGATGAAGTGATGCCGTGAGCGTTCGTCGGAGTCGAACGGAAACGTCGTCGCCGACCGTTGCGTGTCGGATAGCGACGCGAGCAGCTCCCGGGCCGCTTCAGCCATCTCGTCCGCCGCTCGTTCTGCCTGGTGCGTCTCTATCGCGATCGTGCCGCACAGGGCAGCCACGACCATCGCCACCACGATCCTGGCTACCCGCATGATGCCGCCCGGCTGTTGTCTCTTCACGTCCGCCTCCTTGGGCTCCAATCCGGTACGGGTGCGACAATCGCCGCTACCCGCCAAGTGTCAGAAGGACTGCCATGTCCCGGCGAGATCGATCCGGCCGACACCCGGCTCCGACCAGTCGCAGACGCCACCGGGGAAGACCTGGCGCAGCTCCGCCTCCTGCTCGTCGGTGAACGTTGCGTCGTAGTCCGTCATGTCGATGGGTCGGAGTACGCACTTGATGACATCGCTCGCCAGCGGCGCGCCCGCCACTTCGCGCGGGGCTGGCGAGGAAGGATAGAGCGTCTCGCACCGTCCGCGCCCGCGCACCTGTTCCTCGACAATCCGCTGCGGATTCTCGTCGCGCGTCCAGCAGACATCGACCAGATCCGCCGGCTTGGCGCCCACCACATCGTCGATTCCCCGCTCGTCCGACCCGTCGGCGGTCAGATTGGCCAGCCACGCATCCATCTGGGCAAGGGCTCCCTGCAGCACCGGGCTCCGGCTGCTGTAAAGGCCGTAGCGCGCGTCCTCTACCAGCATGATGTGGTTGTCGGCGCGGCCGTTCGCCTGCCGCAGCCGCTCGCGCATGGAGAACGAGTGGTAGCGGACATGGACGTCGCCTCCCTCGCGGTCGTCGCTGTAGGCGCGGTAGTCGATGATGGGTGTGCCGGCAAGACCGGCGCCCCCGTTCGCCAGCCGGCCGGTCTCGTAGGCGGCCCGCACCGCGTCGGGATCCGCTACCGACCGCTCCGCGCTGAACTCTCCGTCGTTGTCGAAACCGCCGATCCGCCGGTTCAGGTCAATGAACTGCTCCGCCGTGATGACGCCGTCGTTCAGCGCTCCGAGTCCGTACTGCACGCCCGTGTTATCGAGCGGCCGGCGGACGAAGCCGGTTTCCGGATCGCGCCCGAAAATGTTGGCGTAGTGGCTGAACATGTCGCAACGCGCCCCGTCCGGATTGTCGGTCGGGTGGTAGCGGAGGTTCTCTGGCAGCACGTCGGGGCAGAACTCGCCCACCGTGATCCGCCCGGCGTTGCGCGAGACGTTCGGCATGGTCGCGAGGTTCAGGAACCCGGCGACCGCCCGCTGTTCCTCTTCCGTGAACTCCACGCCCGCCGTCTCGTTGAAGTACCGGTTGAGGAGCCGTGCGTCGGTCACCATCGGCACCGTGCCGGAGGTGACGTCCGGGAAACTGCAGCCGGGGATGATGCCGTCGAGCAGGCCGGGGTAGTTGTCGGCGATCTGGTGGTTCTGGTACGACCCGCCGGAACAGCCCCACCCGATGGTGTAGCGCGGCAGCCCGTACGCCTCGATGAACCGCTCCTTAACCATCATCATCGTCTCGGCCGCCAGCAGGTCGTTGCAGTTGTTGCCGTAGACGTTGAGCGATGCCGACGCCACCGCGTACCCCTGGCGCAGCATCACGTCGTCGGTGACGCCGCCGGTGGTCGCGCCCTGCCGGTACCACCCTCTGACGCATCCACCACCGAACGTATAGATGAGCCGCCGGTTCCATCCTGGCGACGACGTCCAGGCGTCGGGCGCCGCATCGCCCGCGCCCGGCGCGTGCAGCATCGCGATCTGGTATACCGCCCGGTTGATCGTTCCGGTCTCGATCCTCACGACGTACGGGACATCGTCACCGGTGAGTGTCGTGGTCGTGGCCGCGTCGGACGGCACCCTCGACGGATCGGCAAGCGGCCGGAGCTCGGCGTCACCCTCGGCGCGGTACGCGTAGTCGACCCGTCGCGCGATCGAGCAATGCTCGTCCAGCGGGGCGCCGAGCGTCTCTCCCGACGGCAACTCGAACGCGTCGGTTTCGCACATGAAGGGCTGCTCATGCGGACCGGAGATGACCGGTCCCTCCACCGGATGGGCGACCAGCACCAGGCTGGTCTCGCCAGCGCCGGCGGCCGCGACCGACACCCGGTTCGATCCCGGAGTCAGTCCTTCGACCAGACCGACAAGTTCATGCCGCTCCGCGTCGGCCCGGAAGGCCCCGGTCGTATCCGTGCCGTTCACCGTCACGCGCACGTCGCCGAGCGCGGTGTTCCGCGGGACGCCGATCCGCAGCAGCGCTTCCGACCCCGTCACCATGTCCGGGCGGCCGGACAGCACGGTCAGCTCGACTCCGCTTCTTCCCGGTTGGGCTCCCGCCACGCCGGCAACGCCTGTCAACATGCCGATTGCCCCCAGGATCCCGACGATTCTCTGCGCGCGCATGGTTCCTCCCCGGATATGTGTGCTGAACAGGCCGTACCGTACCACGTCGCCGTCCGGCAGTCAGCCTGCCAACCATTTGAATGCCCCGCGCCGACGTGGAAATAATGGAATCGGAATACCGGTCCGAACAATCGGGCCCGTTCACGTCGGCCGGGCACCGAGAGAAGCATCTGGAAGGGAGAAGGATGATGGTGCGAATTCCTGACCATGGTCCCCGTGGCATCACGCGCCGCACCCTGCTCAAGGCGGGCGCCCTGACGGCGGCGGCCGTCGCAACGGGCTGCGCGGAACCGGACGGGCCTCCGGTCGTGAGTGGCTCGGGCGGCATGTGCACGGTCACCCCGGACTTCGAGGACGGCCCGTTCTACGTCGATACGGGCCTGGTCCGCCAGGACGTCACCGAGGGCCGCGACGGTGTTCCGCTCGCCGTCCGTCTCGTGCTACGCGACGCGGCGACATGCGAGCCGATTTCCGGCCTGCCGGTCGATATCTGGAGCGCCGACGCCCTCGGCGTCTATTCCGGAGTCGACAACGGCCGTGTTGTCCGCGACATGCCCGACACTCGGGGAACCACCTACCTGCGCGGCCGGCAGGTCTCGGCGCCCGACGGTGAGGTCCGCTTCGACACCATATTCCCGGGCTGGTACCGCCCGCGGCCCCCGCACCTCCACTTCACCGCGCCATTCGGCGATCAGGCGTTCACGTGGCAGTTCTTCGTGGAGGACGCCTTCTGCGACGACCTCTACACGACGAGCGCGCCCTACGACTCGCGCGGCGTCCACCCGCGGCGAACCGCAGACTTCGCGCCGGGAGGCCTTGTCGTCGTTCCGGCCGGGACGCCACGGCAGTTGACACTGGACATGGACGTGACGATCGACAAGACAAACCTCTCGCGGCTTGCCCGGGAGTCTGCCTGAGACCAGGCTTGCACCGAGCTGAAGCGTTGCATCCAGCCGTCGCACAGGCTTTCGACTAGCCGCCATCTGCCGCCGGGGGTGCTTCCGCGCGGGAACGGCGATTGAACTCCCACGTTTCGATGAGTAATACTACTCATTGCAATGAGTAATTCGTTCACCTACTCCCGACCCCGCGTTCACGAACTGGTCGACCGTCTCCTGGAACCGCGCCGTTTCATCCAGGTAGTCGCAGGCTCCCGTCAGGTCGGCAAGACGACGCTCGTCGACCACGCGGCGCGGAGATCCGGACTGCCTGCCCGCTACGCCAGCGCCGACGAACCGACACTGCGTGACGTGCACTGGATTGAGCAGCAGTGGGAAGCCGCACGGCGTCTCGCCGCCGAGGCGGGGCAGCGCGGCGCGCTTCTCGTACTCGACGAAGTCCAGAAGGTGACCGGCTGGTCCGACGTGGTCAAGCGCTTGTGGGATGCCGATACGCGCGCCCACCTGCCGCTCAAGGTCGTGGTGCTGGGTTCGGCGCCGCTGCTTGTCCAGCGCGGCCTGGGAGAGAGTCTGGCCGGGCGCTTCGAGATGATCCGCCTGCCGCACTGGAGCTTCGGCGAGATGCACGGCGCCTTCGGCTGGTCCCTGGAGCAGTACCTCTTTTACGGTGCCTATCCTGGCGCCGCGCCCCTAATCCGACAACCGGACCGCTGGGTGCGCTATGTCCGCGACTCGCTCATTGAACCGATCATCTCCCGCGATGTGCTCCTGCTCTCCCGGGTAGACAAACCGGCGTTACTGCGCAGACTGCTGGATCTGGCGTGTGCGTACTCCGGCCAGATCCTCTCGTACAACAAGATGATCGGTCAGCTCCAGGATGCCGGCAACACGACCACACTTGCCCACTACCTCGACCTGCTCGCGGGCGCTGGCCTGGTCGTCGGGTTGCAAAAATATGCTGGCAACACCGCGCGGCGCAGAGCGTCGAGCCCCAAACTTCAGGTCTTGAACACCGCCCTGATTACCGCACAGCGAGAGCTGACGCTGAAGCAGGCGCGGCAGGATCACACGTTCTGGGGTCGTCTCGTGGAATCCGCAGTTGGCGCGCATCTCGCCAACGCGGCGGCCACGGGCGGCTGTGAGACCTACTACTGGCGCGAGCGCAACCGGGAAGTGGACTTCGTGGTCCTGGCCGGCAACCGGTTGATGGCCATCGAAGTCAAGAGCAGACGGGCGGCTGACTCGCTGCCTGGAATGGCGGCATTCTCGAACGCGTTCCGGCCTACGCGCAAACTGCTCGTCGGCGGTGACGGGATCGATCTCGAGACCTTCCTGTCGACTCCCGTCGATCATTGGCTGGATACATGACACGGACAAGCTACATTCCGGCTGTCGCGGTGGCCGGATCGACGCGTTCAACCCCATCAAGCTCGTCGAAGTCCCGGTCTGCCGACAGGATCCGACGAATGCCCCGGTCTTCCATCGACGCCACGTGGAGCGCGTCGCGTGCTGACAAATGCCTGTGCCGCTGTAGCAGATCAAGGGCGCGTGATGTGTGTTGTTCAGTCACCGGCAGGATCTCGGCACAGATGCCGATCGCCGCGTCATGGACCGCGCGAGCCGTGTCAATACGGTTGAGGGCGCTGAAACGATGCAGCAGTTCCCGTAACACCTCGGCGCTGGTGACCAGCGGGATCTGGCGTTCAACCGAGTATTGCAGGGCGGAACGACAGCGTTGGCGCAGTTCGGCGTCCTCGCCGACCAGGTACATGAAAACGTTGGCGTCTACGAAGACTACGTCACCGGCGCTCATCGTCTGTCCCAAGGCTGTCAGCGTCGACCTCGGTCTTCAGTCGGCGGTACTCCCGCTTCCATTCTGCCCAGTCCTTGGGAGCTGGAACCGGATCGAGTGAGTACAGCTTGTCAATCGCCTCCAGGCGACGCTGCTGCGTATCCGGTTCAACGCAGTACTTGGCCACCGCCTCCCGTACGACCGCAGCCAGTTTGCGCCCCCGCGACGCCCGCAGCAACGAGTCGTACTGCAGCTCGTCCAGCGTGACCTGCACCTTGCGCGTCTTCGCCACCAGTTGGATCCTGCCATCGCTTGACACAAAGTGCCAGTGCGCTTGTGTCAAGCGGCAGGAGGCATCGGGGCTACCGCTCTACGACCGGTTCCGTGGCGCCGAGTTGGCGCAGCAGGGCAGCCGTGCTCTCGGAGGGTGCGTTGGCGTTGCCGTACTCGACGAAGTAGAGGGGCGTGCGGCCGCGCCGGTCCTCTGCGTTGACGTCGGCGCCGCGGTCGACGAGAAGCCGTACCACCTCGTCCTCCCACATGGACGCCGCGCCATGGATTGCGGTCTGCCCACCTCGGTTGGCGGCACGCACGTCCGCGCCGAGGTCGAGCAGCATGGTGACTGCCTCGACGACGCGGTGATCGGGGGGACGGCGCGCGTCGTTCTCCCCCAGGCCGGACGCAACCATCAGGACCGTTGTGCCAAAGACGTTTGCGTGATGGGGATCGGCGCCCGACTCGATGAGCAGGCGCATCATTTCCACCTTCCCCTCGCGCGCCGCGGCCCACAGCGGCGTGGCGCCCTTCAGTGCGCCCAACCCGACATAGTCGCCCCGCAACGCGTCCGGCGGATCGACGATCGTCGCGTCCACTTCGGCGCCCGAGTCCAGAAGCGCCCGCGCGAGCTCCAGACGGTTGTGCTCCACCGCGCCGAAGAGCGGCGTCCGGCCGCGCCGGTCGGCGGCGTTCACATCCGCGCCGCGCTCGATCAGGTAGCGTGCCGTCTCCTCGTGTCCGCTCGCGTTCGGAATGATTGCCCAATCGATGGCGGCCAGCGCGTCGATGCTACGACTCGCGATGATGAGCGGGGTGCTTCCATCGAGCGACCGGGCCTCGATGTCGGCCCCGGCATCGAGGAACAGGCGGACCGTATCGAGGTCGCCAACTCGGGCCGCGAACATCAGCGGCGTGAAACGGCCGGTGCTGCGCGCGTCGATCGCGGCCCCCGATTCGGCAAGGCGCCGAACGATGTCGGCGTGTCCCTCGGAAGCGGCCCACATCAACGCAGTCTGGGCTCGTTCGTGCTCCGCCAGACGGACGTCGGCGCCTGCTTCGATGAGACGCGAGGCGACCCGCGGCAGTCCACCCCGGGCCGCCGTCATGAGCATCGTCTCGCCCGATGGCAGGCGCGCGGCAGCGTCGGCCCCCGCGTCGATCAACTGCAGCGCGATGTCGGCGTTGCCGTTGTGGATTGCGATCCACAGCGGCGGAACGCCCAGGTCGTTCAACGCGTCGAGGGTCGCGCCGGCCTCGATCAAGCTGGCGACGGTTCGGGCGTGCCCCCAGTGGGCCGCCCAGTGCAGCGCGGTGGCGCCATCCGGTTGCGCCGCAGTGACGTCGGCGCCGTCCGCAATCAGCGCCTGCGCGGCACTCCAGTCCTGGCGCTCCACGGCGGCGGCGACGCGCACGTCGTCGTTCGCGTGCGTGGCGGACGGCAAGGCAAGCAGGAGCACCGCTGCGACGGCCACCCATGCCGCCCTCGCGCCTCCGGATGCCGGCCAGAGGCCGGCGGACCAAGAGGGGCACCGGACCGAGCACCCGGCGGCGCACCAGGACCGCGCGGCGGACCAGGTCCTCATGACGCGGTCAGAGATCGGTCAACTCGGTGAGCTGGCCGGTGCTGTCGCCAATCGACTCCGGCCTGACCCCCAGCTTGTGCAGGAGCGTGAGGAACAGGTTCGTCACCGGCGGGTCGTCGTCGTAATGGATGTGACGATCGCCCCTGAGAGCGCCGGTGCCGCCTCCCACCACCAGGATCGGCAGCTTGTGGTGGTTGTGGGTGTTGCCGTTGCTCATGCCGCTGCCGTAGATGGTCATCGAGTGATCGAGCAGCGAGCCGACGCCGTCCTCGGTCGCCGCGAGGCGGTCGACGTAGTAGCCGAACAGGTCACCATGGTACGCATTGACGCGTCGCAACTTGGCGATCTTCTCCTCGTCCCCGCCATGGTGTGACAGTGGATGGTGCGCGTCGGAAACATCGATCTCCGGATAGGCCCGGTTGCTCGTCTCGTGCGCGACCATGAAGGTGATCACGCGCGTCAGATCGGCCTGAAAGGCGAGCACCTGCAGGTCGAACATCAGTTTCGCGTGCTCCTCGAACGACTCGGGAACGCCGGGTGGCTGTTCCATGGCGACCGCCAGATCGCTCAGGCCCTGCTCCTCCGCCATCCGGATGCGGCGCTCGACGTCGCGGATCGCCTCGGTGTACTCGTCCAGCTTTCGCCGGTCACGCGCGCCGAGCGAATGGCGCAGGCTGGCGAGCTTCTCGGAAACGGCGTCCAGAATCGTGCCGTCCTCCTGCATGCGCGCCATGCGGGCGGTCGGGTCGGTGGTCCCGCTACCGCCGAACATCCGCTCGAAGACGACGCTCGGATTGTTCTCCATGGGAAGCGGCGTCGTCTCGCTCCGCCAGTTGAGGGTATTCGCGTAGACGCAGGAATAGCCGGGGTCGCACGCCCCGAGCGGCTCCTTGGAGTCGAGCGACAACTCCAGCGACGCAAGCTGCGTCTCCCGCGCCAACTCGCGGGCCGCAATCTGATCCATCGAGACGCCGGCGCGGATGTCGGCCCCCGCCGTCTTCTTCGGGTGCACGCCGGTGAGGAACGCACCGGAGGCGCGCGCGTGGTCACCTGCCCCCTCGCCCGGCAGCGCATCACCATGCTTGTTCGCGAGCCCGCCCAGCACGATGAGCCTGTCGCGATAGGGCGCGAGCGATTGCATCACCGGCTTCAGCTCGAAGCCGCCCCCCGTCGCATCGGGTGTCCATTGATCCATCAGGACGCCGTTCGGCACGTACACGACACCGAGCCGCTTGACCGGCGCGGCGGCCGACAGGCGCAAGGGAGTGAACGCGGGCACCATCCCGTCGAGCAGGGGCAGCGCCAGCGTTGCCCCGACGCCCCGCAGGAAAGTGCGGCGCGGCAGGTGGGTCTTGGTGATCATCATGGCTCTCGCGCCTTTCTCATCTGGAACGGCGGACTCTCGACGATACCGGCGATGAGCGACGACCAAGTGTAGCCGGACGGCTCCGCCTGCCGCACGATGCGCCGGATCCAGGGATGGTCGTAATACTCGACGCCTCGTCCCAGCCCGTACGTCATGAGCTTCTCGGTGACGGTGGCAACGAACTCCGCTTCGCTCGCGAGCAGCATCGCGCGGACGCTCTCCGGGCCGGTCAACACCGTCCCGTCCGGCAGCGTCCCGGACGTTTCGTCCACGCTCAACTCGCGGTAGCCGCCAATGGCGTCGAAGCCCTCCAGGGCGAAGCCGAGCGGATCCATCCGGACGTGGCAACTCGCGCAGACCGGGTCGGTCCGGTGACGCTCCATCCGCTCGCGGACCGAACGGGGTCGGCTATCCGGATCCGCCGGGTTGGCAACCGAATCGGAATCCTCGAGCCCCGGCACGTCCGCGGGCGGCGGCGGCGGTGGCGCGCCCAGCAGGTTCTCGAGCACCCAGACGCCGCGCTTCACCGGAGAGGTGCGATTCGCATATGACGTCGCGGTCAGGACGCTCCCATGCCCCAGGATGCCGCGCCGCGGACTGTCGATGGGCAGCGTGACGCGCCGGAAGTGGTTGCCTCGTACCCCCGGGATACCGTAGTGCTTCGCGAGGCGCTCGTTCAGGTAGGTGTAGTCGGAGGTGAGCACCTCCAGCACGCTCCGGTCATCCTGGATCTGGCTCTCGAACCAAAGCTCCGTCTCCCGCGTGAAGGCCTCGCGGAGGTTGCCGTCGAACTCGGGGAACGCGAGGGGGTCGGGTTTCACCGACCGCATGTTCCGCAAGAACAACCACTGCCCCGCGAAGTTGTCGGTCAGCGCCGATGCCTTCGGATCCGCGAGCATCCGCTCGACCTGCTCGGCGAGCACCCCGTCGTCGCGCAAGGCGCCGCGGGCCGCGACCTCCAGCAACTCGTCATCCGGGATGCTGCTCCAGAGGAAGAACGAGAGTCGCGAGGCCAGTTCCAGATCGCTGATCGCGTACGGCTCGCCCGGCGCCGCGTCCTCCGGATCATGCTCGATCCGGAACAGGAACTCCGGATCGACGAGAATGGCGCGGAGAGCGAACTCGATACCGGCGTCGAAGCTCCCCTTGGCACGGCCTGTGCCGTAGAACGTCATCAGTGCGTCGACGTCCTCCCCGGTGACCGGGCGCCGGAACGCGCGCCGCGCGATCGTGCCAAGGACCTCGCGCGCGCAGACGGGCTCGCCTGCCGTGTCGACCGGACGGCAGGTGAAGATCCGCTGGCGGCTCGGAGTGGCGTCCGCCTTCGAGGCGGGCGCCGCCGGATTGAACGGACCCTCGATCTCGACTATCCAGACCGCCATCGGCGCGTCGCGGTCCCCCGCGTAGTGGTAGGTCTCCGCGCCGCTCACCGGCTCCAGCACGCCCTCGGGGATGGCGCTCGTCCGCACGAACGAGAAGGCGATCTCGCGCATGCCGGCCCGCACCGGAATCCGGACCTGCAGATCGTCGTCGGCTTGGTCCTCGTAGGGCCTCAGGTTGAAGACGGCGTTCCATGCCTCGCGCTGGCCGTCGGCGCCCACCGTGAACTCCGCGACGCGCGCGCGATCGAGCCGGACCTCAAGACGGTTGCGCCGCTGCAACCCCTTGATCGCTCTGCCGTGCGTCCGCTCCAGGGTCACCCGGATCTCGTACTCGCCGTCTACCGGAAAATAGTGGCGGGTCGCGAATCCGCCGCGCGTGCCGAACGGGTGGAGCTCGCTCATCCGGTCGTGCTGCAACAGGACCGGCGACGTGGTGTAGACGGCGGTCGCGGGACGGATCGACGGGTCGCCAACCGCCAGTTGCGCAATCTTTCCGGCGGCGAGCATGTAGCGCTCGAGCAGGGCCGGGGAGAGCGACAGCACGTCCGCGATGTTGTCGAAGCCATAGCTCTGATCGTCCGCCGGCAACAGCTCGCGTCCGTCGATCTCGAGGGCAAGCAGGTCGCGGATCGCGTTCGTGTACTCGGTCCGGTTCAGCCGGTTGATCGTCTCGGTTCCCGGGTTGACGGCGGCGGCCGCGGCGCGATCCAGCTCGGACTCGATCCAGTCGACGAATCGCACGTACGTCTCGTCGTCGGGACGGGGACGGGGGGGCGGCGGCATCTCGCGCGCCCGCAGCTTGCGGATCACTTTTTCCCAGGTCTCCGCGCCCGCCGCGACGTGCGCGACGTCAAGACTCTCGAGCGACAGGTTGGCGGTGCTGAAGCGGTCGTTGTGGCAGGTAGTGCAGTAGCGGTCGAGGACAGTGCGGTATTCCTCGCGTGCCACCGCAGTCTCCGCGGACGCGGCCTCAGGCGCCTGCGCCGTGGCCGGCGACGGCAGTCCTGCGAAGATACTGACCGCCGCGGCCACCACGAGCCTGCGTGCTACAAGCGCGCGCGCGATCCCGGACAATTTCGACACGCCTCCTGCGTAACGCCGTGCACGCGAAAGAAAAGCCGGACCGAACCTCTGCAATTATCCGCAGCCGTGACGGAGTGTCAACCAGGGCGCGGTTGTCCCCGCCACGTTGCGTGGCCGGCTCCCGCCTCAGGCTTCACGCCGGCCACTATACTCATCTCCACGATGCTCCGAGCGCTGTGGATGGCCGTGACGCTCGGCGGGGCCGTAGTGGCCACGGCGGCTCTTGCCGAGGGACAGTCCCGCGACGCCCCCATCCCCCACGATGTCGGCCAGAGCGTGAGTCCGGTCTTCGAAGGCTGGTTTCCCAACGACGACGGCACCTATACCCTGTCGTTCGGGTATTTCAACCGGAACTACGGAGCCACCCTCGATATTCCGATCGGCCCCGACAACCGCTTCGAGCCGGGCGAGGCCGACCGCGGCCAGCCGACGCATCTCCTGCCGCGCCGCCACACCGGGATCTTTACCGTCATCGTTCCCGCCGACTTCGGCAGTCAGGCACTCACCTGGTCGCTGACAGCGGGCGGTGAGACCTACTCCGTGACCGGGCACATCCGTCCGGAGTGGCAGATCGATGCACTGCACGAGGTCACCAGCGACAACCGCCCGCCGGTCGTCTCGTTCCCCGGCGGCGCATCGGGGCAGGGACCGACCGGCACCCGGCAGATGCGGGAAGCAACTCTTGGCCGACGGCTGACCCTCACCATTACCGCGACCGACGACGGCGTCATGAAGCGTCCGACCGGTCGGCCACCGGTCCTCGGCCTCGCGTGGAGCAAGTACCGGGGCCCGGGAACGGTAACTTTCGGCGAGCCCTCGCCGGAGGTGGGAGATGACGATCGGGCCACCACCACCGCCACTTTCACCGCCCCCGGCGACTACGTGCTGCGCCTGCTGGCGTGGGACGACTCGGGCGGGCAAGGAGCAATAATGGCGGGAGGCTTCCAGTGCTGCTGGACCAACGCCTACGTCGAGGTTCGTGTAGAGGCAAACTGATGGAGATCGACCGATGAAGACGCAGATGCTCTGGCTCGTTACTGTCGTCATGCTGTTCGTTGCGCTCGGCGCCGCGCCGTCGTCCGTGGCCCAGACCGCCGGCGCGGTTGATCCGACGTTCGCCCGCGACGTCGCACCGATCCTGCAGCGAAGCTGCCAGGCGTGTCACCGGACCGGCAGCATGGCGCCGATGTCGCTCGTTACCTACCAGGAGGTACGGCCCTGGGCACGCGCCATTCGCGAGAAGGTCGCGGAACGCATCATGCCGCCATGGCATATCGATCCGACGGTCGGGGTCCGTGAATTCGCCAACGACATTTCACTGAGCGATGACGAGATCGACACGGTGGTGCGCTGGGCCGATGCGGGAGCGCCGCTGGGGGATCCGAATGACATGCCACCGCCGATCGTGTGGCCGGCCGGCGACGTCTGGCGCCTGGCGGACAAGTACGCGGAACTGGGCGAGCCGGATCTCGTGATCCGTTCAACCCCCTGGACGCAGGATGCCCAGGGGCAGGATCAGTGGTACCAGCCGATTGTGGAGACCGGCCTAACCGAGGATCGCTGGGTGAAGGCGCTGGAGGTACGGCCCTCGCTGCCCGGGCGGCCGATCGTGCATCACGCCGTCACCTACCTGATGCAGGAGGAGGATCCGGACGACTTCGAGGCCGCAGTTGACGTCCCGGGGACCGGTTCCTACTTCACGGAGTTTGCGGTCGGCAAGATCGGCGACTACTTCCGGGAGGACACCGGCAAGCTGCTGAAGGCAGGCTCGCGCATCCGTTTCGACCTCCACTACCACTCCGTCGGCGAAGAGATCACCGACTCCACGGAGCTGGGAATCTGGCTCTATCCGAAGGGCTACGTTCCGAAGTACCGGGTCTACGCGCAGGCCATGGGCGTGCAGCAAGCGATGCTGACGCTCGACATCCCGCCCGGTAAAGTAACCGAGCACGAGGCGTTCATTCCGCTACGCTACCCGGCCCGCCTCGAGAACTTCCAGCCCCACATGCATGTCCGCGGCAAGGCGATGTCGATGGAGGCGATCTATCCCAACGGCCGGACCGAGATGATCAACTACGTCGGCCGCTTCGACTTCAACTGGCACGTCAACTACGTCTACACCGACGATTCGGCTCCCGTCCTCCCGGCCGGCACGGTCATCAAGCTGACGGCCTGGCACGACAACACCGCCGGCAACCGCGCGAATCCGGATCCCACTCAATGGGTTGGCTGGGGCCAGCGCAGCTACGACGACATGTACCACGCTCACGTCAACGTGGTGTACCTGACCGACGAAGACTACGAGCAGATCGTCGCCGAGCGCGCCGCCGCGAACGACAACTAGGGACTGACAGTAACTGTAAAGTCGGCGGTGGTCGCAAGACCTCCGTCGTGGGTAATGGCGCGCAGGATGTAGTCGCCCGGCGCGCTGAAGGTGGCCTCTGCCTCCCAGCGGCCATCCTCCGGCGGATCGGGGGTCCTGAAGCCGAGAGACCATGGCGAGTTCATGTTGTCGCGCGTGTCCTCCCACACCTTGATCTGGGGTGGGTCGATCGTGACGTTGTCGCCAGGGCCGCGATAGACGAACCAGGAAAGGCGATGGCCGGTGGCGCTGTCCGTCGTGATCGGCCGGGTGCCGTCCTCATCGAGGCGAAGCGGCCGTGCCCGAGGCTTGCCGTCGTCGGTCGACACCGCCGCCAGCGCCAATGGCTGGCCGACCCGCGCCGTTCGCTCAGCCGGCCCTTCGATATCGAGTGTAGGCGCCTGGTTGTCCGGGAGCTCCGGCGTCGTTGCCGCCGCGCCACCCGCGCCGTAGTTCGCCTGCACGACAAGGCTATCGATGTAGTAGTCGCGCTTCAGGGTGGCGTATGCCTTCTCGGTCGAACCGTTGACGGTGACGGTCCAGACCAGCTCCTGCTCGCCGAAGTCCGCCGGCACTTGAACCTTGAAGATGAAGCGGTTGCGGCGCGGAAGGAAATACGTCGGTTGGCCCCGGTCGGGATCGCCCGGTTCGAAGTAGTTGTCCGGCCCGACCGGAATGAATGGAGACTCCGTCCAGTTCCGGTTGAAATACCCGAAAACCAGGTTGAACGACCCGTCGTCGTTCACTTCCCAGCCCTCGTAGGCGGGCGAAAGGGTCTGGCCGTAGTCGTAACGCTCCTGCTGCGCGCTGGGCAGTATGGGCGTGATTACGACGGCCGTGGCCAGCAACGCGGCGGCAAGCGGTTTCATAGCATCAGGCATGGAAGGTTCCTGCTCGGGTGCGCCAACACACGTGCTGGCGCACCCGAGACGTGACCGGCGCACCGGGATTCACCCGTGGACGCGCCTTGTCGTTTAGTTGTTGCCACCGCCGGCGGTTGACAGATCATCCGCCGGGTCGCACGTGACGCAGCCGACGTCGGTCCCGCCGTTCGCGTCGAGGGCCATCTGACGCTTCTCCACCTCCGCCGCGAACTCCTCGTCGTCCAGGTAAATCGCCTGCGCCAGGTTGATGAACATGTTGTCGACGGAGCGGTGGCCGGAGCCGGACCAGTTGCGCGGATCCGGTACGTTCGGGTTGGTCGGGCTGTTGTCGAAATAGCCGGTCAGGCGGAGCACCGTCCCCTTCGGGAGCAGCGGCGCCGCGTCGTCGGCGTACTTGTAGACGCGCACCCAACTGTGGTCGTAGCCGGCGCAGTTGAGCGTCCGGGAGTTGGAGTTGTAGATCGCCTCCAGGCACATCCGCACGCCGGGTGCGTGCATGTGCGGCTCGAAGACGCTGAGCTTCGCATTCTCCTGGAGGGTCAGGTACGCCTCCGCATGCTGATCCCTCTCCATCGCGCGTATATCGAGATCCGGCCCGTTGCCGAAGAAGAGGAGCTGCATCTCCTTCTCCGGCTCGTATCCCTTCGGGTGGAACTTGAAGCCCACGTCGAGGTGCGCGCGCACGTCGGTCCCGTTGGCGTGCAGGTGCGTCGTGGGGAAGATCACCTTCGAACCCGCCTTCAACAGGCGACCGGCCCGTTCATCGAAGACGTCCGCGTTTCGTCCCACTTCATGCACCGGCCAGTTCTCCGGGCGGTCGTCCTCGTCCGGTCCCTGGATGAAGAGCGCGGAGTGGTGGACCACGAAAAGCCCGCCGACCGTGTCGGAGCGGACGCCCCGCTCCATGTTGTTCCGTTCCTTGTACTCGATCGCCGCAACGTAGCGGTCCTCGGTCAGTCCGGACTCCACGACGCCGAGCGCACCCCACCAGTCGGGCGCCTCGCCGGCGATCTCGAACTCCGGAGAAGAAACCACGAGGTCAGGCTGGCCAATCTCCCACTCGTCGACGTCGATGAACGGCGGCGGCTCCGGCATTTCGGCCGGATCACCCTGTGGCGCGCCGTTGTCGGCCCACCGCGCGATGGTGAGAACCTCGTCGTCGCTCAGCGACCAGTCGTCCTTGAAGTCCTGAATGCCGATGTTCTTCTCGATGTACCACGGCGGCATGACGCCCGGCTTGTCACGCAGGCCGGTGCGGTACTTGATGGAGCGCGCCCACGGACGGACCTCCTCGTACGTGATGAGCGACATCGGCGCCAGCGAGCTGGGACGGTGGCACTTCTGGCAACTCCGCTGCAGGATCGGCGCGATGTCCTTGCTGAACGTCGGCTCCTCCGGCACTTCACCTGCAAACGCCGGCGCCGGCGACGCGACCGCGACCATCGCGACGAGAACAGGCATACAGACCAACGTCGAAATCTTCGTCATCGATGAAACCTCACAGTGATGCCCGGACGTACCCCGGGCGATTGTCGATCCTATCACAGTTGACCCGCTCGCTCTCCTCTGCTGGCGTTCCGGTGAGGCGAGTCGCAGCCGCGTCCTGTCCACCTAGACGGATCTGCGAGCGCCGAAGTTCCCACCGGCATCACCGGTACCCACGGATTGATAGAGTACCGCCCGATGCTTCGGCTTGCCCGCCGGGGGCTGTTCCGGTTCATGGTGATTGGATCGCTCGCCGCCTGCGGCGGCGGCGCCGCTACGCCGGTTTCGGACCCGCCGAGAGCCGCCGACGAAGCGACGGCTGCAGACGGGTGGTTCGTCGACCGCGCGGAAGAGGCAGGCCTCGACTTCGTCCACTTCAACGGGATGACGGGCCGCTTTATTCTCCGGAGATGATGGGGTCGGGCCTCGGCCTGCTCGACTACGACCAGGACGGCGATCTCGACGTCTATCTCGTGCAGGGCGTGCTCCTCGGAGACGGAACGCCGCTCATCGCCCCGGCTGACGGCCAGCCGCCCGGCGACCGCCTCTTCCGCAATGACCTGCTGGTCGGCCAGGACGGCTCGCGCACACTGAGGTTTACCGACGTCACGGACGAGGCGGGAATCGTCTCGCTCGGCTATGGCATGGGCGTTGCGACCGGCGACTACGACAACGACGGACACGTCGATCTGTACCTGACCCGGTTCGGGCCGAACCAGATGTTCCGCAACCGGGGCGACGGGACCTTCGCCGACGTCTCGATCGAGACCGGCACGGACGATCCGGCATGGGGCGTTCCCGCGGCATTCTTCGACTACGACCGCGACGGCTGGCTGGATCTCTTCGTCGGCAACTATCTGGACTACACCCTCGCAACCCACACGCCGTGCTACGACCGGGCGGGTGCGCCGGACTACTGCATGCCGGGAGCGAACCAGCCGCATCCGGACGTCCTGTACCGCAACCGGGGCGATGGCACCTTCGAGAACGCGACGACGATGGCGGGGCTGGCGGGCGAGTACGGACCTGCCCTCGGCCCGGTGACCACCGACGCCGACGGCGACGGCTGGCTCGACCTGTTCGTCGCCAACGATCAGGAGCAGAACCAGTTGTGGGTCAACCAGCGCGACGGCACGTTCCGCAACATGGCGTTGCCCTGGGGCGCGGCGCTCGGCGCGGGCGGCAACGCCAAGGCGGACATGGGCGTGGGCGCGGGCGACTTCGACAATGACGGCGACGAAGACCTGTTCATTACCGAGCTGACCGGGCAGGGCAGCACCCTGTACGTCAGCGACGGGACCGGGCTGTTCCGCGAACGCAGCGCCGCGCTCGGCATCCGCGCGCCCAGTCTGGTGGTGGCCAACGCCGCCGGCCCGGTTCGGCTGCTGATCAACGAGGCTGGACATCGGGCGCACTGGCTCGGACTCCGGCTGATGGGCGGCGACCCCCCTCGCGATGTGAGCAGCGCATGGGTAACCTTGATCCGTGAAGACGGGTCGGCGCTGCGGCGCCGGGCGCGCGCCGAAGGGAGCTACGCGTCGGCGAACGACCCGCGCGTGATCTTCGGGCTCGGTGCATCCCCGGACATTTCGCGCGTAAGCGTCACCTGGCCGAGCGGCCTCACCGAGGAATGGGACGACCTGGAGGCAGGGCGCTACACGAGGCTGAACGAGGGTGGAGGCCGCCCGCGATGAGGAGGCTCGGTCACGGCCTGCCGGTGTTGCTGACCGTCACCGTGGCGTCGGTCGCGGTCGCGCTGGTCGCAGCGTGCGCCCCGGGCGCCGACACCGCCGATCCCGCGGTGCAGGCCCCGCCTCCCGATGCCGTGCGCACGGATTCGACATCCGGGGCGGGGAACACCGCGCCGGCAAGGGACGCGGCGGACCTCGCCGCGCCACCTCCCCCCGTCGAACTACCGGACCTCGCCGAACTGCCCGAACCGGTCCAGGTCCAGATCCGCGAACGCCACGACGCGCTCCTCCGCGCCCAGGCGCAATCCGCGCCGGACGCCCTTCTCGGCGAGGCCTACGGCGACCTGGGCCTGATCCTGATGGCCACCCGGTTCTACTACACGGCGGCGGCAGCGTTTCTGAACGCCGCGGCCGAGGCGCCCGGCGAGATGCGGTGGCCCTACTACCTCGCCCAGCTCTACCGGACCACGGGGGACCAGCCGCTAGCGCGCCGCTATTTCGAGCGCGCCGTCGAGATTGACCCGTCGTACCTGGCGGCGCTGGTCCGCCGAGGCCGCCGTCTCGCTCCAGACCCGGACCAACCAGACCGTGCGCCTGCACAAGGTGATCTCGACCGACCCCGACGAGGTCCGCCTGTACTGCTGCTCCGAGGAGCGGGCCGACAAGGAGCGGGGCATCGTCGAGCGTTTCGCCATCCGCTTCGAGGCGGCCCTGAGCAAACTCAACGACGGACTCTCCCGCCCCCGCACCCACAAACGCCTCGACCAGGTGTGGCAGCGAATCGGCCGCCTGAAGACGAAGCACTCCCGCGTCGCCCCGCACTACCAGGTCGAGGTCGCCCCCGACGAGACCGGCAAGAAGGCCGCCGCCGTCACCTGGACCCGCCGACCCCAGGACGGCTCGATGGCCACCCATCCCGGCGTCTACTGCCTGCGCAGCAACGAAACCGACTGGGATGAAGATGCCCTGTGGCGCACCCATACCACGCTCACCGACGTCGAAGCCGTCTTCCGCTCCCTCAAGTCCGAACTCGGCCTGCGGCCCATCTACCACCACAAGCCGCGCCGGGCTGACGGCCACCTGTTCATCACCGTCATCGCCTACCAGCTCGCGCAGGTCATACGCACCCGATTACGCGCCCGCGGCGAGCACGCCAGCTGGTCCACTCTGCGCCGCATCCTCGAAGGCCAGCAGCGCGTCACCGCCACCTTCCGGCGTCCCGACGGGCGCACGCTCCATGTGCGCACCGCCACGCAAGCCGAACCCGCCCAGCGGGCACTCTACGACGCGCTCGGCGTCGATCCGCACCCCGGAGGCGTCCGCAAGACTGTCGTCTGACCGCGCCCCTCACCCGGTTTGGTGCGTGTTTGTAGTGCCACTCGAGAATTGTTGTCGCTGTAAGTCATTGACTTGAAAAAGGTTATATTTTGGGTTGGTAAACTTGGGCTGGTGCTCGCCGAGCCGCTGCTCCGGGCTCCACCGAACCCGAGCCTCGATGAGACGGTGGCGATGGCGCTCGCGGAGACAGGACGGTTCACCGAGGCGGCAGAGCGCCAGCGCCGCGCGATCACCGGCGCCGAGCAGGCGGGTCGCCCCGACATCGCCCGCGCCATGGCCGCTGTCCTCGCCCTCTACGAACAGGGGCAGCCGGCACGCTCGCCGCTGGGGAGGCCGCCGCAGTAGCCGTGTTGGCGCCCTACTTCCGGGAGTCGGAGGCGAGTTGGGCGTTGAACTCGGCTTCGAGTTCGGCCTCCCACTGCGCGCGCGCCTCGATCTGATCGGGCCGGGTCTGAAGGCAGTCGAAGCAAACCGAACCCGGGATCTCGTGGCCTTCGCCCTCGATATCGATGCCCCGGGCGACCATCAGTTCGCGGAGGTGCGCCGCAGTGTGCTTCTGCGCCTTGTAGAAATCGGAGTAGCTGAAACCCTCGGCGACCGCGAGGGGCGACCAGCCGTCAACCGTCCGAGCGTCGAGGTCGGCCCCCTGCTCGACCAGGTAGTCGGCGACGCGGTTGATGCCCCGGAACGCGGCGCCGTGCAGGGCGGTCATGCCCCGGTAGTTGGCGGCATTGACATCGGCGCCCTGCTCGACGCAGATCCGCACCGCCTCGAGTACTTCGTCCTCCTGCCCCTTGAGCGACCCGCCGTCCTCGCCCGGGTTCCAGATGGCGACGCCGGCCGCCACCATCAACGGCGTCGTGCCGTCGGCGCTGGGCGTCAGCGTGTCGGCGCCCGCGTCGATCAAGACCCGCATCGCCTCGGTGTCGGTTACCTTCGCGGCGAGAAAGAACGGCGTGGCCCCCAGCCGGTTCAACCGGTTGCGCTGGCCGTCCTTCATCCCGTTGACGGTCATCCGCGCATTGATGTCGCCGCCCAGGGCAATCATTTTCTTCAGCACGTCGATGCTGTCGACGCTGCCGGTCGGGATCGGCGCCGGGAAACCGAAACCGGTGTTCATCCGGCGGGTCCGGAGCAACTGGTGGACGGCGTTCCAGCCCGCCCCGGCCAGGTTGGGGTCGGCGCCCCGATCCAGCATGTAGTCGGCCAGCTCCCAGTTGGCGTTCGCCAGCGCGACCACCAGCGCGCTCTGCCCGTCCGACAGCGTGTCGTTGATGTCGGCGCCCGTCTCGAGCAGGACGCGCAGGGCGTCGAGATGCCCGCCGCGCGCCGCGAACATCAGCGCTGTAAAGCCGGTCGGATGCGGCGCGTAGAACATCCGGCTGCCGGTCGGCGGCCGTCCGCCCGTCTCGGTCCGCGCATGGATGTCCGCCCCCAGCTCCGCCAGCGCGTGGATCGCGGCGGCGTTGTTCCTCGACGCCGCCCGCATCAGCGCGGTCTGGCCGCGGAACTCGTCGCGCGCATTCGGGTCCGCGCCTCGCACCAGCAGCAGCCGGATGGCGTCGGCGTCGCCGGTGCGCGCCGCCGTCATCAGCACCGTCTCGCCTTCCGGTAGCGACGCATTCGGATCCGCGCCGGCGTCGAGCAACGCCTCCAGAATCGCGGCGCTGCCGTTTTCGGCCGCAAGCGCAATCGGCTGGACGCCGTACCGGCTGGTCGCGGTGACGTCGGCGCCGGCCTCGAGGAGCAGGTCGACCAACGCCACGTCGCTGCGGTGCACGGCCCAGTGCAGGGCGGTCGCGCCGTCCGGCTCGGTCTCGTTCACGTCGACGGTTGCGTCGCCGACGAGCGCGCGGACCGCTTCGACATCGCCCGCCCTGACCGCCGCGACCAGCAGCAGGTCGCGGCTGGCGGCCGCCTCCGCCGCCGGGTTCGCGGCCAAACTGGTGACCAGCGCGGCCAGCGCGGCCAATGCGACCCGAAGCGCCGGCGAGTTCGTCGATGGGATCGACATCGCTGCCTACACCCCCGTGAGCGGCCCGGTGCTGTCGCTGATCCGGTCCACCTTCACGTCCACTTTCTCGAGCAGCGACAGCCCGAGGTTCATGAAGGGCGTGTGCATCTCGTAGACGAGGTGCCGGTTGCCGGCAAGTCGGCCGCACCCGCCGCCCATTAGCGTGATCGGCAGGTTGTACGGCGTGTGATGATCGCCGTCCCCCATGCCGGCGCCGTGCAGCAGGATGCTGTGATCGAGCAGCGTGCCATCACCGTCCGGCGTGTTGCGCATCTTCTCGACCAGCTCGGAGAAAAGCGTCATCTGGTACTGGCTGATCTTCGTGTACTGCGCGATGTTGTGCGGATCCTGCTGGTGGTGCGACACCGTGTGGTGCGCTTCCGGCACCCCGATGTTCGGGTAAGTCCGGACGCTCGTCTCGCGCGCCATCTGCATGCAGCTCACCCGCGTGACGTCGGCCTGGAAGGCCAGTACCAGCATGTCCTGCAGCAGGCCGACATGCTCCTCGTAGTCGTCCGGCACGCCCGATGGCTGCTCCACGGCGGGGAGCGGGGTTGTGGTGTTCGTCTCTTCCGTCCGCTGAATCCGCCGTTCGATCTCGCGGATCGACGACAGGTACTCGTCCAGCGTGGCGCGATCCTGCGCGCCGACCCGCCGCTCGATCCGCCGCACCGAGTCAGTGACGGAATCGAGGATGCTGCGGTCGGTCCTCATCTGCGCCAGGCGCGCTTCAACGCTGCCGCCGTCACCGAACAGACGCTGGAAGACGACCCTCGGGTCGCGCTCGTGCGGCAGCGGGGTCGTCGGCGTGAGCCACGACGTCGAGTTGCGGTAGGCGCACGAGTAGCCGTTCTCGCAGTTGCCCACCTGGTAGTTCGACTCCGTCGTCAGCTCCAGCGATCGGAGGGGCGTCTCGGCTCCCAGCCTGTCCGCCGCGTACTGATCGATCGTCTTGCCGGCGCGGATGTCGGCCCCCTCCGTCCGTTTCGGAAGGATGCCGTTCAGCCAGCCGCCGTGTGCCCGGGTGTGGACCCCGCCTCCCTCGTTCGGGCTGATCACGCCCGAGTTGCTCAGCCCCGTGAGCACCGTCATCTGATCGCGGAAAGGCGCGAGCGGGCTCAGCACCGGGGTCAGCTCGAAGTCGGAACCGCCGTTGCCTCCCGGGTGGAAGCTGCGCGGCAGGATGCCGTTGGGGACGTAGAAGAATGCCAGACGCGGCACCAGCGTCGTGACCGCACGCGCCGTGGCCGATAGCGCCGGGACCATGGCGTCGAGCAGCGGAAGGGCGACGGTCGCGCCCAGCCCGCGCAGCACGGTCCGCCGGGAAAGGGCTCTGTGGGTGACGATCATGATGCCGATCTCCTCATGAGGAACGGATCGTTGGTTACGATACCCAAGATCACCGACTGGATGCTGTAGTCCGGCGCCACGTCCCGCACGATGCGGCGGACCGTCGGCATGTCGTAGTAGTCGAGACCGCGGCCGAGCGCGTAGGTCATCAGTTTCTCGGTCACGGTGGTGACGAACTGTTCCGGCCTGGCGGCGAGCGCCTCGCGCATCTCGCCGACGCTGCTGAACGATCGGCCGTCCGGCAACACCCCAGACGGATCGATCGGGTAGAACGACTCGTCGACCTCCCGCCACCGCCCGATCGCGTCGAAGTTCTCCAGTGCGAAGCCGGTCGGATCGATCATCGCGTGGCACGCGGAACATGCCGGATTGTCGCGGTGTTCCTCCATCCGCTCGCGAAGGGTCGGCCGCTTCGCCTGCGTACGCTGATCGTTCAGGGCCGGGACGTTCGCCGGAGGGTCGGGCGGCGGCGTGCCGAGCAGGCTGTCGAGGATCCACTTGCCGCGCAGCACCGGAGAAGTCCGGATGGCGTGCGACGTGAGGGTCAGGATGCTGCCGTGCCCCAGGATCCCGCGGCGCGGGCTGTCGGCGGCGTGCGTCACGCGGCGGAAATGACTGCCGGCCACGCCGGGGATGCCGTAATGCTCCGCCAGCCGCTCGTCCAGAAACGTGTAGTCGGCGGTCAGCAGCTCCATGATGCTGCGGTCGCTCCGAATGACGTCATCGACGAACAGCTCCGTCTCGCGCAGCATGCTCTGCCGGAGTGATTCGTCGAAGGCGACCGAAAACGGATCGCCCGGACGCACCGTCGTCTCCAGGTTCCGCAACTGCAGCCACTGCGCTGCGAAGTTGGTGGTGAGCGTCTCGGAGCGCGGGTCGGCGATCATCCGGCGCACCTGCCGCTCGAGTTCGGCCGGATCGCTCAGCCGCCCCGCTTCCGCCACGTCGAGCAACTCCTCGTCCGGAATGCTGCTCCAGAGGAAGAACGAGAGCCGCGACGCCAGCTCAACGTCCGGAACGCGGTACGGCGCGCCGGGCTCCACGCCGGCCGGGTCGGCCTCGATCCGGTAGAGGAACTCGGGGCTGACCAGCAGGCGGCGAAGGGCCAGTTCGATCCCGTCCTCGAAGCTTCCGACCGCGCGGCCCCGTTCGTGGAAGTCGAGCAGGACGTCCAGTTCCTCACCGGTCGGCGTCCGGCGGTAGGCCCGTCGCGTGAGCGTCGTGAGGATCTCGCGCGCGCAGGCCGGCTCGTCCGCCTCGGACGCCGGCCGGCAGGTGAAGATGCGCGTCCGGGCCGGCGTCTCCGAGGCGCCGGTCGCCTGGTACGGGCCGGTAACCGTCAGGCTCCGGACGAACGGCTGCCCCCCCGCCAGACCGCCCGGATTGCCGGCGACTCGCGGGTTGTAGAACGGCTCGCGCACCTGTTCGACCAGGGCCGAGGGCTTGCGGAAGAAAGTGACGCCGACTTCGCGGGGGCCGGCCGCGACGGTGAGGCGCAGATCGATTGTCGATGCCCGCGCGTACGGATTCTCCGGCTCATCCTCGGCTGGCGGCCCGATGGTGATCAACTCCACCTGCTCGCCGTCGACCGTCACTTCGAGATCGTGCTGCTCGGCCAGTCGGCGCGCGTTGCTCAACTGGATCCGGAAGTCGTAGTCCGCGTCCTGCGGAAAGAGATGCTCGATGTGCAAGCCGCCGCGCGTCCCGAACGGGAGCCGCTCCACTCGGGCGTGTTGCGACAGGTCCTGGGCCGCCTCGTAGGTGTCGGCGGCAACCGCAGGCGGGGGGCTGCCGACGGCAAGGCGGCTAACGCTGCGCCCTGCGGCCAGGTAGCGCTCCATCAACGCCTGGGACATCCGGAGCACGCCGCCGATGTTGTCGAACCCGAAGCTGGCGTCGTCGGCCGGAAGCAGGTCTTCGGCGTCGAGTTCCACCGCCAGCAGGTCGCGGATGGCGTTGCGGTACTCGGTACGGTTCAGGCGGTGGAACGTCGCCGTTCGTCCCGGGTCGCGGGTCACCGCCCAGGCGCGATCCAACTCGCCTTCCAGCCAGTCGAGGAAGCGCTCCGCGTCGGTGTCGTCCGGCCGCGGCCGTCCCGCCGGCGGCATCACCCCGCCACGCACCTTCCGGACGACGCGCTCCCAGTCGCTGGCGTGCGCACCGACATCGGAGAGGTCGAGCGTGTCCAGGGTGAGGCCGACTGACCGCAGTTGCGCGATGAGCGGTGAGGCAGGCTCGCCGGCGCCGGTCGCCATCGCCGTGTTGTGGCAGGTGACGCAGTAGCGATTGAGGAGCGCGCGGTGATCGGCCGGCTCGGTCTGCGCGGCGGCCGGCGGCGGTTCCGCCGTGCCCAGCGCGAGCACCGCCATCGTCGCGAGCACCGCTGGCACGCCCCGGCGGACGCCCAGATATCTCCCGCTCACGTCGTCAATGCGCGCCCGCTGACCGCCAAAGCGCCGGAATCCGTGCACTGCTGCGCCAACATGCCGTGGATCCCCGGATGCTAGAGCGTGCCGGAAAGGGTGTCAATCGGCGCGGGCGGGCGGCCAGCAATCATCGACCAGGACGGGCTGGACCCGTGACAATCGGATGGAAACGGATGGACAGATGGACGAATGGCATGGCAAGCTTCATATCGGATGGAAACGGATGGACAAATGGATGGCGCACCTGACCTGTCGTCGCTACGAATCACTCCCGAGTTCCTGGGACTCATTGCCGAGATCGACGAATTCAAGGGAGCCTGGCTCGCGCTCGGCCGCCTGGAGCCGGCGCGGATGTCCCGCCTGCGACACGTTGCGACGATCGAAAGCATCGGCTCGTCCACGCGCATTGAAGGGGCGACACTGAGCGACACGGAGGTCGATCAGTTTCTCTCCGCGGTGGAGATCGGATCGTTCGCGACACGTGATCAACAGGAGGTGGCCGGGTACGCCGACGTCATGAACACCGTGTTCGGCGCCTGGGAGGTCATCGACCTCACCGAGAACCACGTCCAGCAGCTTCACCGAGACCTGCTGAAGTACTCGGAGAAGGACGAACGCCACCGCGGCGCCTACAAGACGCTTCCTAACCACGTGGAAGCGTTCGGTCCCGGCGGCACGCGATTGGGCATCGTCTTCGAAACCGCGTCACCCTTCGACACGCCACGGCTGACGGCCGACCTGCTCGCGTGGACGCGCGCCGCGCTGGCGCGCCCTGCGGACCTGCATCCATTGCTGGTCATCGCCGTCTTCATCGTCACGTTCCTCGCCATACATCCGTTCCAGGACGGCAACGGCCGGTTGGCGAGGATTCTGACGACCCTCCTCCTGTTGCGGGCCGGATACGGCTACGTGCCCTATTCCTCACTGGAAAGCGTCATCGAGCGGAGCCGGGACGCCTACTACCTAGCTCTGCGCCGGACCCAGCGGACGCTCCGAACTGCCGCGCCGGACTGGGAGCCCTGGCTCGCGTATTTTCTCGCCGCCCTGCAACGACAAAAGCAGCACTTGCGTGAACTAGTCGAGCGTGAGCGCCTGATGCTCGGTGATTTTCCCGAACTTGCGTTGCGCATTCTGGGGATCGCCCGAGACCACGGACGCGTCACGATCCGTGCCGCCGTGGCGGCGACCGGGGCGAGCCGCAACACGATCAAGGATCACGTGAAGGCACTGACCCGTGGCGGCCAACTGATCAGACACGGCCGCGGCCGAGGGACTTGGTACCGGCCTGCGTGAACGCTGCGGACTGGCCGCAGCTTCGGTCGTCGGATGACGGTGTAGGATGGCCGAATCGAGGAAGACTCAACGCACCGAGCGGTTGCGCGCCCGGCGCCCTCGACACCGACGGAGGTCACGTGATGCGAAAGTCGTTCCCGCTTGCCTTGATGTGCGCACTGCTCGTCTTCGGTCCGCCGCCCTCGAACGCCCAGTCGGCGGCGGATGGGCCGTGGCAAACCTACGACACATCCAATGGCGAGTGGATGAGCTACGCCGGGGACGTGAAGGGGACGAAGTACTCGCCGCTCGATCAGATCGACCGCGACAACTTCGCCGACCTGGAGATCGCCTGGGAGTGGACCACCGTAGATCGCGTGGTGAGCCGCACCACGCCGGGGGGCGGCGAGTGGCGGGCGCCGCTCGAGGCGATCGTCGATTCGTTGGTCGAAGACACGCCGGATCTCTACCGGACAGGCCATCGCCCGGGCTACTCGCGCCTGCAGGCGACCCCACTGATGGTAGGTGGCGTGCTCTACTTCAACACCCCGCTCTCGCAGGGCGTTGCAGTGGATGCAACGACCGGCGAGACCCTCTGGGTGTACAACCCGAAAAGCTACGAACTGGGGACGCCGACCATGAGCAGCCCCTGGTCGCAACGGGGCGTCGCCTACTGGACCGACGGCGAGGGAGACGAACGCATCTTCTGGGGAACCGGCAGCGGCCACCTGGTCTGTGCGGAGGCGAGGACGGGCAGGCCGTGTGAGGGCTTCGGCACGTCGGAGAACGGCATGGTGGACGCCATGGCCGGGCTGCCCCGCGCCGATCGCAACGAGCGAGACTACCTGAACGCGCTGCCGTGGGGCATCCACTCGCCTCCCATCGTGGTGCGCGACAAGGTGATCCATGGATCGCAGGTCGCCGACCGGCGGATCACGAAGGAGGCGATCCCGGGATGGGTACGCGCGTGGGACGTCCGGACCGGCGAGCATGCCTGGGACTTCCACACCGTCCCCAACAGCGCCGACGAGTACGGCGTCGACACCTGGCTGAACGAGTCGTGGCGCTATTCGGGCAACGCCAACGTCTGGTCGATGCTGGCCGGCGACAACGAGCTGGGGCACGTCTATCTGCCGACCGGAACGACCACGAACGACTACTATGGCGCCGACCGGCTGGGCGACAACCTCTTTTCCGAGACCCTCATCGCGGTCGACGTCGAGACCGGCGACCGGCTCTGGCACTTCCAGGCGGTCCACCACGGCCTCTGGGACTACGACTTCGCGACCCACCCGAATCTGGTCGACGTCGTCGTCGACGGGCGGCCCGTCCGCGCCCTCGCGCAGGTGAGCAAGCAGGGCTTCGTCTATGTCTTCGATCGGGAAACAGGCGAGCCAATCTGGCCCATCGAGGAACGTCCCGTGCCGCAGGAAACGAACATGCCGGGTGAGGTCCCCTCCCCAACGCAGCCGTTCCCGACGAAGCCGGCGCCGTTCGACTACCAGGGGATCGAGGTGGACGACCTGATCGACTTCACGCCGGAGTTGCGGGAGATGGCGCTCGAGGTGGTCGACGGCTACCGGCTCGGTCCGCTCTTCACTCCGCTCGACCGACCCATCGAGGGCGTGACCCGCGGCACGCTCATGCGGCCGCCGCCGGGCGGAACGGCCGGTTGGTCCGGCGCCGCCGTCGATCCGGATACCGGCATGATCTACATCCCGTCCCGCAACCAGCCCGCGCTCATAACGCTCTACTCGCCCGACCCGGTCCTCGGCGCCACCGTCACGTATACGCACGGGGCGCCGGAGGAGCAGCGGCTTGCCGGCACCGCCCCGCGCGGTCCGCGGATGCCGCAGGGGCTGCCGCTGGTCAAGCCGCCCTACTCGCGCATGACCGCCATCGATCTGAACACCGGCGATCACGCCTGGTGGGTGCCGACCGGCAACGGCGACCGCTTCCGCAATCACCCGATGCTGCGCGACCTCGATCTCCCCCCGCTCGGTGGCGACAACGCCATCACCGGTCCCCTGCTGACGAAGACGCTGCTCATTTACTGCCTCACCGCGGGCGGGTCGGACGGCGGACCGCGCCTGGTAGCGTACGACAAGGCGACCGGGGAGGAACTGGCGTCCGTCGATCTGCCGAGCGGCTCGATCGGGACGCCGATGACCTACATGGCCGATGGACGGCAGTACATCGCCCTGACGGTCGGCGGCGGGCCACGGCTCGTCGCCTACGCGCTGCCGGACTGAGGGTTCATGCTCTCCTTATTCGACGGCGTCGACGGATAGCGGAACATCGATCCCGGCGCGGCCGGCTTCAGGCTCTCCCGCATCCGCGTCGCGAAGTCGTCCAGCGTGATCGAGGTCAGAAGGCCGGCCCCGACGGCCACTGCGATTGTCATCCCGACCACGGCCGCGACCCACCGGAAGAGCACGTACTGGATCCCAACCGCCACACCCACGGCCATGAAGAGGACCGCCAACGCCCCCATCGACAGGGCGTTGCGCGCCGGGTCCATCTGCTGGCCGAACGGCACGCCGGCAATCAGCCGCAGCCCCACAGCCAGATAGAACGAGGCGACGGCGATGCAGTAGCCGATGAACAGGGCAGCATCGACCAGACCCCAGGACCAGGCAAGCACGGGCAGCGAGAAGGCACTCGGCAGAACGACCACCGGGACCCAGAGGGCGGCGTGGACTCCGCGCGCGAACGGACGGAAGCGGTCGTCCGGCACGACGGCGAGCGACCAGACGCCCCGGTGGCCGCTACCGTAGGCCAGGAACAGACAGACGACCAGCGCGAGCATGCCCAACAGGTGCGGCAGAAAGTGTGTGGGAGCAAAGCCCGGGGCAAACGGTGACGGGTCGCGCCCGGTAACGAACAGGACAATCAAGATCACCAGTAGGCCGGGCGCCTGCATGGCCATTCCGCGCCAGAAGTGCCAGTCGCGGACCAGCAGGGAGCGGAGATATTCGTAGCCGGCGCGGGCCGCCTGCCCACCCGCGAGCTTACCGACCCAGCGCCCGATGCGTAGTCGCCGGCGCCGCCGAGTTCCGGCGCCCGTCTGCAACAGGCTCGACGCCCGGATCAGATGGTCCCGCGACAGCGCTCTGAGCCCGAACACGACCGCGAGAGCCGCCACGGCAACGACCGCGACTCCCGCCAGCGCCGGGAATCCGCCCGGAATCGCCTCGCCGACCACGCGCCATGCCGCAGGCGCTTGGACAGACGCTGCCCAGCCTTCCAGTTCCGCAACCAGATCGTCCAGGTAACGGAACCCCCAGATGACCAACAGGGGGACAGCCTGAACCACCGCCGCGGCCGCCTTGAGACGCCGTACCGGCACGAAGCGGACCAGCCATCCGAACAGGCTGCAGCAAAGCAGTCCGACGACCAGCCCGGTCGTCAGCACGATCAGGAAGTGGGCCAGCGGATAGGCCAGACGGGAGTACGGGCCGGTGTGGGAGAGCAGCGAGCCAAGGAGCGCGGGCACCAGGTTCATCCCCGTCACGACGTAGACAACGGCCCGGACCAGGTGGGTCAGCTTCGCCGCCCACCAAGTCGTACCGCTCACCGGCTGATGCGCCAGGATCAGCCCGTCGACCGGGTTCACCAGGCTTTCGGCGACCTCGGCAACCAGGACGACGCCCAGCTGCAGGACCGTCAACGCCAGGAAGACGAGGAGGTAAGTCTCCGGGCCGGCGCCGGTCACCGCCATCACGACGCTGAGGAGAGCCGAGAGTATGAACCAGAGAACGGCGAGGGCGCGCACGGAGTCGTAGCCGCCAAGGCCGACAAGTTCCTGTCGCGCGCCCAGCGTCTCGAACAGATCGACAAGGACCCAGTACTGCCGCGGCTCGAGGCCGCGACGCTCGAGCAGCCGGGTGAACGCCGGACCGCGAACCAGCCTACGGAAGACGGACAGGGCGTCCAATACAAGTCACCTGCGCCGCTCCCGCCTTGTTGGCCCCACCGCGGCACCATGGAAATCGGAACTGCGAGCAGACCGTCATGCTCTCCTACTGTACGGGAGGCCGCGGCCTCGGAAAACCGCTTCTCAAGCCGTCGATGTGTTCATGCAGGTCACGAGAGACGTTCTGCCAGAGGGGATCCAGAATGAACTGCATCCCCTCACGCCGCGCGAGCTTCGCAGCGGGAACGAAATCGGAGTCGCCAGAAACGAGAACGATGATCTGTGCTTGGCGCTTCAGCGTGATGGTCGCAATGTCCAGACCGATCCGCATGTCCACGCCCTTCTGACGCAACGCCGGAGTGAAGTCCTCGTCAGAGACATCACCAAACGTCAGCTCGCCGCGCAGAAGACGCCGCTGCGGCTCCGGCTTCAGAATCCAGGCACGGTCCCGGTGCCGACGGACTTCACCCAGCCGCAAGGCAAGGCTCGGTCGGCGACGCAACGCCTCGAAGAGCTCCTTCCGGAAGATTGCCTGTTCCGTCTTGCTGTAGTCGATGGCAAGATGACCAACGGCCGTGTGCTCTTTCTGCTCGTACGGCCGGGCGTCGTAGTAGAAGCTCCGATGGAGCAGTGACACTGGATTCGGGGCCTGCTGGATTTCGTTCAACTGCCGGAGGTGACTGTTGACAAGTTGCCCGACCGATTCGGCGACCGCCTTCGCGTTCGTTGTCTCAACGTCGGGCCGGACAACGGGCAACCGCTTCAGGAAGTAGCCGCCGTCAATGAGGATCGCCGCCTTCGTCACATGAATCACCCACCACGTACGTAGTGGATGTCTCAAGAAGAAAAGCCCCGTGGGATCGGCCTCACTCTTGATTACCGAACTGGCATCAGTCCGGGAGTGCAGCGTAATGCCAAGGGGCGAATCTCTAGATTCTCCCCGGTCGTGCCGCCTGCGTCAAGAAGGAGCCCCCCCGGTGCCCCAGTCGGGTGGACGACGCTGGCTGTCCGTGTACGATGCTCAAGAGCGGTCACGCGCGTAACGCGTCGATGACGCCGACGACGCCGCTCGCCGACCCTTCCGTCTCCGTCAGTTGCCGAAAGACGTCCTCCAGGCTGCCCCGCTCCGCGGATGCCTTCAACTCGTCGATCGAGCCGTCCGCAATCAGCCGGCCTTCTTCAATGATGAGGACGCGGTCGCAGACGCGCTCCACCACGTCCAGAACGTGGGAGCTGTAGAGAATGGCCTTGCCTTCCGCCGCGAGTGCCGCCACGAGGTCTCGCACCATGATGCCGGCGTTGACATCGAGGCCAGAGAGCGGTTCGTCGAGCAGGACGATGTCCGGATTGTGCAGCAGCGCCGCGCACAGCAGGATCTTCTGGCGCATTCCCTTGGAGTACTCGTCCAGGGGCCGCACGCGATCCTCGGTCAGGCCGAACGGTTCCAGAAACCGCTCGATGCGCTGCTGCAGCCGCTCTTCGGAGACATCCTGGAGCCGACCCATCAGCTCGAGAAACTCCTCGCCCGTGAGGCTCTCGAAGAGACCTGCCGCCTCGGGCACGTAGCCGAGGTGCTTCTTCGCCTCGACCGCCTCCTCCGGCATTGCGTGACCGGCGACGGCCACCGTCCCGTCGCCCGGCGGGAGGATGCCGGCCAGGATCTTGATCGTCGTGCTCTTCCCGGCTCCGTTACGCCCGAGCAGCCCGACGACCTCCCCGCGCCGGAGCTCGAAGGAAATTCCGTGCAGGACCTCGCCGGCCCCGTAGGTGAACGTGAGGTTGTCGACGCTCACCGCGACGTCAGGCTCCAACTCCCTGTGCATATGGGGAGCAACTCTACATCTTGCGGCTCCCGGTCACGTACGCACGCATTGCCCGATCCACCCGCACGCGGTACGATGCAGGCCATCAACGCGGGCATATCGACGGACTGGGTCCGCTGACCGAAGGAGCATCGATGTCGCGGCGAGGCGAGAGTCGGCGCCGGGTGTCCGAGCGGCCGGGCGGCGCGCTGGTGGCGGGCGCCGTTTGCGCCATCCTCCTGCCCGGGGCGGCCGTGGCGACGGCATCCGCCCAGACGGCGGCGGACGCGTCTCCGCGCCAGATCTTCGACCGTTACTGCGTTACCTGCCAACGTTGCCAACGCCGACGGAAACACGGCCCTGCCGCCGCCGCGGGGGCAGGCTATGACAGTGTCGTCCAGTACCTCGTCGCGCAAGGCGCCCGGACCGACCTGGAGAACGCCGAGGGGCGCACGCCACTGGCGCTCGCCCAGCGCGGCGCGCTCCGCGGCCGAGGCCGCTTCGCCGCACGAAAGCACCGTGGAGCTGCTGCGCCGCCTCGGCGCCGGTGAGTAGCGCTCCTCCGGCGCCTTCGACTGATCAGCCGCCCGCCGCCCAGCCGTAGTTGATCCGGACGTAGTAGAACGCGCCGTCCGCGCCGAACGGCGTCAGCACGCTGAAGCGGTTGCCCTTGGCGCCGGCAATGGGATTCTCCTCCGGGTCGTTGCCGAACGCGTTCCGGCCACCGACGGTGAGCGTGGTCGACTCGTTCACCGCGTACGCGGCTTCGATGTCGACGACCGCGTCGCCGTGGTAGAGCCAGAGATCCCGGGAGTCGAACCAGTCGTCGTAGTAACTGACGCGGCCGAGCAGGCGCCAGCGGCCGACCTGCTGCCGGACCGAGACGTTCCAGCGCGTGCCGGGAATCGCCTCTTGCAGCTCGCGGACCCGTAGCGCGTCCAGCACCGACGGATCGAAGCGGGTGACAGTGGTCGCGGTGCGGTTGAAGAGGAAGCCGAAAGTCGTCCGTCCGCGGAGCGGCGGCGGCGCGTAGGTGGCGACCACGTCGAGTCCCTGCGTGAGGGTCTCGAAGTGGTTCGTGAAGAAGCGGAAGTTCTGCAGATTCCGCGCGCTCGTCACGCCTTCCGCGATCAATCCCTCCACCTCCGCCGGCGCCAGGGCGAACAACTGGGTCAGGGCGAGGCGGTCCGCGAGCCGGATCCGAAAGTAGTCGACGGTGAGGCTGAACGCTCCCGTATCGACGACCGCGCCCAGCGCCTGGCTGAGCGAGCGCTCCGGCTGCAGCGGCTCGCCGCCCCGGAGTCCCGCAACCCGGGAGGTGGACGGTATAGTGCCGTTGTTGACCAGGTCCATCAACTCGTGGTCGTACTCGGTGGAGACGTTGAACGCGTTCTGCTGGCCGGGAGTCGGCGCCCGAAAGCCGCTGCTTGCGCTCGCCCGCAGCGCGGTGGCGCCGCCAATCCGGTAGCGCCCGGACAGCTTGCCGTTGGCGGTCGTGCCGAAGTCCTCGAAATCCTCCAGGCGCAGCGCGCTGCTGACCGTCCACGCGTCGTCGCGGCCCCGTAGTTGGACCTCACCGTACAGCGCGGCGTTCGCGCGGCTCCAGTTGCCGGCGGCGATCGGGCTGAAGCCGGGGAAGCCGTTGGACCCGGCGCTGAAGCCCTGGGGTGCATACGGGCCGATTCGCCACGACGGCTCGTCGCCGAGTCCGATGGTGAAGCGCTCGTCGCGCCACTCGGCGCCGCCGGCCAGATGCACGCGTTCGCCGGCGGGATAGCTGAGGTCGACGTTCAGCCCGATCTCGTCCTGCCGGTAGAGGCCGGGATCGAACGTCGTCGGCGTGTCCGGGCCGAACGACGCATTGACGGTGTCGTAGATGAAGAAGTCCGCCTCGCTGGAACCCGCGCTCGCGCTCGCGTCCCACAGGATGCCGCCCGCGAACTCCCCACGCACGCCGGCGACCAGGGAAGCATCGAGCACCTCGCCGCCGAACTGCGGCGTGAAGCCGCCCGGGAAGCGCTCCTGGAAGGAGAAGCAGTTCGGATCCGCGAAGACCTGCGCCAGGGCGGCCGGATCCGGCCGGGCCGCGACAACCGGCACGACAGGACAGCCCGCGGATCCGTCCGGGACGCCGTCCCGGGCATCGAGCACGTCGCCGATGAGCAGGCTCTGCCCCTGGTCGGCGCTGAAGACGGCGGCCCGCGTGTTGGGATTCCGAAAGAAGAAACCACCCTCGACCCGGCGGCTGGCGTAGTTGGCGTGACCATAGAACTGGGCGCCGCCGGCGAACAGATAGCCGAAATTGCCCCACAGTTTCAGGTTGTCGTCGATGCGGGGCGAACCGGAGATCTGCGCCGGATCCCTTACCGCGTCGTTGCCGGCGGCAACCAGTGCCGCCGCGTCGTCGCGCTGAATGCTGCGGCTGGTCGGTCGGGCGTTGCCGTACTCCAGGCTGAGGTTGGCGAAACCGGTGGGGCCGAACGGGAGCCCCACGTTGCCGGCCACCGTGTAGGTTTCCCCATCGCCCGCGGCGTAGCTGCCGGTGTGAAGCTCGAGACTGCCGCCCGAGCGGGCGTCCTTGAGCAGGAAGTTCAGCACCCCGGCGATGGCGTCCGAGCCGTACTGGGCCGCCGCGCCGTCGCGCAGCACCTCGACCTGCCGCAAGGCGATCGACGGAATGGCGGAAATGTCCGGCCCCTGCGCCCCGTCCGAGACGCCGTTGCCGATCCAGGTAATGACAGCGCCACGGTGCCGGCGCTTGCCATTGACGAGGACCAGCGTGTGATCCGGGGCCAGACCGCGGAGGTTGGCGGGACGGATGATACGCGCCGCATCCCCCACTGGCTGCGGGTTGACATTGAAGGAGGGCACCAGAGTGCGCAACTGGTCCCCCACATCGATGTTGCCCTGACTGACGATGTCCTCGGTGGGAATGGCGTCTATCGGAACACTCGACTCCGTCACCGAACGTGGCTGCGCGCGGCTGCCAACCACGACCACGCGCTCCTCGAACTGCGCCGTCATCACGACATCCAGCGTCGTCGTGCCCGAGGCTTCGATCGCCACGCCGCGGCGCACGCCGGTGACAAAGCCGGGCAGGTTGAACGTCACGTCGTAGGAGCCGGACGGCAGCGCGGGAAGGCTGAATCCGCCGGAGGCATCGGAGACGGCGCTTCTGACCGGAGCGGGGACGGCGGCGCCCCGAGCCTCCACCGTCACTCCGGGCAGGGCGAGGCCCGTGGCGTCGGTGACGGTGCCGGTCAGAATTCCGTCCTGCCGGCCCGACTCGCCGTAGGCCGGTACTGCAAGCAACCCGCAAACCAGCAGGCCCAGGGCTCCTCGCGATGCCCGGGCAACGGGGCCGGCGATCACTTCAGCCCGCTTGCGACCGGTGCTACCCACGCCACGCATAGTTGAGGCGCGCGTAGTAGTACCCGCCGCTGAAGCCCCACGGGGTGAACTGGCTGTAGGGGAGGCCGAAGCGCGAGGCGAACAGATCCATCCGATCCGAGAAGGTGTCGAAGACATTCTGGCCGCCCAGCGCGAGCGATACGTCGGCGGCAAGAGGAATGGTCGCTTCGAGGTCGACGATGAACCGCCCGGCGAGAACGGGCGCCTCGGCACCTCGCACCGACCGCGCGTCCAGATGATCGACCCACGACCCGTAGCGGTGGACCCGACCCAACAGGCCGACCCGGCCCAGGCGCTGGTTGACGGCAACGTTCCAGCGGGTCTCCGGCACGCCCCGCTCGATGGCAAGCACGTCGCCGGGGCCCAGCAGGTCCGACTCTTCCGTCACTCTCGTGCGGGTGTGGTTCAGGGCGAAGCTGAAGATGGTCCCGCCACCCAAACCCGGCGGTGCGTAGGTCGAGACGACATCGATCCCGCGCGTTCGCGTCGAGAAGTCGTTAGTGAAGAACCGGAAGAACGCCAGGGTGCGGGCCGACGTGATGCCTTCGGACAGGAGCAGCGCGCGCTCGTCGGCCGCAAGAGTGAAGTTCTGCGTCAGGGCAAGGCGATGAGCAACGTCGACCTGGAAGTAGTCGGCGGTCAGCGTGAACGGTCCGGTGTCGATCACCGCTCCGGCCGTCGTGTTGGTCGACGTCTCCGGGTCGAGCGGCCGGCCGCCCCGGAGCTGCGCGGCCCGGTAGGTGGATGGCACGGTGGCGCTGTCGACCAGATCCAGGGTCTCCGGGTTGATGGTCGACTGCACGTTGAAGGTGTTCTGCTGGCCGGGGGTCGGGGCGCGGAACCCGGTGCTGACGCCGCCACGCACCGAGACGCTGTCGCTCAGTCCGTAGCGGGCGGAGAGCTTGCCGTTCGACGTCGCGCCGAAGACATCGAAACGTTCGACACGCAGGGCTGCTCCGACGGTCCAGCGATCGTCCGGCCCGCGCAGCTCTGCGTCGCCGTAGACGGCGAGGTTGGCCCGGGTCCAGGTTCCGGCCGTGTAGTCGGGGAATCCCGGGAAGCCATTGGAACCGGAGACGAAACCCTGCGCGGCATACGGACCGACCTCCCAAGAAGGCCGTTCGCCGGCGCGGATCGTGAAGCGCTCGTCCCGCCACTCGGCCCCGCCGGCCAGATGAAGGACGTCGGACGCGGCGTAGGAAACATCGAAGTTGAGGTTGACCTCCGCCTGCCGGTAGAGGCCAGGATCGAAGTCGCGCGGGGTCGCCGGGCCAAGCGACGCATTGACGGTGTTGAAGATGAAAAAGTCCGCCTCGTGGGCGCCGTAGCTGGCGCTGGCGTCCCAGGCGAAGCCGTTCGGGGCGGCGCGCCGCACGCCGGCAACCGCCGAAAGGTCGGTGATGACTCCGCTGTACGACGGGGTGAATCCGCCCGGGGCTACCTCCTGAAAGGTGAAGCAGTTCGGGTCGTCGAAAACCCGCTGCAGCGCGCCGGGGTCCGGCCGGTGGGCGGTGATCGTTACGGTGGGACAGCCCGCCGAACCGTCCCGGATGCCGTCGCGCGCGTCGAGTGCGTCTCCGACGAGCAGCGTCTGGCCACTGTCGAGGCTGAAGATATTGGCTCGCGTGTTGGGGTTTCGGAAGTAGAACCCCTGGTCGGAAGTCCGGTTGGCGTAGTTCGCGTGACCGTAGAGCTGCAGGCCATTCGAATACAGGCGCCCGAAGTTGCCGAACAGTTTGAGGTCGTCCTCGCTCGTCGTGTTGCCCCACGGTTGCGCCGGGTCGGCCACGGCGGTGTTGCCGGCCGCGATGAGCGCTGTCGCGTCGGCGCGCTGCACGCTGCGGTCGGTGGGCCCGGCATTGCCGTACTCCAGGCTGAGGTTGGCGAAGCCTGTGTCACCGAGCGGCAGGCCGACGTTGCCGGCCACGCGGTACGCGTCGCCGTCGCCGGCACGGTAGGCGCCGGTATCGAACTCGAGGCTGCCGCCCGAGCGGGCATCCTTGAGCAGGAAGTTCAGCACGCCGGCAATGGCGTCCGAACCGTACTGCGCCGAGGCGCCGTCACGCAGCACCTCAACCTGTCGCAGCGCAATCGCCGGGATGGTGGAGATGTCCGGCCCCTGCGTCCCGTCCGTCACTCCCCCGAACCAGACGAGGATGGCCGAGCGGTGGCGGCGCTTGCCGTTGACGAGCACCAGCGTGTGGTCGTGCGCAAGATTGCGCAGGCTGGCCGGGCGCACGAGGGAGGCAGCGCCGCTGATCGGATGCGAGGCTACGTTGAACGAGGGAACCAGATTCCTCAACTGGTAGTCGAGCGTGGTTGCCCCCTGGCTCGCCACCTGCTCGAACGGGATGGCGTCGATCGGGACCGGCGACTCCGTGACCGACCGCGGGCGGGCGCGGCTGCCGACGACGACCACGCGCTCCTCGAGCTGCACGGCCATCTCGACCTCGAGCGCGACGGTGGCCCCCGCGCTCAGCGTCACGCCCCGCCGCACCTCCACCCCGAAGCCGGACAACGTGAACGTCACGTCGTACGTGCCGGGCGGTAGCGCGGCGATCGTGAACCTGCCTGCCGCGTCGGTGAAGACCGTCTGCTCGGCAAGAGTGATCCCGGGGGGATCGCCAACGGTTGCGCTCCGCACCTCCACCGTCACGCCGGGGAGGGCAAGGCCCGTCGCGTCGGTAACCGCCCCGGTCAGTTGCCCGTCCTGCGCGTGGGCGGCCAGCGGCGCCACCGCCGAGATGACAAGGAACAAAGCGAGGGTTGCCGCCGGCCGCATCACGCTCAGCGGCCCCACGCGTAGTTCAGTCGCGCGTAGTAGTAGCCGCCGCTGAAGCCCCATGGCGTGAACTGACTGTAGGGAAGCCCAAAGATCTCGGCGAACAGGTCCATCGGATCCGAGAACGTGTTGGCGATGTTCTGGCCTCCGACCGCCAGCGTCACGTCGTTGGCGAGCGGAACGCTGAGCTCCAGGTCGATGATCGAACGTCCGTTCAGCAACGGCGAGTCCGCCCCGCGCACGAAGCGTGCGTCGAAATGGTCGACCCACGCGCCGAAGTAGCTCAGGCGGGCGAGCAAACCGACGCGCCCCAACTGCTGGTTGACGGCAAGGTTCAACCGGGTCTTTGGCACGCCTCGCTCGAGTCCGAGCACTTCTCCGGGGCCGAGCAGGTCCGATTCCTTCGTCACCTGCGTGTCGGTGTAGTTCATCGTGAAGCTGACCACGGTGTCGCCGCCGAGATTCGGAGGCGTGTAGGTCGAGACGATGTCGATCCCCTGCGTCCGCGTCTCGAAATCGTTGATGAAGAACCGGAAGAAGGCGAGCGTGCCGGCCGAGGTGATGCCCTCCGAAAGCAGGAGGGTGCGCTCGTCTTCCGTCAGCGTGAACGTCTGCGACAGGGCGAGGCGGTCGAAGACGTCGACCCGGAAGTAGTCGGCGGTCAGCGTGAACGGCCCGTTGTCGATCACGAGGCCGACCGTCGTGTTGAATGACGTCTCGGGCTCGAGCGGAACGCCGCCCCTCAGCTCGGCGGCCCGGAAGGTGGACGGAACGTTGGCGCTGTCGACCAGTTGCAGCGTCTCCGGGTCGATCGTGGTCTGCACGTTGAGCGTGTGCTGCTGCCCCGGCGTCGGCGCGCGGAACCCGGTGCTGATGCCGCCGCGCAGGGCAACGACGGGGCCGAGCGTGACCCGGGCTGACAGCTTGCCGTTGGTCGTGGCGCCGAACAGATCGAAATGCTCGAACCGGAGCGCGCCGCCCAACGACCAGCGATCGTCGCGGTCCCGCAACTCCAGATCGCCGTAGAACGCGATGTTGCTGCGATTCCAGGCTCCGGCCGTGTAGTCCGGGAAGCCGGGGAAGCCGTTGGATCCGGAGACGAAGCCCTGAGCGGCGTACGGACCGACTTCCCACGACGGCCGTCCACCCGCGCCGATCGTGAACTTCTCGTCCCGCCACTCCGCACCGGCCGCGAAGTTCACCGTGTCGGACGCGGGATACGACACGTCGAAGTTGAGGTTGACCTCCTCCTGCTTGTAAAGCCCGGGGTCGAAGTCGCGCGGCGTGTCGAGACCGAGCGAGGCGTTGACCGTATTCTTGAAGAAGAAGTCCGACTCGTGCGAGCCGTAGCTGGCGCTGGCGTCCCACATGAAGCCGCTCGGCGCAACTTGCCGCAGGCCCGCGACCGCCGACAGGTCCGTCACTACGCCCCCGAACCGCGGCGTGAAGCCGCCCGGCGCGATGTCCCGGAACGAGAAGCAATTGGGATTGGCCGCAACCAGCGCCAGGGCCGCCGGATCCGGCACGTTGTCGGTAATACGCACGACGGGACAGTTGGCCGAGCCCATCCCCTGCGCAGCGAGCACGTCGCCGATGAGGAGGGTCTCACCGTCATCGAGGCTGTAGATATTGGCCCGGTTGTTGGGGTTCCGGAAGTAGAAGCCCTCGGTTACCCGCTTGCTCGCGTAGTTCGTGTGGGCGTAGAACTGCAGTCCGTTGGCGAAGAGATTACCGAAGTTGCCGAACAGCTTCAGATCGTCCTCGATGGTCGGGTTGCCCCAGATCTGCGCGGGGTCCGCCACGTCGGTGTTGCCGGCCGCAATCAGCGCCGCCGCGTCCGCGCGCTGAACGCTGCGGTTAGTCGGATCCGCGTTGCCGTACTCCAGGCTCAGATTGGCGAAGCCGTTGGCGCCGAGGGGAAGGCCGACGTTGCCCGCCACCGTGTAGGCGTCGCCGTCGCCAGCGCGGTAGGTTCCGGTATTGAACTCGAAGCTTCCGCCGGACGGGCTGTCCTTGAGCAGGAAGTTCAACACGCCGGCGATGGCGTCGGAGCCGTATTGCGCCGAGGCGCCGTCGCGCAGCACCTCCACCTGGCGGAGGGCGATGGTCGGGATGGTCGAGATGTCCGGACCCTGCGAGCCGTCGGTCACGCCGGCGAACCAGGCGATGACCGACGAACGGTGGCGCCGCTTGCCGTTGACGAGGACCAGCGTGTGGTCATGGGCGAGGTTGCGGATGCTGGCCGGCCGCACCAACGTTGCGGCGTCGCTGATCGGATGCGTCGCCACGTTGAACGACGGGACCAGGGTCCGCAACTGGTAGTCGAGCGTGGTGACGCCCTGGCTGACGACGTCCTGGAAGGGGATGGCGTCGATCGGCACCTGCGACTCCGTCACCGACCGCGGCTCCGCGCGGCTGCCGACCACCACGACCCGTTCCTCCAGCTCTACCGCCAGCTCCACGTCGACGGTCGTGCTGGCTCCAGCGCTCGCCGACACGCCGCCGCGCGTCGCCGCCTGGAAGCCCGGCAGCGTGAACGACACGTCGTAGGTTCCGGGGGGCACGGTGACGGTGAACCTGCCAGCGCCGTCGGTGACCACGCTGCGGGACGAACCACCGGCCGCGTCACGCGCCTCAACGGTTACGCCGGGCAGCACGGCTCCGGTCGTGTCGGTGACCGTGCCGGACAGCGTGGCGTCCTGGGCGGCGGCGGTGTCCGGTGCTAACCAAACCGCACAGAAGAACAACAGCGTCAGGATGACGGAACGCCTGGTTGCCTCTATCTTCTTTTCGCCTCCTTCCGTCGCACACGGACAAGGGCCGATGGAACGACCGCAGTAGTCCGTCCGCCTGGGTCAGGGCTGATCGCTGTCCGTGAAGGCCGGGACATCGCGGAGGCGCTCCTGGACCGTGCCCGGAATGCCAAGCCGCGTGTCGGCGCCCAACTCCGCAAGCAGAACCGCGGTCTCGGGCCAGCTCTGGAACTGGAATGACTGCTTTGAACCCTCCGCCATCCGGTAGGCGGTCCGCCCGCGGAAGTCGCGCGCGTCGATGTCGGCGCCCTGCGCGACCAGGTACTCGATGACCTCGTTCAGACCGCGGAACGCCGCGCCGTGGAGCGCCGTGAAATCCGCCTCGTTCACGGCGTTGACGTCGCCGCCCGCTTCCACCAGGAGCTCTACCGCCGCCTCGGCGCTGGATGAGCGAACCCCGCGCGGCTCGCGCGGCGTGTAGGTGGCGCGGCCCAGTCCGGCGGCCGCCATCAGCGGCGTCGTGCCGTCGTCCGTCGTCAGGTGTTGATCTGCGCCCGCCGCGAGCAAGGTCTCCAGCACCTCAATGCCGGTGGAGGTTCGGCTCGCACCGCGGTTGAACACCTGGCCGGCGGCGCCGTTCATGTCGAACGCGGCAACCCAGAGGGGAGTCGCACCGCGCAGGTCTCCCGTGCCGCAGGCGAACGGCTCGAACGCCCCCTTCTTCGGGTAGCCGATGTAGCTCATGATCATCGCGGACGCGGTGATCCGGCCGTTCGGGTCGGCGCCCGCGTCCAGCAGCGCACGGACGAGGGGCAGCCGTGCCCGGGCGCCCAGGCGGGCGGCGCTCGCCCGGCTGTACAGGCCGCCGCGACCGTGCCGGCGGTACCAGTCGCCCAGCCACGTGCCGACTCCCCCGGCCGCCGCGTTGAGCGCGGGAACGCCGTTCATCGTACCGTTCGGGTCGGCTCCCTCGTCGATCAGGAACAAAGCGAACTGCGCCTGACCCGCCACGATGGTGAACGGCAGCAGGTACGTCTCATCGGCGCTCGGCGCATTGATGTCCGCGCCCGCGGCAATCAGCGCGCGCGCCGTCTCGATGTCGCCGTTGCGCGCCGCGAACATCAGCGGCGTGAAGCCCTTGATGGTCGATACCAACGGATCGGCGCCAGCGTCGAGCAGCAGGCGGACGACCGCGGGATGCGGTTCCGACACCGCCCACATCAGCGCCGTGCTGCGCGTGGCGCGCACCGTGGCGTTGACGTCGGCGCCGGCATCGAGAAGGGCGCGCGCTATCGCCTCGCTACCGGTCCGGGCCGCCGTCATGAGGGGTGTCAGGCCACTCTTCTGGGCGGCGTTCGCGTCCGCGCCGGCCGCCAGCAGCGTCTCGATCATCGGGAGGCTGGCGTTCTCCGCGGCCCGCTCCAACGGCGTCACGCCATGGTCGTCGGCCCGGTTGACGTCGGCGCCGGCCGCGATGAGCCGCTCGGCGATCTCAATATCGTCCAGATGCGCCGCCCACAGCAGCGCCGTTGCCCCGTCCGCCCGCGCCAGGTTGATGTCCACCCCCTCGTCGAGAAGGGCAAGTGCGGCGGCTCGATCCTGATCCGCAACCGCCGTCACCAGGCGCAGGTCCGGCGCCTGGGCAGCCAGCGTCGCGACACCGGCTGCGGCGACCAGGCAGGCAGCGAGGAACGACCCCATCCTGGCGAACATCTTCGGAGTCATGCGGTGCACTATAGCGGGAGACGCAAGATATGGCGAGACTACTGATAGTGGCGCGGAACTGGACCTGCCGATTGTGCCTTCCGCGTTGACAGGTATGTTCACGGTTGGTCCACGGTGAGGCGGCACAGCACCGTATTGTGGGTTTCGAGATCCCCAGTCCAGATCAACCGCGCCTCATCCTGCCACCCAATCGCGTCGTAGCCGCCGCGGGGTCTGACTGCGGCTTCGCTGTGTTCCACCGCTGACGGCCAGTGAGCATCGTCGAAGCCGGGACGGCGCCAGCCGTCCGGCTCGTCCATCGCCTCAAACCGGCATGGACCGACGCCGGGCGCCGGCTCGGCCTCGTCTTCGCAGGCGCGGTCGAGCGGCGCGTCGTGGATCACCAGACATCGCCAGCCACTGTTCGTGACCGCGACCGTCGTTTCCGTGGCGACATCCGTGAACTGCGCAATGAGCCCCCCATCACCCATCTGCTGGTTGCTGCGGCCGATGTACTCCAGACCCGTATCGTCCTGCTTGAAGTCCCTGGCGAGGATGTTCAACTGCAACGGGTAGTCGCCGTTGAAGACAAACGCCTCGGCGTTGAACGACCGCTCGGTCGTGATCGGCGTCGAGTCCTCGATGATCAGCCGTTCGCCCAAGTAGAAGGCAAACCAGTTGTCGGCCCAGACCTCGCCCTTGATCGACACGGCGCCCGGGGTATCGACGACGATGACGTCGGGCGCTTGCCCCAGGCCGCAACCCGCCAGCAGGGCTCCCAGCATCCACAGAGTCCAAATCCTTCGCATCGCAGTTCTGATCCTCCGCATCATCACAGGCCGACATGCAGTTCGCGCAGGGCGGCGTCGAAGATCCCGGGCCACCCGCGGTTCGCGGCCGGACTGGCCGGGCTCGGATGCGGCGCCACGCCGCACCGTGCGCCGGCCGCATCCGCGACGGGGCGGGCGCGTTCGGAGGCGAACCGGCCGATGCCCACCACCACGGCGGGTCGCAGGTGCGACACCGTCGCGGCCAACGCCTCGTCACAGATCTCGAACAGCCGATCGCGCATCTCGCGGGGCCGCAACTTGTCGGGGGTAAGGTTGCGCCCGCCGTCATCGACGAAGCACAAGGGGCAATAGTTCCACACGAAGGCGCGCTGAAAGAAGCGCTCCGGCGTTCCGAACCGGTCCCGGGCCCACCCCCAGAGACGCGCGCCGCTCACTTCTCCCCGGCCAATCCCGTACCCCAGCACGGGACGCCGGGGATGCTCACGCGCTGGCCGCTCCACCGGCGCCTCGATGCATAGCCAGTCCCGCACCATCGTCACGTCGCCGAACGGCACACCGGTCTGGGCCATCCCGAACGGGCCGGGATTCATGCCAACGAAGAGAATCTCGCGGGGCTCCCGGCCATGGCGCTCCAGGTAGAGCCGGTGCGGCGCCCATGCATAGTCGAGCGGAGCGTAGACGTGCGTCACCGGTGCGCCGAAGCGCAGGACGCGGGTCCGTTCACGCAAACGCTCGGCAACCTCCACCAGGCCGGGCACCCGCAGACCCTACCGCATCCGCGAGACTTGCCTTTCAACCTATAATCATTTTCCTGCATGTCCGTTCGCGGCAGCGCGGTCGGGCCTTTGCCGTGCGTACGAAGGAACTGGCGACGATGCCCAAGACCTTGTTTGCGCTTCTCGCGAGCTGGCTCGCATTGGCCATGTTGCCGGGCGCCAATGCGGTGGCGCATGCCGGTTCACCGGAGACGGCTCCCGGCGGAAGCCCCGCCGCGGAGACGCAGGCGCCGGTTTCCGAGCAGCCGTCGCGGGAGATCTTCGACCGCCACTGTGTCACCTGCCACAACGATCGACTGCGGACTGCCGACCTGATGCTCGATCGGCTCGACGTCGGCGACATCGCCGGCAACGCGGAGACGCTGGAGAAGGTGATCCGCAAGCTCCGGAGCGGGCAGATGCCGCCCGAGGGACGGCCCCGTCCCGACGAAGCCGCCGTCGAGGCGTTCGTCGGCGCACTGGAAGCCGCCCTTGACCGTGTCGCCGCCGAACGCCCCGATCCCGGGCGCGTCGCCTCGCGCCGACTCAACCGGCTGGAGTACGTCAACGCGATCTATGACCTGCTGGCACTGGAGATCGACGGCGAGACGCTGCTACCGAGCGACATGGCGGGTTTCGGCTTCGACAACAACGCCGACGTGCTGTCGGTTACGCCGGCGCTGATGGACCGTTACATCACGGCGGCGACCAAGATCAGCCGCGCCGCCGTCGGCAGCCCCGACAACCGCCCGGCGATGCAGGTCTATAAGGTGGGCTACGAACGGCGCGACGTGAGGAGGAGCGACGACATGCCGTTCGCGACGCATGGCGGACTCGCCGTGCGCCACACCTTCCCCCTCGACGGCGAGTACGTCTTCTCCATCCGTCTGAAGCGGAACGCAACGATCGAGACGATCGACGGCATCGCGGAGGACGAGCACCAGATCGAGGTGCGGATCGACCACGAACTGATCCGGCGGTTCGACATAGGCGGACGGTTTCCCGGACCCGACCCGGGACAGTTGATCGCCGTTCCCGAGGATGACATCGAAGGCCAGCGTCTCCACGAGTACCGGATGACGGCGGACCACGAACTCGAGGTGCGGGTCCCGGTGCCCGCCGGCACGCGGCTCGTCACCGTCGGCTTCACCGATTCCGCCCCATCGCCCAACATGGCGACCGACCTGCCGGGTATCGACATGCTGTACGTCTCCGGACCGTTCGACGGCACGGTGCCGGACAATACGCCCAGCCGGCAGCGCATCTTCACCTGCCGGCCGGAGAGCCCGGAGACCGCGGCGGAGGAAGCGTGCGCGCGCCAGATACTCGGCACGCTCGCCCGGCGTGCCTACCGCCGGCCGGTGACGGACGACGACATCGATCCGCTGATCACCGTCTACCGCGAGGGACGCGCGTCACGCGATTTCGAGGCGGGGATCGAGCGCGCGCTCGAAGCCCTGCTCGCGATGCCGGGTTTCCTGATGCGGGTGGAGCGCCACCCGGTCGACACGCGGCCGGGAGCAGTGTACGAGCTGACCGATCTGGAGCTGGCGACGCGCCTCTCGTTCTTCCTCTGGAAGAGCATCCCGGACGAAGAGTTGCTCGGATTGGCTGAACAGGGCCGCCTGAGCGACCCTGAGGTCCTGGCCGGACAGGTGCGCCGGCTGCTGGCCGACCGGCGCTCCTCCCGGTTCCTGAACGACTTTGCCGGGCAGTGGCTGCAGATGCGCAATATCCACTCGCAGGATCCGGACGGCGCGCTGTTCGCCGGGTTCAACGATTCGCTCCGGAACGCGATGGTCCGTGAGACGGAGCTGTTCTTCGAGAGCCAGGTGCGCGACGACCGGCCGATCTCGGAACTACTGACCGCGGACTACACGTTCCTGAACCAGCAGTTGGCGAACCACTACGGCGTGGAGGGAATCTACGGCAGCCGCTTCCGGCGCGTCGACTGGAACGACGACCGGCGGCACGGGCTGCTCGGCCACGCGAGTCTGCTGACCGTGACGTCGTACGCCAACCGGACATCCGTCGTGTTGCGCGGCAAATGGGTGCTGGAGACGCTGCTCGGCTCGCCGCCGCCGCCGCCGCCGCCCAACGTCCCGCCGCTCGCCGAGAACGACCGGTCCAACCCGACAACGCTGCGCGAGCGGATGGAACAGCATCGCCGCAATCCGGTCTGCGCAAGCTGCCATCGGCGGATGGATCCGCTCGGGTTCGCCATGGAGCATTTCGACGCGATCGGGCGGTGGCGTGAGAGCGACGGCGGCGCGCCGATCAACGCGACGATCGAGCTGTCGGGCCGGACCATCGATAGCCCGCGCACGCTGCGCGAGGCGTTGCTGGCGGAGGGAGACCGGGAGTTCGTCCGGGCGGTGGCGGAAAAGCTGCTGATCTATGCTCTCGGGCGCGGCGTGCTGCACACCGATCAGCCGCTACTCCGGCGGATCTCGGACGAACTGGAGCGCGGGGGCGATCGGTGGTCGTCGCTCGTGCAGTTGATCGTCGCCAGTGATCAGTTCCAGATGCGGCGCGCTCCGTATGCGGACGGCGCCGACGCGGTCGCTGCCGATCAACCGTAGCGGATCGCGACCGAGGAGCGAGAACGATGCTCATCACCAAGATGCACCTGCCGCGCCGCACCGTGCTGCGCGGACTCGGCGCAGCCATCGCGTTGCCGTTGCTCGACGGAATGGTCCCGGCGCTCACCGCGCTGCAGCGGACCGCCGCGGCGCCGATTCGCCGGTTCGGGGTCTTCTACGTCCCGAACGGCATGTCGATGCCGTACTGGTTCCCAAAGACCGAAGGACCGATTGACGAGTTGCCGCCGACGCTCGCCTCGCTGCAGCCGTTCAAGGATCGCGTGCTGCTCTGCGGAGGACTAGACGACGAAGCGGCGAACCTCGTGAAGGGCGGCGGCGATCACGCCCGATCCGCAGGCACGTTCCTCACGTGCGTCCCGTTCAAGATCACGAGCGGCGCGGACGTCTTCGCCGCGGTGTCGATGGACCAGATCGCCGCCCGCGAGCTGTCGAAGGAAACGCAGATCGCCTCTCTCGAGCTGGGCATCGAATCCAACGCGATGGTCGGCAACTGCGACGGCGGCGCGAGTTGCGCGTACACCAACACCATCGCCTGGCGGACGCCGACGACACCGCTGCCCATCGAGAACGATCCGCGCGCCGTCTTCGAGCGGCTGTTCGGGACGAGCGGAAGCACGGATCCCGCCGCGCGGATGGAGCGCCTGCAGCGGGACCGGAGCATCCTGGACGCGGTCGGAACCGAGCTCAAGAACCTGGAACGCGTCATCGGGCCGGGCGACCGGGTCAAGCTGGACGAGTACGTCGACGCTCTGCGCGACGTCGAGCGCCGCATCCAGATGGCGGAGGATCAAAGCGCTCGGGAATTGCCGGTAGTGGATCAGCCGGTCGGAGTGCCGAATGACTATGCCGAGCATGCGCGGCTGATGATGGACCTGCTCGCGCTCGCATACCAGACGGACCTGACGCGCATCTCCACGTTCATGCTGGCCCGCGAGGTCAGCGGACGGGCCTACCCGGAGGTCGGCGTCCCCGACTCGCACCACCCGCTGTCCCACCATCAGGACGAACCGGCGAAACTGGAGCGGCTGCACAAGATCAACCAGTACCAGTTCGCGCAGTTCGCCTACCTGGTGGAGAAGATGGCCAACCTGCAGGAAGGCGACGGCTCGATGCTCGACTCGACCCTCTTCCTCTACGGCACCGGCATCAGCGACAGCAACACGCACTTCCACGACGATCTGCCGATCGCGCTCGTGGGCGGCGACTCGGCCGGCATCCACGGCGGGCGCTACATCCGCTACCCGGACGATACGCCCCTGGCCAACCTGCACATGACGATCCTCGAAATGCTGGGCGTCCCGCAGGAGACCTTCGGCGACGGCACCGGCAACCTGCCCCGCCTCACCGTCTAGGCATGGCAATGGTGCGCCGGCGTCCACGGTGCGCCAACCGGTGCGCCGGACGGTGCGCCGGCCTCCAGGCCGGCATACTGACCGCCGCGCTCCTGCTCGCCACAGCCACCCTGCACGCCCAGAACCCCTACCCCGTCTACACCGCCGACCACCTGGCGGGGACAATGGAAACCGTCGGCCCCAATTTCGACGCCGGCGTCCGCGCGCTCGATGCGGCCGATTTCGACACCGCCAAGGAGCGCTTCGTCCGCGCCCGCGAGCAGCTCGCGACGACCGTCACATTCTGGCGGCAGCGCGACCGCGAGGACGCCATGCAATGGGTCCGCGACGCCGTCACGAAGCTGGACAGCCTGGACACCACGCTCTCGCAGGACTCCATCGACGGCGCTGCCGCCGCTGGTCAGGCGCAGGAGATCGAAACGACCTGCAACGCCTGTCACTCCGTCTACCGCGAGCAGGACCCCGCCACGGGCGAGTACCGGCTGAAGCCGGGGGCCGCCGACTGACGCGGGCGCCGCCGCGACCCTTCAGAGCGCAGCCCCGATCCCGGTCAGGACGATGAACCACGTCACGCTTACGGTCTCCGACGTCCGGCCCGTCTGCCGAGTCTGATGAAGCCGGTTCTCCTCGCTGGCGGCAACCCTCAGATCGCGAAGGCGGACGGTGACGCCCCCGTGCAGGCCTATATCGCGGCCATGCCGGGTTGGAAGAGTGATGTCGGGCGCCGCCTCGATGATCTCATCGTGCGAACCGTGCCCGACGTGCGCAAGTGCGTGAGGTGGAACTCGCCCTTCTACGGAGTGGAGGGCCAAGGGTGGTTCGCGAGCTACCACGTTTTTGCGCGCTACATCAAGGTGACCTTCTTCCATGGCGCGTTGCTGCGACCCGTTCCCCCCGGCTCAGGCAAGGACAAGGATTCGCGCTGGGTCGACATCTACGAGGACGGCCTCGACGAGGCACAGATGGCGACGTGGATCCGGCAGGCGGCCGACCTGCCCGGCTGGGACCTGACCTGACCCTCCCGACCCAGGTCGAGGTCACTGAACCCAGGCTGGCGGTCACGGACGGCGCTGATTCCCAATCACACGCGCGCCCGTGACGAACCGCCGATAGTTCGAGATCTCGTGGATGATTAGCTGCCGCCTCACGCCAGCGTTCCGCCAGACCGACATCGATTCCATCGACGAGGGCAGCAACAACGTCTCGTCCGGATCGGAGAAGGTCACCCGGCGGTAACGGACCGTGCTGTTGGCGCTCTCGAGGACCATCGTAGGCGGCCCCAGGCGACCCCGCTCGCGCGGCACCCGGAACTCGAACATGCCGCTCAGCCGCTCGTCCACACGCAGCACTTCTCCGCTTTCGGCGTCGGCCCACACCCTTCCGCGAGTGTGTCCCGGCAGATCGAGGCTTACGCAGTTGTCCTCCCACTCGATCGTCGGTGCTTCGTCGTGCCGCGGCCTGTATTCGATGACGTCCGCTTCCCGGCCCGCTTCGCGTTCGCGCCTGGTCCAACTGAACACGAAGTCCTCTCGCCTCGCGGGGAGGAAGATCGCCAGTGGTTCGTCCGAGAACGGCTCGGGATCGGCGCACTCGGGCTCGTCTTCCGGTTCCGCCGGCCGGCCATTGGCTTCCAGGAGCCGTCGCCTCACGACGGGCTCGGGCGCCATCGTGTCCGTCCCCTCTGCCCACTCGACACGCATCTCGTACAAGAGGTTCCTGGGAGGACGGACGTCGCGGAGGTCCCAAGTCATCGGCCGCACGACGACGCGCACGTCCGCCAGCACGTTCCGTGCTTGCGCATAGAAATGTTCGACGGATGCCTGGATGCGTTGCAGAACCGCCTCCACGTCGCGATCGTCCCCGCTCTGCGCGGAGACCGGTGCTGCACCCACCAGGTGAGCGCCCAGCACGAACGCCCACAGAGTTCGGCGGCGCATCCCGAGACAATAGCCACGACGTCGACATCTCGCAACCCGGCGTCGCAGTCCCCGCAGCGCACGAACGGGCCGTTCCCGGGCCGCTTCGCGAATCGAACCTCGTTGGCCTGTCACAGTTCCGGCACTCGATACTCCAGAAGTGCGGAACGGCCGACGATTTCCACAATACGTACGAGGAACGTCGTGCCGTCCGCGTCGGTCAGCCGTAGCTCTTCGCCGGGAACGAAGTGAACGGGTTGCTGGCGACCCTGTCCGATGGCGATGTTCGACGCGTACAGGTAAGTGCGATCCAGCGTGTCGCGCAACGGGTTCAGCCGCCCCCCGAGCCCGGGAAGGTGCCCTGTCGCCTCGGGGAAGATCACGCTTCCGCCCCGCGGCAGCGGGGAAAGTTCGATCGCGAGCGCGCCATCGGCGGGGAGCCATTCCCGCTTGAGGCAAGCCGCGTATCCCGTTGCCGCCCCGAAAACGGTCATCGGCAACTCTGTCGTGTACAGGTCGACCGCAGCCTCGCCGTTCTCGTCCGTAACCGCGTGCTTCCAGGTCCGGTTCGGGAAGAGGACCAGCACGTCTGCTCCCGGCAACAACTGTCCCTCGGCCCGTACGGTGACGACCGCACGTGACGACATCGCATCCTGCGGCGCGGCAGGGATCATCAGCAGGACTTCCGCGTCGTCGACGAGCCGGTATTCGGGCAACCGGCCAGAGAGCTCGCGGGTCTCACGCAGGATTGCCGGAACACCGTCGCCCCGACGCTCCATGTTGACGAGCAACACGATATCCGGCCGCCGTTCATGCTTGTTCTCGACCACCGTGAACTGGTTGACTGCCAGCCAGTCGTTCGCCTCCGGAACGTCGAAGTCGATCACGCGGACCTGCGCGCCGCGCACCGCCCCGTCGGGAGTGGCGTACTCCACCGTCACGCCGTCGACGAGCATGCGGTGGAAGTCGCGGTTCCGGGCTTCCAGCGTCGCGCCAGCCGGGCGTTTCAGTCGGCGTAGGGTGTCTTCGAGCGCGTCATCGGGTGGTTCGGGATTGAGCCGGCCAAGAGCAGTTCGCAGGCGCCCCGCCAGTAGCACTTCCCCGTAGTCGCCGCGCTCGGCTCCGGGGGTATCCGGCGCGATGTCGGGGCCATGGACTGCCCTCCAGCCGGCGCTTCCGAGCCAGTCGAGAACAGCAGATTCGACGGTTGCCTCGCTGACAGGATTCATGGCGTTTCCCACAGGCGACGAATCGGCACCGCGTACAGGCGGTCACCGAAGCCTGCGCTGACTTCGCCGTCATACAGCACGACACCGCAAGCGAAGCGATCGCCGACGGCCGACGCCAGCTTGCGGAGCCCGCGAAAATCGGCTGGCTTCACCGTAGCGGCTGCCTTGACTTCCACGCCCGCGACGGCCCCGGCGGCCCGCTCGATCACGATGTCCACTTCCGCGCCGTCCCGGTCCCGGAAATGGAAGAAGCGCAGCAGCGCCTCATGCCAACTCGCCTGCCGCCGCAGTTCCTGGTAGACGAATGTCTCCAGAAGCTGCCCGAACAGCGTTCGGTCCGCCTGGAGCGCCGGGGCGTCGACGCCCAGCAGCGCGGCGGCGAGTCCGGTGTCGCCAAAGTGCAGCTTTGGGCGCTTGACGTGGCGGCGCAGGCGGTTGCTGTGCCAAGCTGGCAACCGCTCCAGCAGGAACAGCCGCTCCAGCAACTCTACGTACGCGCCGATAGTCGGCCTGCTAACCTCGAACGGCGCGGCAAGGTCCGCAAGATTGAACAGTCGTGCCGTCTGGCCGGCCGCCGCCGCCAGCAGGCGCGGCAGGGCGTCGAGCGCCGTAATGCGCGTCATGTTGCGCACGTCGCGCTGAACCAGCGCCTCCACATAATCGCGCTGCCAGTTGGCGCGCCGCCGCGCAGTGGGACGCTCCAGCGCGGGAGGAAAGCCACCGGAGACCACCCGTTCGAGGAGAGCCTCACCAAGTCGCTCCGCCTGCTGCGTGCCGAAACCGGCGTCGAACAGCCGGTCAAGGAACTCCGCGGGGCGATCTACGTCCGCCGACGGCGCATCTGCCACAAGTTCCCGCTGCGCCAGGGGATGAAGCCGCACAATTTCCATGCGTCCGGCCAGCGATTCGGAAAGGCTGGGGAGTAGCAGGACGTTGGTGGATCCGGTAAGCAGGAAACGACCCGGCGCCCGGCGGCGGTCCACGGCCACCTTGATGGCCTCGAACAACTCTGGCGCCCGCTGGACTTCATCCAGGACGACGCGCTCAGGCAGATCCGCTACGAAACCCGTGGGGTCGGCGCGCGCGCTGTCGCGCGCCACCGCATCGTCAAGGCTGACGTAGGTGTAGTCCCGGCCGCTCGGTTGCCGTCCCAATCGTGAGGAGCGCGCCGTCGGGCAACCGTAGGTATGAGCCGTCAGGCAGTCTGAGGTAGCGTCGCGTGCACGTGTACTGTGCCAGCGTGGTCTTGCCACACTGGCGTGGGCCGTGGATCAGGACAACGGGCGAGTCGTCCAGCGCCTCAACCAGTCGTGATTCGACGTGCCGCGGATAGAATACCGGCTCGGACACCGGCTGATTGTAGGGTTTATGCTCGGCTGAATAAAAGTTTATGGGTCGGCAGTTTGCAAGGTGTCAGCTCGCAAAGGGTCGATATCATAGCGCCACTCCGGTTCGCCAGCACGACGGCTTCTTCAGTGCAATGAGCACGTTGGCCTCCACTGGGTAAGACTGGAGTCAGCTATCGTCTCGCTCCTCACGAACTCGCTACGCTACGTGACGTCCGAACGCTCCTGCGACACCGGGCCGTCGTCGCGGAGGACGCTTTCAAGGTGCGGATTCAACAACCTCCACCGCTGGCCCGCGCGTTCGAGATCGCCTGCCAGCACGACCAGCGCACGTTCCTTGTGAGCCTGAACCGCCCGCTCGTAGTCCGCCTGCTCCAGAACCGCCACGACCGACTGCGGTTGCCCGTCGATATCGGTCGCGAGACGAATCGTTCCATCGTCTTCGGCCTCCCTGCGCTGCAGGAGCCGCACGAAGCCGTGGAGACGCACTTCAGGGCGGGGCGCCCGCTCGCGGAGCGAGCGTGCCGCTTCCCGCAGAAGCGCCCCATCCGCCCGACCGAACCGAACGACGGTTCCTGTTACCGCCACCGGCCGAGTCCGAGCCCACGAAACGCTTACGTCCAGCGTCGGGAACGGTTCGATGATCCGGACCAGGGCCTCGCACAGATTGGCGCTCACACCGCTAGCCACCGTCTCCTCAAAGGCACTGTCCTCGCCGGCAGCCGCCCGTTCTGCCGCATGACGCGCCGCGGTGACCGCCTCGACCAGTCGCCGCGTCATCCGGCGTTCGATCGGCGCGTTCCGGTCATCCGGGTCCGGGAACAACGTCGGCATCGGCGGTGGCACGACGGGTGTCAGCAACGTCACCACGAAGCTGCCCTGTTCTGTCTGCCCAAGTCGCATTTGCTTCAGCAGATCGGCCGCTTCCCGGTTCGCCCCAGCTCGGTAGACCGGCTGCGGCTCACGCAGAGAACACGCCGCTGACAGCACAAGATCGCGGGTGCCACCCACAAGGTTCACACCGTCTTCCAGGGCGACGCTTCCATCGTCGCTCTCCGCGACCCTGATGCAGACGACGTCCCGGTCCGCCGTCACCAGAGAACGATAGACGTTCGACTCGTCCTGGCCCGTCACGCCAGCGAAAGTGTCGATCAGCGTCGCACGACGGTTGCGTAGTCGCCCAGGCGCTGCGTGCGCGGGATAATGATCTCCGGCCGCGACTCGCCGATGTAGGTGTCCGAGTGCACGCGGTACGGCTGGTGCCGACGCCATCCAGCACCACGGGCGTATGCCGACAGCGCCGCAGGCGATACCGCGAGTAGCGCACCACGGTCGCGAATGCCGACTCGCATCAGATTTCCCCCCTGCGGGATCGCTCCATGAGGGTCTGGAGAGCTTCGATGTCGAACAAGTTGTCCTCTGGAATGCGAATCGTGGTGGTCTCCTGTCCCACGACCTCTTCATATCCTTGCTGCAAGCTGGCCCAGTAGGCCCGACGTTGGCTTTCCGCGTCCACTCACGAAAATGTTCTTGCGCTATGTGTCGAGCGCCGCTCAGATCGACTCGGCCGTCCTTGATCTGTGGGATCCCCGCGTAGGGGTAGCCATCGTCCGAGGCAGGGGGAGTACGGTGTTCGCGACGGGCGTAGTCGCGCGGCAGCACTTCCTTGAGCGCGGGGTTGTCGCGCTCGGCCGCCGCCATCGCTTGATCGACGGTCAGGCCGATGGTCGACTGCCTCGCCTCCGCCCGCAACTGCGCCCAGCGGGCCTCGCGCGGCACCCAGAAGATGTTCTCGGAGAGAATGGCGACAGCGTTGGATCCCAATACGATTAAGTCGCTGAAGGACCGATTGCTTCGGCTCTCCCTGGAAATCGAGATGCACGAGGATCAGGAATAGCTCCGCCGACAACGTAGTTGCTTGCAACACTTGTCGAGCACCCCAACTGGAAGTTTGGGAGCGGCGGGAGACGTGTAAGTGCGGGTGTGCACGATGCACTTCGGAACGGAGCGACCGTCAATCAGTATGCGCTCGATGGTTCACCGCCGACGCTCGTCCGCGGTCCCCAACCGCCAGCCCCGGACTACCTCAATCCGAGCTGAACCTTGTACTGCGGCCAGTCCTGCTTGAGCGACCGGAAGGCGTCGAAGTCCCCGCACCGCAGGAAGGGGTTGGTCTCCTTCTCCAGGGCGAGCGTGGAACTGGGACGCACTCCGTAGTCGTGGCCGGGCCAGATGGTCGCCTCGTCGGGATAGGCGCCCAGCACGCGTTGGAGGCTGTCCCACTCGGACGCCGCATCCGCATCGGTCTTCGTGCCACCCACCTTGCCGACGAATATCAGGTCGCCCGTGAACAGGAGGTGGTGCGTCGGCTCGTACAGGGTCAGGTGGTCGGGGCAGTGTCCGGGCACGTGCAGGCACTCGAGGATGAACGAGCCGACCGGCAGGCTCGCGCCGTCGAGAAGCGGGACCGACGGGCCGATCGGACAGTCGGGGTGCGCAGCAACGGCCGGCGCCCCGGTCAGGCGCAGCGCCTCCGGGTTGCCGCCGGTGTGATCCGGATGGCCGTGCGTGTTGACGATGTGGGTCACCGCGAGGCCCTGCACGGCCGCGCGCGCGGCCAGTGCGGCGGGCTCGGGTGAAGGGTCGATCAGCACCGCCGTGGCGGCGTCCCGGTCGCCGAGGAGGTAGCCGAAGTTGCGATCCCCGCCGGTCCGGACCTGTTCAAAAATGAGCGTCATGAAGGTATATTCTAGGGTCCGCGCGGCGGAAGCCGTGCGCGGGCGAGACTCTAGTTGCCGGCCTGGTGGCCGGCGCACCAGTCGCATACCGGGCGGAGCGCCGGCCGAGCGCCGCGCCGGTGAGGTTTTGTGCCGGCCTGGTGGCCGGCGGACCGGCCGGCGGATCGGTCGCGCATCGAGGGAGAGGGTTGTCATGCGTAAGTCGCTGCTCGTGAGTGGACTTGTTGGGGGCCTGGTAGTCGCCTCCGGCCTCCTGGGCCGGCCGGCGATGCTTCAGGACGTTTTCGTGCTGCAGTTGCCGCTGGGACCGAGCCCGTATGACGTGGTCGAGGGCTGGCTGAAGCCGTTCGCGCCAGCGGGACATGCGTTCGGCGCGAATACCGGCGTTTTCGCCGAGTCGCCGGACCGTATCTTCATCGTGCAGCGGGGCGAAATCCGCCTGCCCGATCCGGTGCCGCCCGGTTTCGCCGGGTTCGTCGGCTCGATCGGCATGAATGCGTTGGAGGCGGGCGATGACCGAGTCTGGCGCAACTCCATCTTCGTCGTCGACGGCGACGGAAACATGATCGAGTCGTGGACCCAGTGGGACGAGATGTGGGAAGGCGGCGCGGGCCCCCACAAGGTGAAGATCAGCCCGTTCGATCCCGACCGGAAGGTCTGGGTGGTGGACGAGACGAACCACCAGGTGCACGCGTTTTCGAACGACGGCTCCGAACTGGTCATGACCATCGGCGAGGAAGGACCGGGTGACGGCGAGAACAACTTCAACCGGCCGCAGGACATCGCGTTCCTGGAGGACGGCTCGATCTTCGTCGCCGACTCCGACAACTCGCGCGTCGTGAAGTTCGACGCCGAGGGGAACTACGTCACGGACTGGGGCACCCTCGGGAACGAGCGCGGTCAGTTCGACGCGGTCCACGCGGTGGCGACGGACAGCATCGGGCGCATATACGTCGCGGACCGGAACAACGACCGGATCCAGGTGTTCAACGAGACGACACGCTCCGTCTGGTACCACCCGAACATCTCGCCCATCGCGAACTGGCCCGGCTTCGAGTTCCCGAACGACATTTACGCGACCGGTTACGAGGTGTGGATCGCCGACAACCAGGAGACGCAACTGATCAAGCTCGACTGGAACGGCAACCCGCAGTTCGCCTTCGATCTCGGCGGCGAAGGACAGGGACTGTTCCGCGAGCTGCACCAGTTCTCGGTCGACGAGGACCGCAACTTCTACGCCGTCGACAACATTCAGGGCTTCACGCAGAAGTTCGTGCCGAGGGAGGGGGCGAGCTTCACCGAACTGATGGGGCGTCCCGACCCGGCGCTCCAGTAGACGTCCGGCCGAAGCCGTGCCCCGACCGGCGGCCTGGCTCATCGTCGTCGCGCTCCTGACCGCATCCTCGGCCGCCGCCGCCCAGGCGCCGGCCGCGATGGAAGTGGACGGGCAAGCCCTGCTGCGGCAGTACTGCGCCGCCTGCCACAACGACCGGACCCGCACCGGAGGCCTTTCTCTCGACGGCGCCGACCCGGATCGCCCGGAGCTGGACCCCGGTACGTTCGAGCAGGTGATCCTCAAGCTGCGGACCGGCATGATGCCGCCCGAAGGCCGCCCGCGCCCGGAGGCGCCCGTCATCGCCGCTTTCATCGACCAGCTTGAAGCGCGCCTCGACCGTGCCGCGGCGGCGGCGCCGAACCCGGGACGGCCGATCCTCCATCGGCTGAACCGGACCGAGTACGCCAACGCGGTCCGAGACCTGTTCGGGCTGGAGATCGACACGACGTCGCTCCTGCCGGCCGACGACATGAGCCAGGGTTACGACAACATGTCGGATGTCCTGACCGTCTCGCCGACCTTGCTCGAGAGCTATCTGACCGCCGCCGGCCGGATTGCGCGGATGGCGCTGGGCGACCCGGAGGCCACGCCGTCAGTCGACACGTATGTCGTCCCGCAGGCGTTCTCGCAGATGCGGCATGTTCCCGGCACGCCGTTCGGGACTCGCGGCGGGATGGCGGTCACGCACAACTTCCCCGCCGACGGCGACTACGTCTTTCGGCTGTCGTTCTATTTCGCCAGCATCGGGGCGTTCTTCGGCGACAACATCCCGGCCGAGGGGGAACAGATCGAGATTGCGGTGAACGGCGAGCGGGTGGCGCTGCTCGATCTGGACCGCAAGATGCGAACGACCGACGTGCTGCGGACCGAGCCGATCCCGATCCGCGCCGGGCCGCAACGGATCTCCGCTTCGTTCATTCAGCGCGCCGCCGGCCCCGTGCAGGACTTCGTGATGCCCTTCGACCAGGCGCTGGCCGACCTGTCGACCGGGCATTTCCCCGGGTTGACCGGGCTGCCGCACCTTCGGAACCTGGGCATCGACGGGCCCTACGACGTGACCGGCGTCAGCGAGACGCCGATCCGGCTGCAGCTCCTTGCGTGCCGGCCGGAGCCGGACGCCACACCCGGCGCGGAAGCGGCGTGCGCCGACGAGATCCTCTCGCGCGTCGCCCGCCGCGCCTTCCGCCGCCCGCTGACCGACAGCGACCGCGAGCGGCTACTCGGCTTCTACGACGAGGCCCGCGGGGACGCCGGCCACGAGGCGGGGATCCGAATGGGCCTGCAGGCGATCCTCGCCGACCCGGAGTTTCTCTTCCGCTTCGAGCGGACGCCGCCCGGAGTCGCGCCGGGCGAGAACCACCCCCTGAGCGACCTGGAACTGGCCGCGCGACTGTCCTTTTTCCTCTGGAGCAGCCTTCCGGACGAAGAACTGATCGACGTGGCGGCGGTGGGGCGGCTGTCGGACCGCGACGTGCTCCAGGCGCAGGTGCGGCGGATGCTGGCCGACCCGCGCGCCGAATCGCTGTCGACCAACTTCGCGTCCCACTGGCTGCGGCTGCAGAACCTGCAGGATGTTCATCCGGACGTCTTCCTCTATCCGAACTGGGACCTGAAACTGAATGCGTCGATGCGGCGCGAGACGGAGATGCTGTTCGACAGCATCGTCCGGGCGGACCGCAGCGTGACCGACCTGATCAGCGCCGACTACACCTTCGTCGATCAGCGCCTGGCCGAGCACTACGGCGTGCCGAACGTCATCGGCAACCGGTTCCGCCGTATCCCCGTGGCGGACGACGCGCGCCGCGGGGTGCTGGGCCATGCGAGCATCCTGAGCCTGACGTCCCTCGCCAACCGGACATCGCCGGTAATCCGGGGCGCCTGGATCCTCGACGTCCTGCTGGGCGCGCCGCCACCCCGGCCTCCGGCCGACGTCCCGCCGCTCGACGAGAACGAGCACGGCGAAGAACCCGCGACGATGCGCGAGCGGCTGGCCACGCACCGGGCCAGCCCCGCCTGTTCGTCGTGTCACCGCATCATGGACCCGGTCGGCTTCGCCCTCGAGAACTTCGGCCCGACCGGCGCGTGGCGGACCCGTGACGGGGGCGAGCCGATCGACGCGGCCGACGTGTTGTTCGACGGCACCGAGGTCGCGGGTCCGGCCGACGTCCGCCGCTTCATCGAACGGCACGAGGAGAGCTTCGTCACCAACTTCACGCGCAACCTGCTGATGTTCGCACTCGGGCGGGTCCTCGAGCCGACCGACATGCCGGCGGTCCGGGAAGTCGTCCGGCGGGCGGCGGCGGACGAGCATCGGTTTTCGTCGTTCGTCACGGGGATCGTCGCCAGCCCGCCGTTCACGATGCGGCGGGCGGATTCACGCCCCGAAAGGCGCACACCCCGGCGCCCCGAGGTTGCCGGCACCGGCGTTCAACCGTAGGATTCACTGATCCACGTTCCGGGAAGGAGACCGCGGCATGTACATCACCGGCAACCACCTTTCGCGCCGCACCGTGCTGCGCGGAATGGGCGTGTCGCTTGCGCTGCCGTTCCTCGACGCGATGGCTCCGGCGATGGCGGCCACGCGGCGCACCGCCGCCGCGCCACGCACCCGGTTCGCCGCGATCGAGATGGTGCACGGCAGCGCGGGCAGCACCGGTCCCGGTACGCGCCACCACTACTGGTCGCCCAAGACGGTCGGCAGGGACTTCGAGATGACGCCGATCCTACGGTCGCTGGAGCCGCACCGCGACTACCTGACCGTCGTCAGCCATACCGATATCGCGCCGGCGACGGCGCAGACCGAGGCAGAGGCGGGCGCGGACCACACCCGGTCGTCCGCCGCCTTTCTCACCTGCGCGCACGCGAAGATGACCGAGGGGGCGGACATCTACAACGCGACTTCCGCCGATCAGATCTACGCGCAGGCGTTCGGACAGGAAACGCCGCTGCCGTCCATCCAGCTCTGCATCGAGGACGTCGGCTCGCTCACCGGCGCCTGCGGCTACGGCTACAGTTGCGTCTACGCCAACACGATCTCGTGGTCGTCGCCGACCACTCCGCTCCCGATGGAGCGCGACCCGCGGGTCGCCTTCGAACGGCTGTTCGGAGACGGGGCGACGCCGGAGCAGCGGGAGGCGCGCCGTCGCGCCAACGCGTCGATCCTCGATTCCATCCTCGACAAGATCGACGAACTGGAGCTCGGCCTCGGAGCCGCCGACCGCGCCCGCCTCGACGACTATCTCGAAGACGTCCGCGAAATCGAACGGCGCATCCAGCGGGTCGAGGAGACCAACGCGACCGCGGTGGTGCGCGAGCTGCCGGCGGCGCCGATTGGCGTGCCCGACAGTTGGACCGAGCACGTCAACCTGATGTTCGACCTGCAGGTGCTGGCGTTCATGACGGACACCACACGGATCGCCGCGTTCAAGATGGGACGTGACGTCAGCTCGCGCGTCTTCACCGAAGCGGGCATCGCGACACCGTTCCATTCGCTGTCACACCATGGCAACCGGCCCGATCGCCTGGCGGAGTTCGCGAAGCTCAACGCGTTTCATGTCGATCAGGTGGTGCACTTCGTTCAAAGGCTGAAGGAAACACCCGACGGCGACGGCAACCTGCTCGACCATTCGCTGGTCCTGTACGGCAGCCCCATGGGCGACGGCAGCGTGCACAACCACCTGCGGGTGCCGCTGTTCCTGGCCGGTCGCGCCAACGGCCAGCTCCGGGGCAACAACCATCTGCTCTGCCCCGACGGCACGCCGATGGCGAACGCGCTGCTGACGGTGCTCCGCCGGCTGGGCGTCGACCTCGACCGCATCGGCGACAGCACCGGCGAGCTGGACCTCTAGCGATGCAGTCGAGTATGCGCCGGTGTCCACGGCACCCTGGCTGGTGCGCCGGCGTCCACGCCGGCATTCTTCTCGCCGCCCTTCTCCTGCTCGCAACCGCCGCCGTCTCGCCGGCCGCCGCTTCCAGTTCCCCTCTCGCCGACGCCGCCCGTGACGGGGATGTCGAGCGCGTCCGCATGCTGATCGCCCAGCGAGCCCGGGTCAACGCCGCGCAGGGCGACGGCATGACCGCGCTCCACTGGGCCGCCTTCAACGACGATCTCGAAATCGCCAGGTTGCTGCTCGCCGCCGACGCCAACGTGATGGCCCGGACCCGCGTCGGCGCGATCACGCCGCTCTGGCTCGCCGCCAGCAACGGCAACGCCGAGATGCTCGACCGGCTGCTCACGACGGAGGCGGACGTCAACATCCCGACCGCAACCGGCGCGACGCCGCTGATGGCGGCCGCCATGGCGGGCAACGTCGAGGCGATCGACGTGCTCGTCGATCACGGCGCCTGGGTCAACGCGCGCGAGACCGAGAACGGCCAGACCCCGCTGATGTTCGCGGCGTGGGAGAACCGCCCCGACGCGATCCGCGCCTTGGTCCGGCACGGCGCGCTGACCGGCCTGATGTCGTTTGTGGTCTCGATGATCGAGGAGCGACTGGACGAGTACGGCAACCCGCTTCCCGACCGGCGGCGCCGCGTCCCAGGAGGCAACTCCGTGATGGGTGGCCTGACGCCGCTGTTGATCGCGGCGCGCGACGGCCACCTGGAGGCGGTCCGCTCACTGGTCGACTCGGGCGCTGACGTCGATCGCGTGAGCGGTGGCGACGGCAGCAGCCCGATGGTGATCGCCATCGGAAACGGCCACTACGACATTGCCCAGTACCTGCTCCATCGGGGCGCCGACCCGAACCTGATCAACCTCGACGGCCTCGGACCGCTCTACGCGACGGTCAACATGCGGCATGCGCCGATCTCGTGGGCGCCGAACCCGCCGACGGATCAGGAAGAGGTCGACTCGCTCGACCTGATGCGCAACCTGCTCGCGGCAGGCGCCGACCCCAACGCCCGGCTGCTTCGCAAGCTGTGGTTCAGCCCGACGTCGCACGACCGCGGCTGGGTCGACTTCGCCGGTTCGACTCCCTTCTGGCGCGCCGCCCATTCGACCGATGTCGAGGCGATGCGCATCCTGGTCGAAGCGGGGGCCGATCCGAACCTGACCACCGACGCCGGCGCGACGCCGCTGATGGTGGCGGCGGGTGTGGGCTGGATGGGCAACTTCACGCAGAATGCACCCAATTCGTTCATGGAGGCGGTCCGTTACTGCCTGGAACTGGGGAACGACATCAACGCGGCCGACCGTCGCGGCTACACCGCCCTGCACGGCGCCGCCGGGCGGGGCGACACCGAGTTGGTCCGCTACCTCGTCGGTCAGGGGGCGCGCGTCGACGTGCTGACGCGCGCCGGCAACTCGCCCGCCGACATGGCGTTCGGGCCGTCGCGCTTCTTCATCCCGAAACCGGAAACGGCCGACGTGCTGGTCGCCCTCGGTTCCCCATTCCAGAACAACTGCCGTTCGGATCAGTGCGTCGACGGGAAGTTCTTCGGCGGCGCCGGCGACGTCCCCACCCGCTAGCAGGCTGCGCCGTGGAACGGTGCAGGCTCCTGGGAGGCGTGGCGCTCGTCGCGCTGGCGTTCTGCCCGGCGCATCTGGCCGCGCAGACTCCCGGCGCGGGCGGCGGCGATGACGACGCGCCCGGCTGGGACAACGCCACCGAGTTGAGCGTGGTCCGGACCGGCGGCAACGCCGAGACGCAGACCCTCGGCTTCTCGAACACCCTGCGCGTGCGCGGCGCCGCGCAGCGCCTCCGCCTCCGCTTCGATGGCGTGCGGTCCCGCGCGAGCGACGAGCGGTTCCTCCTTGTCGCGCCCGGCATCCGCTTCCCTCCCGGCGCGCGGCCTGAGCGGTTCGAGACGGTCACGGCCCGGCCGCCCCTGGAGCCGGATGTCGAGCAGTACTTCGTCGAAGGACGGTACGACCGCGAACTGGGCGAGCACTTCCTCTGGCACGCGGGCGCAAGCTGGGACCGCAACAACGACGCCGGCATCCGCAACCGCACCATTGTGTTCGGCGGTGTCGGCAACACCTGGGCTGACCGCGAGTCGTTCGGCCTCTCCACTGCCTACGGCTTCAGCTACACGACGCGGGAGGATCTGGCGGCCGATGGCTCGCGGGCCGACCACTTCGGCGGACTCCGCATCAACGGCGACTACCGGCAGCGGCTCGGCGCCATCACGTCGGTGGACGGTGTGCTGACGATGAACGTCAGCCTGCTCGATCCATCCGACTACTCGATCAACAGCACAAGCGGGGTTGCCGTCGCCATGACGGAGCACCTCTCGCTCCGCGTCAGTCTGCAGTGGCTCTACGAGCACGAGCCGGCGTTCGAGGAGGCCGCGGTCGTCGCGCGGGTCACGCTGCGCGATCCGGACGGCGTTCCAGGGACCGGGGACGAACGGTTCGAAACGGTCGCCGACGGCGGCGTCGCGATCGACCTGGGCACGGGCCGCCTGCGAAAGGACGGCTTGGATACGATACTGAGGACCGCACTGGTGATCAGTTTCTGACGGGCGGAGGATCCGATGCTAACGAACAGCCGTTGGACGATGGGACTTGGCGGAGGCGCGACCCTGTTTCTCGTCGCCGGGATTGCCACCACCGTGGCGTCCGGGGCGACGCGCGCGACGGGCCAGGCACCGGCGCCGACCGCGGACGAGCGGGCAGAGTGCGAAGCGCTGCAGCAGATCCCGAACCTGACGATCACCCACGCGGCGCTGGCCGAGACTGACGGCGGCGCCCCGTACTGTTACGTCCGCGGCATCCTTCCGCCCGCCATCCACTTCCACGCGCAGTTGCCGCTGCCCCGCAACTGGAACGGCCGCTTCCTGAAGTGGGGCGACGGGGGCAAGGACGGCGACCTCGACTATGCCGACCACCGGGTGGCGGAAGGCTACGCCGTCGCCAACAGCAACACCGGCCACGACAACGGCGCGGAGCCCGGGTCGTCGTTCGCCTGGAACAACCGGCAGGCAGAGATCGACTTCGGCTACCGGGCCGTCCATCTGACCGCCATGGCGGGCAAAACGCTCGTGCGCCGCTACTACGGCGCGGCGCCGGAGTACTCGTACTTCGAGGGCTGTTCCACCGGCGGGCGGCAGGGACTGATGGAGGCGCAGCGCTTCCCCGGCGACTTCGACGGGATCGTGGCGGGAGCGCCGGCCAACCACTACCAGGACATGAACGCGGTGCGGGTCTGGCTGCTGCAGCGGATGTTCCGCGACGACTTCGCCGGCGCCCTCGGATTCGACACGGACGGCGACGGCCGGTTCGACAGCGTCCGGAAGGTGGAGATCCTGGCCGACGCGGTACTCGCGGCGTGCGACCGGAACGACGGCGTCGCCGACGGCGTGATCGACGATCCGCTGGGCTGCGACTTCGATCCGGGCCGAGACCTCGCCCCGCACCGCTGCATCGACGACATCGACGGCGACGAGTGCTTCACGCGCGCGCAGATCCGGACCGTCCGTGACTTTCATGCCGGACCGCGCGACCGCCGGGGAGAGCCGATCTACGCCGGCAAACCGCTCGGCTCGGAGCTGCAGTGGCCGCGCCTGTTCATTCCGTATCCCGCGAACAATTTCGCGCCAGGGGCGGTGGGCCTCGGCGGCGACCACCTCAACTACCTCTTCTACGACGAGGACCCCGGTGTCGCTCCGGCCGACATGGTCGACACCTCCACACCCCCTAACCGCAACGCGACGCCGCCGGAATGGGCCTGGTGGGAGTTCGACATCGACGACGTCACCGACGGGAAGGGCGACGTGATGAAGGCGATCACCGATGCGGTGGATCCCGACCTGACGCGCTTTCTGCGGCAAGAGGACGGGAAGCTGATCCTCTACCACGGGTGGGCCGACGCGCTGGTGGTGCCGCAACCGACCGTCACCTACTACGAGGAGATGGTCGAGACCACGTTTGGTGGCGACCTGGCGGCGGCGCAGGAGCGGGCGCGGCTGTTCATGGCGCCCGGCATGGGCCACTGCCGGGGCGGGCGGGGTCCCGATACCTGGGACCGCCTGGCCCCACTCGTCGCCTGGGTCGAACGGGGCGAGGCGCCCGACGCGCTCATTGCCACGCACGCGACGGACGGCGTCGTCGACAACGAACGGCCGCTTTGTCCGTACCCGGCACGCGCCGTCTACACAGGACCGGCCGGCGGCGCGGACGATCCCGGCAACTGGACGGCCGTCAACTTCACCTGCCGGTAGCTCGTTGCACTTGAGGATGCGGGGTATAACAAGCCTTGGAAGTGATTGACGTGCATCAGGGTTGGCGCCCGATTGAAGACTGTGAGTCGCCCGCGAGGCTGGCCACTCCGGAACTTCGCGCCCTGGCCGATGTGTGGCGGGAGCAGCACGATGAATTGAGCGTCATGGACGCGTACCGCCAGTTCGAGGAGCGGCTGAAGCGCGAGTGGGCCATCGAGACCGGACTGATCGAACGCCTCTACACCCTGGATCGCGGAGTCACGCAGTTGCTCATCGAACGCGGGATTCAGGCGACGCTCATTCCGCACGAGCGCGGCTCGAATCCCGAGGCAATCGTCGCGGTGATCACCGATCACGAGGCAGCGGTCGACGGCCTGTTCGATTTCGTCAAGGGGAAACGTAGCCTGTCTACCGGCTACATCAAGGAGCTCCACGCCCTGATGACGCGGCATCAGGAATCCGTTGAGGGCATCGACACACTTGGCAGGAAGACGTCGGTCCCGTTGATTCACGGCGCGTACAAGAAGCTCCCCAACAACCCGCTCCGGCCAGACGGGACCGTTCACGAGTATTGCCCGCCGGAACACGTCGATTCGGAGATGGACCGGCTGGGCCGGATGGTTTACTCCTCCGCCGGAACGTAGGCGGGCGCGGGGCCAGAATGCTGCACCGCCTCGTTGCCGGACGGCGCGCTGCCGAACATCCGGGCGGGGCGGTCGGTCACCTGCGGGGGCGTGCCGCTGGTAAGGACCAGCCAGTCGGTGACATCGCCCGGCTCGATGAGGCCCACTCGCAGTTCCTCGACGTTGTCCACCTCGTCACCGAACGCGCTCTCCTCGACGCCGCGCCACTCGACGCGTACCTGCGTGTCGCCCTTGTTGGTGAGGCGATAGCGGTACTCGTAGCCGTCGGCCGTCGCCTCGACTTCCGATTCGAAGACGACGTTGACGTAGTACCAGAGCTCGTACTCGACGTCGAACGCACGAGTCCCGAGGGTGGTGACGAGCGGCTCCCAGGTCTCGTCCTGCATCGCGCCCGCAGGCGGAGCGGTCACGATCAACAGCAGGACGAAGGCCGCCGCACACTGCGTCTGACGGGAAGCCATACAGGGACCATTGTAGCGCCGCGCGGGACAACTGTTGCCGTATGATTAGTGGCTTCGATGCCGCACGCACAGCGCCGCCGGCCTGGCACCGCGCGTCATCCTGAGCGGCTCGCCGCCATGGCGTGTGCGTTGCTGATTGCCGGCGTCGCCGCCCCCGCCGCGGCCCAGACCTCCGGCGCCGTGGCCATCGCGCCGTTCGCCAACGTCAGCCAGCAGCCGCACGACGACTGGATCAGCACCGGGATCGCGCAGGCCGTGGCGACCGATCTCTGGGGATTGGGCGTGGAGGTCATCGACGACGCGGCGCTACGGGATGCCCTCGGCGCTCCGTCGGGCGGCACTGCTTCCGATGATGCCACCCTCGCGGCCAGCCGTACGCTGGGCTCGCGCTGGCTGGTCATGGGCGGCTATCAGGTGCTGGGCGACACGATCCGGATAACCGCGCGCCTGCTTGACGTCGCGGCAGGGACCGTAGACGGCGCCGCGAGGATCGACGCGCCCCTGGAGGACCTGTTTGGCGCGCAGGACGAACTAGCGGCCCGGATCGGAGATCTCCTGAGCGGCAGCGGCAACGCGAGCGCCGCGCGGCGCAACGCCCCCACGCACCGGGACAACGCGGTCACCGGCGTTCTGGAGCTCCCGGGAGCGCCCGGCAATGGCGGAAACGGTAGCGGCAACGGTCAGCCCCGGCGCGGACGGGGGATGCCGGAGCAACCGCGGTCCGGCGGTCGACTCGGCGGTTTCGCGGCCGCACCCAACGCCCAGCGGGCCGCGACCATCGGCTTCGCCGCCCAGGCCCCGCAGATCGACGGCCGCCTGGACGATTCCGTCTGGGAGACCGCCACCCACATCACCGAGTTCGTGCAGGTGGCGCCGGTGGAAGGCGCACCCGGCACGGAAGCAACCGAAGTGTGGATGGCTTTCGACCGGGACAACCTCTACTTCGCCTTCTACGCCCACTACGCCGACCCGGGAATAATGCGCGCCAACCGGGCGGACCGCGACGACATCCGGGGCGACGACCGGATGTCCGTCCTCTTCGATCCGTTCCTCGATCAGCAGCGCGCGTATCAGTTCGAGGTGAATGGCTACGGCGTGCAGAGTGATTCGATCGTCAACGCGGACGGAAGCAGCGGATCGTCGCGCGGCCGCGGCATGGCGTCGCGCTCATCGAGCCGCAGTGCGAGCGGCACCACCCGGGGCGGCGGCGGTGGGAGCGGGCTGAGCAACTCGGGCCAGTTCGGCATCCGGGGCGACGACTCATGGAACGCCCTCTTCACCACGAGTGGCCAGATCGTTGAGGACGGCTGGACAGCGGAGATGGCGATCCCGTTCAAGAGCCTCCGCTATCCGCAGCGGCCCGCGGCCGAGGCGCACCGCTGGGGCTTTCAGATAACCCGCGTCATTCGAGGCAAGTCGGAAGCCCAGGCGTGGTCGCCAATCTCGCGCGGCGTCGCCGGACAGCTTACGCAGTTCGGCGTCATGGAAGGCTTGCGCGAGCTGTCGCGGAGCCGCAACCTGGAGATCCTGCCGGAGCTGACCGGCGCCCAGTTGGGTTCGCTCGACACCGGTACCGGCGCGTTCAACGAGGCGGACCCGTTCGGCGACCTGGGCGTCAGCGTCAAGTACGGCGTCACCCCCAACCTGACCGCCGACTTCGCCTACAACCCCGATTTCTCGCAGATCGAATCGGATCAGCCGCAGATCGAAACGAATCAGCGCTTCGCCCTGTTCTACCCGGAGCAGCGCCCTTTCTTCCTTGAGGGGCAGGAGATCTTCCAGACCGCGACGACGCTCAACCTGCTGCACACGCGGACGATTGTCGATCCCCGCTTCGGCGGGAAGCTGACCGGCAAGGTGGGGAACACCACGCTCGGCGTGGTCATCGCGGATGACGAAGCGGCGGGACGGCTCGACGACCCGGACGACCCGCGGTATCTCAAGACGGCGCAGACGGTCGTGGGGCGGGCGCGCTACGACCTCTACCCGGAATCGTATCTCGGCGCCATCATGACGTCGCGCCAGTTCGGCGACGACTACAACGTGGTGGGTGGCGTCGATGGCCGGTTCCGCCTTGGCCGGACGCACCGATTCAGTTTTCTGGCCGTCAACTCGTCTACGCGCGACCAGGAATTCGGCGAGACGACGGCGCCCGCCTTCGAGGCGGACTTCACGCGGCAGGGCCGGAACCTGGGCTACAGCGCGTCGTACAGCGATATCGACCCCGACTTCTGGACGCAGACGGGATTCCTGCCCCGTGTGAACCTGCGGCAAGCCAACACGACCCTGACCTACCGCTGGTGGCCCGAGTCGACGCTCATCACCTGGGGACCATCGCTCACCTACGTCCGGCTGTTCGACCACTCGGGCGTCCTGCAGGACGAGCAGATCCAGGGCCAGGCGAGTTTCTCCTTCCAGCGGAACATTTCGATCACCGCCAACGCCAACCGGGACCTCGAGCGATTCGGCGAGGTCAATTTCCGGAAGGCGGGATATGGCATGTTCGGGGTCATCAGCGCCCGCGTCCTTTCCGTCGTGGGCGGATTCAACGTTGGTGACGGCATCTTCTACGACGAGGCGAGCCCGTACCGGGGACGCCTCACCTCGGCCAACTTCCTCCTCTCGGGCCGCCCCACGTCGCGCCTGCGCACCGAGCTGACCGGCATCTACAACAAGTTCTTCGATCCCGTGGCCGGGGCAGAGGTCTACAACGTGCAGATCTACCGGTTCCGCAGCACCTACCAGCTCACGACGCGGATGCTGGTCCGGTACATCGCCGAACACAACACGCTGGCCGGCACGCTCGGGAACAACATTCTGTTCACGTACCGTCTCAACGCCGGGACGGTCGCCTACCTGGGCTACGATGATCGCTACCGGCAGGGCCGGCTGCTCGACGAGCTGCGATTCCCGCACGATCGCTTCGAGCGGACCAATCGCGCCGTCTTCGGGAAGGTCGCGTACCTGTTCCGGTATTGACGCAGAATACTGAAGCACAGGCGCATCCGAACGCGCAGCCAAGGAGGAGTTGTCATGCGAACGATCGCCATTCTCGGTGTGGCCGCATTGCTGATCGTGGGAAGCACGTCGGCGGCGTCCGCGCAATTGACGGCCGCAAGCGAAGGTCGGGTCGTCTACGGACACCACCACATCAACGGCACCAATTTGGCCGAGCACAAGCGGTTCTGGGAAAGCGCGCTCGGCGGCGAGCCGGCGATGTTCGGCCAGTCGGAGATCTACCGCTTCCCCAACGTGCTGGTCTTCGTGCGCGAACGGGCGCCGGAGGGTGGAACGATCGGCACGACGGTCAATCACATCGGTTTCAAGGTGCCGAGCGTCCGCGCCGCACTGGCGAGAGTACGTGCGCAAGGCTTCCCGATCGTCACCCGGCAGGAGTTGCCGGCGGCGGTAACGGTGACCGACAACGTCGCGTACATCGAGAACCAGGACACCTACATCGCCTTCGTCATGGCGCCGGACGGCGTCAAGGTGGAACTGGTGGAGGCGCGCGATCAAGAGGACCCGATCGCCCTGCACCACATCCACTTCGCGGGTGACGTCGAAGCGATGAAGGCGTGGTACGTCGAGACGTTCGGAGCCGCGCCGGGCATGCGCGGGTCGTTCCAGGCAGCCGACCTGCCGGGCGTGAACCTCACCTACTCGCCGGGCGCCGACCTCCAGGGCACGGAGGGGCGCAGCCTCGACCACATCGGCTTCGAGGTGGAGAACCTCGAGGAGTTCTGCCGCGAGCTCGAGGCGAAGGGAATCACGTTCGACCGGCCCTACCAGGAGCTGGAGCAGTTGGGGATCGCCATCGCGTTCTTCACGGACCCGTTCGGCACGTACATCGAACTGACCGAGGGGCTCGACGAGTACTGAAGCGCCACCCAGGGCACGGTGCCAGCATATTAAATTTTAGGGTTGTATAATTAATATACTGGCTAGCTCGTGGAGTTGCATGTTTATCATTATGGCTTCATTCCTTAATACACATCGGCTCACGACAGCGGCGACCGTGACAGTCACCGTATTGGCGCTCTGCCTGCCCGCCATCGCGCGCGCCCAGGCGGTGCACGTCGACCCGCTGCTGCTGCAGCGCTACGTCGGACAGTACAGGCTGTCGGAACACTTCTCCCTGACCATCCTCGTCGACCAGGATCGGCTCTACATCCGGGCGCCCAACCGGGGGCAGCGCCTGCTGGTGCCCACTTCCGAGACCGAATTCATCGAGGTGGAGTCCGGACTTCGGATCCAGTTCGGCATTCGCGAGGACACGCGGGAAGTGGACCACCTGATCTTCGAGCAGCAGGGTTTCGGCCGGCGCGCCGACCGGTTTACGTCGGATGTCGGCATCAATCCGGCTACCCGCCCGGCAGCCGCGCTGCCCGAGGCGACGCTGGAGCGCTATGTCGGCCTGTACGAGGAACAGCCCGGCTTCGCCATCGCCATCACGCGCGAGGGAGATCACCTGCTGGCGCAACTGACCGATCAGGAGCCGGTGGCGATCTTTCCGGAGTCCGAGACCGACTTCTTCTACCGCGACAGCAACGCGCGCATCTCGTTCCGGCTCGCCGACGGGCAGATAGAGGCTCTCGTCCTGCACCAGGGCGGCGCGGAACTCGAGATGCGGCGGATGGATTGACACCATGGCGCATGACAGGCGCTGGTTCCTCAAGCAGACGGTTCATGCCGGCGCGGCGCTTGCCGCCACGGGAGCGGGAGTGGGAGCGGCCACCCGCGCCGTCGCCACGCAGCCCTCACCCGACCTGGTCCGTTTCGATCATGTCGCCGTGCCGATGCGGAACACGACAGACATGGTCGCCTTCTACCGCGGGCTCGGTTTCGAGCTGATGGAAGGCGAGCGCATCGTCTCAGTCCACTTCGGCGACAGCAAGATCAACTTCCACCGCCCCGAGCTCTGGGAGAGCGGAACGTTCACGCTGCGCGCGCCGGAAGCGGTGCCGCCCTGCGGTGACTTCTGCTTCGTCTGGGGCGGGAGCGCCGCCGCCCTGGAGCAGGCGTTCGAGCGGGTCGGCGCCATCGTGATCGAAGGTCCCGCTCCCCGCGCCGGAGGCCGCAACGGCGGTCTCGACACCGGAACCAGCCGCTATATCCGCGACCCCGACGGCAACCTGCTCGAGTTCATCATCTACGACACGTAGCCCCTACGCGAGCAAGTCGCGCAGGGCCGGTTCGACCTCCGGGAACCGGAACGCGAATCCGTCGGCCAGCGCGTGTTCGGGCGTCACGTGCTGTCCCTCGATCAGCAGCCCGGCCGCTTCCCCCAGTGCGATGCGCAACGCGAACAATGGCGCCGGCAGGATCGCCGGGCGGCGCAACACGCGTCCGAGCGCCTTCGAGAACTGCAGGTTGGTCGCGGGCTTCGGCGCCGTGCCGTTGTAGATCCCGCTCACGTTGTCGTTGGCGATGGCCCATTCGAACATTGCAAGCTGGTCGTCCATGTGGATCCACGAGATCCATTGGTCCCCGTTGCCGACCGGCCCACCCACACCGAGTCGGAACGGCAGCAACATCTTCCCGAGCGCCCCGCCGCCCGGATGCTGGACGACGCCGACACGAATCGTTGCGGTCCGGACGCCGGCATCGATCGCCGGTTGGCGCGCGGCTTCCCACTCGACACTGAGCCGGGCCAGAAAGTCGTCTCCCGGACCATCGCGCTCGGTGAAGCGGCGATCGAGACTGGAGCCGTAGTAGCCGATTGCCGACGCCGTGACGAAGACACTCGGCTTCGCGTCGGCCACTGCCCGGGCCAGAAGGTCGGTGCTGTTCACGCGACTATCGCGCAACCGCATTTTCTGCCGGCCGGTCCAGCGCCGGCCGATCACGTTCTCGCCCGCCAGGTGCACGACGGCGCCGCTCTCACCGACCGCCTCCCGAACGGCGTTCGGATCCCAGGTGATGTCGCCACGCGGGCCGCGGCTCACGACGCGGACGGTATGCCCCAGCCGCTCGAGCCTCGTCTTCAGCCGCGACCCGATGAATCCCGTCCCTCCCGTAAGCAAAATGGTCATACGCGTCCTCCCGGCGCCAGCGCTGGTCGCGCCCAAAAAGCGCTCCCATCGTCCATTCAATCACCAAACCGGCGGGCGTGTAGTATCGTGGGCCTCTTCTGGAGGCCCACATGCCGGTTGCCGAAGCTCGCCCCCGCACCGTTCCGTCACCCGTCCGTCTCATCTGGCTCGTCGGCGCGGCGCTCATCGCGGCGGGGACGGCCGGCGTCGCGCAGCAGTCGGCCGATATCCGGCCCGTCACCGACGCCGTGCTCCAGGATCCGGATCCGGGAGACTGGGTCAACTGGCGGCGGACGCTCGACGGTTGGGGGTACAGCCCGCTCGACGAGATCACGCGCTCCAACGTCGGCAACCTGCAGCTCGCCTGGTCGTGGGGTCTGGAGCCGGGGGTGTCACAAACCACGCCGATCGTCCGCAACGGCGTAATGTACGTCGCCAACCCCGGGAACGTCGTGCAGGCGCTCGACGCCGCGACGGGCAACTTCATCTGGGAACACCGCCGTGAAATGGACGAGCGGCTGCGCCCGGCGGCGCAGATGCGCAGCCTCGCCATCTACGAGGACCTGATTCTCCTCAACACGGTCGATGCGCACATCGTCGGCCTGGACGCGCGCACCGGCGCCGTCCGGTGGGACGCGGACGTCGCCCCGAACCACGACGGCTACGGCTTCTCGAGCGGCCCGGTCGTCGCGGACGGCGTGGTCGTCGCGGGGCTGCGCGGGTGCGAGCGTTTCCGCGAGGACACCTGTTACATCGTGGGCGTTGACGGACGGACCGGGCAGATCCTCTGGCGCACCTCCACCATCGCGCGTCCGGGCGAGCGGGGCGGCGACTCGTGGGGCGACCTGCCGCTCCTGTTCCGCGCCGGCGCCGACGCCTGGATCCCGGGAAGCTACGACCCGGTGAACCGCCTTGTCTTCTACGGCACTTCGCAGGCGAAGCCCTGGACCCGCGATGCGCGGGGAACCGAGGGAGACGCGCTGTACAGCAATTCGACGCTCGCCCTCGATCCGGCAACCGGCGAGATGCAGTGGTACTTCCAGCACATCCCGGGCGACAGCCATGACATGGACGAGACGTTCGAGCGGATCCTGATCGATGTCGACGGACGCCCCTCGGTCTACAGCATGGGCAAGCTGGGAATCCTCTGGCAGCTCGACCGCGTCACCGGCGACTACATCAACGCGACCGACCTCGGCTACCAGAACCTGATGGATCTGAACCGCGAGACGGGCGAGCTCACCTATCGCGACGGCGTCGTGGTGGATGTCGGCGAAGAACTCTTCTTCTGCCCGAGCACCGGCGGCTTCAAGGCGCTCCGGGCGATGGCCTACCACCCGGACACCGAAGCGCTGTACGTCCCCATCAACCTGCAGTGCGAGACTGCCGCGTTCGGTCCGGTGGAACGGCGTGAAGGAGGCGGAGGCACCGGCGGCGTCCGCGGCCGGCAGAACCACTTCCATCCCGACGCGCCGGACCAGCTTGGCGAGTTCCGGGCGATGGACGTCCGGACCGGCGACACCCTGTGGCGGCACCGCCGCCGCGCGCCGTACAACACGGCGGCCCTCACTACGGCCGGCGGCCTCGTCTTCATCGGCGACTGGGAGCGCCACGTCTTCGCCTACGATGCGGCGACCGGCGATCAGCTCTGGCAGAGCCGTCTGTCGACCATGTCGAACGGCTTCCCAATCAGCTACGCCGTCGACGACAAGCAGTACATCGCGTTTGGGGCCGGCGGCCCGCTTGGCGGATCGAGCTGGACCAGCGTCATTCCGACCGATCTGCTCCCCGAGATGCGCAACCCCAGGGCGGGAAACGCCATCTTCGTGTTCGCGCTTCCCTAACCAAGGGCTGAGAGCGCCGCCGTGCGGCACGACACCTCGTGGTCGTCGCATCAGCGGGGTTCGGACAGTCGGTTCCCCTTAAACCCAGGACGATTGAACGCATGCGCATAGTTCTTGCTTTCTTGGCCACGTAGAGACCCATGGATGTCGCCGTTGCCGTGCAGGACGTTGCCTGGATCGCCCTGGCATTCGTGTTGGGCTTCGTGTCCAGGACTGTGGGGTTGCCGCCGCTGGTGGGCTTTCTTGCTGCGGGCTTTCTGATCAACCTGTACGGCGCCGTCAGCGAGGAGATGCTGCAGACGTGGTCGGACCTGGGCATCACTCTGTTGCTGTTCCTCGTGGGCCTGAAGCTCGACGTGAGGACCCTCGCGCGTCCACAGGTCTGGGCCGTTGCCAGCTTGCACATGTCGATAGTCGTCCTGGTGCTGGGAACGGCCATCCATGTGCTGGCGCTTCTGGGTGCCTCGCTACTGGCCGGCATCGACTACTCCCAGGCTCTGCTGATCGCGTTTGCATTGAGCTTCTCCAGCACTGTCTTCGTCGTCAAGGTGCTCGAAGAACGAGGAGAAACGGCTTCGCTGCACGGCCGCATTGCGGTCGGGATCCTCATCGTGCAGGATGTGGCCGCAGTCGTCTTCATGGCTCTTGCGGCAGGTGAGTTGCCCACAATCTGGGCGCTGGCGTTGCTGATCCTCATTCCGTTGCGGCCGGTGCTGACCCTGGTCCTCAGGCACGTCGGCCACGGCGAACTCCTCGTCCTCTACGGCTTCCTGCTTGCTCTGGGTGGTGCGGCAGCGTTCGAGCTGGTGGGCCTGAAGGGTGACCTGGGCGCTCTGGTCCTCGGCGTTCTGGTTGCCAGCCGCGACAGGACGGACGAGCTGGCAAAGACGATGCTCCGCTTCAAGGACCTGTTCCTGCTCGGCTTCTTCCTCTCCGTTGGAGTGTCCGGGCCATTGACGCAGGAGGTGGTTCTGATTGGCGCGGCCATCACCCCGTTCGTTTTCTTCAAGTCGGCTCTCTTCCTGGGTCTGCTGGCCGGGTTCAAGCTGCGGGCCCGAACGTCGCTGCTGGCGTCGTTGAACCTGACCAACTTCAGCGAATTCGGGCTCATCGTCGCAGCCGTCGGCGTCACCAACGGATGGATCGACGGCCTTTGGTTGAGCGTCATCGCGGTCGCGCTCTCTCTGTCCTGCGGCATCGCGGCGGGAGTGAATTCCGTCGCCGATCGGACCTACAGGAAGTATCGGGCGGCGTGGCAACGCCTGCAACGAAGAGAGCGTCTCGCCGACGACCGGCTGCTCGACACCGGCGGGGCGACGATCCTTGTTCTGGGTATGGGCCGCATCGGCGCCGGGGCCTACGAGGTGATGCACCGACGGCACGGCGCAACGGTCCTCGGCGTGGACATCGATCCGCAAACCGTACAGAACCATCAGTCGGCGGGGTTCAACGTGCTGCTCGGCGATCCGAGCGACGCGGACTTCTGGGATCGCGTGCACGACACGGACGACGTCGAACTCGTCATGTTGGCCCTGCCGAACGCGACGGCAAGTCTCGCCGTCCTCAACCAGCTCAGGGCCGCGTCGTTCAGGGGCCGGGTTGCCGCCACCGCCAGGTTCCACGACGAGATCGAGCCGCTAAAGCGGGCTGGCGCGTCCATCGTGTTCAACGTCTACGAGAGGGCCGGCTCGGGTTTTGCCACGCATGTGGCCCGCGGGTCCGGAGTTGTGCAGACCGTGACGTAAACTACGGAAGAGTAGCGCTCCGGGACGCCTCGGTCGTTGATGGTGGATCCGGTGGGTCTTCCGGCGCCTTGGCGCCACGGGACGGTGGATTGGAGATACTGGCATGACGCGGGCGGCCGACCTCGCCGCGACGGCGCGAACTCTCATACGGAGGCCCGTGTCAGAGGTCTTCGACGCGTTCGTGAATCCGGAAACCATGAGCAAGTTCTGGTTCACCCGGCGTGACGACGGCTTGCGCGAAGGCGAAACGGTGACCTGGTATATCGGCGCGCGACCGGATGCGCCACGGATCGAAGTACGCGTGAGGTCGCTCGAGCGCCCCCGCTTGATCGTCATGGAGTGGGAAAACGCGGGAGGCTTCACCTCGGTGACATGGACGTTCGAGCAGAAGAGTCGGGACACAACCGTCCTTCGGGTCCAGGAGACCGGGTACTCCGGCGATCCGCAGACCGTCATCGACGCCGCGCTCGACTCGACCGGCGGCTTCAACCAGGTCATCATCGCCGCCAAGGCCTGGCTGGAGCATCGCGCGCCCGTCAATGTGGTGGCAGACCACGTCGCGGATTGACCCTCATCCCCGCTGACCCCCTCGGCGGCGTGCGCGACGGCTACGACCGGTGGGCGCGCGTCTACGATCACGACGCGAATCCGCTCCCGGCCCTCGAGGAACCGCACATGCGTGCAGCGCTCGCGGATGTCCGCGGTCTCGATGTCGTAGACCTCGGGTGCGGGACCGGGCGACACACTGCCTGGCTGGCCGCGGGAGGGGCCCTCGTCACCGCCATCGACTTCTCGAGCGGAATGCTCGCCTGTGCGCGGCGCAAGGTCGATCCAGCGAAGGTCCGCTTCATGGTCCACGACTTGCACGACCCGCTACCGCTGAGCGACGCATCGTTCGACGCCGCAGTGAGTGGTCTCGTCCTCGAGCACCTTCGCGACCTCCCGGCGTTCTTCGCTGAGACGCACCGCGTGCTGCGTCCCGGCGGCCGAGCCGTGGTGTCCGCCATGCACCCCGCGATGTTCTTGCGCAACAGCCGGGCGCGGTTCACCAACCCCGACACGGGCGCGATTGAAGCGCCCGGGAGCGTCCGTTACGGCTACGGGGGGGTCGTAATGGCTGCCGTCGAGGCGGGCTTCTCGCTGGAAGACGTCGCCGAGCACGCCCCCGGTGCAGCCTTCGCACGGCGCTATCCGCGCGCCGAGCGCTACGTCGGCTGGCCGATGCTGCTGGTGCTTGTGCTCCGCGCCACGCGGCTAGAAAACACTTAGTATACTTAGTAGTGTTTACGGAGTCGCCGCCAGGGAAGGAGATGCGGATGGACAGCAAGTACACGCCGCTCGAGTCTCACCTGCGGGATTCCGGACGCGCGCACGTGCCCATGACTTTCCGTCAGATTGAGGAGGTACTTGGTGCACCCCTGCCACCGGCGGCCCGCAGCCACCGGGCGTTATGGTCGAACAACGCCGGCAATTGGGTGATGACGAAGGCTTGGCTCGCGGCGGGATACCGGACCGAGAAAGTCGACATGAAGAAGCAGAAGCTCGTGTTTCGGAAAGCCGCGCCGGGCGCGCCTGCCCCGGGCGGCCCCGACGAATCGTCCACGGCGGAACGTACAGGGTCGCTTGCAGAAGCTCTCGGCACACTGAAGGACACCGTGACGATAGCGCCTGGTACGAACCTGACGGACCCGATCGACGAAGACTGGAACGCCGCGCGGTGACGCCGAAGTGACCGACTTCCTGCTCGATACGTGCGCCGTCCTCTGGACGGCCCGCAACGATCCCTTGCGGGAGCCGGCGGCGAGCGAATTGCAAGAGGCCTACCAACGCGGGGCGCACCTGTTCGTGTCTCCGATCACGGCATGGGAGATCGCGATGCTCGTCGCGAAGGGAAGGATCGCGCTTGCACTCGATCCCGAGCTCTGGTTCCGTCGCTTCTGCGAGTTGCCATCGGTTAGGCTGGCCGCGATGCCGACATCGGTGCTGGTGGCATCAGCCACCTTGCCGGGGACGCCGCCGCGCGACCCCGCGGATCGGATCATCATCGCCACGGCGCGCGCCTTCGGATACGTGCTGACGACACGTGACGCCAGGATTCTGGACTATGGCTCCCAAGGTCACGTGCGAGTCATTGAGTGCTGACCTAACGGCGACGCCCGGCCTTGCCCTACCAGCTTGCCCAATGAACTCGCACCTTCTCTACGCCGCCATCGACGGCGCCTACATCGCCTTCCTGCTTGTCCTCGCAATGCGTCTGTTGGCGTTGGCGCCGCGAAACCGCAACGTGCAGTTGATCGTACTGCTCGCCTTCGGCGCGGTCTGCGCGGTCGTGTCCGCGCGGCATTCCTACATGGAAGTGCTCCCTGCCGAGTTCGCGGTGGACCTGGGATCGCTGTTCATTCCCATGAACCTCGCCCGGAACCTCACTTCGGGCCTGCTGATGGTTCTCTGCCACTCGATCTTTCGGGACCGAAGACGGCTGCCTCCGCCACTGTTGGCAGTCTGGGCCGTACAGATGTCGCTCGAGGAGCCGCTCGAATGGATAGTGCCTTCCCCGTGGGAGCTGGCGCAGCCGCACGCGACGTTCGTGCTCTATGAGGTCGTTCCGTCAGGGCTCCAGATCGTCATGCTCGGGTGCGCGCTCGTCTGGGCGCTACGCGAATCTGACGCCGACCTGGTGGAGGCGCGTCGGAAGACCCGGGTCGTGCTCGTCGTGGTGTCGGTGGTCCATATCGTGCTGACCCTGCTCGTCGAACGCCTTGCCCTGCAGCTCTGGGCCCTACCCATCGACGTCTACTTTCCCGTACATACTGGCATCACCGCCGTGGGCCTACTGCTGTCCGGCGCCATCATCCTGCTGCTCCTCCGACCCGACGCCGCGCGATTTGTCGATCCCCTGCGACCGGCGCCCGTCACCACCCCGGCCGACGTCAGCCGGGACGCTTACGACGCGGCGCGGATTCGGGCCGCGTTCGAATCCGAGCGCGTGTACCGGCGCATGGGGCTCACCGTGGGCGCGTTCGCGAAGCACCTCAGGATACCGGAGTATCGCCTCCGGTCCTTGATCCACAGCGAGCTGGGCTATCGCAACTTCAACACGCTGCTCCACGACTACCGGGTGGCGGAGGTCAGCAAGGCACTAGCCGATCCCGCCCAGGACGACACGCCTGTGCTCACGCTGGCCCTGTCGGCCGGCTACCAATCCATCACGCCGTTCAACCGGGCGTTCCGGGCCCTCAAGGGGATGACGCCGACCCAGTTTCGCGCCCGCAGCCGGCAAAATCGGGTCGATTCCTGAAAACTCAGGGCGATTCCCGAAAACGACCACTGCTTCAACGATTCGCCGAGACGACCCGCTCCGCCGAACTGTAGATTCGCTCAACGGTCGCGCCAGGAGGTGTCGCGATGAGTGAAGCAGGAGGTGTTGCAATGAGCGAAGCATTGGTCGAGTGCCGAGACCTGACATACGCCTACAAGCGAGGTGGCCAGACGCTCGTCGTGCTGGATAGTCTCGACCTCACGATTCAGAAGGGCGAGTTCACCGCGTTGATGGGGCCGTCCGGTTCCGGGAAGACGACGCTGTTGAACCTGATCGCCGGCCTGGACCGACCGGCGTCGGGGGAGGTTCGAGTTCTCGGGGTGCCGCTTGGCACGTTGAGCTCTACGGCGCTGGCGGAGTGGCGGGCTCGCCACGTCGGGTTCGTCTTTCAGTTCTACAACCTGTTGCCGGAGCTGTCCGCGGTCGCCAACGTCGAGTTGCCGCTGCTCCTGACGTCGCTCACGCGAAGCCAGCGGCGCGAGCATGCGAACACCGCGCTTCAGATCGTCGGGATCGCGGATCGTGCCACGCACAAGCCGTCGGCCCTCTCGGGCGGCCAGCAACAGCGGGTCGCAATTGCGCGCGCGATCGTCACCGACCCAACGCTACTGGTGTGCGACGAGCCGACGGGAGACCTTGACCGGGAGAGCGCGACTGGCGTGCTGTCGCTCCTCCAATCGCTGAATCGCGAGATGGGGAAGACCATCGTCATGGTCACGCACGATCCCCAGGCCGCGGAATACGCCAACTCCGTCGTTCGGATGGACAAGGGCGCCCTGATCGGAACTGCAGCATGACCTGGCTGAGCTTGGTGAGGACCGGGTTGTGGCGCAAACCGACGCGGACGGTGCTGACGACGCTGTCCCTGACGGTAGCCTTCGTCCTGTGCATGCTCCTGCGCGCTCTCAGCGACGCGTTCACGAGCGGTGTCAGCGTTCCGGGCGTACAACGACTGCTCGTCGATGCCAAGTACGCGATGACCGACAACCTGCCGCTCGCCGCCGTGCAGACGGTCCGAGAAACACCCGGTGTGGCCGAAGCAACTCCGATGAGCTGGTTCGGCGGCTACTACCAGGATCCGGCGCACGCCTTCGCGAAGGCCCCGGTCGACCCCACTCGGTACTTCCGGATCTTCCCCGAGCTGGTCGTTGCGGACGACGTCCTCGCCCGTTTCCAGGCGTCGCGCCGGGCCGTGGTCGTTCCCGACGCGATGGCCGAGGAGTACGGTTGGCGAGCCGGGGATCTCGTTCCCATCGTGGGCGACATCTGGCCGAAGTCCGACGGATCATGGGACTGGGAGTTCGAGGTAGCGGGGACCTACAGCGTGCCTCCCGAGAGCGGTCTCCAGCCGTGGTTCCTGCTCCGCTACGACTACTTCAACGAGTCGGTCGCAGCTTGGGCGAAGAATGAGGTCGGCTGGATCGTCGCTCGCCTGGACGACAGGGTCGATCCCAAGGCGGTTGTCGACGCCATCGATCGCCGCTTCGAGAACTCCTCCGACCCTACCCGGTCGCTGTCCGAAGATGAATTCAGCCGGCAGTTCGCGAACCAGCTTGGAGACATCGGCCTCATCGCGACCCTGATCCTCGCCGCCGTCTTCTTCACGATGCTCCTGTTGACGGCGAACGTCGCGGCCCTGTCCTTCCGCGAGCGCGTGCCGGAGCTGGCCGTCATGAAGGCCCTGGGGTTCAAGGAAGGCAGTGTCGCGGTCGTGGTGTTCACCGAGGCACTCGGGCTCTGCCTGGCGGGAGCCGTCTGCGGCGTCGCGATCGGGTTCGCGCTCGAGGCGCCGCTGAATGCACAGCTGGCGCGAGTCGTCGGCCGCTTCCAGATGAGTTGGATTGACGCCGGGCTCGCCTTCGGAATCGCGGGAGGGCTGGGATTGGCCATCGGCCTGCCGCCGGCGGTAGCCGCGAGACGCCTGTCGATCGTTCGCGCCCTCAGGGAGATCAGCTAGATGGTGAAACAGACCGCCGCCGTCACCCGCATGAACCTGAAGAACCTGGGCTCGCGCGCCGCCGCGAGCGCGACCGTCGTCGTAGGCTCGGGGGCCGTAGTCGCTGTGCTACTCGGCCTGCTCGCGATGTCCGCCGGCTTCCGCTCGGCGCTCGTCGACACGGCGAAGCCCGACCGGGGGCTGATCCTCAGGAACGGCAGCAACAACGAGATGGACGGGTGGATCGGTCTTCCGGAACTCGCGATCCTCGAGGCGTATGAAGGCTTCGCCGTTACCAGCGGGGAGGTCTACACGACGCTCACCGTCCCGAAGCGTGGGGCCGGCACCGCGGCCGACGTCGTCTGTCGCGGCGTTACCGCGGCCGCGTTCGCGTTGCGCCCGGAGGTGAGAATCGTCAGCGGACGCACGCTCGTGCCGGGAAGAAACGAGATCATCGTAGGTGCTTCCGCAGCGCGGCAGTACGCCGGACTCGACGTGGGCGACAGCGTGCAGGTGCGCACCGCGACACTTGAGGTCGTCGGCCACTTCGTCGCCGAGGGCGCCGTGGCGGAGTCGGAGATCTGGATGGATCGCGCGATCGCGCAGAGCGTCTTCCGTCGCGCCTCCGCGGTCAGCGTCGCCCGCGTGAAGCTGGCTGCGGACGTCGACGTAGAGGCGTTGAACCTGCGCCTGGCCGCCGATCCGCGCCTGACCACCACGCTGATTCCCGAGCAGGAGTTCTTCGCCGCGCTGTCGGCGTCGCGCGCTGCCCTGATCGACGCGTTCGCCTACCTGATCGCCGGCATCATGGCGCTCGGGTCGGTGTTCGGCGCGCTGGCCACGATGTTCACCGCCGTCAGCCGACGGTCGGTGGAGATCGCGACCCTCCGCGCGCTCGGTTTCCACGCCGTTCCGGTCGTCGTCTCGGTCCTGATCGAGGCAACGGTGCTCGCGCTCGCCGGGGGGATCCTGGGCGCCGCCGTCGTGTACGCAGTCCTTGACGGCTACACCACATCGACGCTCAACCCGGGCGCAGGGTCCCAGTTGGCCTTTGCGTTCCAGGTGACGCCGGAGTCGATATGGCTCGGTCTCGGGTGGGCGATCGCAGTCGGCGTCATCGGCGGCATGGCGCCGGCGATGCGCGCCGCGCGTTTACCGATCACGACGGTTCTGCGGGGGTCCTGAATGTTCCTGGCGCGCACCATCAAGACAACGCGCACACCGACATCATCATGGCAGCGTCACTCGAAGAACTGAAGATCGACCGGTCGCGGGGCGGCCGGTCGCGGGGCGTTCGAATTCTCTGGCTGTTTCTCGTCCTCGCCATCCTGGGCGGCGCGGGCTTTGGGATCTGGCGCTGGTGGGAGGAAGCCCGGATCCCCGTCGTGCGAACCGCGGTGGTGCGCCAGACGTTGGCGGCGGACAGCCAGCCGACGGTGCTGAACGCTTCCGGCTACGTGACGGCGCGCCTGCAATCGACGGTGTCTTCCAAGGTCACGGGACGTGTCGTCGAAGTACTCGTCGAAGAGGGGATGGCGGTAACCGAAGGGCAGGTCCTCGCGCGGCTCGACGACACTACCGAGCGCTCGTACCTGGCACTGGCCGAGGCCCAGCTCGATGCTGCGCAGGGCGCCCTGGCCGAGCTCGAGGTGCGCCACGAGGAGGCCCGCCTCAACCTCGATCGCCAGCGTCGCCTGCTGGAGCAGCGCCTGATCGGACAGGCGGATCTCGACACGGTGCAAGCCGAAGCGGACTCGCTGCGGGCGCGGATCGCCAACCAGCGGGAGCAGGTGGTCGTAGCCGAGCGCGAGATCGACGTGCGACGGACCGCGCTGGAGGACACCGTCATCCGCGCGCCGTTCAGCGGCGTGGCCATCTCCAAGGACGCCCAGCCGGGAGAGATGATCTCCCCGGTCAGCGCAGGCGGGGGCTTCACGCGCACCGGCGTCTGCACCATCGTCGACAGGTGGTTCTCTCGTTCTGCGAGTTCACGACCCAACGTCACGACAAACCCGAGGCGATTCTGCAGCTCGTGCTGTTTGGCCTGCAAAACCAGCCAGTTCCAGTCGAGTTCAGGAAAGTGGAGCAGGATCCATGGCAAGGCCTCTACAACTCGGGCCTCGACCTGCCGTCGGCGTAGCGTCCGCACTAGCAGTTCAGCGGGGTTGAGAGCTCGCTTGTGATCGAGGTGCACGAATCCGGGATAGCCAAGTGTTCCAAGCGCTTCGGCAATGCGGCTGCGTCGTAGCGGTTCGGTGCGCGAGCTGACCGGGAGGCTGCTTGCCGGAAGCTGCAGAACCACGGCCAGTCTCTGCCGGAGTCGCCGCGGGATCACGCGCCGGTTGGATTCCAGCAGCGAGACATAAGCTTGAGTGACTTGTAGCCGCTGTGCCAAATCGGCCTGAGTCCATCCGCGGGCCCTGCGCGCCTCGCGTACATCATCGCCACTCATGCCGCACAAGTGCGTCCAGAACTCAAGTGCTTCCCCGTCGGCGGTAACGGCCAGCAGCTCCGCGTTTGCTACATGGATCGCATCAATCGCGTGGAGATTGACCGCAAACGAGCTCTTCGCCCGGTCGATCACCAAGCCGTCCACGAGCGCAAGATCCGTCATCGCCGGCCATCGTTGACACCGACGGCCCGAGCTCAACGAACAGGACTCGTGGCACCGCGCTTGCGTCGACGTACTTCAACTGGATCCTCGCGTACCGCACGGAGCGACGACTGGATGTCGACGCGCCGCTGGATGCTCGAGATCTTCAGAGCGCTCCAGTCCTGAGTCCCGGTGCGGAGCCGACCCTCGCGCACCAGGCGGTCACGCCAGGAAAGCGGTTCTCCGGGAGCGGGCCCCAGCTCGGCGATCGGGTCGTCCCGGTCTCTGATGGTCATGATGGTCTTGACCGTGCCCTACGGAAGAAGCTCCGTACGATGGGCGGCTTCGAACCTGCGCATCGCATGCGCCGCCACTCCTGCTGCTTCCGCGAACTCGCGCCAGCGTGACACGGCTCCCTGGACATCGCGCAGGATTGACGTGGCCCGGCCGCGCTTCAGGCTGGCGTTCCGGGCGCAGGCTACAAAGTCGTCGACCTCGAAACCGTCGCGCTTACCGTTCAGGGTCATCTGGTGCGCGCCGGTCCAGCGGCCCGCCGGGTTGTAGCTGTAGGTGACGTCGAACGCGGGAGCGAGGGACCAGCGGCCCTCGCGATCCATCAGAAAGGCGATGTTCTTGACGTGATCGTCCTGGTTGCGGGCCACGATGTTGAACGCCATGCGCCGGAACTGCTCTTCCGCCGCGTCCTTGCCAAGTCCGAGCCGGTCGATGACGCGCAGGGCCTGCTCGTAGGAGTAAGCGCCCGCCTGGTTGAAGTCGTAGTGGGCCAATGCGCCCAGCGACTGCATGTGGATCTTGCGGCCCGAATCCGTCCGGTCGAACCGCCTGGTCATGAAGTGGTGGCGGCCGTTCTCCTGCAGGATCCGGCATTCGGTCATCTGGATGCCGGCCGCCCGCGCCATGCCATGGTACGCGTATTCGATCAGACCATAGCCACGGGGATCTTCGAGCTCCTTGTCCTTGTTTCCGGCCACCCCGTCGAACTTGAGCAGCCAATGGGAGAAGCCGTCGCCGGCCTTGACCTGTCCAGACCGGACTTCGTCGGTCTCGGGATTCCAGGCGATGACGGCTTTCGCGCGCGCGCCGCCCGCCGAGGTGCCGACCCGCATTATGTCCTGCAGGGCTTGCTCCCGGCGTGCCGGCGCGAGGGAACCTCCGAGGGCCGTGCTTTTGGTGAGGATCTCGCCGGCGAGCTCGACGAGCGCCGCGACGTCGATGCGCGCAGACCGGTGGGTCGGACCCTTGGCGGGAACGAACTCGAGCGCGCCCATTCCGCGCGTTCCGACATAGCAGAGGCGTTCGACGGCGTTGAAATCGTCCGGGTCGCGGCCCTGGCGAGCGAGCCACGCATCGATGAGCGCATTACCGAAGCGGTCGGGGAGCGAGTCCGCGAGAAGGCCCGGCAAGCCGTGGAAAGTCTGCCGAGGCAACGCCGGGAAAGAGTAGATTGCGTTGGCCAGCGGCATCGTGAGCGGCGCCACTTGCGGGCCGCCGGGAATGAAGGCCGGGTCGTACTCGAAATAGGCTGAGTCGCGGTCGTCGTTCCAGCTTACGGCCCCAATTGTTCTTCCCCATAGCCGGACCTTGGCCACGGTCACGGTTCGTCGCCCCATGACCAGTCAGCGCGTGGCTCCGGCTTGCCGGACCGGGAAGAAGCGCGTTGCCGGATCCGGCCACGCATCCGGGCCTGCTGGATCGGGCTGATGGCCGGCTCGGGAACGAGGGTGTCGAGGTTGTCGAGGAGTCCGAGGGCTCTCAGGATTCTGATGAGGTTCGCGGCCTGCGACGAACGCCCTTGCTCGACGCGCTGCACGGTCAGCGTGGATACGCCTGCCTGCGCGGCCAACGCGGCCTGGGTAAGGTTCCGGTTCAGCCGATGGCGGGCAAGGCGGTGGCCAAGCACCTGCAAGGCTGCGTGATCTGATGCGTTAGAGGAGATTCTCATAAAGTATATTTTATGAGCTTATATTCAGAAGAATGGGCTATAACATATCAGAAAGTATATTCTTGTTACTGTCCGGACGTCCGTGCGTGCAGGTCGAGCAGCACTCCCGCGTGGCCGGATGGCGGGCGCACGCTTGCCGGCGGATCCGCAGCCGCGCTGGCCCGAACGGTGACTCTCTGCAACTCTTCTCCCGTCGTAGCGTCGAGAAACCGTCCGGACATCGGCACGGGAAATCGCAGCATCAACTGCGAGTGGCGGCGTGTCGATTCGAGGTACGCGATGAAGCGCTCCGGCGACTGAAATCCGAAGGCCTGGCGGAGTCCATGCGCCGCCCGCAGCGTGCTTCCCTCCGCGGGACCACCCACGAAACGGAGTTGCGAGAGGTTCGGCAGGGGCGCCAGCGCCTCGATGGCCCGGGGCGTTGCGGGCTGGATCCGATACAGTCGAGTCGACCCCTCCACGGCTTCGAGCAACAGATCCCGTCGTCCCTCCAGGTCGACCAGATTCCGCCGCATGTGGCTGCCGTATTGGTCCAGATCTATGACGACATAGCCGACGCCGATTTCCTGGAGCCACTTCACGGTCAGTGCAGACGGGAAGCCGCTGGCCAGGTGGGCGTTGTCGTCGAAGTCCGGCGGCGCGAAGCCGCCGAAACCGTTCACGAGTGGTCGCCAATGGACGGTTGACGCCAACAGATACCGGGCGTTTCTGTGAAAACCGTAGCGCCGCTGGTAAATCGGCAACTCGAGGACGGCGCCGGGCCACGACGACGTTGCCAGGTACCGATGAATGCGCCCGGACGTGTCCCTCCACGGGTCGGAACCCCAACCGTGGAAGCTCTCCCCGGTAGCCAACAGGAGCACGGCGACGGCAACCAGCGACCGCCGCGGCGGAGACACCGGCCACCTGAGCCCGCTGAGGCCGATGCCCGCCAGCGCCGCGAGCGCGAATAGCGGGAGAATGCCGAAACGGCTGACCGCCCTCAGGCCTCGCAACGGCGGGACCAACTCGTACGCCCAGGTGTAGACCGGGGTGAACGAGCCTAACGACAGGAGCAAGCCCACGGCGGCGGTCGCCAGGAGCATGCGGCGAGCCCCCCGCGGGGCTGGGCTACGCCGCTGACAGACGGCAACGGTTGCCAACACAAGCATCACGACTCCCGGAAACAACGTACGCGGCGACGAGTCGGCATAGTCGGCGCTCCAGCCTTGGTGCACGACGGCGCCGGACGCCAGATAGCTTCCCAGCGCCGTCGCGAGGTCGGCCGCCTCGGCAACCAGAGGTCGTTCGTGGCCTGCCTGAAGATACGGCCACAGCACCACCAGCAGAATCGCGACGGTCCCTGCCGCTGCCACGCCCAATTTCAGCAACAGGCGAGGGCCCTCGCGTTCCCGGAACGCGTTCGCCCGCACGAGCGCGGCCGCACCTAGCGCGAAGCAGACGAAGACCACGAGGTAGCCGGAGGTCAGCGCGGCGCCGATCACGCAGAGCCCCAGCCAGGCCGCATCCCGCGCGCGGCGGCGGTCCACCAACCGCTGGAACGCAAGAATCGCCAGCGGCAGCCAGTAGATGTGCAGCGCCTGAACGTGCGCCGTCCGCATCAACAGCTCAGTGCTGAATGCGAGCAGCGCACCCGACAGCAGGCCGGCGCGAAAGTCGCCGGTCCACTGCCTGACGAGGACGTACATGCCCAGGGCCGTCAACGTGTAGCCAAGCAGCACGAGCACCATATGGGCCAGGAGCGGGGAGCCGCCCAGCCAGAGAATCGGCGCCGCCATCAGACCGGGGATGATCAGTGGTTCGGTATAGACCAACGTTCCCTGATGCGGAAAGAACATGTTGGCATCGAACAACTGCAGTGGATTGCGGGGAATCTGATGCGCAATCCATGCCACGGCCCACGCGTTGAGCCACACGTCGTCGTGAGTCGGCGATACCGTACCCGTCGCGAGGGGCCACGTATGAAAGACCGCCAGGAGCAGGAAGCATCCCCCGGCGCACCAGGACTGGGTCGCCGGTCCCCAGCGCAAGTGACTCAACGCGGACCGCATCGCGCGGATGATCGCACACCACGCGCTCTCAGAAGTCGACCTCCCTCGAGAGCCTGCACCGTTCCACGGCGCAGGCTGCTAACGCGATCCGTCCGGGTACGAGGGCATCTCCGGCTCGAGCTCGACGTGGACCGCGTCGGCGACGCGGTTGATGTAGTTGAAGAAGGAAATGACCTGGATGGCGTGGTGGATCGCGCGGTCGCCGAGACCGGCCGCACGCAGCGGCTCCAGGTCCGCCTCGGCCATCGCCGCAGGATCCCGCGTGAGCTTCTCGGCGTAGGCGCATAGCGCCGAATCGACCGGCTCGAGTCGGGCGCCGCGCCAGTCCTTGAGCACTGCGGCCGCCAGCCCGGTGTCGCCACCCTCCCGTGCGATCTCGGCCCGGAGATCGTCCGCGTGCTGCACCATTCAATAGTGGCAGTCGTTGGCCCGGCTCACCACCGTGGCCAGCATCTCCCGCTGCACGAGAGACAGGTCGCCGGGCTCCTTCATGATCGCGAGGTAGAGCCCGATGGACGCGTCCAGCACCGCTGGCTGCGGGCTCATCGCCCGCACGATGCCGAACACGCGACCGGCCCGCTCCACCCCGGCGCGGTAGCTCCTGGCGAGACGGCCGGAGGCCGCCTCGGGACTGACGGTGCGAATCCAGGGCATGGCCAGATGTTGGCGTAGTGGAACCGCGGACGCGCCCACTTCGTGAGAGGTCTGATCAGTCCCCCGCGAGCTCTGCGTAGACGGCGGTCAGGAATCGCTCCGGGTCGCCCCACTTGGCTTCGTACTCGGACGTCGGACCGGCCGAGACGACGTCCTCGTAACTCGCGCCATTGGCGACGAGGGCGGAGACCTTCGCCTTGACGTCGATGACCATGTCGCGGAACTCGATGACGTCCGCGCGGCCGGAAACGACGCCGTGGCCCGGCACGATCCGGGTATCCGGACCCGCGAGGCCGGCCGCGATTCCGAGGGCCTCGATGGTGCCGTCGAGGGTTCCGCCGTTGTTGCGGTCGATGACCGGAAACGCCACCGTCCGGAACACGTCGCCAAGGTGCAGCACGTCCGAGCCCTGGAAGTGGATGAAGCTGTCACCGTCCGTATGCGCCGGCGGCACCGGAATCAGGTGAACGTCTTCGCCGTTCAGGTGGATCTTCACCGGGTCGTTGTAGGTCACGACCGGCAGCGCCACTTCAGGCAACGTCTCTGCCAGGCGCAGGCGGACGCGCTCCTGGGCGACGATGTCGATCCCCATGCGCCCCAGGTTCTCGTTGCCCCCGGTGTGGTCGCCGTGAACGTGGGTATTGATCAGGAAGCGGATGTTGCCGTTCGAGATGCCACCGATCGCCTCGACGATGCGGTCCGTGAGGGGTGCGAACTGATCGTCGATCATGACGACGCCGTCGTCGCCGATCGAGAGGCCGATGTTGCCGCCGCGTCCGGCCAGGTAGTGTACGGTGCCCGCGACGTGGTGGGTCGAGATCTCCACTGCATCCCAGTCGACGTTCTGCTGGGCGCGGGGGGTGCAGACGACGACGAACGCGGCGACCAGAGCGACGGCGATAGCGACGGCCAATCTGTGTGGCATGGACGTACCTCCTGTGGAAGCAAGTCTAGACGGTGAAAGTACCGGGAAACGACCTTCGACGAGGAGGAGTCTACAATGCAGGGCCACGCGGAAGATCCTTCCGAGACCTGAGGGGCTGAAGATGCAACCAGACCGGCTAAGCGTCCGGCGGACGGTCGGCGCGCTCGCGCTGTGCGGGCTGTCCGTGGGATGCGCGACTCCTGCCGGCGAGTCGGAGCAGGCATACAACGAAGTGGAGTGGCCGGTTCCGGCAACGACGGCAGCCGACTCGCCGACGGTCTGGAACTTCGGGCAGGTGGTGGCGGTGGCGTTGATCGCGATCGCAATGGTGCTCGTGGGGCCGGGAGCGGCGGCGCTGGTCCAGGCGCAGTCGTCGCAGACGGATGCGAGGACCCTGCCACGAACGCCGGACGGCCAGCCCGATCTGCAGGGCGTGTGGGCCAACAACACCGCCACGCCACTCGAGCGTCCCGAGGTGCTGGGGGACAAGGCGGTGCTCACGGACGAGGAGCTGGCTCGCCTGCAGGCGCGTTACGCGGAGCTCTTCGCGAGCGGCGAGAGCGACGCGGCGTTCGCGGACAGCGTATTCATTGCCGCCCTCAGCGATCAGGAGTCGTTCTCGTCGCGCGACGCGGCCACCGGCAACTACAACCAGTTCTGGCTCGTGGACCGGGAGTTCGACAACCGGACCTCGCTGGTGACCGACCCTCCGAACGGACGCCTGCCGGCGATCACGCCGGAGGCGCAGCGCGAGATGGACGCCCGTGCGGCTCATCTGGCCGACAATCCCGCCTCCTCCTGGACCGACCGGCGGCTCCAGGAACGTTGCGTCACCTTCGGCATGCCGAATCTGTTCGCCGGCTACAACACCTACTACCAGATCATCCAGACGCCGGAACATGTCGTCTTCCTGCACGAGATGATCCACGACGCCCGCGTCATCCCCCTGGATGGATCCCCCCACGTCCACGATGCGATCCGGCAGTGGCACGGTGACGCGCGCGGGCACTGGGAGGGCGACACGCTCGTGGTCGAGACCACGAACTTCTCCCCCAAGAGCGAGTCTCCGGCCGCGCTGTACCAGAGGACACGCGGCTCCGCGGAACAGTTGCGGCTGATCGAGCGCTTCACCCGCGTCGGCCCCGACACGCTGCAGCACGAGTTCACGGTCGAGGATCCAGGCACCTACGAGGCCGCCTGGACCGCCATGATCCCGCTGTCGCGAAAGGACGAGGCGCTCTTCGAGTACGCCTGCCACGAAGGGAACATCGGCATGGAGGGCATCCTCGCCGGCCATCGGGCCGAGGAGCGGGAAGCCGGGGCGGCCGGAACGCGATGACCACTAGCTACGGCGTCCCGGGGCGGCTCCGAGCCCTCGGAATCGCTTGCATCGCGGCGCTTCTCGCCCCGGCCGCTGCGGCGTGGGCGCAGTCGGCCGGACTTGAACCGGGCACGCCCGATCTGCGCGAGGCGGCGATGGCCGGGTCCACGGCCGGGAGTGGATCTGCCCCAGCCCTGGCCCCCGACCGCCCGGCGCCGCCGATGCCGCCCGCCGTCATGGCGCGCGACGCGGAGGGACGGGCCACGGTGCGCGCCGTCAAGCTGGCTACCGGCCTCCGCCTGGACGGCGTCCTCGACGAACCGGCATACGAAACCGTTGCCCCTCTCGACGGTTTCATTCAGCAGGAGCCGAACGAGGGCGCGCCGGCCAGCGAGAGAACGGAAGCCTGGGTTCTCTTCGACGCAAGCAACATCTACGTTGCCGCCCGCCTGTGGGACTCCGCGCCACCGTCCGCGTGGGTGGCGAACGAGATGCAGCGCGACACTTCCCAGCTCCGCGACAACGACACGTTCTGGGTCGCGTTCGACACGTTCAACGACCGCCGCAACGGGGTTGCCTTCTACACCAATCCGCTCGGCGCGCTCGGAGACACGGCAGTCTCCAACGAGGGCAATCCGAACGGCGACTGGAACCCGGTATGGGACGTGCGCACCGGGCGCTTCGCGGGTGGGTGGACGGTCGAGATGGAGATTCCGTTCAAGTCGCTTCGCTACCATCCGGGGCCGGAGCCTGTCTGGGGGATCAATTTTCGCCGCCTCGTGCGCCGGAAGAACGAACGCTCCCACCTGACACCGATTCCCATCTCGGCCGGACGCCGCGGCCTCTTCCGCCTGTCCGATGCGGCGATGCTGGTCGGCCTGGAGCTGCCGGCGACGGGCAACCTTGTGGAGATAAAGCCGTACGCCATCGGCGGCCCCACGACCGACACCGGCGCCACTCCTCCGACAGCGTGGAACCGCGACGCCGGCGTGGACCTGAAGTTCGGGATCACCCGAAACCTGACCGCCGACGTCACGTTCAACACGGACTTCGCGCAGGTCGAAGTGGACGAGCAGCAGGTGAACCTGACGCGCTTCAGCCTGTTCTTTCCCGAGAAGCGAGAGTTCTTTCTCGAGGGCCGAGGCATCTTCGATTTCGCGCGCGGCGCCGGCCCGAGCACACGGTCCAGCGCCCTGCGCCGGATCGGAGGCGGTGGCCGCGGCTCGCGCGGGAGCGGCAACGCTCCGACGCTCTTCTACTCGAGGCGGATCGGCCTCCAGGCCGGAGCCGTGGTGCCGATTGTCGCCGGCGGCCGCGTCACCGGAAAGGTGGGCGATTTCGACGTGGGCGCCCTGAACATCCGCACCGGTCAGGGCCCGGCGTTGCCGGACGGGGCGGGCGGCGCCGAGCCGACGAATTTCACGGTCGTGCGGCTAAAGCGGGACATCCTGCGCCGCAGCGCGGTCGGCGCCATGTTCACCAACCGTTCCGTATCGGTCGAAGGAGACGGGGCCGGCGCGAACCGGTTGTTCGGCGCCGACGCCACCCTGGCGTTCTACGAGAACGTCAACCTCGTGGGCTACTTCGCCAGGACGCGGACACCCGGTCTGGAGGGACAGGACGCAAGCTACCAGGCCCAGTTCCTCTACGCGGGAGACCGTTACGGCCTGACCGCGGAGCATCTCGTCGTCGAGAACAACTTCAATCCCGAGGTGGGCTTCCTGCGGCGTGACAACTTCCGGCGGTCGTACGTCACGGGACGCTTCAGTCCGCGCCCGGCATCGCTGGCGGCAGTGCGGCAGTTCCGGCTCGAAGCCAGCTACGACTACATCCTCACCGCCGACACCGGCATTCTGGAGACGAAACAGGCGCAGGTGGGCTTCGCGACGGAGTTCGAGACCAGCGACCGGATCGGCATGACCTTTGCCGACAATTACGAGTTCCTGGTAGAACCGTTCGAGCCGGGGCCCGACGTCATCCTGCCGGTGGGGGGCTACGGGTTCCGCGACATCGAAGCGACGTACGAGATCGGGGCGCAGCGCCGGTTGACCGGCACCATCACGGTACGGGGCGGCGAGTACTTCAACGGGAACATCCGGTCCATCGGCTTCAGCCGGGGCCGTCTGGCGGTCACTCCGGAGCTGTCGGTCGAACCAACCCTCTCCGAGAACTGGATCGAAACGCCGCATGGCTCGTTCCACACTCGCTTGATCGTCTCCCGCGTCACCTATACGTTCTCGCCGCGCATGTTCCTCGCGGGGCTGATTCAGTACAACTCCGCCACGAACAGCGTCAGCACCAACCTCCGGCTGCGGTGGGAATACACTCCCGGCAGCGAGCTGTTCGTCGTCTACACGGAGGACCGCGACACCGACCCCCTGCGGCCGGACCGTTTCGACAGCTTCTCCCTGCTTCGCAACCGCGGTCTCGTGATCAAGTTCAACCGGCTGTTCCGCTTGTAGCGGCGGCCTCCGCGGACCCCGTACAATCGGCGTCCCATGATCACCGACAGCGCCCTGATTGCGATTGCCGGCCTCGTGGCGGTTGTCGCCCTGCTCTTCCTCCTCATCGCGCGGTTCCGGTGGCACGTCTTCATCGCCCTGCTGCTGCCGATCGTGCTGCTCGCGCTGATCCCGGGACTCGACCGGGAAGCGTTCATCGACGCGTTCGAGCAGGGCTTCGGGCGGACGATTCAGAGCATCGCGGTCGTCATCGTGCTTGGCTCCGTCCTCGCCGAGGCGCTGAAGCACACCGGCGGGATCGAGCGGATCACCATCTCGATGATCCGGTGGGTGGGCGAGGCTCGGATGCCCCTGGCGCTTACGCTGAGCGGCTTCGTGATTGGGCTGGCGATCTTCTCCGATGTCGGCTACGTCATCCTCAACCCGCTGGTCCATTCCGCCGCGATCAACAGCGGATTGAGCATGAGCGTGATGGCGACCGGCCTGGTGGGAGCGATGCAGCTCACGCATGCAATGGTCCCACCCACGCCGGGGCCGCTCGCCGCCGTAGCCCTGGTCGGCGCGGATATCGGCCAGGTGATCCTGTTCGGCGGGATAGCGACCCTCGTCGCGTCGCTCGCGGGCTGGGCGTATGCGTCGATGGTCGGGCCGCGCATCGAATCGCCCCCGTCGCGCGAGTTCGTCGGGCAGTCGTTCGTCGAGCAGGGTCGCGAAGCCGAGCTGCCGACCACGTGGAGGGCCTACGCCCCGATCCTCATTCCGTTAGCTCTCATCGCGGGGCAGAGCGTGGCCGCGTTCGCTCTGCCGGCTGGCCACCTCGTCAACCGCACGATGCTCTATCTCGGCTGGCCGGTCGTCGCCCTCGGCATCGGCGTGCTGCTCGCCTACCGCAACACGCGCGCCAATCAGCGGGCCGCTCGGACGAGCGAGTGGATCGAGAACGCGCTTCGCACGTCCGCCATGATCATCATGGTGACCGGCCTCGGCGGCTCGCTCAGCCAGATTCTGCGCGAGACACCGGCCGTCGACGCCATCGCCGGGGCCGTCGCCGCGACCGGCGTACCGTCCATCTTCCTGCCGTTCGTCCTCGGCATCGCCGGAAACATGGTGACCGGCTCGACCACCGTCGGCGTCATCACCGCGGCCAGCGTCGCTGCGCCGATGATGGGCACCCTCGGCCTCAGTCCGGAGGCTACGATGCTGTCCGGCGCCGCCGGCTCCATCATCATCAAGTACGTCAACTCCAGCTACTTCTGGGTCTGCACGTCGCTGTCGAAGATGTCGCTCAAGGCGGGCCTGCTCTCCTACGGCGGGGTTACGCTGGTGAACGGCGTGGTCGCGATGGCGGTCGTCTATGTGCTTTGGGCGGCGGGGTTGATCTGACAGCCAGGAGCTTGCGCCGTAGTTTCGCGCCCAGCGAACTTCCCAACGCGCCGGACACGCCGCCCTGGCAGGTTTCACCAGGGGCTGCTCGTACAGCCCGCTTTCGTCTTGGGAATGGTTCATCCCGCACGACCGATGATCCGGCACGGTCTCCAGTGCCGGGTCCAGTGTTCGTCTGTCTGCACGTGGCCAACTCGAACGCTCTTGCACACGTTGTCCAGGAACTCCCCTGCGGGAAATCCACCAGCACGCCGCATCACGACGCCTTCGCGCTCGCCACCGAGCACCGAGGGTTTCTTGTGGGCTTCGTCGAAGAACGCCCGTATTGCAGCCACCGACTGGAAGACTCCCCGGAACAGAACCGGCACGACCGCAATATCGCGATGCTTGGCGTACGCCTCAACGTCTGCGAACGACGCGAACACTCCGTCGCCGTCGCGTAGCGCGAAGGCGTAGAACGTCCGGTGTTCTTCGACGGGGTCGTAGGCAATGCTGTGCACCCCATAGATGTCCTCTCCGTAGAGAAACGCATCCGGTTCTCGCACCTTCCAGGCATGATGCTTCTTCACCATCGCGAACCACGGGCCGTCTGACGGAACGGACACGCTGCGCGCGTAGACCTCACCGGCGTGCAGGAGCGTGTTGCCGCCGTCCAGCTTCTCCGTCACCACCACGTCCGCCCCGACGAAGCGATCGGGGCTCCGGTGAACGTCCGCAGGGCGCCCCGGTGCCGGTGACCATGGCCAATACGGCGTGCTCGGATACTTCACCGTCCGCGGTTCGGTGGTCTCGGCGGCATCCATCATCCCGGCCCAGCCGCTTTCGACGCGTACCTCGGGCAAAGCTGCTCGACATCGACCTCAAGCTCCTCCAGCAACGCCTGCGCTTCGTTCCAATCGCTGTCCGTGCCGTTTACCAGCACCGCTTTCCCAACCACCGCCGCCGCCAGGAACTTGCGGTCCGCGCGATCCAATGTGTTCACAGGCAACTCTTGGAAACCGCGGGCATCGTCGGAGGGCGTCACCGGAACCCTTACGACACGCTCCTCGCTGTACTGGTGGTCCCACACGTATTTCAGGAACACGTCACCAACACCCGGCCTGCCCGAGAGACTCAGGTGCTTCCGGTACTCGTCGATAATGAAGCCTCGGTCGTCCACCACAATTTCACCTGCCTCCTTCAGGTCCGTCAGCCTCGTGACACAAGCCAATTGGCACTGTTCGTCGGCGTGCGTGCCCCGCCCGTTGGCGGCGACTGCGACGTTCGTATCCACTACGAACGGCATTAGCTGGACCGCTCCAGTTTTCTCTTGAGCGACGCCTCGGTTATCGCGGCGATCTCACCCATTTCATCGCCGAAGAAATTGGCCGGCCAATTCTCTATTTCGCCCCACATGTTTAGTTGCAAGTCGGAGACTTGTGCTTCGCCGCGTCTCGATTCCACAAAGTACAGCTTCACGTCGTCGGACGAGACTTTTTCCTCCGCGACACGGCGCTGCAGCCGCCGCATCAGGTGTTCGCTATGGCTCTCGACAATAATCTGCACGTTGCGCGTCTTCGCAACCTTCAGCATTACGTCGGCCAAGCCACTCTGCACGGCGGGATGCAGGTGGATTTCCGGTTGTTCCATGACCACCGTCGATCCCGCCGGCACGTAGTACAGCAGGACCAGAACCGGAAGTACCTGCGAAATACCGAACCCAACGTCGGTCAGCGACGTCGTCGCGCCGGTGGAGGAAGTCTCTACCTCCGCGCGATACAGGTTCGTGTTCCGAGCGATTTCCTCTATGCGAAAGTCGTATATCAGGCCCAACTCATGCAGCCAGTGCGCGATGATCTCCTGGAACGGCTTGCGCCACGTCCTATACCCGAGGTTTCTCGTCTCGTTGCGAGTCGTCGCAGCGAGGATGGCGTCGACCGTCCGCTCGCCACGTTGACCGACATCCTCCGGGCGCGACCCCGCCCAGTGGTACTCCCGCCGCGGATGTTCGCGCAGGGGGCCGAGATAGTAGATGGAGTCCATCAAGTCCTCGTAAGCCAGTTCAAAGTCGCCCAGGAAATCCGCGTTCTGAAAGTAGCTCTTCACCTGACTGGGAAACAGGTAGCTCTTGACGGGATGATGCCGAAGCGGCCAGGCCCGGCCGACATTTCGCACGAACTCCAGCGCCGGCGGCTCGGTGGAAAGCTCGAACTCCCGCTTCGAGTGCAGCTTTGCCCGCAGGCGGAAATCTACGTCCGCGAACCGGTACTTCAACTCGTAAGGCCAGAGCTGCTTGTTTCGAAGGCCAACTTCCGAACCGATCTGAAGGCGGTCACCGGCGAACAATGGGGCGGCACGCGGGTTGAAGGGATCCTCGGTTTCCAAGGTCTTGGGCAGCGTCCATTCGAGTAGCCAACTCAGCGTGGCGCGCTTGTCGCGCCGATGCACGACGTCGTCGAACGTCCCGAGGTTGACCAAGTCCGAAGCTCCCCCGAAATCGAGGACGATTCCGCGGTCCGTAGCGTTCCTGGTCTGCTTGAGGAGCAGAAGCAAGTGCAGAATGCTGCTCTTCCCGGCGCTGTTGGCCCCGAAAAAGCCCGTGATTCTTCCCAGCGCGAGATCAGCTTCGCGCCAGGCCTTGAAGTTCGTGAGCCGGATGCGGTTCAGCACTGCTGTTGCTCCTGCCTGCGACGGCGGGTCCGATCAAGGCACGTTGTCTCACGACCGGAAGCCGCGCCGGCATCAACGTATGTTACCCGCGACCGAATAATGCCACCTGTCCGGCCCGGCCGGCATGATCTGAGCCTCGACTCAGGCGAGCAGTTCCGAGGGGTCCGCCGCTGCCGCGCCGTTGTTTCGCAACCTTGCAACCGGTCGGTCGAAGAATTGAATGACGCGGCCGCTGCAGGGTGGGCTGGCGCCTGCGGGTGGGGAGCGCTCCGCGTGAGACGACACCGGGTCGAACTCGCAAGACGCAGGGAGTGACGCTAGTGGAGGCCATCCCCCGATTCAGAATGCGATGCGCTGAACACCGTCGACCTGATCGAAATGGGCATCGTTGCTCAACACCGGAAGTCCATGTTGACGTGCGAGCGCGGCGATCAACGCATCATTTGCAGGAATCGGGTTGCCGGCCCGTTTCAACTCGAGACGAACATCAGCGTAGACGCCGGCGGTCGCGTGGGTCACGATGGCGATCTCGGCCAACGGAAGGTAGCGGCGCAGCCAGTCTTCGTAGCGGCTGCGATGGCTCGATTGCCGAATGCCGAAGTAGTACTCACCCAGCACGATGCTGGGAATCACAAGGCGACGGGCGGTCCGTAGCGGCGTCTCGACAGTAGCCAGACCCTCCGCCCATGCGGACAGGGCATTGGTGTCGAGAATCATGCGATGTCTTCAGGCGCCAGCTTCTCGAATTCCTCTGCGATCGCTTCGCGCACGCGACCATGCTCGTGAGACAGATCGGCCAACGCACCGAAGCCGGCCATCCATGGAGCTTCGTCCTGGCGCCCGCTACCGTCGCGGACGCTCCGCCGAAGCTTGTCCTCCAGGGCGTCGCTGAAGAACTTTTTCAAGGTCATCCCGCGGCTCGCGGCCATGGCCTTGGCCTGCCGAAAGGCGGCGTCGGGAAGTTCAATAGTAGTCTTCATATCCCACCATATTTCCATATTTACGGGCCATGGTCAATCTACCCCCAATCACTCCGACCGGGCCGTAGCGGCGCGATATGATACGGGTTCGACTCGCGAGGATGACGGGAGACAGCCGTGGGGAAGATTGAGAAGCGCTGGCGGCGGGGCATGTCGCGGCGAAAGGCGATCGCCGGGATGGCATCGTTCGTGGCGGCGTCGCCCGTCCTGTACGCGCAGCGCGACCCCTGGCCGCTCGGGCCCCACCGGCGCTTCCTGGGTTTCGACGAGATGCGCGACGTCTTCGATTTCGAGCCGATCTTCCGCGCCAACGTCCCGCTCTCGGTCTACGACTACACCGCGCACGGCACCGAGTCGGAGTTCACGCTGTACCGCAACCGCGACGCCATGGACTGGGTGCAGCTCGTGGGCCGGGGCGGCATCGACCCGGAGTCGGTGGACACGTCGACGGAGCTGTTCGGCCACCGGATGCCCAGCCCGATCATGATCGCGCCCACCTCGTTCCAGCGCGACCTCCACCCGGACGGCGAGGTGGGCATGCACCGTGCCGCGACCACGATGGGAACGACCATGATGGTCAGCAACGCGTCGCACTTCCCGTTCCGGCGCATCGCGGAGACGTCGGACGGTCCGCTCTGGTTCCAGCGCTATGCGACGCCGGACCCGGAGACGAACCAGAAGGTGCTGGCGGAGGCCCAGGAGCTTGGGGCGCAGACGATCGTCGTGACTATCGATCAGCAGGCGTCCTACTACGAGCGGGACCTGCACGACCGGCATCTCGGGGGCGCGCCCCGCACGGTCACGCGCCGCGAACCGCGCAACCCGACCAACCCTTACCGGGTCAGCGGCGGCCGGCTCTGGTACGAGTGGACGCTGTTCGATCAGCTCCGGCCGATGTGCGAGGTTCCCATGCTCGCCAAGGGAATCCTGACCGCCGAGGGAGCGCTGAAGTGCCTCGAAATGGGCGTCGACGGCATCGTCGTCTCCAACCATGGCGGTCGTGCGATCGACTACGGTCCGTCTAGCCTGGAGGTGCTGGAGGAGATCGTCGCGGCGGTCGACGGACGCGTGCCGGTGCTCATCGACAGCGGGTTCCGGCGCGGCAGCGACGCCCTGAAGGCGCTCGCGCTCGGGGCCGACGCCGTCTGCTTCGGCCGCGCGCTGCGGTGGGGGCTCGGCGCGTTCGGCGAAGCCGGCGCCCAGCGCGTGCTTGAAATCCTGAACGCCGAGTTGCGGCATGCGATGGCGGCAGTCGGCGTCGACTCGATCGCCAGGATCGATCGCAGCATCGTGAAGACCAACTTCCCGTAACTGACGACGAGCAAGGCGATGAGGATGGCGAGACGCGGAACGACCGGCGGCCCGGCGCCGAGCACCCGGCGCGACTGGTTGCGCCGGCTCGGCCTCACCACGACCGGCTCCGCCGACACTCCCGCTGCCGCTGCGGCGCTTGCCGCCACCGCCCCCGCCGTCCAGCGCGAGCCGTGGAGCGGCGCGCCGCCGAACGACCGGCTCGCGCCGGTTCTCGAACTCGTGAACGTCCCCGAATTCGAGGCGATGGCCCGGCTGACGCTTACGCCGGAACGGTTCGAGACGATTGCCGGAGGCGATCGCGGCTCGTTCGATCGGATGACGTTCCGGCAGCGGCTCATGGTCTACGCGATGGACCTCGACCTCACCACGCGTCTGTTCGATTACGACATGTTCGCGCCGATCATCGTCGGCCCGGTTGGTAACCAATCCGCCCTGCACCCGGAGGGCGAACTCGCCACGGCGCGCGGCGCCACCGACGCCAAGGCGGTGATGGTAGCGACGCGCCAGTCAGACAAGCCGATCGACCAGGTGGTGGCGGCAAGCAGCGAGCCGGTCTGGTACCAGGTCTACGCGGGCGACCCCGGCGCCGAGGACGACGCGGCGCGCGCCGTGGAGGCGGGGTGCCGCGCCGTCTGCGTCACGGTGGGAGTGGGCGCCGACCACCAGCCGGCCGCGTTCGACTGGGACGCCGTCGGGCGGCTCAGCGGTGCGGTCGACGTGCCGGTGGTCGCCAAGGGGATCCTGCGGGTGGACGACGCCCGCGCCGCGCTCGACCAGGGAGCGCGCGGCCTGGTCGTCTCGAACCACGGCGGCATGCTGCCCGCGGGCAACGCTCTGGCCATCGACGTCCTGCCGGATATCGCGGACGCCGTGGGCGAACAGGCCCCGGTCCTCGTCGATGGCAGCTTCCGCCGCGGCACCGACGTCCTTAAGGGGCTGGCGCTCGGTGCGACCGCCGTCATGGTGGCGCGCCCGCCGATGTGGGGTCTGACCGCCTACGGCGCGGAAGGCGTGCAGGTGGTGATGGAGCTCCTCCAGACCGAGCTGGCCCGCAACATGGCCTCCTCCGGACGTCCCACCATCGCCATGATCGACCGTGAGCTGGTCCGCTTCGATTCGCGCTAGCCGACTTAGATGCAGTTGACGAACGTCACGCGACACGCTCCGTCGAGAGCAACCATCGCGGCCGCTGCACTGGCGCTCGCGACGGCGGCCGCGATCGGCATCGCCACCGTCGTGCTCCAGGCGCAGGACGCCGGCATGGTCGAATGGCCCTACGTCGGCGCGGATCAGGCGGCATCGAAGTACTCCCCGCTCGCCGACATCAACCGTTCCAACGTCGATCAGCTCGAGATCGCCTGGACGTGGGAGCCGAACGAGCTGCCGAACCAGGAGTTCGGCACGCGCCCAGGCAGCTTCGAGGTGATGCCGCTGATGATCGACAACGTCGTCTATGTTTCGACGATGTACACGCGCGTCGTCGCTCTCGACGCCGAGACGGGCGAGCAGCTCTGGGCATTCGATCCGGAGGCGTGGCGCGGCGGCGCCGAGGGAAGTCCCCCCGGCGGCTTCAAGCACCGCGGGGTCGCCGTCTGGGGCGAGGGCGACGCCATGCGGATCTTCATCAACAGCCGTGACCGGCTGTACGCCCTCGACGCGGGCGACGGCTCGCTGATTTCCACCTTCGGCGAGGACGGCCAAGTCCGATTGACCGAGGACTTTCCCAATCCGGTCACCCCCGACATGTTCGATCAGACGTCGCCGCCAGTGGTTTTCGAGGACCTCGTGATCGTCGGCAGCCGCGTGCCCGACCGCATCCAGCGGCGGTTCGACACACCCGGCTCGGTGCAGGCGTTCGACGTCCACACCGGCGAGCGGCGGTGGGTGTTCTACACGGTGCCGCAGTCCAACGACGCCTTCGGCGCCGACACCTGGGAGGACGGCTCGTGGCGTTATACGGGACACGCCAACGTGTGGGGGCTGATGTCGCTCGACGACGAGCGGGGCCTCCTCTACGTCCCGACCAGCACGCCGAGCAGCGACTACTGGGGCGGCGACCGGCTCGGGGCCAACCTGTTCGCCGAGTCGCTTGTCTGCCTCGACGCGCGGACGGGCGAGCGGCAGTGGCACTTCCAGGCGGTCCATCACGGGCTGTGGGACTACGACTTCACGTCGGCCCCCAACCTGATGACGCTCGAAGTGGATGGCCGGACCATCGACGCGGTGGCGGAGGTCTCCAAGCAGGGCTTCACGTACGTCTTCGACCGTGTGACGGGCGAGCCGGTCTGGCCGATCGAGGAGCGCCCGGTCGACACCGAGACCGACGTGCCGGGCGAGGTGCCCTATCCGACGCAACCGTTTCCGACGAAGCCGCCGCCCTTCGCCGCGCAGGGAGTCTCGCTCGATGATGCGAACGACCTCACGCCGGAGATACATCGCCTTGCCGTGGCCGAGATGGAGACCTACCGCCTCGGACCGCTCTTCACGCCTCCCAGCCTGCGCGGCACCCTCCAGCGTCCGCGCGTCGACGGCGGCGCCAACTGGGGCGGCGCGGCCCTCGACCACGAAACCAACTGGCTCTACGTCCGCACGTCGGAAGGCGTCACTTCCAACCAGGTGTGCGCGACCGATCCGAATCTCCCGGACGTCGACGTGGAATACACCAACAACTGTCCGCGGGGCGCCGCGGCCACCATCTTCCGCGGCCTGGACGGCTCCGCGCAGGGAACGACCAACCCGCTCGGACCGATCCCACTCGTCAAGCCGCCCTACGCGAAGCTCGTGGCGATCGACCTGAACGCGGGCGATATCGCCTGGAGCGTACCGTTCGGCGAGGGCAGCCGGGTCATGCGGTCGCACCGGCTTCTGCGCGGCGTCGACCTGCCGGAACGCCTCGGCACGCCTGGGGCCATGGGTCCCATGGTGACCGCCGGCGGAATCGTCTTCCTCGGCGGCGGCGACCCGTATCTCTATGCGTTCGACGCCGCCACCGGCGAGGAGCTGACGCGGCACGCGACAGAGTTCCGGACGAGCGGCAATCCCATGGCCTATCGCTCGCGCGCCGGGCGGCAGTTCATCCTGATCGCAACCGGCGCGGGTCCCGACGCCCGCCTGATCGCCTTTGCCCTGCCGGAAGGCTGATGTCCAGCCCGGTCATCTCCCTTTTCAGCGACACGGAGACCCGCCCCACCGACGCCATGCGCGCCGCGATCAGCGCGGCCGACGTGGGTGACGAGCAGAAGAACGCCGACCCGACCGTGCTTGCTCTGCAGGAACGCGTCGCCGCCCTGCTTGGCAAGGAGGCGGCGCTCTGGATGCCGACCGGCACCATGTGCAACCTGACGGCGGTCCGGACGCACACGCGGCCGGGTGACGCGATCGTGGCCGACTGGATGGCGCACATCGTTCGCGCCGAATCCGGCGGGTCGGCCCTGGCGTCCGGGGTGACGATCGAACCGATTCGGACGGCCCGGGGAGTCTTCACGGCCGAGGAAGCCGAGGCCGCGATCGCCCGGGCGACCAGCGTTCCGACGCCCTACGGCCAGCCGGTCTCGCTGGTCTGCGTCGAACAGACGCACAACTTCGGCGGGGGCGCGATCTGGCCGCTCGACACCCTGCGCGAGGTCTCCGGCGCCGTCCGCGGGCGCGGCATCGCGATGCATATGGATGGCGCGCGGCTGATGAACGCGTCCGTGGCGGCCGGTGTGCCGGCGGCCGACTTCGCCGCCTGCGTCGACTCGGTCTGGATCGACTTCACCAAAGGACTGGGCGCACCGATTGGGGCCGTTCTCGCCGGGTCGAAGGGTTTCATCCAGGCCGCCCGGCGCTTCAAGCAGCTCTTCGGAGGGGCGATGCGCCAGGCGGGAATCGCGGCGGCGGGCTGTCTGCATGCGCTCGACCACCACGTCGAGCGGCTCGCCGACGATCACGCCAACGCGCACCGCCTGGCGACCGGGTTGGCGGAAATCCACGGCATCAGGCTGCGGACCCCGGAGCCGGAAACCAACATGATCTTCTTCGGTGTCGACGGCCTCGACATGACCGCCGATCAGTTTGTCGCGAAGCTGAAGGCAGCCGGTGTCCTGATGAGCGGCGCGGGTGGGTACGTCCGCGCCGTCACGCATCTCGACGTGTCGCGTGACGACATCGATCGCGCGCTCGCCGTGATCCGCATCGTGGTCGCGAGCGGCGACTGATCGGCACGTAGCCGAGAAGCCGGCGTGGACGCCGGCGCACCAACGCACACGCGAGAGCCGGGGTGGACGCCGGCGCACCAAGGTAATGCAGGGGCACCAAAGGCATACAATAGCCGCCATGGGTTACCGCCTCTCGGCCGCGTTGGCCAGCGTGGCCATGCTGGCCGGCCTTCCCACGGCGGCAGCGGCCCAGGATCACCCCGGCAGCGTTCCCTACCAGCAGGTATGCCAGGCGTGCCATGGCGAGGGAGCGCGCGGCGACATCGCGCCGGCCCTGGTGCCAGGGAGCTTCGACGCCGACTATGTGCTTGCCGTGGTGCGCGAGGGGTACGGCCAGATGCCGCCCATCTCCAGGCGCGAACTCTCGGACGATCAGGTGCGGCAAGTCGTAGGCTACCTCGACTCGATCAATGCGGGAGGCGGCAGCGGCGGGTCGGCCGCGGCCCAGAGCGCCTACGACGGTCCGCGCACGCCCGAAGGACAACCCGACCTCAACGGAATATGGCAGACGCTCAACTCGGCGTCGTGGGATATCCGCCCCCACAACGCTTCGGACGGCGTCCCGGCCGGCTTGGGCGTCGTCGTCGGCGACGAGATCCCGTACCAGGAATGGGCGGCCGAGCAGCAGCAGCGCAACTACGCCAACCGGCTGCAGGACGACCCGGTACGCAGGTGCTACCTGCCGGGCGTGCCGCGGATCACCTACATGCCGTTCCCATTCCGGATCCTGCAGACCCCCGACCACGTCATCATCACATACGAGTACCAGCACGTTGTGCGCACCATCTATACCGACGGGAGCGGCCACCCGCTGCCCAACGACTTCTGGATGGGCGATTCGCGAGGTCACTGGGAAGGCGACACGCTCGTCGTCGACACCACCCACTTCAATGGACTCACCTGGTTCGACGCGGCCGGCAATTTTCACAGCAATCAGTTGCACGTCGTCGAGCGCTACACGCCGATCAGCGAGACTCACATCGACTACGAGGTAACGATCGAGGATCCCGAGGTCTTCACCCGGCCCTGGACGATGCGGATGCCGCTCTACCGCCGCATGGAAGACCGGCTCCGATTGCTCGACTACGACTGCGTCGACTTCATCCTGCAGAAACTGACCGCACCGGAGGGAGGTGCACCGTGAACAGGGGTGGCAACACAACATTCTGGCGGGCGGCGGTTCTGATCGGCGCGGTGGCGGTGGCGGGCGCGGTCGGCACTCCGGGAGTGGCGGCGGCGCAGCAGGGCGACGCGGCCGAGTTCGAGCCGCCGCGCACGCCGTGGGGCGATCCCGACTTCAGCGGCTACTATCTGCCCAGCGGGCCGCAACCGCTGGAGACCCCGGCCAGCGACGACTGGTCGCCGCCCGAGGGCGCGAACCGCGGACAGGGCGCAGCGTTCTCCCGTTTCTTCGAGCCGGATCCCGACGCGCCGCCACGGCCGGAGCGCGTGACGCGCCCGATGATCATCGACCCACCCGACGGCAGGATCCCTTTCCAGCCCTGGGCGGTCGAGCAGCGCGATGAGATCATGCGGCGGCAGGACGATCTCGCCTACCTCGATCCGCGCGTGAAGTGCCTGCCCTCCGCCCTGCCCAGGGTGCATCTGCCGGTGGGCTACAACACGTACCAGATTCTCCAGATCCCCGGCTACGTCGTGATGATCTACGAGTGGAACCATCTGTACCGCTACATACCGATCGACAGCGATCAGCCGCCGCTGCCCGACAACATCCGTCTCGGGATGGGTGATTCGCGCGGCCGGTGGGAGGGAAACACGCTGGTGGTCGAATCGACCAACTTCACTGACAACACCTGGCCGGTCGGCCATGGCGCGCCGCCGGAAGGGGCTCCTGGCCGCACCCTCAGAACCGGCCACGGGGTCTTTCACAGCGGCAACCTGCGCGTCACGGAACGGTTCGCGTTCGTTGACGCCGACACCGTCCGCTATCGCGCCACCATCGAGGATCTGGAGGTCTTCACCCAGCCTTGGACCATCGAGTTCGACGCGCTCCGCCGCGCGCCGGAAGGGCACATGCTGTTCGAGTACGCCTGCCACGAAGGCAACGGCCGGAACCTCGAGCTCATGACCGGCGTGGACGTCAACGCCGTCCGGGTGGAAGCGAAGTAGGGCGGCGCGCCCGCAAGAGCGAGGGATACCTGATGCGACTGACTTTCTGTGCGCTTGGCGTCACCGCCGCGGCGGCAGTGCTGGCCATCGGACTTGCCGCACCGCTCGAGGCCCACCACGCCTTCTCGGCCGAGTTCGACGCCGACCGGCCGCTGCAACTGCGCGGCACCGTCTCGAAGACGGAGTGGATCAACCCCCATTCCTGGATCCACATCGACGTCGAGGGAGAGGACGGCGAAGTCGTCACCTGGGCGATCGAGTGCGGCGCGCCCAACGCGCTGCTGCGCCGCGGCCTCAACAAGAACTCGATCCCGGTCGGCACGGAACTGGTGATCGACGGCTTCGGCGCCAAGAACGGATCGAATACCGCAAACGCCCGCGACATCACGCTGCCGGACGGGTCGCAGTTCTTCGTAGGCTCCTCCGGGACCGGCGCGCCATACGACCGCTAGCCCCGTGCAACGGCGCCGGCCAAACACCTCAGCGTACCGACTGTCTGTTTCGTCGTTGTCTCCGCGCCCATGCGCCGAAGGCAAGGAACCAGACCGCCGCGAGCCCCAGGAAGAGCCACTCCAGCAGGAAGCCGGGCTCGGAGCCGGTCGTGACGTCGTCGGCCGCCGCGAGGGCAAGTAGTCCGACGACACACGAGACGGCGATACCGACAACCATCTTCCGCCGATTGTGATGCGGTGATGCAGGCATAGTATGATCGTACATCATGCGGACGACGATCACGCTGGACGACCAACTGCTCACGCAACTGAAGCGACGGGCGACCGAGTCAGGCACATCCGTCAGCCGGCTCATCGAGCAAGCGGTGCGACTGTTTGTGCGGGTACCGACTCACACAGACGTCGAAGAACCGTTCGAGTTGATCACCTTTGGAGCCGGCGGCAAGTTCTCCCGTCACAACATTGACAAGGCCTCCGCGCTACTGGAGGCGGAAGATAGGGAACGGTACGGGTCGGGCAGCTAGGCGATGCAGTTGCCCGACGTCAACGTCCTGATCTACGCGCATCGAGAAGACTCTCCGGAGCACGCGCGTTACGCGTCCTGGTTGCGGGCGCTGACGCGTTCCCCGGAGCCTTTCGCTGTGTCGGAGACCGTATTGGCCAGTTTTATTCGTCTGGTGACGAACCGGAGGATCTTCACTCCCCCGACGCCGATGGAAACGGCCATCGCATTCTGTCAGCGACTCACGACACAGCCGCGGGCCGTTGTCGTGCGGCCCACGCCTCAACACTGGAAGGTCTTCGTCGAGTTGTGCCGGGAGATCGAAGGCCCTCTGGTGTCGGATGCCTACCTTGCCGCGCTCGCCATTGAGCACGGATGTGAGCTGATCACGACGGACAGCGATTTCGCACGCTTCCCGGACCTCCGTTGGCGGCATCCACTCAGCGCCTGACGCGCTGCGCGGCCGCCTAGCCGCGCCGGTAACTGGTGTGTTCGCGCGTTCACCGCCCCCCGCGTTCCTCCTCTAGCTGATCCAGGTAGGCCCGCTCCAGCCGCTCCACGGCGAGGCGGAACCCGTCGGGGTCGACAAACGTGTTCGGGTCGTACGGGTTACCCGGGGCCCACTTGTCGTGGAGGTTGTACTGGGAGCCGTGAGCGGCGACCCAGACGTCTATCTCCATTTCTTTCTGCTTGCGGAACGTTTCCGCGAAGTCGTCCGCGACGCCCGGGTAGGTGGGATCGACGACGAGTTGCTTGCCCGCGTTGATCGTCCCCATGTTCGCGATGATCACGTTGTAGTCACGTCCCGCCTCGTGGACGGTCATCGCGTAACCGGAGCTGCCAGCCGTATGGCCCGGCATCTCCACCACGGTCAGCCGCGCCGCGCCCAGTTCGAGAACATCGCCGTTGGCAATGATCCGATCCACCTCGACCGGCTGGAACGACTGCTCGCCGCCGAAATGCGGATCGCTGAAGCCGCCGTCCTCCAGCACTGGCGCGTCATCGGCCGTCGCCCACATTTCGGCGCCCGTGATCTCCTTGATCTCGGCCAGCGCGGCAGTGTGGTCCCAGTGCGCCTGCATCTGCAGCAACACGCTGATGTCCTCGAAACTGAATCCAAGCGACTCGACGTTCTGCCGGATCAGCTCGGTCGAATCCTCGAGGCCCGTGTTGATCAGGAAGTGACCCTCCTGGGACGTGACGAGGAACACCGCCAGGTCGTAGGTGCCGACGGCGTACAGGTTCCCGATCACCCGGTGACCCGGGAAAGGCCGTGTCCAGTTCTCATTCTGGGCCGCCAACGGAGTGGCGGCCGCCAGCGCGACGGCGACCGCCAGACCAGCCGCAAACGCGGATTGAAGCATCCGGCTCCGCATCATGTCCGCTCCCTACCGGCCCGCGGCCGCTTCCGCCTCTTCCGCCCGGGCGCCAGCGAGGATCCCTTCCATGCTGTAGTTCCCCTCGTGGCAGGCGTACTCGTACATCGGCTCGGCCGCCAACTGCATCGGGAGCGACGCGGTCCAGGGCGAAACCCACGTCTCCGGGTCGGTCACCGTGTACGTGTAGTCCAGCGTGTCCTCGTCGATGCGGGTGAGGCGCTCGACCAGCGTCATGTTCGGTGTCGTGCCGCGCCAGCCCCGCTGATCGTTGAAGTTCCGGGTCTCGATGACCAGCGTGTCGCCGTCCCAGTGGGCGCGCGAGTCGCCCGTCCACTGCCGGATGTCCTCGCCAAGGGCCGGACGGCCGTCGAGGGGCACGATTCGATGCGTATGAACCATCTCGGTGACGAGAGCGACGTGGTCCGGCGTCTGGAAGACCTGCATGTTCTGGTTGTAGCCGCCCGGGGTGATGGGCGGGCCGGCGTTGAAGCCGAGAATGCACCGGTCGTACGCCGACCGGTCGAGCCAGGAGTCGGCGGGGTGTTCCTGCCGGTAGGCGCGACGGGCATCGGCTCGTTCGCTCCCCTCGGGCGACAGTTCCGGCAGCCGGCCGTTCGGCGGATCGACAACGAGGGACGTCCGCCGCGTGTCGATGGTCCGGGTGCCCTGATCGAGCCAGAAGTTGTTGTAGAAGCCCGGGGTTCCGTCCGAACGGCGATCGACCTGATCGGCCGCCTCCGTCCGCTCCGCCGGCCGCTCGAGCAGTTCCTGGTTCCGGTCGACCACTTCCTGCTCGGCCCTCGCGGCTTCCTCCGCCGTCAGGAACTCCCGATCGGAGTACTCCTCCGGTCGCTGCAGGGGAGTGATGGTCCGGAAGTCCCAGACACCCTGCAGGTCGGGATCTCCCCACGCGGTGCGGGGAGCGTCCTGGGCGCCGGCTGGCGCGGCGGCCGCCAGGACCGCGGCGACCGCGACGATGAAGATGACTCGCTGCATGATGGTGCTCCTTCTAGTTGCGTTCCCTACTTGCCGGCCTGCGCTGCCTCCTCGGCGCGGGCGCCCGCCAGGATGTTGACCATGGCGTGGTTACCCTCATGGCAGGCGAACTCCCATATCTCACCCGCTGTCACGCCGCGCGACGCCTGATCCGTGGTCATCGGCGCCGCCGCCGTCCAGGGTTGCGTGAAGGACGTCGGATCGTCCAGCGTGAACGTGTAGTCGATGGATTCCGGTCCCACTCGGCTGAACCGCTCGACCAGACGCAGGGTGGGGCGGGCCGCGCGCCAGGGCGCGCTCCAGTAGGTCTCAGGCCTGTCGATGAAGCTGACGGTCTCGACCACCAGCGTATCGCCTTCCCAGCGCCCCCGCGCCTCGCCCGTCCACTGCGGAATTCCGGTGAGCGGACGGGCGTCAAGCGGGATAACCCGCACCTCGTGGTACATCTCGTGCAGCATCGCCACCTCGTCCGGGGTCTGGAAGATGCGCATGTTCATGTTGTACGGCTGCAGCGGGACCATGTTCGGCAGTCCGTCGGTGATGCAGCGCTCGCCCGTGTCGAGGTCCGCATGGGTATAGAACGGCCCGACGCCGTAGCGGGCCCGCTCGCGGTCGCTCTCGATCTTCTTCTCCGGAATCCAGGGGATGACTCCCTCGGGCGGATCGACGATGAGCGACGTTCGCCGGTCGCTGACGATGCGGGCGCCGGCGTCCAGCCAGACCTGGTTGTAACCCCCGACGCTGCCGGGAGCCGACTTGCCGTCCGACTCCACGCGCCGCCGGGCGGATTCCTCCTCGATGGCCGCAGCTTCTTCGTCCGTCAGGAGCGCCCGGTCCGCCTGCCGCGCCGGCCGCTCCAGCGGCGTGAGGGTGGCCGAGGTCCAGAGTCCCTGAAGGTCCGGGTCGCCCCAGGCAGTGCGTGGCGTGGCGGGCGACCGGTCCCTCCCCGCCGACTGGCCCAGCGCCGCCGCAGGGAGCAGCAGCAGGATCGCCAACGCGCCGACTGGAACAACAGGAGAGAAGGAAACCCTGTGACCCATCACAACCTCCATCGGGGGAAGCATACCGCCCCCGTCGGAAGATGGCGATGGGATTCACCGGGGAAGGACGGACAGAACGCCTCGACGCTCACTCATGCAACTCCTGACGAGTCCACGGACCGGTCGGGCGATACGTCTCGTCGGCCCAGATTCTGTTGAGTTCCGCGATGACCGACTCCGCTCCGGCACCAGCACCACGAGGACGGCGATCAGCTACGAGTCGATCCCGCCCATGCAGAGGTACTTGATCTCGACAAAGTCGTCCATGCCGTACTTCGACCCCTCGCGGCCGATCCCTGATTCCTTGACGCCGCCGAACGGCGCCACCTCGTTCGAGATGATCCCCTCGTTGACGCCGACGATGCCGTACTCGAGGCCTTCGGAGACACGCCAGATGCGGCCGACTTCACCGTCGAGGCGCACTGCGCCATCAACAGCTTGCCGATTTCGGTGGAACCGGTGAACGACAGCTTGCGGACGGTGGGATTCGACGTGAGCTCGGCCCCCATGGGACCGGACGGACCGGTGATGACATTGACCACTCCGGGCGGGATGCCCGCGCGGTCGGCGAGCTCCGCGAGCGCAAGCGCCGTGAACGGTGTCTGCGACGCCGGACGGATGACGACCGGGCAGCCCGCCGCGAGCGCCGGCGCGCACTTTCGGGTGATCATCGCGGCCGGGAAGTTCCACGGCGTGATCGACGCGACGACGCCGATTGGCTGTTTCAGCACCACGATCCGCCTGCCCGGCTGCGGATGATTGATGACGTCGCCGTAGACGCGCTTGGCCTCCTCGCCGAACCACTCGACGAAGGACGCGGCGTAGGCGATCTCGCCCCGTGACTCGGCCAGCGGCTTGCCCTGCTCGGTCGTCATCAGGACCGCGAGGTCGTCCTGATAGGCCATCATCAGCTCGAACCACCGGCGCATCAGCCCCGCGCGCTCCTTTCCCGGGCGGGAACGCCAATCGCCCCACGCTGCGTCGGCCGCCTCGATGGCGGCACGCGTCTCCTCCCGGCCGAGGGCAGGAACGGCGCCGACGATCTCACCCGTCGCGGGGTTATCGACCTCCATGACCTCACGGTTCCGCGCCTCGATCCAGCGGCCGTTCACGTAGCACTGCTGGCGGAAGAGCGCGCGGTCGTCGAGGGTCATCGTCATTGGGGCGTCCATGGTCGGTCCTTTCGTCGCTGCAATCGTAGTATCCCGCGCGCGGGGCGTGCGCGGGTCGGGCCGCGCGTAAATGCCCAGCTTCGCGGGATAGAATCGCCACGCCACCCGATGTTGCGGGCACAGGCGAGGAAACGATCCAGAGGAGATCGATGGCGCGAGTTGCGATTACGGTCAATGGCAAGCGTCGGACGGCCGAGGTGGAGCCGCGTCTGCTGCTGGTGCACTTCCTCCGCGAGCAGCTCAACCTGACGGGCGTCCACGTCGGATGCGATACCAGTCAGTGCGGGGCGTGCACCGTTCTCGTCGACGGGCGAAGCGCGAAGTCGTGCACGCTCTTTGCGGTACAGGTGGACGGCTCGGAGGTGACGACGATCGAGGGTCTCGCGCAGGACGGGCGGCTCCATCCGCTCCAGGAGGGGTTCTGGGAGGAACATGGGCTGCAATGCGGCTACTGCACGCCCGGAATGATTCTGTCGGCGGTCAACCTGCTGGCGGACAATCCGCAGCCGAGCGAGCAGGAGATCCGCGACGGACTGGACGGCAACCTCTGCCGCTGCACGGGCTATCAGCACATCGTCAACGCGGTGCAGTACGCGGCGGCGCGCGCGGCGGGGGCAGCCGCGACTGACCTGCCGGCATCCTCGAACGACGCGGATACCGGCGGCAAGTAAGGCGATGGCGGCTCCGGTCCTCCCCAAACTGGTCGGCGAACGCGTCAAGCGCCGCGAGGATCCGCGCCTGATTCAAGGGCACGGAACGTATGTCGACGACGTGAAGATCGCCGGCCTGCAGCACTTGGCCTTCAAGCGAAGCGACATTCCGCATGGCCGGATCCGCTCCATTGACGTGAGCGCCGCCACCGCAATGGCCGGCGTCGAGGCGGTCTTCACGGGTGCGCAGATCGCCGGGTTCCTGCCGCCGATGCGGGTGGCCACGCGGTTCCCGGCGCCGGAACACCGCGCGATGGCGCTGGATGTGGTGCGCTTCGTCGGCGAACCGGTCGCCGTGGTGGTCGCCGCCGACCGTTACATCGCGCGCGACGCGGCGGACGCGATAGTCGTCGACTACGAGCCTCTCCCGGCGGTCGTAGACCCGGAACAGGCGATGACCGGCGAGCCGGCGGTCCTGCATGCCGACTTCCCCAACAACGTCTGCATCGGCCCGATGCCGGTGGGGACCGGCGTCCGCCGCGGCGCGGTGGACGACAGCGCCATCGAGCAGGCGTTCGCCGACGCGGACGTCACAATCTCGCAGCGGATGGTGAACCATCGCCTGGCGCCGTCATCCATCGAGCCGCGCGGTGTGGTTGCCTGGTACGAGCCGGGCCGGGAGGCGCTGACCATCTGGTCGTCGACGCAGAACCCCCACATCCTGCGAACCTTCGTGGCCGAAATGGTCGGACTCGGGCAGGATCGCGTCCGCGCCGTCGCGCCGGAAGTCGGGGGCGGCTTCGGCGCGAAGATCAACATCTACGGCGAGGAGTTCGTCGCGGCGGCCCTGTCGAAGCGGCTGGGGCTGCCGGTCAAGTGGATCGAGGAGCGCTCCGAGGCATTCCTGGCGACGATCCACGGCCGCGGCTCGACCGCCGACGTCGATCTCGCAGCGACCCGGGACGGACGCGTGCTCGCGCTGAGAATGCGGATCATCGCCGATATCGGCGCATACAACATGCTGCTTACGGCCAGCGTCCCGACACTGACGATGACGATGGCGAGCGGGGTCTATGCCTTCCCGGCGATCCGCGCCGAATTGACCGAGGTCTTCACCAACAAGACGCCGACCGACGCGTACCGGGGGGCGGGACGGCCGGAGGGGATCTACTACGTCGAGCGCGCGATGGACATGCTGGCGCGCGAACTCGGAATGGACCCCGCCGACCTGCGCCGCCGGAACCTCATCCCCCCGGACCGGTTCCCGTTTCGGACGGAGACAGGCGCCGTGTACGACTCCGGCAACTATTCCGGGGCGCTCGACCATGCCCTCGAGGCGGCCGGCTGGCACAGGCTCAAGTCGGAAAGGGACGCGGCGCGGACCGAGGGGCGCGTCGTCGGCCTGGGCCTTTCGATGTACGTCGAGGTGTGCGGCATGGGGCCGTCGCGGGCAGTCTGGGCGGGCGGCTGGGAGCATGCGCAGGTGACGGTGGAGCGCGACGGCCGCATCAGCGCCACGACCGGCGCCTCGCCGCACGGTCAGGGGAACGAGACGACGTTCGCGCAGATGCTGGCCGATCAGTTCGGCGTCCCGATGGACCACGTCACCATCCACCATGGCGACACCAGCGTCGTCAAGCAGGGCGTCGGCACTTTCGGCAGCCGCTCGCAGGCGGTGGGGGGGACCGCGCTGCACTTGGCGGGGGCGAAGGTCAAGACGAAGATGGCAAGGTTCGCGGCGCTGCTGCTCGAGGCGCACGAGGCGGACCTGGTGTTCGAGAACGGAACGATCGCGGTAGCGGGAGCGCCTTCGTCCGCGCAGTCGTTCGCCGAGGTAGCCGCCTACGCCTACCGGCCGGTGAAGCGGCCCACGGGGCTCGATCCGGGGCTGAGCGACGAGGCGTTCTTCGAGCCCGACAACAACACGTATCCGTTCGGCTGTCACATCGCGCTGCTCGAAATCGACCGCGACACGGGTGAACCGCGGCTGCTGCGAATGGTGGCGGTGGACGATGCGGGCAACCTGATCAATCCGCTGATCGTGGAGGGACAGATCCACGGCGGTCTGGCCCAAGGCATCGGCCAGGCCATGATCGAAGAGGTGGTCTACAGCGAGGACGGTCAGCCGGTCACTGGGTCGCTGATGGACTACGCCTTGCCGCGGGCGAGCGACCTGCCACGATTCGAGCTGTCGAACACGGTGACCCCGACCCCGTGCAACCCGCTCGGCGCCAAGGGGGTGGGCGAAGCGGGCACGATCGGCTCCACGCCCTGCATCGTCAACGCCGCGGTTGACGCGCTCAGCCCGTTCGGCGTGCGGCACGTCGACATGATGCTGCGGCCGGAGAAGCTGTGGCGGATCATTCATGGCGCCCGTGGCGGGAGCGGCAGTGACGAAACGGGCGGCGGTGGCGCGGGCGACGGAACGGGAGGCCTGTCGTGATCCCGGCGGCGTTCGAGTACGCGCGGGCGACGTCGGTCGACGACGCGATCGCAAAGCTGCAGACGGCGGGCGGCGCGGGCAAGCTGATTGCCGGCGGCCACAGCCTGGTGCCGCTGATGAAGCTGCGGCTGAGCCAGCCCGCGGTGCTCATCGACATCGCGCACCTTCCAGACTTCGCGGGTGTGTGCGAGGCGGACGGCGGCCGAATCGCGATCGGCGCTGGGACGACGCACCACGACGTGGCGACGTCGCCGCTACTGCGCAAGCGCTGCCCGGCGCTGGCGGAAACCGCCGCGGTCATCGGGGATCCCCAGGTACGGAACCGGGGAACGATTGGCGGCAGCCTCGCCCACGCCGACCCGGCGGCGGACTATCCGGCCACGATGCTGGCGCTGGATGCGTCGCTCCGAATCGTGGGGCCGAGTGGCGCACGGGTAGTGCGGGCGGACGACTTCTTCCAGGGGATCTTCACGGTGGATCTGGCACCGGACGAGATCCTCACCGCGGTGACACTTGCTCCAGTGCGGGCGGCGGCATACGCGAAGCTCCATCAGCGGGCCTCGCGGTTCGCCATCGTCGGTGTCGCGGCGGCACTGGATGTGCGCGACGGTGTAGTGGCCTCGGCGCGTGTGGCCGTGACCGGGGCGGCAGGGTCACCGTCGCGGTTGGCGCAGGTTGAACACGCCCTCACCGCCCGGCCTGCGACGAACGAAACGATGGCTGCCGCGTCGGTTGACGCTGGTGTCGGACTGGCGGAGCTGAACGAAGATATCCATGCCAGCGCCGACTACCGGCGCGCGATGGTGGAGGTCTTCACGCGGCGCGCGCTCATCGCCGCGCTGGCACGCGCGGACGCCGGGTAGCGCTTGTTGGTGTGATGTGCCGGCCTGGAGGCCGGCGCACCAAGGCCGGCGCACCAAGGCCGGCGCACCAGGGCCGGCGCACCAGGGCCGGCGGACCAAGTCAGCGCACCGCGCTAGCTGACGGGCAGCAGATCGAGCGGACCCGTGCTGTCGGCGATCTTGTCGACCGGCGCCCCCATCTTGTCGAGGATGGTGAGGTGCAGGTTGGTAGCCGGCGTCTTGTCCTTGTAGACGAGATGCCGGCCGCCCGACTTGAGCGTGCCGGACGCGCCGCCCACGAGCACCATCGGCAGTCCGTTGTTGTCGTGCGCGTTGCTGTCCGACATGCCGGCGCCGTAGAGCAGCATCATGTGGTCGAGCAGGCTGCCGTCGCCGTCCGGAATCGCCCGCGCCTTCTCGAGGAAGTAGCCGAAGAGTCCGATGTGGAACTCGTTGATCTTGGCGATCTTCTCGTAGAGGGTCGGGTCGTTCCGGTGGTGCGACGTCGGGTGGTGCGAGTCGGGCACCCCGATCTCCGGATAGGTCCGGCCGCTGATCTCGCGCGCCAGCATGTAGGTGCTGACCCGCGTCAGGTCGGTCTGATACGCGAGGAGCATCAGGTCGAACATCAGCTTGGCGTGTTCCTCGTAGGTCGCCGGGACACCCGCCGGCTGATCCACCTCGGGCAGCTCGCGATCGCTCTGCTCTTCTGCCTTCTGGATGCGGCGCTCGATGTCGCGCACCGCTTCCAGGTACTCGTCGACGCGGATCCGGTCGTTGGGACCGAGGCCCTGCTGCAGCGCGTCGATCTTGTCGGTGACCGAGTCGAGGATGCTCCGCTCCCTCCGAATCTGGGCCATCCGAGCCGACGTGTCGGTCGTCCCGCTGTCGCCGAACAGCCGCTCGAACACGGCCCTCGGGTTGTTCTCGCCCGGCAGCGGGGTCGTCTCGCTGCGCCACGCGATGGTGTTCGTGTAGGTGCAACTGAAGCCGACGTCGCACGAACCCGACACGTCGCGACTGTCGAGCGCCAGCTCGAGGGAAGCGATCTGCGTGTGCTTTTCGAAGCTGCGCGCGATCAACTGATCGACCGAAACGCCCGCCTGGAGATCCGACTCGGTCCGGGCCGGCGTTACGCCGGTCAGAAACCGCGTTGCTGCGCTGGCGTGGACGCCGGCGTTGCTGGGCACGCCGTTCAGACCGGTCAACACGTGCATCTGGTCGGCGAATTGCTCAACCGGCTTCAGGATTCGGGAGATCTCGAAACCCGTACCTTCCGTCGCCGGCGTGAAGTGGCGCATCGCCATCCCGTTCGGGACGTAGACGACGCCGAACCGGCGAACGGGATTCGCCGCCGACTGGCGGATGGCCGCGAACGCGGGCGCCATGCTGTCGAGGAACGGCAGCGCCAGCGAAGCGCCAATGCCGCGCAGGACGGTCCGCCGGGGAATCGCTTTCCGAGTGACGATCATGAGTCTGACCTCCGCATCTGGAACGGGTCGCTCCGGACGATGCCAAGAATGATAGACGACCAGCGATAGCTGTCGCTAGCCGCTTCCCGCACGATCTTGCGCACGACCGGACCGTCGTAGTACTCCACGCCGCGCCCCAAGGCATACATTAGCAGCTTCTCGGTGACGGTCCCGACGAAGTCCGCCGGACGGTCCAGCAAGAGGTTACGCAGTCCTTCCCTACCGGTGAAGGCGGCGCCATCCGGTAGCACGCCCGAGGCATCGACCGGCGTTCCTCCCTCGTTGGTATCGCGCCAGCCGCCTATCGCGTCGTAGTTCTGCAGCGCGAAGCCGATCGGATCCATCGGCGCGTGGCAAACCGAGCACGACGGATTCTCGCGGTGCTCCACCATGGCCTCGCGAAGGGATCGCGGCTCGCCATCGGCCGTTTCCTCCTCCAGGGCCGGGATGTCCGGCGGCGGCTCGGGCGGCGGCGCCCCGAGCAGGTTTTCCAGAACCCACTTGCCCCGAAGTACCGGGGACGTGCGGTTCGGGTACGACGTGACCGTCATCACGCTGCCGTGGCCGAGCAGGCCGCCCCGCTGCACGCCGTCCAGTTCGACCCGGCGGAACCGATTGCCGTAGATGCCCGAGATGCCGTAGTGCTCGGCCAGACGCTCATTGACGTAGGTGTAGTTGGCGGAGAGGAGTTCCAGAAGGCTCCGGTCTTCGCGCAACTGGTTGCCGATGAACAGCTCCGTTTCCGTTTCGAACGCCTCCCGCAGGTTCTCGTCGAACTCCGGGAAAATGTTCGGGTCGGGGATCACGCCCTGCATGTTCCTGACGTAGAGCCACTGTCCGGCAAAGTTGTCGACCATCGCCTGCGAGCGCGGATCGGCCATCATCCGGCGAACCTGCTGCTCCAGAACATCGGGATCGCTCAGAGTCCCCCGCTCCACGACATCCAGTAGTTCGTCATCCGGGATGCTGCTCCAGAGAAAGAACGACAACCGCGACGCCAGGACGACATCCGAGATCGGATAGTTGCTGTCCGGAGCGGCATCGACCGGATCGCGCACGACACGGAAGAGGAAGTCGGGATCGGCGAGCAGCCGTTCGATGCCGAACTGCACTCCCCGCTCGAAGCCGCCCTCGGCGAAACCGTCATCGTAGAACGCCAGCAGCGTCGCGACTTCGGCCTCCTCGACCGGCCGGCGGTAGGCGCGGCGTGCCATCGCGGAGAGAATCTCCCCGGCGCAGGCGCGCGCCTCGGCATCCGTTGCGTCCGGTGCCGGCCGACAGGTGAAGATGCGGCGGCGCGTCGGTGTATCTCCCGGACCCTCTACGCTGAGCGGGCCGGTGATCTGCACGCTGCCGAGCCTCGGGTTCGTATCCGGCATCTCGTTGATGGCCAGCGCGAAGCCGGTCTGCCGCGGCTGCAGGACTCCTTCCTCTTCCCACGTCTCACGCGGGAACGACACGCCTATCGTGTGGGGACCGGCCGGGACGAACAACGTAACCTCCAGGCCGTCGTCCGCGTGCAGCGTGTAGTCCTCCCAGTCGTCCGTGCCGCGGATGTTGCCGGAGAAGCTGATCGGGGCCGGCGTGCCGGGCGCCTCGCCCCCGAACGTGAAGTGGCCGATGCGCTCGCCATCGAGGCGGATCTCCACCTCGTGCGCATCATCGATGCCACGCACGTAGCCGACGTAGTTGGTCTGCAGCCGCAACTGGATCCGGTATTCGCCGTCGACTGGAAAGTGGTGGCGGATAGCGGCGCCGCCGCGCGATCCGAACGGCAGATCCTCGCTCTGCTGATCCGTCTGGATCAGGTTGAGCGGCACGTCATACGTATCGACGACCGCGCCGCCCGGCGGCGCCTCGCCCATCGCCAGACGGCTGATCTTTCGCGCCGCCGACACATAGCGCTCGAGTAGCGCCGGCGAGAGCGACAAGGACGTGGCGATGTTGTCGAAGCCGTGCTGGTCGGGCGAGTCGGGCGGAATGAGAGTCGCGACGTCGACTTCGAGGTCAAGCAGGTCGCGGATGACGTTCCGGTACTCCGCCTGGTTCAGCCGGTGGAACGCGGCGGTCCGTCCGGGGTTGGGCTGCACCGCGGCCGCGCGATCGAGCTCGTCCTCCAGCCAGCGGCGGAAGCCGTCGTAGGTCTCCTGATCGGGGCGGGGGCGCGGCTGCGGCGGCATCGCGCCCACCCGCAGCTTCCGGACTACTCTCTCCCACAGCTCCGGATCCGTCGCGATGTCGTCGACATCCGCCGTGTCGAGCGTCAGGCCGAGCAGGCGCAACTGATCCGCCAGTCGGCCCGAACCGGAGGTCCCGCCGACGATCTGTTCGTTGTGGCAGGTAACGCAGTACCGATCGAGCAGCGCCCGCTGCGGGGAAACCTCGGTCGCGTTGGAGGCGACCGCCTGGGTCTGGGCGGCGGGCGCCTGCGCCATTGCCACCACCCCGAGCAGAAGCGAAACCGCGCCGAGCGCCGCCAACAAGCCTCGTCGCACGTACAATCCTCTCTCCTGCGCCCCGCCCCGAAAGCGTAGCGGGCAGACAGACAAGTGGCCCGGACCCGATTACGCTCCGGATCGCGCCATTTTTTCGCTGTTTCGGACCTCTGTCAACCCTCTCCCGGCCGAGGGGAGCTCACGGCGATTGGTATCCGTCCGATCAGCGCCACGCTCCCGCGCGCCGCCCGCCCCGGCGATTGCGGAACGCCACGGCTACGGTAAGATAGGCGGCTATGCGCAGGACATGGACGAGCGGCTCGATGGAAAGCTCCGTGCGGACGGGGGCGCCTTGGGCGATTGCCATTTTGCTTGCCCTGCCTGCGGCCGGTCCGGCCGTCGCCATGAACGCTGACGATGCGCCGATCATCGAGGCGGCGCGCGGACAGAACGGCGACGCGGTTCGGACGCTGATCAACGAGGGTGCGGACGTCAACGCCCGGCAGCCCGACGGCGCGACCGCGCTGCACTGGGCCGCCTACCGCGACGACCACGAGATTGCCGAACTGCTGATCGACGCCGGCGCAAACGTGACCGCCGCTAACGAACTCGGGGCCACGCCGCTCTGGCTGGCCGCCGACAACGGCAGCGCGCGCATGGTCAAGCGGCTGCTCGACGCCGGCGCCGACCCCAACGTCACGTTGCCGGAGGGCGAGACCTCCGTCATGACCGCCGCGCGTACCGGCAGCGCCGAGGCCGTCCGGCTGCTACTGGCGCACGGCGCAGACATCGACGCCGCCGAAACCTCGCGCGATCAGACCGCGCTGATGTGGGCCGTGGCCCAAGGCCATCACGACGTGATCTCCGTGCTGCTGGAGCATGGGGCGGACATCCATGCGCGCTCGCGCGTCCGCCCGCGCCTGATGCACAACGACAGCACCAACGCCTCCCAGTACGACCAGGGCATCGTCTGGAACCGCGGCGGCTACACGCCACTCCTTTTTGCCGCGCGCCGTGGCGATATGGAAGCGGGCCGGCTGCTCTTCGCGGGCGGGGCCGACATCAACGATACGGCCCCGACAGGCGCCAGCGTGCTGACCATCGCGGCGCACAGCGGCCACACCGACTTTGCTTTGTGGGCGACGGAGGCGGGCGCCGACGTGAACGCCGAGGGCGCGGGCTACACGCCGCTGCATGCCGCGATTCTGCGGGGAGATCGGCTTCTCGTGGAAGCATTGACGGACGCCGGCGCCGATCCGAACGCACGCGTCGGGAAGGGAACGCCGCTCCGCCGCGCCGGCCAGGACTGGTACATCGCACCGCAACTGGCAAGCGCCACGCCATATTGGCTCGCCGCGTATTACCAGGAGCCGGAGATCATGCGGGCTCTGGTGGACGCCGGAGCCGATCCGTCGCTCACGACGCTCGAGTTGTGGGCGCCGGTGTTCGAGCGGGCGGGCGGCGTCGGTCCGCCCCACATCGCTGGCGGCTTCCAGCCGCCGCTGCTCGCCGCGGTGCGCGGCCTGCACAATCGGGGCCGCGTCTTCAACAGTTCGCTACGCGATCCGGACGCCGACGAGCGGCAGGCGCTCGAAGCGGCCAGGGTGGCCATCGAGTTCGGCGCCGACGTGAACCACGTGGACCGCAACGGCACGGCGCCAATCCATACCGCCGCCCGGCGCAACTACGCCAGCGTCGTGGAGCTGCTCGCTGAGCATGGGGCCGACCTCACGCTGAAGAACGGCAGCGGCCAGACGCCGCTGCAGATCGCCGAGCGGTCCGAACGAGGCCGCGCGGCGCGACCCGACATCACTACCTACCCAAGCGGCAACTCCGCGCAGGCCCTCCGGGATCTGGGGGTCGTCGACGAGATGACCGAGGACGAACAGGCAAGCGGCGCCGGACAGCAGTAGCCATGAGGGCGCGCGCGGCAAGGACCTCCCTGGCGGCCGGGGTCGTCACCGCGGTCGCGGCCCTCGCGACCGCCACCCCGGCAGCAGGCCAGCAGGGCGCGCCGAACGGCGAGTGGCCCTACTACGGCGGCGACCTGGGCGGCACGAAGTACTCCAGCCTCGATCAGATCGACGCAACCAACTTCAACGATCTCGAGATCGCCTGGCGCTGGCAGTCCGCCGACGCCGGGCTGGACCTCGAGACGCTCCGTAAGCTCCACGGGGACGTGAGCCTCGTCAACCTGAAGGTGACGCCGCTGATGTCGGGTGGCGTCCTCTACGTCGTTACGCCACTCCGGCTCGCGGTGGCGCTCGACGCGGGGAGCGGTGAGACGATCTGGGTCCACAACCCGGAAGTGGTTCGGGACACGAAGTTCTCCATCAACTCCAGCAACTTCAGCTCCCGTGGCGGAGCCTACTGGCGGGACGGAGACCGGGAGTTCTTCTACTACGGCACACCGGACGGATACTTGCTGGCCCTCGACGCCAGGACCGGCGAACCGGTCGCGGATTTCGGCGATGGCGGACGTGTCGATCTGGCCGCCGAACTGCCGCGGAACGGACGCGGGCTGGTGGACTGGAAGGGCCATCCCTTCGTCAGCGTCAATTCGCCGCCGCTCGTCTCACGGGGCGTCATCGTCACGCCGCTTTCGATTTCCGATCAGCCAATCGCACGCGAACAGGTGCCGGGGTGGGTGCAGGGGGTCGACGCACGCACCGGCGAGACGCGCTGGATGTTCAAGACGGTGCCGGAATCGGACGACTTCGGCGTGGATACCTGGGGGGGCGATTCGTGGCGCTACACCGGCGGCGCCAACGTCTGGTCCGCCTTCGCCGCCGACGAGGAACTGGGGCTCGTCTACTTGCCGACCGGCACGCCAACGAACGACTACTACGGCGGCCATCGCCCCGGCGACAACCTCTTCGCCGAAAGCATTGTCGCCCTCGACATCGAGACCGGCGCGCGCCAGTGGCACTTTCAGGCAGTGCATCACGGCGTCTGGGACTACGACTTCCCGACGCATCCGAACCTGGTGGACGTCACGGTCGGCGGGCGTCCGGTGCGAGCGCTCGCTCAGGTGAGCAAACAGGGCTTCACGTATGTCTTCGATCGCGTGACAGGCGAGCCGGTCTGGCCGATCGAGGAGCGGCCGGTCGAGACCGACACGGATCTTCCGGGCGAGGTGCTGGCGCCGACGCAGCCGTTCCCGACCAGGCCGGCGCCGTTCGAGTACCAAGGCTCGTCGATAGACGATCTGGTCGACTTCACGCCGGAACTGCGGCAGATGGCGGTCGAAGCGGTGCGGAACCACCGGCTGGGCGGACTGTTCTCGCCGCCGATGCTCTCCGTCGAGGGCGGGATGCAGGGGACGATTCAGCGCCCGGCGCTGGCCGGCGGCGCGAACTGGGGCGGCTCGGCCGTCGATCCCGAAACCGGCATCCTCTATGTCCCGTCGGTGAACGCCTACTCCATCCTGAAGTACATCACTCCGGAAGAGGAAGGCGCCGACCTCAACTACACGCAGGGCGGATTCGCGACGCCATCGCTGATGCCTCAGGGCCTGCCGCTCTTCAAGCCGCCCTACTCCCGGATGACCGCCATCGACCTCAACACCGGCGACCACGCCTGGATGCAGCCGAACGGCGATGGCGACCGTTTCCGCAACCACCCGCGCCTGCGGGACCTCGACCTGCCGCCTCTTGGGGGCGACGGACGGGGAGGCCCGGTTCTCACCAAGACCCTCCTCGTGAGCGCGCTTTCCGCCGGCGGCGAGAACAACGACGACGGTCCCCGGCTGATCGCGCGCGACAAGACGACCGGCGCGGTCGTCGGCTCGGTCGACCTGCCCGGCGGCGCCATCGGCACGCCGATGACCTACCTGCACCAAGGCCGTCAGTACATCGCCCTCACGGTCGGCGGTGAGGTGCCCGCGCTGGTGGCCTTCGCACTCCCGGAGTAGGACGTTCGCTACGGTGCGCCGGCGTCCCCGCCGGCATCTTTCGCACCTTCGCGCAGAAGCCGCACCCATCGCTGGCGGCATCCCAAGCCGCTCCGCCCAGACTGATGTCCGACAGCGTGAGCAGGTCCACGTCTTGCGTCGAACGTGCGACGCCGTGGACACAATTCCGAGTATAGCCACCCGGACGCGGCACTACAGATCGTCCACCCCTTCAGAACATTGCGATCGGATTGACCGGACTGCCGGTGCCCCCCGCGACGTTGAGGGGAAGCGCCTGGAACAGGAATGACCAGCGGTTCTCTTCGCGGCACGCCTCGGCGATCGGCTCGAGCAGCGCATTGTCGAGCAGGGCGACGCCGAAGTTGAACAGGACGCCGTGCACCGGCCAGGCGAGGTCGCCCTGGGGGCGAGCGTCCATCAGGTCCCAGCCGAGCAGGGCAACGTCGTGGTCGCGGATGTACTCCGCGCAGCTCGCGTGCAGACCGGGGCCGCCCTGCCTCGGGTCAGGTTCGCTCGCCAGGTAGGCGCCCCAGCCGCTGTGGACCAGCAGCGCGTCGCCCGGCTCCACGGTGACGTTCTCGGCTTGCGCGATCGCCTCGAGTTCGTCCGCGGTAACCGGCTGCTCGATCGTGACGTGCGGCGCGCCCCGGTGCCGCGGGACGTCGATCAGCACGCCCTTGGTGATGATCCCTTCCTTCCAGTGCGTGATGTCGCCGAAGTGCGCTCCCTGCGTCGTGACCTCCACGTCCGGATCGCGCCCCTGCCACATCCCGTCGCCGTCCCAGATGTGGCAGAGCGCGTCGATGTGCGTGATCGTCACGCCGTGGTAGATGAACCCCAGGTAGTCCATGACGTAGCCGCCACCCGACCCAAGGGAGCTCTTCGTCATAAAGTGCTGGGGCGGCTCGAACGTGCGGCTCAGGGAAACGGTCCGCCCCGTCTGCACCAGTCCCGCCGCCGCACGGCGCTTCTCGGCGGTGATCAGGTTGATCGCGCCCACCTGGTCGTTCGCTCCCCAGCGCCCCCAGTTGCGCCGCGCGCGGTACATCGCGGCATAGTCGACCGCGCTGCCCGACTGCGCCGCGGCGCGCGCGGCCGACACCCCGGGCCGGGCGGCCAGCGCCACCCCTCCGAACGCCGCCGCCTGCATCAGGAATCTGCGTCGTGACGTCATGTCTCTTCCTCCCCGCACCGATGATGCCTTTACCGAGCGGGAACATGCAACTTGGCTTCACACGCGGAGTGGCATATATTCCCGTTCGGGAATGTCATGACACCCCAAGAGATTGGACGGCAGGTTCGCGACCGGCGGCGGGCACTCGGCCTGCGTCAGGATCAACTGGCGGGCGCCGCGGGCGTGGGACTCCGGTTCCTGGTGGAGCTCGAACAGGGCAAGCCGACGGCGCAGATAGGCAAGGTACTCGCCGTCATCCGGGCGCTGGGCTTGACGCTGCACATCGAACCTCGGGCACTCCGCGTTCAGGGCCTCACTCATGAGCCGTAGTCTCACCGTCCGGTGGGGCGACGTTATCGCCGGATTGCTCACCCTGGACGACCACGGCGCGATGTCGTTCAGGTACGCGGACGAATGGTTGGTGAACTCGGACGCCCCGTCACTTTCGTTCTCGCTGCCGAAGCGACCGGAGCCGTTCCAAGAACGGGAATGCCGTGCGTTCTTCGACGGCCTGCTGCCGGAAGGACCACAACGGGATGCGGTCGCTTCGACTCTCGGCGTATCACCGGGCAATCCCTTTGCACTGCTCGAACAACTGGGCGGCGAAGTGGCGGGGGCGCTGACGTTCTTCCCGGAAAGCGGAGCGCCGCCGGCCCGCGATTCGGCCGAGCCGGTTCGGGCCTTGTCCGATCAGGAGTTCGTCGACGTTCTGGCCGAGATGCGGACGCGACCGTTCCTTGTCGGCAACCGGCAGTTGCGACTCTCGTTGGCCGGCGTGCAATCCAAGTTGCCGGTGGTGATGATCGGCGGACGGGTTGCGCTGCCCGCACCCGGACAAGCCACGACACACATCCTGAAGCCGTCCATTGAACGGTTCGAGGCCACGACGGAGAACGAAGCCTGCGCCATGCGCCTCGCCCTGCGCATGGGCCTGGAGGTCGCACCGGTCACGCCGTGCCTCACGCTGCCGGATCAACCCTGTCTGATCGTGACGCGGTACGACCGGCGAATGGGACGGAACGGCGTCGTCCAGCGTCTGCACCAGGAGGACTTCTGCCAGGCGCTAGGCAGGCCGAGCGGCCAGAAGTACGTGGCTGACGGCGGCCCCGGTTTCAGGGAGTGCTTCGACCTCGTCCGGCGCGCCTGCACGACGCCCGCGCTCGCAGTGCTCAGGCTCACCGATGCCGCCATCGCGCAGGTGCTACTCGGCAACGCGGATGCGCACGGCAAGAACTACAGCCTCCTCCATCGGGACGGCCGCGTCGAACTGGCGCCTCTCTACGATCTGCTCTCGACGGTTGCCTATCCCGACATCTCGCCCCGACTGGCAATGCCCGTCGCGAGACGCCGTACTATTCAGGAGTTCCGCCGCGGCGACTGGGATCGCTTTGCGCGCCAGGTTGGAGTGGGCGCTCCGCTGGTACGCCGGAGGGTCCGCGAACTGTGCGCCCTTGCGATCGAACAGGCCACGCCGGTGGTCAACGAACTGGCGGCGGCAGGGCTGAACGCGGACGCGCTGGCTCGGTTTGCCGGTCTCGTGACGGACCGGGCAAGGCGGCTCGTCCTCACCCTCTAGGACTCTACTGGGACTCCGCTTCCTCGGCCCGGGCGCCGCTGAGGATGTTCAACAGGCCGTAGTTCCCCTCGTGGCAGGCGTACTCGAACATCGGCTCCGTGTTGCGGCGCATCGGGACCGCCACGGTGAAAGGCTGCGTGAAGATCGTCGGGTCGTCCACCGTGTACTCGTAGAGAAGCGTGTCCTCATCGACACGAGTGAAGCGCTCGGTCAGGGTTACCGTCAATCCTGTGCCGATCGACAGGGTGGCGGACGGGTCGAAGCTGCCCGTGTATTCCGTCAGGTTCTTCGTTACCACGACCAGCGTATCGCCGTCCCAGTGGCCGCGTGAGTCGCCCATCCACTGGCGAATGTCCTCCGTAAGGTGCGGACGGCCGTCGAGCGGGATGATCCGGGAGTCGTGCACCATCTCGTTCAGGATGACGACGTGATCCGGCGTCTGGAACAACTGCATGTTGTTGTTGTAGCCGCTCGGCATCATCGGCGGACCGCTGTTGAAGCCGAGCAGACAACGCTCGGCCAGGCCACGATCTTCGGGATCATCGGGGCTGGTGCCGGCCGCCCGGACCCGGACGGGGCGCTCGATGGGAAGATCTTCGGCGAGGGAACCGACCTGACGCAGGCGTTCGCCCTCCGGCGTCAGGGGCGGCAGCCGGCCGTCCGGCGGATCGATGATGAGCGCTGTCCGACGGTCTTCGATGACATTCGTGCCGTAGTCGAGCCAGAAGTCGTTGTAGCCACCTACTCGCTGGCCGCGTTCCGCGCCGGTGCCTCCCGCCGGCAACGGTTCAGTCCGCACTTCGCTGGGCTCCAGCAGCGCCGCCCGCCGCGCGGTGGCGGCCGCTTCGGCCTCGGCCGCCTCTTCCTCGGTGAGGAACTCCCGCTCCTGATCCTCCGGCCGCTGCAGCGGCGTCATGGTGCGGAAGTCCCAGACCCCCTGCAGGTCGGGCCGGCCATCCGGCGTGCGCAACCCCGACTGAGCCGCCGCCGCCGTCACGAAGAGCATCAAGAGCGCCGCGGACAGAGCTACCGCACGGAATCGAATCTGCATGAGACTATCTCCTCGGCTCGCGGACGTACCGCGCGAGCAACGGGAAAGCACTCCCTCGTAACGGTGCATGTTACCACCACCGGCGCGCCAGGTGCAGTTGGTCTCCCAGAATCAGCCGGGCCTGCCGGGCCGCCCCCAGCGTCGCGATCCGACCCCGCGCGCCGGCTCCCAGGACGGCACCCAGTGCCAACCAAAGCAACACGATCGCCCACTCCTCCGGCCAGACGAGAGCCGACGGACTGCCCGGCAGATAGAGCAGGATGAAGAACACCGTAGCCGCGACCGCGAGCCAGCCGACCAGTGTCGGCGCCACGACCCGGTACGGACGCGGAAGGTCGGGATGACGCCGCCGGATGACGAGAAACGCCGCGGCCACGAACAGGTACGCGACGACGGTCGCCAGTGAACCCGCGTCGACCAGCCACACCAGCGCCGGCCGGCCGAAGAACGGCGCGACCGCGGTGATCCCGGTCAGCGCTGCGACCACCGCCACGGGTGACCCGTAGCGGGGGTGCAGGCGCGCGAAGACCGCCGGCAGCATCCCGCCGCGAGCCATTGCGAACAGCAGCCGGGAAGCCCCGAGGAAGAACGCGTTCCAGCTCGTCAGGATGCCGAACGCTCCACCGATCACGAGCGCCCGGCCGGCCCATTCACTGCCGTAGACGGCGCTCATGGCGTCCGCCGTCGGCAGAGCCCGGTCCGCCAGCGTGGCGGGATCCAGCGACAGGCCTACCGTCCACTGCACCAGGCCGTACCAGCCGAGCGCCATCGCAATGGACAGGATGATGATGCGGCCGATGGTCCGGAAGGGAACGTCGATCTCCTCGGCGAGCTGCGGAATGACGTCGAAGCCGACGTACAGGAAGGGCGTCATGATCACGACCCGCAGCACGCCCTCCCAGCCGGTGACCAACGGCGCCAGGTTGGCGGCATCGCCGCGCACGGCGCCCGGCAGGAAGAAGGCCAGACCTACCAGCAGGAGGCTGGCAACCGCCAGTCGCTGCGCGAAGGCGGCAAAACGGATGCCGCGGTAGTTGACCACGCCGATCGCCAATGCACCCGCCACGCCCGCGAGCACCCAGTTCGCATGCACCTCCCAGCCCGCCACGGTGTAGAGATGGGCCGCCTCGAAGTCGGGAATCAGATAGCTGAGAACGGTCGGCAGGGCGACTGCCTCGAAGGCGCATACCGCCACGTAGGCAAGAACCAGCGTCCAGCCGCAAACGAAGGCGCCGGCCGGGCCGAACGCCACGAACGTAAAGCTGATCTCGCCGCCGGCGCGCGACAGCGCGGCCGACAGCTCCGCGTAGGTGAGCCCGACCAGCCAGACCATGACGGCGCCGGCCCCAAAGGCGAGGATCGAGCCGACCGCGCCCGCGCGCACGATCATCTCGCCGGCCAGCACGACCCAGCTCCAGCCGACCATCGCGCCGAAGGCGATAGCCAGCACGTCGCCGCGGCCGAGCGACCTGCGCAGGTGGACCGGCGCGTCAGACACGAATCGCTACCGCTCGTGGACCACGCGGCCGCCGAGGACGGTCAGGTCGACCTCGGTCTCCATCGTGCGCGCCGGGTCGATGGTGAGCAGGTCCTGCGAGAGGACCACCAGGTCGGCCAGCTTTCCGATCTCCAGGCTGCCCTTCTCGTCCTCCTCGAAGGTAAGGTGCGCGGCCAGCCGCGTGTAGCCGACGATGGCCTCGGGCATCGTGAGGGCCTCGCCGGGACCGACCACCGCCCCGCTCATGCCCCGGCGCGTGACGGCCGCCTGCAATCCCACCATCGGCCCAATCGGGAGAATGTCGCTGCCGAGCGCCACGACCACGCCGTGGCTCATCGGCGACCGCAGGGGATTGTTGGTCTGGTAGCGTTCGCCCTCGAGGTGTTCCGCGTAGCGCCCGTCCAGCGTATAGGTGAAGTTGGGCTGCTGGGCGATGTGGATGTTCCAGGTCGCCATCTTCTGCATCGTCTCGGCGGGTGGCCGGACCGTGAAGTGATTCAGGTAGTGGCGGTGGTCGGCGCGGGGCGACGCCTCCAGCATGCGCGCCCAGACGTCGACGGTCATGGCGATGGCCGCGTCGCCGATGGTGTGGAAGCCCATCTGCCAGCCCCGGTCGTGGGCGGCGCGCGAGATCTCCATCAGGCCCGCCTCGTCGATCAGCGCGCCGGTCCCGTAGTAGTCCGGCTGTCCCTTGTAGGGCTCGAGGGTCCAGGCGGCGGCGCCCGTGTAGCCGCCGTCGACAAAGAACTTCATCGGTCCGACCCGCAGCCACTCGTCACCGTCGCCCGTCCTGCGGCCGAAACGGTCCAGCATGTCGATGGCGCGCTGCGGGTCCGGCGGGACGCGAAGCTGCACCGCGGCCCGCGGAAGCTCGCCGGCGTGCTCCGCGTAGACCGACTCCCAGTCCGCGTATCCCTCGATTCCCGTCCCCGCCTGAATGATGCCGGTGACCCCGAGCGCAAGCAGGTTACGCAGGTTCTCGACAAAGCTCGCCCGCAGTTCGTCCGCAGTGGGATCGGGCACGAGGCGGCTCACCAGCCCTTGCGCTCCTTCGCGCAGGATCCCGTTCATCCCGCCGTTGTCGTCGAGCTCGATGATGCCTCCGGGTGGCGTCTCGGTCTCCGGTGTCAACCCCGCCTCGTCCAGCGCGAGGGAACTGGCGACCGAGCTGTGCCCGCCGGCCCTGGTCAGGATCACCGGGTTGGCCGGCGCCGCGTCATCCAGGTCCCAGCGGAACGGCCGTCGCTGCTCGGCCAACTCGTCTTCCGACCAGCCGTAGCCGGTGATCCACTCGCCCGCCCCGAGCTGTTCCGCCTTCCGCGTCACGCGCGCCTTCAGCTCGCCGAGGCTCTCCAGTCCGGCCAGATCGACCCAGCGCTCCGGATTCCCGCGGATGTGGATATGCGTGTCGATGAAGCCCGGCACGACGAGCCGCCCGTCGAGGTCGATGGTGCGCGCCGCGCGGTAGCGTTCCGTCAGTTCGTCCCAGCCCAGCGCGACGATGCGCCCGTCCCGCACCGCAAGCGCCGAATAGGTGGAGAGGAGCGGGTCGGCCGTGAAGACCTTGCCGTTGTGCAGCAGCAAGTCGACCGGTTCCTGCGCGTGCGCCGGTCCCGCCGCAACCACAGTGGCCGCCACCACAACGATTCCCGTCGCGATTCGGATGCTTGTCATGTCGTCATCCACCTGTTTCATGCCGCCATCGGCTATACGATAGTCGGACGGGGCGCGGGACGGTTATTCTTGGCGCTGCGAACCCGTGTCCTTGGGGGGCGTGGCGCCTGGGAAGGCCAAGCGACAGGAGAGCACGATGAACGGCGGGAGACATTGCGTTGAACAGGCGGGGGGGCAGCACCGCCTGGTGTTTGCCTCGGTCCTCGGTGTCGGCTTCCTTGTCGGCATCGGCGCTGCCGCGTTTCCTGCCCCGGCCGCCGCGCAGGCGGAAGCCGAAGATGTTCGATCAGACGGCTGGACGCCACCTACGACACCGTGGGGCGACCCCGATCTGCAGGGTGTCTGGGACTACCGGACGCTGACACCGCTCGAACGTCCGGAGCAGTTCGCCGACCGAACCGTCGCCACGGAGGAAGAAGCGGCCGAGTACGAACTCGAGGCGAACGCGGTGCGTGACGCCCGAACGACGGTTCACGCCGTCTGGTGGCTCGACTACGGCCGGGAACTTACTTCGGACCGGCGCACCTCGCTGATCGTCGATCCGCCTGACGGCCGGATCCCCGAGACGACCGACGGGGCGAAGGCTCGCGCCGCGACGCGGCGGCAGCGGGCGCAGCAGCACCCCGCCGATGGCCCGACGTTCCGGAGCCTGACCGAACGCTGTATCACCTTCGGCATGCCCCCGACGCCCGGTCCTTACAACAACAACTACGTGATTCTCCAGACACCGGATCACGTCGTCCTCTTCTCGGAGATGATTCACAACCCGCGCATCGTGGCGCTCGACGGACGGGATCGTCCGGCGGACGATGTCCGGCTCTGGTCCGGCGTGGCGCGCGGGCACTGGGAAGGCGACACCCTGGTCATGGTCAGCACGCACTTTTCGTCGAAGGCGGCGCCCCGCGGCGCGACGGCGGGGCTGCGGCTGGAGGAACGGCTCACCCGCGTCGGCCCGGAGACGATCACTTACAGCGCCACGCTGACCGACCCGGAGACCTGGACGCGCCCCTGGACGTTCGCCATGCCGATGACCCGCACGGATCAGCCCACCTACGAGTACGCCTGCCACGAAGGGAACTACGGCCTCGGGAACATCCTTCACAACGCACGCCACGCGGAGGATCCCGACTACCTTTCGAAGCTGCCGTCGCTGTCGTCCAGGTAGGGTCGCCGGGCGGAGGGCTCCGCCTTGAGCGGCATGGTCGGGGAGAGTCGATCCAGACGGGGAGCAGTGATATCCTCCCTGATCAAGGGCGCCAGGAGTCTGCGCCGTGGAACGGCGCAGACTCCTGGCTAGGCCCGGTTGGGCGGCCATCGGAGCCGCAGGCGACGGTGGTCGGGCTAGGCTGCGGTGTATTGGGCCCTGCGCGCCGTCCTGGCAGGAGGTGTCCGGTGAATGGTGGAATTGTTACGGCAGCAAGGTTGGTAGTTGCGGCGTGCCTGATTGCCGTGCTGGTGGGCGCTGCCGCGGCGCAGGAACGCGCGCCCGAGGGCACGACGGCGACCGCCGACTTCGAGACGCCGCGCACGCCGTGGGGTGCGCCGGATCTGCAGGGAGTCTGGGACTATCGAACGGCGACGCCTCTCCAGCGGCCGGCGGGGTTCGGCGACAAGGCGACCCTGACCGCCGACGAGGTGGCGGAGTACGAACGGATCAACTCCGAGCAGCTCGACGATTACGACCGCTCGCCCAGCGTGCATGCCAAGTGGTGGCTGGACAACGGACGTGAGATGACGGCGGATCGGCGGTCGTCGCTCATCGTCGATCCGGCGAACGGCCGCATCCCGTCGACCACCGAGGCGGCCCGTGCGGCAGCACGCGAACGAAACGAACGCCGCGGGTTTACCCATGCGGTGCAGGATCGAAGCCTGAGTGAACGCTGCATCACGTTCGGCGTGCCGCGCCTGCCGGGCGCCTACAACAACAACTACCAGATCGTGCAGACGCCGACGCACGTCGCCATCATGCAGGAGATGATCCACGCGGTCCGCGTCGTTCCGCTGGACGGTCGTCCACACCTGGACAGCGCCGTACCGCAATGGCACGGTTCCTCACGCGGCTACTACGAGGGCGACACCCTGGTGGTGGAGACGACCAATTTCATGCCCGACGGCGCCCCGCGCGGCGCGACTTCGGAGATGCTCCTTACCGAGCGTTTCACGCGCGTCGCACCCGAGGTCATTCAGTACGAGGTGACATTCGACGACCCGGCCACCTGGGAGCGGAACTGGACTGCCGTCATTCCGATGCACAAGACCGAACAGCCGATGTTCGAGTACGCCTGCCACGAAGGGAACCGCGGCCTGGAGAACATCGTGCACAACTACCGGCACGCCGAGGATCCCGACTATCGATCGAAACTGCCGAAGATCGCGAAGTAGCGATCGTGGGAGAGCGAGCGAAGCAACCGAACCGATGCACAGCCTGAAATCCACGTTTCAAGGGGTCCGGGCGCCCCTGGTTGCCGCCGCGGCGGTTCTCCTCGCCGGGGCCGCGGCCGGGCCGGCCGCCGCGCAGACCGGGCCTGTCACATTCACCGATCACATCCGTCCGATCATGGAGCGGAGTTGCTGGAACTGTCATGGCGAGGCAGCACAGCTCTCCGACCTGGACCTGAGCACGCGCGACGGAGCGCTCGCCGGCGGCACGAAGGGTCCCGCGATCGTACCGGGCGATGCGGATTCGAGCCGCCTCTACCGCGTGGTGACGGGGCTCGATCAGCCCGCGATGCCGATGACCGGCGATCCGCTGACAGACGCGGAACTGGCCGCCGTGCGCACCTGGATCGAGGAAGGCGCGCACTGGGATTCGGACGGCGCGACCGACGCCGAAGTTGCGCTCGCGGCCATCGAGAACAGCGAGTTGCCTCCCGGCGCTCGCGACTACTGGGCGTTCCAGCACCCGGTACAGGCGCCCGTTCCCGCCTCGGATGTCTATACCAACCCGATCGATCGGTTCCTCGACTCGGCCCGCCGGGACACCGGTCTCGAGGCGGCGCCACGGGCCGACCGCCTGACCCTGCTGCGGCGCGCGTACCTCGACCTCATTGGACTGCCGCCGACTCCGGAGCAGGTCGATGCGTTCCTCGCCGACACCGAGCGCGGAGCGTGGGAACGGCTTATCGAGCAGTTGCTGGACTCTCCCCACTACGGCGAGCGCTGGGGCCGTCACTGGCTCGATGTCGCCCGCTACGCCGATACCGACGGTTTCGAGCAGGACTACGTTCGGATCAACGCCTGGCGCTACCGCGACTACGTCATTGACGCGTTCAACCGGGACAAGCCCTACAACCAGTTCCTGCGCGAGCAGATCGCGGGCGACGAACTGGATCACGTGACCGACGAAACACTCATCGCCACCGGCTTCCTTCGCGCCGGTCCGCGCGTCAACTTCCGGGAGAAGGACAACCCCGAACGGCGGCACGACTACCTGGACGATGTCCTGGCGACCATCGGGCGCGGCGTCCTCGGCATGACCGTCCACTGCGCCCGATGCCACGACCACAAGTTCGATCCGATTCTGCAAAAGGACTACTACAGCATGCAGGCGTCGATCTTCGGCTACGTCGAAGTCGATCAGCCCCTTCTCGACCGCGCCGAAGCGGACGCCTGGCGAGCCGCGAATGCCGACATCGACCGGCGGCAGCAGCCTTTGCGTGACGAGATCGGCGCCATCGAGGGTCCTTACCGGGAGGAACTCCGCGCCCAGATGATCCGGGATAACTTCCCGGAAAACGTGCAGGCGGCCGCATTCAAGCCGGAGGCGGAACGCACTGCGGGGGAGCAACTCCTCGCCACGCAGGTGCTCACCCTCAATCCGCCGCGCGCGCGGGTCACCGAGGCCCTGCGCCCCGACGATCGAGCGCGCGTGGAGGAGCTCCGCTCGCAGCTAGCGGCGCTCAACGGACAACGGCCGCCCGAACCGCCGATGGCGCACATCGTCACCGACGGCGACTACCGGTTTGCCCCCGACGGACCGGGGGACGAAGTCATCGGCTGTCCGGAATGCCGCACTCCGCCCGACGCGGAGGGAACCTACCTGTGGGAGGAAGGAGAATCCGCGTACCAGGCGCCTCCCAACTACTTCCTGATTCGCGGCGATCCGTTCAGTCCCGGTTCGGAGATGTCGCCCGGATTCCTGACGGTCGCGACCTACGGCGATCCGCCGACGGAGATCCCGCGCCCCGACGGCCGTACTGCCGGACGGCGTCTCGCCCTTGCCGAGTGGATCGCGTCACGTGACAACCCGCTGACGGCGCGCGTCATCATCAACCGGATCTGGCACCACCACTTCGGCCGGGGCATCGTCCGAACCCTGGACAACCTGGGCCGGATGGGTGATGCGCCGACCCATCCCGAGCTTCTCGATTGGCTCGCGGTCGAGTTCATGGACCGGGGCTGGAGCATCAAGGAGATGCACCGGCTCCTGATGACGTCGGACGCCTACCGGATGGCATCGTCCTTCTCGAACGACGCCAACGCGGCGGCCGACCCCGAGAACAACCTGCTCTGGCGCTATCGCGGACAGCGGCTCGAGGCCGAGATCCTGCGTGACTCCATCATGACGGTAAGCGGCGGCATCGACCTGACGATTGGCGGCCCCGGAGTCTTTCCGCACATTCCGTCCGACATCCTGTTCCAGTCGGACGGCAAGGGCTTCTGGTGCGGCAGCCCGGAACCGGGGCGGCGGATCACGGCGCCGGCGACCGGCATCTGGTGCGAGGAGCCGGACCGCCCCGAGGTGTGGCGTCGCAGCGTCTACGTCTTCCGGCGGCGGTCGCTCGGGTTCCCCTTCTTCGACACGTTCGACCTGCCGGATCAGAACCAGGCCGCGGCAGCTCGCAACGTCTCGACGGTGTCGACCCAGGCGCTGACGTTGATGAACAACCCGTTCGTGCTGAACCAGGCGCAACTGCTCGCCGACCGTCTCGAGCGCGAAGCGCCGGGCGACGTCGACGCGCAGATCCGGCGCGCCTACCTGATCGCCCTGACGCGGCAGCCGACCGATGCCGAGATGACGATCGCCCGAGATCTGATCGCCGGGCAGTCGCTGGCCGACTTTACCCACGTCATGATGAACCTGAACGAGTTCCTGTACCTGCGGTAGCGGAGGAACGGACCGAACGCGACCACCAAGGACAGAGGAAGACGAACATGGCTGACCACCATCACCACTGCCGCAAGCGGACGTTCTGGTCACGGCGCGATTTCCTGTTCCAGTCCGGCGGCGGCATCGCCGGACTGGCCCTGGCCGACATGCTCGGCCGGCAAGGCCTGCTCGCGGCCGAACAGTCGGACACCTGCGAGGCGCCGATTCCCGGCAACCCGTTCGCCCCGAAGGATCCTCACTTCGCTCCGCGCGCCACGGCGGTCATCTCGCTCTTCATGAGCGGCGGGGTCAGCCAGGTGGACACGTTCGACCCGAAGCCGGCGCTGAGGCAGTACGCCGGCCAGCCGATGGCCGAATCGGTCGTCGTCCGGCAGGGGCATCCCGGCCCGCTGATGCCGAGCCCGTTCGAGTTCCACCGGCACGGCGAGAGCGGGATCGAGGTGTCCGAACTCTTCCCGCACATCGGTTCGAAGGTCGACGAGCTCGCCTTCATTCGGTCGCTCTACGGCCGTTCGAACGATCACATTCAGGCCACCTACGAGATGCAAAGCGGCCAGATCCGGATGGGCTTCCCCAGCGTCGGGTCGTGGGTCACCTACGGCCTTGGCTCCGAGGCGGCCAGCCTGCCGGCGTACGTCGTGATGAACGACCATCGCGGCGGCCCACTCGGCGGACCGAACGACTGGAGCGCCGGATTCATGCCGGCCAGCTACCAGGGAACGTTGTTCCGCGCCGTTGGGGATCCGATCGTCGATCTGGCCCCCCCGGAGGGGATGACGGAAGCCCAGCAACGGGCCCGCCTCGACACGCTGGCGAAGCTGAACGAGATTGATCTGACGCAGAATCCGGGCAACTCGGAACTGGCGGCGCGCATTTCGTCGTACGAGCTCGCCTACCGGATGCAGGGCTGCGCACCGGAGGCGGTCGACACGTCGGCCGAGTCGGAAGCAACGAAGAAGCTCTACGGACTTGACGAGGCGATCACCGAGCCGTTCGGCCGGCAGTGCCTGATGGCGCGGCGGCTGGTCGAACGGGGCGTCCGCTTCGTACAGCTCTTCCACGGCGGCCTTGGACAACAGAACACGGACACCTGGGATGCGCACAGCAACCTGGTGGAGAACCACACGCTGCACGCCAGGGAGACCGACAAGCCGATCGCCGGGTTGCTGACCGACCTGAAGGCGCGCGGTATGCTCGACTCCACGCTCATCGTCTGGCATGCAGAGTTCGGCCGCATGCCGATCTCGCAGCGCGGCGTCGGCCGCGACCACAACCCGGGAACGATGACCGGCTGGATGGCGGGCGCCGGGATTCAGGGCGGCCAGGTGATCGGCGCGAGCGACGACTTCGGCTACAAGGCGGCAGAGCAACGCGTGTCGCCACACGACCTGCACGCGACAATCCTGCACCTGCTCGGCATCGATCACGAAAGGCTCACATACCGCTACAACGGCCGCGACATGCGGCTGACGGACGTTCACGGAGTACCGATTCCGCAAATCGTCGCGTAGGCGATACTCCGGACGATCACAGGCGGTCGAGTTCATTGGTGGCCAAGACCGAATCCACGAGATCTCTGCGCGTCCTGCGCGCGTTAGCCGGCATCCTGGCGGCCGGACTGGTGGCGAGCTCGCTTCCGGTCGACGCGGCGGCACAGGCCGCCTGCACCCAGAACCAGCAGGAGGCACCGGACCAGGAGGAGCCGCCGACATTCACCGAAACCGTGGTAGTCGTCGGCACCCGCGCCGAACCCCGGTCGGTGACGGAGTCCCCCGTGCCGGTCGACGCCATTCCGGCCACCGAGCTGGTGAGCCAGGGACTGGTAACGCTGCAGGATCAGTTGCGCACCGTGGTTCCGTCGTTCAACGTCAATATCCAGCCGATCAGCGACGCGTCGACTGTCGTCAGGCCGGCCATGCTGCGCAACCTGGCGCCGGATCACACGCTGGTGCTGGTGAACGGGAAGCGCCGTCACCGGTCGGCGATCATCGACTGGCACGGCGGGAACGGCGTCGCATTCGGCTCGCAGGGACCGGACCTCTCCGCCATTCCGGCGATCGCGCTACGGCAAGTGGAGGTACTACGCGATGGCGCAGCGGCCCAGTACGGATCCGACGCGATCGCCGGCGTCATGAACTTCCTCCTGAGAGATGCGCGGGAGGGAGGCAGCGTCGAGCTCACGACCGGCATCTACGGCGAGCAATGGGACGGTCAGACGGCCACCTTCGCGGGCAATGTCGGGTTGCCGCTGGGTCAGACCGGATTCGCCAACCTGAGTCTCGAATACGGCGGGTCGGGTGCGACCGACCGGAGTATCCGGCGTACCGACGTTGAGACGCTGGTGGGCACCGGTGCCTTTGGCGAGATCAATGAACCGGCGCAAATCTGGGGTTCGCCGGACGTAGACAACGACCTGAAGGCCTTCGGCAACTTCGGCCATCTATTCGCGAACGGCACGCAGTTCTACGCCCACACCAACTACGCGAGCAAGCGGGTGGTCGGCGGCTTCTTCTTCCGCAACCCGAACACCCGCGGCGGCGTTTTCAGCGCGGATGGCGGCGGAACATTGTTGATCGGCGATGCGCTCGCGGCGCAGGGCGCGGGGTCCGCCAACTGCCCGGTGGTCGCCATCACCGGCAACGTACCGGACCAGGCGGCGCTGGATGCGGTCCGCGCGAACAACGACTGCTTCTCGTTCCAGGAGCGGTTTCCCGGTGGCTTCACGCCCAACTTCGGTGGCGACGCGCGCGACATGTCGGTCGTTGGCGGCATCCGGGGTTTCGCCGCGAACGGCCTTGCCTGGGATGCGAGCGCCAGCTTCGGGGCGCATGAAGCGGACCTCTTCATCCGCAATACCGTGAACGCCTCGCTCGGCCCCCAGACGCCGACCGAGTTCGATCTGGGCAGCAACCGCCAGCAGGACGTCGCGTTCAATTTCGACGTCTCGTATCCAGTGACCGACCAGGTCAATTTCGCATTCGGCGCGGAATGGCGCGACGAGCAGTACCGGACTACGCAGGGCCAACCGGAATCGTGGCAGGTCGGGCCGTACGCCGCGCAGGGCTTCAGCGCCGGATCGAACGGCTTCAGCGGCTACAGCCCGCTCGCAGCGGGCGCATGGTCGCGCAACAATGTCGCGGTCTACGGCGACCTCGAGGCGAGCGGGGCCGATGACCGCTGGACACTCGGCGGCGCCGTCCGCCTGGAACGGTTCGAGGACTTCGGCGCAACGGCGAACGGCAAGGTGTCGGCCCGCGTGGGGCTGGGCGACTACGCGTCGCTGCGCGGCAGCGTCAGCACTGGCTTCCGTGCTCCGACACCGGGCCAGCAGAACGGCTTCAACGTATCGACCACCTTCGACCCCGTCCTGATGGATCTCACCGAACGGGGCACGATCCCGTCAATCCACGCGGTCGCGGCGCTGCGAGGCGGCGCTCCGCTCCAACCGGAAACGTCGCGAAACTACGCGGTGGGCGTGGTCGCCGACAACGGTCCGTTCACGCTGACGGTTGACTACTTCCGGATCGATCTGGGCGATCGGCTCGCCGTGACCCGCGACTTCTCCCTGACCGCCGAAGAGATAGACGGACTGCTGGCCGCTGGCGTCGAGAACGCGCGGGGCCTCGCCAGCTTCCGTTTCTTCACGAACGAGATCTCCACGACGACACAGGGCATCGACATCGTGTCGACCTACCTGCCGCCAGGACTGAACGGCAATACGGTATTCAGCGCGGTCTTCAACTACACGAATACCGAAGTGACGCAGTTCGACGACGGCTTCCTGAACGTCAGCCGCCGCATCCGCGAACTGCAGGAAGCACTGCCGAAGAACCGGTGGAACTTCGCCATCAACCAATCCGCCGGAGGCGTGGATATCCTCGGGCGCGTCAACTACTACGGCGCCTGGTTCGACTGGGACAGCGCCGAAACCCTCTTCAGCGGCAAGCCCGTGGTGGACGTCGAAGTGAGCATCCCCCTGGCGGGCGGCTCGACACTGGCTGTCGGCAGCCAGAACGTCTTCAATACGTTTCCCGACGAGAGCCCCAACGCGAGAAGCGTCGGCGAGCGCTACAGCGAGTACACCCCGTGGGGCTTCAACGGCGCCTACTACTACGCACGGATCCGCCACACCTGGGGAAGCTGAGGTGCGCCGGCGTCCACGCCGGCATCGATCCGCAGATAGCTACTCGCTGATCCGCCGCCACGTGAGGGTGCTCTGCACCTCCCGGCCCTCCTCGTCGGTGCCCGGCGGCGGCCTGAGCCTGAGATGCGTGTCCGTCAACTCGTAGAAGCGCTGTGCGTCGGTTCCGTCGCCGTTCGGGTTCTCGCTCCCGATCCGGTGATGAACCAGGTAGCCCTCCTCCTCGTTGACCGAGAAGGGACCGAAGTAGCTGCCGTAGGTATCGGTCGCCATCAGCGCCTCTTCCGGCGTCGGCGCGTCTCCGGCATAGGGCGTCCGTCCCGGCCGCATCAGGTGCACCGACATGTGGCCGGAGGGTGCGTACATGATGTACGCCTCCTCGTACTGATTCGCCTCCAGGTCGTCCCCGTCCGCCGTACGGCGCGTTACCGACTCGATGCTGTAGACGCTGAACAGCCGCCGGTGCGTATCGGTCAGCTCCGACTCGGGCAGGTCTGGGAGCCGGGTCCAGGTAAGGAACGATTTCTCACCCCGATCATTGCCGGGCGGCTGCAGGGTCAGCGTGTTGTCGCCAAACATAAAGAAGCGCTGGTAGTCGGATCCGGCGGCGCTGGGATTAATGCTCCCCAGAAGGTGGTGGGTGATATACCCCTCCGCCTCGTTGACGGTATACGTGCCGAAGTACGACGTGTACGTGCCGAGTCGATCGAGCGCTTCTTCCGGCGTCGGCGCGTCTCCGGCGTAGGGCTCACGATCGGGTTGCATCAGCGTCACGCCCATGTGGCCCGACGAGTCGTAGATGAGGTAGCCCAGCCGGGTCGTCGTCGGCTCGCCCATCAACTCCCCGTCGGCGTCGCGCCGCTCGATCCGGGTCAATGACCAGGCCCCGGCGAACCGATCGTTCACCGACGTATCGGCAACCGCCTCGGCCGGAGCCGCGGCTTCCGCCTCCGGTTCCGCCGGAGCCGCTCCTCCGCCGCAACCGACTGTCCCAACGACGGCAACCAACGTAAACAGAACGAACAGCGGCATCCAGGCTTTCCGCATCATGCCCTCCCGGCCTTCCGGCTCGCAGCGTACGACCACACTCTACCCGATGCGGTGGACCTACGGCGACCGCAGTGCATGCGAGGCCACGGCGATGTCGAAGTCCCGCCCTAGCGTTTCGTAGTATCATACACATGTCACGTGTGATACTTGCATGGCCAACACGGTGACATCTACTGGCGCACACCCCAAGTCCGGACGCTTCGTCCTGCGGATGCCGCCGGCGCTGCACACCTCACTGGATGGCGAGGCTCGCGCCAGCGGCTTGTCGCTCAACGCGTACTGCGTGCGGCAGCTCGCGGGGGCCAGCATCGGCGCAGCGCATGACGAAGACGCCGCCGCGCTGGTCACTCGCGCCCGCGCCGTGGCTGGCGACGCGCTGTGCGGGGTGATCCTGCACGGGTCGTGGGCGCGCGGCGAGGCAACCTCCGCTTCGGATGTCGATGCGCTGATCGTCGTTGGTTCCCGTCTCGCACTGAGCCGCGAGCTCTACCGCGAGTGGGATGCTCAGCCAATGGCGTGGCGGGGCCGCCGGGTGGATCCTCATTTCGTGCATTCCGCCGCCGGAGAGGGACGGTTCAGCGGGCTGTGGGCCGAGGTGGCGCTGGACGGAATCGTGCTGTTCGAGCGCGACTGGGCGCTGTCGGCTCGCCTCGCAAGCATCCGCCATGCCATTGCCGCCGGACGACTGGTGCGGCGCGTCGCGCACGGACAGCCCTACTGGACGGAGTCCGCCTGATGCGCAATCGCGCCCTCGCCAACGACTACGTCCGTCGCGCCGGCACGCGCCTGCGGGCGCTGGACGTTCTGTACGACTCAAGGAGTTGGGCCGATGTCGTCCGGGAATCGCAGGAGGTCGTGGAGCTTGCCCTCAAGGGTCTGCTGCGCGCTGCCGGCATTGACCCGCCGCGCGTGCACGACGTCGCCGACGTTCTGGAGGCCGAACGCAACCAATTGCCCCTGGGTCTGGCCGATGACATCGACCGGCTCGCCGCCGCTTCCCGCCTCCTGCGCCGCGACCGCGAACTCGCCTTCTACGGCGCCGAGGACCTGACGCCCTCGGACTTCTATCGGGAACGCGATGCCGAGGAAGCGCGTGCGGTTGCCCGGCTCGTGGTCGAGCGGGTGAGGCCGCACGTCCTGCCGCAGGACTCCGACTGAATCAGCCAGCCAAGCCCTCGCCAGGGCTACTGGCCGACCGACAGTCCCGCGTCGGACGCAATCTCTCCGATGCGGGCCGCCTGGTTCGGATTGTTGCCCATGACCTCACGCAGCCGGCGGACGACCTGAGCCCGCTCCGCGTCCGACATCCCCCCCGCCGCGCTCGCCGCGCTTCTGACCGCCGCGTAACAGTCGTCCTCGTAGGTTATGGAACCGCACTGGGCGGTCAGGTCGGCCAGCAGTCCCGCTGTGCCGGAGCGTTCCACCGAAGACCCTCCACCGGTTGCGCCGAACCGCTGGTTGGCCTGCTCGATCTCGGCCGCCGCCCCACGCCGGATGTTCGCCGCCTCGGTGCCCGCCTGGAAGCAGGTGAACGACGGACGGTTGGCCCAGCGGAGCGGGGCGCACGCATGGATGCCTGCGTCGATGGCGGCTTCCGCCACCTCCGTAATCAGGGCCTCGTACTCGGGATCGCCTTCGCCAAAGCCGGAGAAATTGCCGAGGTCGCCACTCGCGGCGAACAACCCGTCGACACCTGGAAGCCCGGCAATCTCTCGCGCCGCCTCCACGCCCTCGAGCGTCTCGATCATGAGGATCAGGACGACGTTGTCGTTCCACGTCTGGCGGTAGCCGCCAGGGACCTGGTTCCACATCTCGCCGGGACCCTGGCCGCCACCGGCGCTACGCCGCCCGAGCGGGGGGAAATAGGTCCAGTTGACCGCAGCCTGCGCCTCTTCCACGCTGTCGACGGTAGGCACCACGATGACCACGGCGCCCATGTCGGTGGCGTGCTGAATCTCACGCTCGTCCGCGTAGGCAACGCGTACACCGGGCGCGGCCGGACCGGGGCAGGTCCGCCACATGCGGGCCACCTGCTCCCACGAGATGGCCTCGTGCTGCATTTCCACCCAGATGAAGTCGTAGCCGGCTGCCGCCATCGCGCAGTACATGCGGGGGTCCGTCCCCCGAACCGTCCCGCCGATCATCGGCCCGCCCGCCACCAGCTTCCGCTTGGCCGGATTCCAGATCTCGGCCGTCTGCCCCTCCGGCAGATCGAAACGCGATCCGTAGTCGAATTCCGATGCCCGGAATTGGGCGGCCGCATCTCCGGCGGTCACGGCGACCAGCCCGGCGACCGCGACGGCAACCTTGAGCAAGGTGGTGATTCTCATGGCATTCCTCGATTTGGTTAGGCCCGTGTCCTGCGCCTCCGGCCCGTGGATTCCGTCTGCCGAGCGAGTCTACCCCGCGACGCGCACCGCATTCTACCGCCGCGCTACTGGCTCTCGGTCACCTCATCGTAGAAGAGCTGAAGCGCCACGTCGCTGAGCGGCCAGTCGAGATCGTCGGTCTGGATGCGGCCCGGCACGTCGTCACGGCTGACACCCGCCTCGACCGCCTCGCGCATCCTGTCCTGCAAGGTCTGCATCCGGTCGCGGAAGATGCGCACCTCGTCCTTGCCCAGGATGGGCCCGTGGCCCGGAATGACGGTATCGAAGTCGAGTTCCAGCACGCCGTCGAGAGTTCCCGTCCACGCAAGCCCGCTGCCGCCGTTACGGAAATCCATGAACGGTGCGAGGGTGGTGCCGTCGGAGCGCTGTCCCCAGATGAACAGATCGCCGGCGTGAATAGTGCGCAGATCCGGGAAGTAGATGACCGCGTCACCGTTCGTGTGACCCCGACCGAAGTGGTGCGCCCGCACCTCGACGCCCCCGATGAAGAGGGAGGTCTCGTCACTGAAGACGACGCGCGGAGCCCCCGGCTGGTTGTTCCGGATCATGTTGCCGCGCGCGTTCTTGTGCGAGATCACCTCGCTCACGGCCATGAAGTCGGCGTTGCTTCCGGCATGGTCGCCGTGGTGGTGCGTATCGAGCACGTACCGGATGGGCAGTGAGGTCACCTTCCGCACCTCGGTCGTGATCATCTCGTAGCTGTAGGGAAACTTGTTGTCGACGAGGACGACGCCGTCGTTGGTGATCCGCACCGCCACGTTGCCCCCGGTAGCAGCGCCGTCGTAGCCCGGGATGACATAGAGGCCGTTCTTGCCCGGCACGGGTCGGATCGCCGTCAACTCGGCCAGCCGCTCCGGCGTGATCTCCTGTTGGGCGGCCGGGCGTTCCGCCGCAGCGACCGCCAGGATGGCCAGCCCACCCACCACCATCGCCGCCGCCGGTCTCGCTCTGCGCATGGCGCTACGGTGGTCGAGGAAGGGAGTCCTCGTTAGCGCAAGGCGACGATGGCCGGGCTAACGGTTTGCGCCGTGAAACGGCGCAGGCTGCCAGATAGGCGTGGTTGGGCGGCCATCGGAGCTGAAGGCAACGATGGTCGGGCTAGTTGCCGGCCCGGAGCTCGACGGCGGACGCAACGAAGCTCACCTCGGTCGCCGTTCCGTCCGGGTTGCGGGTGAGGTTCACACCCTCTTCAATCAGGTGATCCGCGTCGCGCTTCGAAAAGACGTTGGTTTCGAACACGCCCTCGATCCGTGCCGCGTAGCCGTCCGAGTCAGTGGGGACGAAGAACGCGTAGTCCTTGAAGGTGACGCGAAGGCCGCGCGAGGCGCCCTCCTGCGTCAATTCCATCCAGCACCCCTTGACCTGGCATACCCGGCGAACCGACCCCTCCAGGATCACGCTGGTGTCCGTATAGGCGTGGATGGTGCTGAGTGCGTCCGCGAGGTCGACCACCGGCGAATTCCCGATGGCGTCTCCACGCGTGATCACCTCGTCCTGCGCGCCCGCCGGTGCGGCGAAACCGAAAGCGACCAGCGCGAAACCAACAAGCACCGTCCGGCTGAAATGACGCATCCTGAACCCCCTGTCGACCGTGGCGTCCCGCATGATATCACTCCCGCCCGGTTCTCACGGCTCCGTCACGAACGGCACGACCGGCTCGCGCACTCCCGGATGTCCTCCGTTGATGCGCTGCTGGGAAACCAGGGCGGCGGCTTCGAGCGCGAGCTCCTCGTTGGCGCGCGCTCCACTGAGCAGGTTCACCATCCCGTAGTTGCCCTCGTGGCAGGCGTACTCGTAAATCGGATCCTGATTCTCCCGCCACCGGAAGGGAATCGCCACGGTATACGGCCGGGTGTAAGTGAACGGATCTTCCACCGTGAACCGGTAGTCGATAGTCTCCGCGTCGACGCGCGTGAAGCGCTCGACGATGCGCAACGTATCGCCCGGGCCGCGGTGGCCGGTCTGCAGGATATGCGACGGCTGGTAGTCGCCTCCGTCCATCCGGTCGTGGAAGTGGATGGTCTCGACCACCAGGGTGTCGCCCTCCCAGCGGCCGCGCGAGTCGCCGAGCCACTGGCGGATATCGTCCGACGCGTGCGGGCGGCCATCGATTGGGATAATCCGGGTTTCGTGGATCATCTCGATCTGGATCGCCACGTGAGTGGGCGTCTGGAAGATCTGGTAGTTGTTGTTGTAGAGGTTCGGAATCATCTGGACCGGCATCGTCCGGGAAATGCAACGCTCCCAACTGTTCCGGTCGAGCCACGAGTCCCCCTCGCCCCGACCCTCGCGCGCCTTCTCGCGCGCCACGAGACGGGCGATCGCTTCCGGCGTCATCGAAATCCGGCCGTCCGGCGGATCGATGATCAGCGACGGCTGCGCCAGCCGCCCGCCGGTCTCCGGCCACGCCGCCCCGGTGCCGCGCGTCGCCTCGATGACCGGCGCCCGCGCGTCGCGGTCACGCTGCACCTCGGCCTCGGTCAACTGTTCGAGCGTCGTCGTCGTCGAATTGTTCCAAATCCCCTGCAGGTCGGGATCCCCCCAAGGGGTGCGCGGAAGCGCGCCGTCGCCGTTCTGGGCGGCCACCGGCGACGCGGCCAGCGCCACGGCGGCGCACGCTGCCCAAATCCTGCTCATCCTGCAAACTGCTGACCTCGGCATCTGACCTCCCGCACGCGCATTCGCCGACTCCCGGAGTTGATGGTGGAACCGGTCGGCATCCACCTCGTATTCTAAAGAGAAACGATGACCAAGTTCCTCCTCTGGTGCATCCTGCTCGTGCTCTGCTGGCCGCTCGCCCTGTTGGCGCTGTTTCTGTACCCGATTGTCTGGCTACTCCTGCTGCCGTTCCGGCTGATCGGGATCGCGGTCGGGGGCGCGCTGAGCTTCATCGCGGCGGTCATCCTGCTGCCGGCCCGGGTCCTCCGCGGCCCGCGGTTCGTGTAGCCGGGTTGCCCTACGGCTGCTCCGTCGCCTCGCGCTCCTCGGCCCGGGCGCCGCGCAGCAGATTCTCCATCCCGTAGTTGCCCTCGTGGCAGGCGTACTCGTAGAGCGGCAAATCGCTGCGGTTCATCGGGAGCCGCCCGCTGAACGGGCGCGTGAAGCTGGCCGGATCGTTGACGGTGAACTCGTAGAGGAGTGTGTCGCCGTCCACTCGGGTGAATCGCTCCTCCAGGTGCAGCCCGCCCGCCGAGCCCAAAGCCAGGCCGGTGAGCGCGAAGCTGGCCGTTCGATCGGTGAAGTTGCGGGTGTCGATGACGAGCGTGTCTCCTTCCCACCGGCCGCGCGAGCTGCCCATCCACTGCCGGATTCCGTCGGCAATCGCGGGACGGCCATCGAGCGGCACCACTCGCACGTCGTGATTCATTTCGATGAGCAGAACGACGGCGTCGGGTGTCTGGAAAACCTGCACGTTGTTGTTGTAGCCGCCGGGCAGGAGGGGCGGGCCGGTGCTGAACCCGAGCAGGCAACGTTCCGCCAGGCCCCGCTCCTCGGGACCGGCCGTCCCGTACCCGCCGACCCGAATCCGCACCGGTTGTCCGTCGGCGGCCAGTCTCGCCTCCTCGCGCGCTTCGGCCTCTGGCGTCAGGGGCGGGATCCGGCCGTCTGGCGGATCGACGATCAACGAGGACTGCGTCAGCGCCGTCGCGCGCGCGCGATCCGTCCAGACCGCCTGGCTGTATGCACCCGGATCGCCGGGCGGCGCGGTCAGATCCCGTGCCAGCGCGGCCTCGTTGCCCTCCTGGGCCACGGCCGCCGCCTCCTCTTCGGTCAGCGTCGCCCGGTCGGCCAACGCTTCCGGCCGTTCAAGAGGCGTGAAGGTCCAGTAGTCCCACACTCCACCGAGGTCGGGGTCGCCCCACGGCGTGCGCGGCGCGTCCTGCGATTGCGCCGCGACGGCGGCCGGAAGCAGGAGCGTCAGCGCTACGACGAACGCCGGTAGCGGTGCTGGTCGAGTGATGCGTCGGCGCATCGGTCTCCTCCTGTGAAACTCGCTCCCTACGGTATCGCGCAAGACCAAATTCCCGGCCCGCCTCGGAAACACGGACACCGCGATCTTCGTCACGGACCCGTTTCTACAAGCTCCAGCGCCAGGCCGTCGAGGTCCTCAATGAGGACGGCGCGCGTGTCACCGAACGGGTAGGGACCCTCGAGGATCGGAACGCCGCGCGACTCGAGGTGGGCGAGCACTGGATCGAGATCGGGATACGCGATCCCGACACGATCGACCACTTGGCCGCGGGACGGTGACAAAGGCACGTCCAGCTCCGGGCCGCAGCGGCCGTCGCGGCACTGACGCGTATACCACGCCCATCCCGCATTCTCGAGGCGCACGCTCGCAATCGGGCGCCGGAGCTGTCCCATCGGCAGGAACGACGCATAGCTGACGTCGCCGATCGGGACGTCGCATGGGTCGTATAGCGGGCGCGGCTCCAACTCGCCGGTGTCCGGGTTGCGCTGCGGCGGCAGGGTCACGCCGAGCGTTTCGACGTACCAGTTGGCGGCGCAGAGCGGCTGCTCGTGCCAGAAGTGCGTGTGGCCATAGAAGAGATCCTCGGTCTCAGCGTTCCCGTTGAACTCCACGAGTATCCCGTCGGGATCGACGAGATAGCCGAAGTCCTGGCCGCTCCCCCGGTCGCGTGGCGGGTTCTCGCCCTCGCGCGCCCGCCGCTCCTCCATCTCGGCTACCGTGAGCAACTGATCGCCGAACGGCGCGAGCCCCGAGTGCGGAACGCCGACCGTGTCGTCCGGCCCCGTAAACACGGGCAGGAAGGCGAACCGTTCCCCGTCCGGATCGAGTGCCGTCAGCCGCTCGTACAGCGCCAGCCCGTCCGTGCTCGGTCCGGTCGTCCAGAACGGACTCTGCGGAATCGACTGCCGACGTTCCGGATCGAACGCGCCCGGCGCCGACTCGTCCACCTGCGTGTACAGCAGATAGACCCCGTCCGCCGCGAACGCCGGCATTCCCGCGAACGTCGTCCGCTCGCCAGCCGGCCAGAACGTCGACCACCAGTCGAGGGCGCGCTCCGGATCGACGGAGTTGATGTGGATGTGGTGAAAGGCTGGCCGCGGCAGCGTGGGCGCCGCGTCGGCGGCCGTTCCCGTCGGTTCGTCCGAGTCAGAGCTAGTCGATAGTTCGCTCGCACACGCCACCGCTGCGGTCACGCAAAGCGCGAACACCAACACTAGCAATCTCTTCCGGGTTCCCATCTCTTGACGCGTCACGCGGTCATCCCCCCCTTTCGCGGCATTAGTTCGCAATAATCTGGGCCGTTCGGGATTCACCGCCCCTCAACGCAGCCGGGGTATCGCCACCGCTACTCGTTCGCAGGTGCGGCTTTCACATCTACCCGCACCTGTTCACAACTGTACACTTCTCCATTCCATCGGATCCTGTGAGCGCACCCACGCCTTCTATCCGCAGCGCTGTACACATTGGAACGAAATACGCGTACGCCGCGTACGCGTTCCTCCCTCCATTCCGTTCCGATTCTCCTCACGCTTGTGCGTGCGCCGTGTTCATGTCCGTGAAGAGCGAGTACCGCTCGAAATCCCCGAACTTCGCCGAGTGCACCCACGACCTCGTCAAGCGGCGGCCTGCGGTGCGATAGCACCACGACTGACCGAATACTGCTACTTGTCTGTACCTCTTCCAGTGCCCTCCGGAGCTCACGCAGTCCACTTCCCGAACCTGGGTCCCGATCCACACCAATGAACCACAGACCCGCTACACTCATTCCCAAAGGGCCGCGCCGCTTCGTCCATCGCGACAGTGCGTCGAACGTATCGGCGCGGTCGTGGTTCCCCTTAACGCAGAATTTCCACATTCGTGGCCAAGTATTCCGTTGTTCGTCCGGTGCACTCGTCGCACTCCGACAGTCCCCAGTGACTGCAACGATATCGTTCTTGAATTCTGGGCACCGTGCCAGCGCATTCAGCCGCAACATCGTCTCCGATTGTGCATGCGTATCAGATATATGCAGAATCGTCGGCAGCCACGACATTCAAGCCTGTCTCCTCGTCACTTCACTCAAGAACCTCCGATGAAGCGTCGTCGCACGTTCAGATCGGACGGCACTACCACCCTCGCAACGCGCTGATCCATCGCGACTTCCCATAGACCCGCGAATCTCCGTGTCCGGTACTCATCCACTCGGGCCACTTTGTTGATTGGCGTCCGCGCAGGCATCCCCATCCCGTTGCTCCCGTGATTGCCCCCGTCCGATCCGTACAGGATAGCCAAACCGAAGCCTTGCAGCCCCCAACTCTCCCGCTCGTGCGGAGCACTTCAATCCTCGCCTACACGTAGCCTGCAATCAGAGATGCGTCGCAGCCGTCGCTACTTCCGTTCCGTTCCCGCAGTGTCCCCTCAACCGTCATCTCCCTCCACGGCGATCCGCAACTTCCGTGCCAGCCGCCGATACACCTTCTCCACGGGTCCGATGAACACATTGTTGTCCGCGTAGAACCGCACTGCCTCCACCGCCTCACTCCTAACGTTATATCCATTGCGAGTGCTGCCAGAGATCTCGTGCCTTCTCAAGACTTGCCGCGTCACTTCCTCTACAACCTGTTCGCCGTATCGCGACTTGCGGATCGCACCACGCCTCAGATTCCGTTCCTCGACGCTGCGCATTCCTACCCCGCCCTTGCCGACGAACTTATCCAACACGACCCCAATGTCTGCCTTCAGGTGGTCTGACCCATACTTCTTTGTTCCCTCCGCCGCCTGCTGTCTGTCGATCCACTGTCGCGCCGCCCCGTCGACCTCCGAGCCCCTAAGTTGCGCCCGGCCGAAGCCCGCGCAGTTGTGCAGGTCACCACCCGCAAAGCGACACCGTTCAAAGACCGTCTCTTCATCGAATCTACAATTCGCCCACATCGATGCGGCGCGGCGGGCGGGATTTCGACAGGCGGCGCCCTTCGCGAAGGACCA
>CAZWUJ010000002.1:0-228256 GCA_964636705.1 uncultured Vicinamibacteraceae bacterium
ACCGGGGATGGAGGTTTTGCAGACCTCTGCCTTACCACTTGGCGACGGCGCCGTCGGAACGGAAGCACGGGCTGAACGGGGAACGGAGAATGGAGCGGGAAACGGGATTCGAACCCGCGACTTCGACCTTGGCAAGGTCGCACTCTACCACTGAGTTATTCCCGCTCGCCCCGAGCCACGAACCATTGAAGCTACCATACCGGCGGCGCTCCAGCAAGGCACGCCCGGTGCGCGACACCACGCCGACTACCACGCGCCCTCCGTCGTGAAAGCATTGCGAATCAGCGCCACTTCGGGCGGCTGGCCGTCCTTGGGTTGCTGAATCGCGACGATGTCGAAGCGACAAGGTCGCACCGACCATCCCACCCGCATCATGTAGCGCTGGGCCATCATCAGGAGCCTCCGCTGCTTCGGCCGGGTGACCGCAGAGCGTGCGCCTCCGAACCGGGACGAGGAGCGGGCTTTCACCTCGACGAAGACGAGGACGTCACCGTCCCTCGCGACGATATCGATTTCGCCGTGCCGCGTCCGGAACCGGCGCGCAAGAATGGCGTAGCCCCGGCGGCGCAGTTCTTCGCAGGCAAGATCCTCTCCCCGGCGGCCGAGGCGATCCTGATGCGATCCCGGCATGTCGCCGAGGAGAGGTGCAAGAATCTTGCCAAGGCCTGGGGAACGGGAGGGGCGGTCGCGGGATCGCGACCCTGGATGCCACCGAGCGCGCGGCTACTTCCGCTTCCAGCGCGTGCCGGCCGGCGTATCCTCGAGGACGATTCCCCGGTTCTGAAGTTCTTCGCGAATCCGATCCGCCTCGGCGAAGTTGCGGTTCCGCCGCGCCTGCCGGCGCGCCTCGATCAGGGCTTCGATCTCCGCCGCGTCGACGGGCGGGGAGGCTTCTTCTCTTCTCCGGAGGGCAATCACCCCAAGCACGTCGTCGAAACGTTCAAAGGTCTCGCGCACGCGGTCCGCGTCGCCGGCGCCGAGCTCGCCCCTGTCGATGGCCGCGTTGACCTCTCGAACCAGCTCGAATACCGCGCCAAGCGCGCCCGGAACGTTCAGATCGTCGAGCAGCTTCGTTTCGAAACCCGCGCGCGCCGCGACCAAGGCGTCGGCCACGTCCGGGTTCTCGCCCGGGGCGTCCACCGCATCCACCCGGGCGAGACAGTCCATCAGTCGCCGGAGCGCCTCCTCCGCCTGCGCGAGGCTGTTCCAGTCGAAGCGCAACTGCTTCCGGTAGTGGGTCGACAACAGAACGTAGCGGAGGGCCGAGGCGCGGTGGCCCCGGTCGAGGATGTCGCGGACGGTCAGGACGTTGCCGAGCGACTTCGACATCTTGACGTCCCGGCCCAGCAGCAGATGCTCGACGTGGACCCACCAGCGCGTGAAGGGCTCCCCCGTCGCTCCCTCCGCCTGGGCGATTTCGTTCTCGTGGTGCGGGAAAATCAGATCGACGCCGCCGGCGTGAATGTCGATGGGCGGTCCGCCGAGCAGGCGCAGGGCCATCGCGGAACACTCGATGTGCCAGCCGGGACGCCCCGGTCCCACACCCACGTCCCAACTCGGTTCGTCCGGCGCGGACGCCTTCCAGAGCACGAAGTCGCGCGCCGTCTCCTTGGCGTACTCGTCGCTGTCGATCCGGGCTCCGTCCTGCATCCCGGCGTGATCCAAGCGCGCCAGCTTGCCGTAGTCGGGCAGCGACGCGATCCGGAAGTAGACCGAGCCGTCGCTCCGGTAGGCGTGCCCGCGCGATTCGAGTTGCCCCACCATCTCGCCCATCGCCCGGAGATTCTCGTCGTCCGTCGCCCGGGGGTTTTCCTCCACCGCCTCGAGGCCGAGGGTCTCTGAATCCTCCCGCCAGGCGGCGATGTAGCGGTCCGTGTAGGCACGCAGATCCTCGCCCGCGTTCCGGGCCCCCGCGATCGTCTTGTCGTCGACGTCGGTGAAGTTGATGGCCTGCCGCATCCGGTAGCCGGCGACGTGCCGGAGGGTGCGGCGCAGCAGATCGAGGCTGACGAACGTCCGGAAGTTGCCGATATGACCCCGCGCGTAGACGGTCAGGCCGCACGCGTACATCCGCACCGTGTCGTCGCGGAGGGGAGCGAACCGTTCGATCCGGCGCGTGAGAGTGTTGTAGAGACGGAACGGTGTTGCGGTCATAGGGAGATCTGGCGGAACAGGGTGCGTGCCTGCGCGCAGTCGTCATCGATCTGCCGCCGCAGCGCGGCCGCGTCGGCGAACGTACGCTCGTCGCGCAGCCGCTGCACGAACGCGAGGCGAATGGGCCGGTCGTAGAGATCGACGGGAGCGCCGTCGCCCGTGGCGTCCAGCAGGTGCGTCTCGATCGTCCGCGGCCCGTCCACGCCGAACGTCGGGCGCACGCCGACGTTCGTCACGGATGGGTGGAGCACCCGGTCGATCACGGCGGTGGTCGCGTAGACGCCGTCGGCGGGAAGCAGTTCGTTGTCAGTCTGGAGATTCGCCGTCGGGATGCCATGGCCGCGCCCCCGGCCGTCGCCCCGCTCCACCCTGCCCTCCACCGTGAAGTGGTGTCCGAGGAGGGCGCCCGCTTCGTCGACCCGGCCGTCGGCAATCAACCGCCGCAGCCGCGTGCTGCTCACGACGAAGTCCTTGTAGCGCACCGGCTCTATCTTCTCTGTCTCGAACCCGTAGTGCGCGCCCAGTTCCCGCAGCAACGTGAAGTTCCCGCTCCGGTCGCGCCCGAAGAGGAAGTTGGCGCCGACGCACACCTCCCCCACCTGCAGCCACTCCACCAGAACCGTCCGCACGAACCGTTCCGGGTCCCATTGCGACAGCGCCTTCGTGAAGCGCACGATCGCGGTGCCGGCCATCCCGGCCGCCGCGAACGCCTCCAGCTTCTGGGCGGTGGTCATGATGAGCGGCGACACCTGGTCGGGCCGCACGATCCGGGAAGGGTGCGGATCGAACGTCAGGACGGCCGGCACCGTCCGGCGCGCGCGCGCGCGGCGATGCACCTCTTCCAGGATCTTCGCGTGGCCGCGGTGCACGCCGTCGAAGTTGCCGAGGGCGACAACGGGCTGCGGCCAGCGCACGGCTGGCAGCGGATCGTCGGGGTAGTGGATGACGTCCACGGTCGGAGGGATGATACTCGCCCGTGTGCTGCCGGGTCAGCCAGTGCCGGATTCGCTACGATGGGCCGCCACGGCACTGTTGCCGTGCGGGGTCTGATTGCCTTTCGGTTCGTTGAAAGCGCTCGGACGCCCTACCGCCGCTCAGCCGGGCCGCCACCCTCGCGGATCTCCCGATTGGGCGGAAACTGCGGTGGTGTCGGCAACGGCGGCGGCGTTGTGTTCTGGGGGGCGGGCTGGGTGGGCGCTGACTCTTCACGCTTCGGCATTTCAGTACCTTACCTGATCTAGAACGTACGGAATGCACATCAGCGCGGTCAGGATCAGGACCCAGAAAAGGGCAATTCGACCCAGGTGGAGCTGGTTGCTTCGATAGTCGTTGTTCTGCGTGTTGTGGTCAGCGGCAGAGATGATGTGCTCCTGGAACTGGTTGTTGAACTCATCCAGCACCTCGACCTCTGAACGGGCCATGACCTTCGAGAACTCTAGCCCAAGTTTAACAACGCATTTTGGAAAGTATTTAGAATCAGTTGTTTACGGGCAAGGAGATGCTCGAGTGGCACTACAAGGTGCCTGCCAACCGGTCCAGCGGATGTGTCAGGCGACGGCTTTGCGGACGCCGCCGGGTTGCGGGTTGACGCGGAGAGCGTCGTAGATCTTGCGCTGCTCGGGTTCGGCCTGGGTGGTTGTGCGCACGTGGAGCGTGCGGCCGTCGGGTTGACGGAAGGTGGCGGTGACGCGCTGCTGGGCTTCAAGGATGCGGCGCAGGGTGGACCAGGAGGCGTGCTCACCTTGGGCACGCAGGCGGGATCGGATGAGCTGGACGAGTTGGTAGGCGATGACGGTGATGAAGAGGTGGCCGTCGGCGCGTCGCGGTTTGTGGTGGTAGATGGGCCGCAGACCGAGTTCGGATTTGAGCGCGCGGAAGACGGCTTCGACGTCGGTGAGCGTGGAGTAGGTGCGCCAGAGGGTGTTTTCGTCCCAGTGGGTCTCGCTGCTGCGCAGGCAGTAGACGCCGGGATGGGTGAGCATCGAGCCGTCCTGGGGTTTTCGTGTCCAGGTAACGGCGACGGCCTTGTTGCCGGTCTCGTCAGGGGTGACGGTGATCTGGTAGCTGGCGGCGACGCGGGTATGTCGGGCCTTGAGGCGGCCGATGCGCTGGTTGACCTGGTCGATGCGCTTGTGGGCGCGCGGCTTGGCCAAGTTGTCATTGAGCTTGGTGAGCGCGGCCTCGAAGCGGGCGGCGAAACGCTCGACGATGCCTCGCTCCTTCTGGGCGCGCTGCTCGGAGTAGCAGTAGACGCGCACCTCGTCGGTGTCGGCCGACACCACCTTGTGCAGGTGAACGGTCTGCTTCGACTGCGTCTGGTGCGAGACGGCGGCCTCGGCGTCGAAGCGGCGGCGGCGTTCGCGGCTGACGACCAGGTAGCGGTAGCCGTTCTCGCGCAGCCAGTGGACCGAGCCGTCGGTGGCGACGCCGCGGTCCATGACCACCAGGGCGCCTGCGGGGGCGCCGAGCGCGTCGAGCATGTCGGCGAGCGTGCGGTGCTCGCGGACGTTGCCGGCGAAGACCTTGGAACGGCGTACGAAGCTGCTGGCGTCGAGCATCAGGCCCAGGGTCAGTAGCGGGCAATCGCCACGCTTCTGCTTCGAGTGCCCGCGCCGTGCGAGCGGCTGCTCGACCGCCTCGCCTTCGAAGTAGGTATTGGTCAGGTCGTAGAGGGTGACGGTCGGCTGGATGTCGAGCAGTCCCAGGGCGCGCTCGAACAGGTGCGCCTCGATGGCCGCACGATGCTTGAGCAACTGGTCCGAGGCGCGAGAGAGCTGCATCGCGCTGACGGTCTCGAAGTCGACGCCGAGCAACTCGCCGAGGCCGCTGCGGTGCTGCAGCCAGCGGTGCGTGGCGCGCTCGGAGGCGGGTTGGGCCAAGCGTCCGATGATGGCGCCGGTGGCCGCCGCCCGCAGGGCGCCGTTGACGCCCAATTCGACCAGTAGCGCCTCCAGTCCCAGCCTGTCGAGCGCCCACAGCCCGACCTGCTCCACCCCAACGCTGCGGGGACGAACCAGGCGTAGCGAGTCGACGTCGACGGCCCGCACATCGGGCGGTCCGGCCGATACGGGCTCGGCGCCGCGCGCAACCAACTGCGCGGCGATGCGCTGCGCCTCGCGTTCGACCTCCGGCGGGCAATCGCTGACCAGGGGGGCCTGACCGTTGAGCGCCTCGTCGATGCGGGTGCACAGCAGCGCCCACTGCGCCTGGGGGATATCGAAGTGCCGTCCGAGATTGAGCAGGGTGCGTTGTCGGACGCGATTACCGACACGAACGGAGTGGACCAGGCGGTGCGAGAAGTAGGGTTGTCCGCTGTCGGTGCGCCTTGGTCTGGGTGCGCCGAACGAACAGGGGTTGACGATAGAAAGGCGAAAAATACCCACGTCGCCGAGGCGCTCTCATAGGAGAACGACCTTGCCATCGTGCGCACTCTCCAGACACTCTCGACAAGGCGAGAGTGTCTGGCGGCGGCCACAAGCTGAACCGACCGGCCGGTGTGGATCTTCTCTTACGTCAACAGCCGGATCAGGCGTGCATCTCGTCCCGGCTGAAGCCACGGTGCAACACTCGAAGCAGGCGACGTCCACAACGCCGTGATTCGAAGGTCGTACGTCGAGAACGTGCAACTGATCTGCTGCCACTGGTTCAGGTTCCTTCTTCATCTACGTCCAAGCAGATCGTAGATAGAAGCCAACGCCACTTCGATCGCTCGCCGCCGCCTTGTGTGTGTCAACGTGTCGTACCCCATTCTCGCCAGCCGCCTACCGCTCCTCCGCCCGCGCGCCGCTCAACATGTTGACGATGCTGTAGTTGCCCTCGTGGCAGGCGTACTCGAAGAGCGACTCGTCGGTCCGCCGCAGCGGCAGCTCGCCGGACCACGGGCTGGTCCAGCGCGTCGGGTCCTCGACGGTGAACTCGTAACGGAGGGTGTCCGCGTCGACGCGCGTGAAGCGCTCGACGATGCGCAGGCTCTCGGTGCGGCCCCCATTGGCGGCGCGGATGCGGACGACGTCGTTGCCGAACGATGAGCCCTCCTCGCTACGCGCGATGTTGCGGGTCTCGACGACCAGCGTGTCGCCTTCCCAATGGCCGCGCATCTCGCCCAGCCACTGCGGGATCGGGCGGCCGAGACGGGGACGGCCGTCGAGCGGAATGATGCGCGTGTCGTGGATCATCTCGACGTGGATGACGACGTAGTCGGGCGTCTGCAGGACCAGGTAGTTGTTGTTGTAGCCGGTCGGCAGCATGGGCGGCCCCACCGACCAGAGCATGCAGCGGTCGTTGAGGTCCATGTCGGTCCAGGTGTCGGCCGGCCCGCGGGTCGCGCGCGCGGCGAGGCGCGCGTCCTCGTCCCCTTGCGCCTCCGGCGTCAGGGATGGGAGGCGGCCGTCGGGAGGGTCGACGATGATCGACGTCCGGCCGGTCGACGTGACGCCCCGGTCCAGCCAGAAGTTGTTGTAGAACCCGGGCGCGCCGTCTTCCCCGACGTCCACGCTCTGCGTGACCTCGGTCCGGCGGGCCGGCCGGGCCGCGAGTTCCGCGTTGCGATCAGCCACTTCCTGCTCCAGGTTCGCCACCTCTTCGGCGGTCAACTGTTCCCGGTCGGCGAGTTCCGCGGGGCGCTGCAATGGAGTGATGGTCTTGCTGGTGTACGTGCCCTGCAGGTCGGGATGCCCCCAGGGAGTCCGTGGCGCCTCCCCCTGCCCCGCCGCCGGAACAGGCGCGAGGGCGACGGTGGTGGCCAGCAGGACCGCCATCGAGAAAAGAAATCGAACCTTCATCTTGCTCCTCCGTGAACTGCGCGACCCTTCAGCCATGCTACGCCGCCGAAAGGCCGCTACAGGTTGGCCCCCGTATCCTTCAGAATCCTCCACACCTTCTCCGGCGTGATCGGAATGTCGATGTGCCGCACGCCGAGATGCGCCAGTGCATCGACGACGGCGTTCGCGATGGCGGGCGGCGCCCCGACGGTGGCCGACTCGCCGACGCCCTTCGCGCCGAGCGGATGGTGCGGCGAGGGCGTGATGGTCTTGTCGGTCTCCCACTTCGGCGTCTCCACCGCCGTGGGCACCAGGTAGTCCATGAAGCTGCCGCCCGAGATGTTGCCGTTCTCGTCGTAGCTGATCTCTTCGAGCAGGGCCGGCGCCATGCCCATGGTCAGGCCGCCGTGGATCTGCCCGTCGACGATCATCGGGTTGATGATGTTGCCGCAGTCGTCCACCGCGACGAACCGGCGGATCTTCACTTCCCCCGTTCCGCGGTCGATGTCGACGACGCAGATGTAGCTGCCGAACGGGAACGTCAGGTTCGGCGGATCGTAGTACGAGACCGCTTCCAGGCCGCCCTCCATCCCCGGCGGGTGGTTGGTGTAGGCCGCGAACGCGATCTCCTGGATCGTCTTCGACTTCTCCGGCGCGCCCTTGACCGAGAAGACCCCGGGGGCCCATTCCAGGTCGTCCTCGCTCACCTCCAGCAGGTAGGCGGCGATCTTCTTCGCCTTGTCGCGGACCTTGCGCGCCGCCATCGCCCCGGCCGCCCCGGCCGTCGGCGTCGAGCGGCTGGCGTAGGTGCCCAGCCCGTAGGGCGCGGTGTCGGTGTCGCCCTCCTCGACCTCGATGTGCGCGGCGGGAATGCCGAGCTCTTCGGCGAGTATCTGCGCGTAGGTGGTCTCGTGGCCCTGGCCCTGCGACTTGGTGCCGAAGCGGGCGGTCGCCTTGCCGGTGGGATGGACCCGGATCTCGCACGAGTCGAACATCTTGATGCCGAGGATGTCGAAGGTCCGGGAGGGCCCGGCGCCGACGATCTCGGTGAAGCTCGAGATGCCGATGCCCATCAGCTCGCCCCGCCCCCGCTTCTCCGCCTGCTCCTTCCGGAGCTCGGCGTAGCCGATCCGGTCCATCGCCTTCTCGAGCGCGGCGTGGTAGTCGCCGCTGTCGTACTCCCACCCGAGCACCGACTGGTAGGGGAACGCGTCGGCCGGGATGAAGTTCTTGAGCCGCAGGTCGGCCGGGTCCATGCCGAGCTCGAGGGCCATGATGTCGGCCAGCCGCTCGATGGTGTGCACCGCCTCGGTCACGCGGAACGAGCAGCGGTAGGCGATGCCGCCCGGCGGCTTGTTCGTGTAGACGCCGTCCACCTCGGCGAACGCCTGCTTCAGGTCGTACGCCCCGGTGACGATGGAGAACAGGCCGGCCGGGAACTTCGACGGGTTCGCGGCGGCGTCCGTATAGCCGTGGTCGGCCACCGTCTTGATCTTGAGCGCCGTGAGGGTGCCGTCCTTCGTGGCCCCGAGCTCGGCCGACAGGTGGTAGTCGCGCGCGAAGGAGTCCGCCTGCAGGTTCTCCATCCGGTCCTCGACCCACTTGACGGGCTTGCCCACCACGACGGACGCGGCGATCGCGAGCACGTAGCCCGGATAGACGGGCACCTTGCCGCCGAACCCGCCGCCGATGTCGGGAGAGATGACCTGGATTTTCTCTTCCGACAGCCCGACATGCCCCGCCACGAGGGCCAGCACGGTGCGGATGGCGTGCGGCGCCTGAGTCGTCAGGTAGACCCGGAGCTTCCCCATCACGCGATCGAAGTCGGCGACGCAGCCGCAGGTCTCGATGGACGCGACGTGGATGCGCGGGATGTAGATGTCCTGCTTCACCACGACATCGGCGTCGGCCAGGGCGCCGTCGGTGGCGGACCGGTCCCCCGCTTCCCAGTGGAAGATATGGTTGTCCGTCTTGCCTTCCTTGTCGGTGCGCAGCACCGGCGCGTCCGGCTCCAGCGCCTTGAACGGATCGACGACGACGGGCAGCGGGTCGTAGTCCACCTCCATCGCTTCGACGCCGTCGGCCGCCGCGTAGCGGTCCGTCGCGATGACCGCCGCCACTTCCTGCGCCTGGTACATGACCTTGTCGGTCGGCAGCACCATCTGGGTGTCGGACATCAGGGTCGGCATCCAGTGCAGGTTGTACTGCTTGAGCGTCTCACCGGTGATGACCGCGAGCACGCCGGGGATCTTCAGCGCTTCCTCCGAGTTGATGGAGTTGATGCGGGCGTGCGCGAACGGGCTCCGGACGATGTCCAGATGGAGCATGCCCGGAAGCTGGATGTCGTCCACGTAGTTGCCCTGGCCGCGGATGAAGCGCGGATCCTCCTTGCGCTTCATCGAGTGGCCCATCCCGCACACTTCAGGCGACGTCTGGGGTGCCATGATTTCTCCCTAGCGCAGCTTCGCAGCCGCGTACTCGATTGACTTCACGATGTTCACGTAGCCGGTGCAGCGACACAGGTTCCCCGAGATCGCGTGGCGGATCTCCGCCTCGCTCGGATCGGGGTTCTGCTCGAGCAGGGCGCGCCCGGTCATCAGCATCCCCGGCGTGCAATAGCCGCACTGGAGGCCGTGCTCCTGCTGGAACCCTTCCTGGAGCGGATGCAACGCGCCGTCCTGCTCCAGGCCTTCCACCGTCGTCACTTCCCGGCCGTCCGCCTGCACGGCGAGGACGGTGCACGACTTGACGGGTTCGCCGTCGAGCAACACCGTGCACGCGCCGCAGTGCGTCGTATCGCAGCCGATATGCGTGCCGGTGAGGCGCAGCTCCTCGCGAAGCCAGTGCACGAGGAGCAGACGCGATGCGACCGCGGCTTCCCGCGGCTCTCCGTTCACCGTGATCCGAACGTTGTGTGTGGCCATGCCTACTGCCCCTCCGCCCGTTGTACCGCGAGGGTGACGGCCCGCCCCGTCAACACCCGCGCCATGTCGCGCTTGTATTCCACCGATCCGCGCCGGTCGGCGCTCGGTGACGTCGCCTCCGAGGCGAGCCGGGCGGCTTCGGCGACCGCCGCCGCGTCCGGCTGCCGTCCCACCAGACACTGTTCCGCCGCGGCCGCCTTGATCGGCGTCGGGCCGGCGTTGGTGAGACCGATCCCGGCCCGCACGATCTCGCCCTGGTCGCCGAGCGTCACCTGCGCCGCCGCGGCGGCGGTGGCGAAGTCGCCGACCTTTCGCTCCAGCTTGACGTAGGCGCCGCCACTGCGGGGCGGCGGGATGGGAATCCGGATTTCCGTGAGGATCTCCGCCGGCGCCAGCGCGGTCGCGAAGAGCCCGACGAAGAAATCCGTGATCGGGATGGTGCGCTCGCCCCCCGGGCCTCGCGCCACGACCTCCGCGCCAAGGGCGAGCATCGTGGCCGGGTGATCGTTCGCGGGATCGCCGTGCGCCAGGTTGCCGCCCACCGTCGCGCGGTTGCGGACCAGCGGGTCGGCGATGACCACGGCCGTGTCCAGCAGGATCGGGTACTTCTCGCGAACGAGATCCGACCGTTCCAGGTCGGATTCGCGCGTGGCGCCGCCGATGCGCAGATAGCCGTCCGACTCCGTGATGCCGGTGAGCCCCGGGATGCGCCCGATGTCCACCAGGTGGCCGGCGTCACCGAGCCGGAGCTTGAGCAGCGGCAGGAGGCTTTGGCCCCCGGACAGCACCTTCGCCTCGTCGCCGAGGCGTTCGAGCAGCGCCACCGCCTCGTCCAACGTGCCGGGTGCGTGGTAGTCGAATGCCGACGGAATCATAGAGCTACTCCTTTAATTCACAAGCAGCCACAGAATGGCGGCCACGATGGCGACGGCCAGCCAGAGGCCCGGGCGGCGCACTGCCCTGCCCAGCGCCCGCCGCCCGACCGTCGCGCCGAGGGAAACCGCGTCGATTGCATCGCTCTCGGAGGCGCCGCCGCCGGGAGTGCCGGCGTCGGAGGCCTGCGGTTCCGAGGTATCCGCGGTCGGCGTCGCGCCCGCGGAATCCGCGGCCGAGGGCGGCGCAACGGAGTTGTCACCGACCGCACTATCCGCGCCCGCGCCGGGCGGCGACTCCAGCGCCGCCCGCATCGCGTCGGTGAACTGGCGGAACATCTGGTCGCTGAGGTCCTGGATCATGCCCCGGCCGAACTGCGCCAGGATGCCAGTCACGTTGACGGTCGATGTCACGGTCACTTCGGTCTCGGAGGGGCCGCGCGCGGCGACCCGGCTCGTCATCCGCATGTCGGCCCCGCCCTTGCCGCGCATGTCCTGCCCGGCCGCGGCGATCTCCGCCACGCCTTCCGCCTCGTCAAGCCGCTCGAAGCGCACCTTGCCCTTGTAGCGGGCCGAGACCGGCCCCACCTTGATCGTGATCGTCCCGGTGTGGGTCCGCTCGTCGACCTGATCGGTGATCGCGGCGCCGGGCAGACAGCCCGCCACGCTGGACGGGTCGGTGAGAAACGCCCACACATCCGGCCGCGCGGCGTTGATGACGAACTGCTTCTCGATGGGAATGCCCATGGGTCAGGCCCTGGCGGCCAGCAGCGGCAGCAGCCGTTCGAGCGACTCCAGGTTGTGGGCGGGGACGAAATGCTCGACGAACGGGAGGGCGGCCCGCATCCCGCGCGCTTCCGGCCGGTAGCGGGGATCGCCGAGCAGCGGGTTCAGCCAGACGACCTTGAGCGCCCGGTTCCGGATGGCGCGCATCGCGCCCGTCAGCATCGACGGGCTGTCCGTGTCGAGCCCGTCACTGAGCACCACGACGATGGTCTTTGCGCTCACCACCTTCTCCAGGTACCGCCTGACGAACTCGTCCAGACTCGCGCCAATCCGGGTCCCGCCGGACCAGTCGGGCACGCGCGCGGCCAGCCGATCCAGCGTGGGACCAATACTCTGCGGTTTCAACCACGGCGTCAACCGCGTCAGCGACGTGTTGAACGCGAAGACTTCACAGCGTCTCACCACGCGTTTGAGGGAGAGCGCGAAGGTGAGGAGGAAACGCGCGTGCGGGTCCATCGATCCGCTGGTGTCGCACAGCAGCACCACGTCCGGCCGTTCCACGGCGCGGTCCCACCGCGCCAGCGCGACGAACTCGCCGCCGGCGCCGACGGCCCGGCGGAAGCTGCGCCGCAGATCCACCCGGCCCCGCCCGCTGACCGGAACCAGGCGTCGGCTCGGCCGGCACTTCATCCGGCGCGCCGCCCGCGCGAGCAGCCGCTCCATGGCGGGCATGTCGTCCGCCCGCCACTCGTCGAACGGCCTGCGGCGCAGGAGCACGTCGGCGGAGTAGCCCGGCGCATCACCGCCCCTCGCATCGCGTGTCCGTGCGCCGGCAGGCGCCGCGATCACCTCGTCCCAGCGCCAGGGGAGCGGCAGACGGCTGCGTCCGGAGCGCCGCCGCGATGGCGGCGCCGGCGGCTCGGTCATCGATTCGGCGAGCCGCTCCGGTTTCGCCGGCGCGGGCTCGGCCAACCAGAAGCGCTTGAACAGGTCGTCGAACGTCTCCCAGTCGGCCCGCCGGACCTTCAACGCGGTGCGCAACGCATACCTGACCTCGTCCGGGTCATCGGGATCCACCAGCGGGAACGCTGCCGCCGCGTCGATTTCGTCCCTCAGGCTCACGTCGACGCCCCGCTCCCGGAGCCGGCACGCCAGCAGGGCCAGCCGTTCCACGGCGTCGGGGTCAGGCATCGGCGCCGCTCGTCGACCGTGCCGCGGCAAGCAGCGCCTCGACGTCGTTCGCGGTCAGGTCCCGCAGGTCCTGCTGATCCTTCAGAACGCAACCGAGCGTCTCTTCCACCGTTCCGGGGTCGAGGCGTTCGAGCTGAAGGGCCATCAACGCGCGGGTCCAGTCCAGCGTCTCGGCGACCCCCGGCGCCTTCTGCAGAGGCCGCGCACGCAGCGCTTGCATGACCGCTGCCACCTCGCGGGCCAGCCCGTCCATCACCTCCGGCGCCCGGGCGCGGATGATGCGTACTTCCTTCTCCAGCGACGGATGCTCGACATAGAGGTAGAAGCACCGGCGGCGCAGCGCGTCGCCGATCTCGCGCGTGCGGTTCGATGTCAGTACGGCGTAGGGTTCGTGCGTGGCGGTGATCGGGCCGAGCTCGGGGATCGTCACCTGGAAGTCGGAGAGGATCTCGAGCAGGAAGGCCTCGAAGCCGTCGTCGGCCCGATCGATCTCGTCGATCAGCAGGACCGGCGGGCCGTCGGGTCGGGTGATGGCGCGGAGCAGCGGGCGTTCGAGCAGGCAGTCGCGGCTGAAGATCATCTGTTCGGTCTGCGCCGGTTCCCTGCCCTCGGTTCCCGCGATCCGCAGGCGCAGGATCTGCCGCTGGTAGTTCCACTCGTACAGCGCCGTGTTGACGTCGATGCCCTCGTAGCACTGCAGCCGGATCAGTTCGGTGTCCAGAATCCGGGCCAGCACCTTGGCGATCTCGGTCTTGCCCACGCCCGCGTCCCCCTCGATGAGGAGCGGCTTGCGCATCGCACGGGCGAGATAGACGGCAGTGGCGATGGCCGGCTCGGCGATGTAGCCCTCGCGCTCCATCGCCGCCTGCATCGCCCGCACTTCCGGCCGCACGCTAGGCTCCTGCCTCCCCCGCGGCGTCGGCGTACTTGTGCGGCTCGGCCAGGAACTGCTCGCGGCAGTGCGCGCAGCAGAAGTAGTAGGTCCTGCCCGCGAACTCGGCCCGGTGAGCGGCTGCCGCCGTGGCAACGGTCATGCCGCAGATCGGGTCGCGCGCGGCGCCGGCGGCGGCCGCAGGGGCGGGCTCACGCTGGCTGCTTCCGCCGCGCCCGGTGATCTCGGCGAGGATGCTCAAGGCAATCTCCTCGGGCGTCACCGCCCCGAGGTCGAGGCCGGCAGGAACCGAGATTCCGTCGAGTTCGTCCGGGCCGGCGCCGCGCGCCGCGAGCGTTTCGCGCATCTGCCGGAACCGCTTGCGGCTGGCGACCACGCCGACGTAGGCCGGCTTCAACCGGATGGCGGCCCCGATCGCTTCCTCGTCGCGCTGGCCGAGGGTCGCGACGACGGTGAAGCAGCGGGCCGCGTCCCGTTCGGAACCGGGCGGCTCGATGGACTCGTCGCTGGTCACCAGTCGACTCGCGTCCGGAAACAGCGTCTCGCTCGCTTCCGGGTCCACCGCTTCCACCCGGTAGCCGAGAACGGCCCCCAGGCGCGCGAGAGCCAGCGCCGTCGGCGAAACCCCGAAGACCAACAGCCGGCGTGCCGGCAGCATCGGCTCGATGTAGATCTCCACACTTCCCCCGCTGTGGCAGGCCATGGGAAACACCGTCAGTCCGGGCCGGGTGTGCCCTGCCGACTCGGGATCGCGGACGATTCCAATCAGCCGGGGCGCAGCGTCCGCGAGGGCCGCGAGCGCTTCGCGGATGACGGTCGGCCGCGTGCAGCTTCCCCCCAGCCAGCCGTGGAATTCGCCGTCCGGGGTCACGATGGCCGCGTCGCCGACCTGGGCCGAGCTCGGGGCCTCGCGGCGGACCACGGTGGCCAGCGCGAACGCCTCGCTGCGACCGGCGAGTTCGGAGGCAAGCTGCAGGATGTCGGCCCGCATGGATGTCACCCCGCGACGGTTCCCAGTGCGCCCCGTATCCGTTCGTAGTCCTCGGGAACGTCGATGTCCTGGAGCCGCGCCTCCGGCCACGAGACCGCGACCGCCTCATGGCGGTGCCGCCGCACGACCTGGCGCCCGCACCCCTCCCCCGTCATTTGCCGGAGCTCCGGAAACAACGCGCGGTCGTACAGCATCGGCGGAGCGTTGACGTCTCCGTAGGCGGAGATGACGAGTGGAGCCGTGCTCTCGCGATAGCGCCCGACCAGCTCGCCAAGCATGTGGCTCGTGACGAACGGCATGTCCGCCAGCATCACCACCGCCGCCCGCGCCGTTTCGGGAACGTGGGAGATTCCCGTGCGCAGCGACCGGTTGATCCCCAGCGCGTAGTCGGCATTCTCGACCGCCGTGCACGGCAGTCCCGACAACTCCGCGCGGGCGCGATCCGCCTCGTGGCCCACGACGACGACGACGGGATCGAGACCGGCGCCGAGCGCGCGGCGCACGACCCGTCTCAGCAGTGTCTCGCCGTCGAGCGTGAAGAACAGCTTGTTCTGTCCCATGCGGATCGAGCTGCCGGCGGCGAGCACGATGCCGGCCACTGCCCCACTGCGTTCAGACGGCATGAATGACTCCGGCTCTCTCGCGCAGGTGGCGAGGCGTGCTCGAGGCGTGCACGGCCAGCAGCTCCGCCAGGATGCTCACGGCCACCTGCTCCGGCCCGTCAGCCCCCAGGTCGAGTCCGACCGGAGCGAAAAGCCGGTCGGCTTCCCTCGCATCGATCTGTTCGAGTATTGCATCGCGCCGGGCGACAGGGCCGAGCAAGCCGATGTAGGGAACATCAGCCTGCAGCAGCTCCCTGATCCACTCCCGGTCGTGGGCGAAAGAGTGCGTCATCACCACGGCGTGGGTGCGGGCGCCGAGCGGAAGCCCGTCCACGCCGTCGGTAGATCTTCGGTCGACAAGCTCAGCGTCGGGGAAGCGTTCCCGAGACAGGTAGGCGGGACGGTGATCGACAACCGTCACGCGGTAGCCCACCCGCGATGCGAAGGTCGCGAGGGAAATCGCGTCGTCGCCGGCCCCGCAGATGACGAGCCGCGGCGGCGGGACGTGCACCTCCGTGAAGACGCCGGCGGATCCGATCTCGTAGAACTGTGACTCGCCGGCCGCGAGGACGGCCTGAGCACGCTCGGTGATCTCGCGGTTCAGATCGGGGAGTTCCGTCGATCCGGCCGGCGGGCCATCCCCCGACACGAGCATCCGGCCCAGGGCCGTGGAAGGACCGCGGACGACAGTGGATACCGCGAACGCCGCATCTCCCGCGAGCAGCATGCGTACGCCGCGCGCTGTCTCCAGTACATCCCCCGTCGTGACCGGTTGAATGAAGATGTCGACGGCTCCGTTGCAGCCCAGGCCGAGCCCCCAGACGGTGCGATCGTCGCCGCCGGTGTCGTAGTGGCGGAACCGGGGCACTCCCTCGCTCAGCACCGTCAGAGCGATCTCGCGGACGTCCACTTCAAGGCATCCGCCGCTCACGCCTCCCCGAGTCGCGCCGCTTTCCTCTACGAGCAGCTTGGCGCCGGCGCGCCGATAGGCGGATCCCCTGATGCGGACGACGGTCGCCAGCGCCGCACCCCGGCCGGCCGCCGCCAATTCGACAACGCGACCCAGGATCTGCGACGTTTCCTGCCAGTGCTTCATGGACGTGCACTACGGGAACTCTAGCCCACATCCGGCGGTTTGAGTAGCCAGCCCCATTCGTCAAACCAGCCTGCCCTGGCCGGTTCACTCAACCGAATGGCCGAGCGCTCGGACTTTCTCGAACGGCCGAAATCGGTAGCAACGCCTCGCGAGGCTACCATAGCCACCTGTGGCCCCAATCTGGACGGACGTCCGTCTCGCACCATGCCCGACCGACCTCTTCATGACCAGGTGGCCGTAGTCGCCGGCGCCACGCGCGGCGCCGGGCGCGGCATCGCCCGCATGCTGGGCGCGGCGGGCGCCACCGTCTACTGCACCGGGCGCAGCGTGCGGGGCCGTCCCGCCACCGTCGGGCGGAGCGAGACCATCGAGGAGACGGCGGACATGGTCACCGCGGAGGGCGGCCGCGGCATCTGGGTCAGAACGGACCACACGGTGGAGGCGGAAGTCGAACGGCTGTTCCGCCGCGTCCGCTCCGACGAGGGCCGGCTCGACGTGCTGGTCAACGATATCTGGGGCGGCGACGCGCTGACCGAGTGGGGATCCCCCTTCTGGGCGTTGACCGTTTCCCAGGGGCGGGTGCTGCTCGACCAAGCCGTGCACAGCCACATCATCACCAGCCGCCACTGCGCGCCGCTGATGGTCGAGCGCGGCGCCGGAATCATCGTCGAGGTGACCGATGGCGACACCCTCGGGTACCGCGGCAACCTGTTCTACGATCTGGCCAAGAACTCCGTTATCCGTCTCGCCTATGCGATGGCGTCGGACTTGCACTCCCACCCCGTGACCGCCGTCGCCATCACGCCGGGGTTCCTGCGCTCGGAGCAGGTGCTCGACCACTTCGGCGTCGGCGAGGCGAACTGGCGCGATGCCATCAGGGACGATCCGTACTTCGCCGAGTCGGAGACGCCCTGCTATGTCGGTCGCGCCGTCGCCGCGCTGGCCGCGGATCCCCAGGTGAGGCAGAAGAGCGGCCGGCTGCTGTCGAGCTGGGGATTGGCGAAGGAGTACGGCTTCACCGACATCGACGGACGCCAGCCGGACTGGGGCGGTTTCTTCCGGCGCAAGGTTCAGGAAATCCTCGATGCGGAGACGCCACCCGCCGACCTGGACCGTTTCGTCGTGCGCAGCCGGCTCTACCAGGCCGAACTCGATCCGTCCGCCCGCGAGGAGGCCGCGCGCCTGCGCGCCTGGCTGGCCAGGCACGAGTAGCGGAGATGTTCGGACCCGCTCCGCGGGCCTCCACCGCGGGGCGACACTTCGGGTAACCTGAGCGAATGTTGATCCGGGAGGCCATGATGAACCGCTGGATTCCCCTCTTGTTCGCCGCGCTTCTGGTTGCCGCCGCCGCCGGGCCCGCCGCCGCGCAGTCCGCGAGGTCAGGCCATGGCGAGGAAACCTTCAACACGCGGCTCGTCGGCATGGACGACCTTCAGGGACGCTCCGCCTACCAGCCGCTGCCGGTCCGCCAGGGCGACCGCCGCATTGCCTACGTCGGCCATCACGCCGGCGAGGCGCTGAATCCGTTGACCGGCGCGGTCGAGACCAATGGGACGTCGGTGGTGGATGTGACCGATCCGGCCAGTCCCGTCTACCTGGCCCACATCCCCGCGAGAGGTGACGCCAGCGGGGCGCAGATGGCCCAGGTGTGCGAGGGCGACCGGCTCCCGGGAGCGGACGCCGGCAGCTTCTTCTTGCTGCGCTCGAACGGGAGCGTGAGCCACGAGGTGTGGGACGTTACCGATCCGGCCAGTCCGGTGTTCGTGAGCACGGCGGCCGAGATGGGCGAGACTCCGTCGGGCGAGCGGCATACCCACAAGAACTGGTGGGAGTGCGACACCGGGGTCGCCTACCTCGTCGGCACCGTCGACGGCTGGCGCGCCCCCCGCATCCTGCAGGTCTTCGATCTCGCCGACCCGGCCGCACCCCAGCGCATCCGCGACTTCAGCCTGCCTGGTGTCCAACCCGACGCGGGCGGGCCCATGCCGGGTGGATCGGGCCTGCACGAGGCGGTCATCCTGGGCAATCGCGTCTACATGGCATACGGAACGTCCGCCAACGGCGCCGTGCAGATCCTCGACCGCGAGCGGCTCCTCAACGGGGATCCCGATGCCGCCGCGCCGCTCGGAGCGAGCCCTGCCGCCCTCGCCTACCCGCAGATCGGACGCGTCGACCTGCCGTCCTACTGGGGCGCGCACACCGCCATGCCGCTGCTCGACGTCGAGATCGCCGACTACGCCGGCAACCGTGACAACGCGACGCGCGATTTCCTGTTCGTCGTTTCCGAATCGACCGCCAGCCGCTGCCAGGAGACGCGCCACGTCACCCTCATGCTCGACATCACGGACGAGGCCCATCCCCTGCCCATCGGGACCTTCCAGGTAGACGAATCGAGCGGCGATTTCTGCGAGCGCGGCGGCCGGTTCGGACCGCACGCGCCGCAGTGGTCCATGGAGCCGCCGTTCTACAAGCGGCTGATGGTGGTCTCGTGGTTCAACGCGGGAGCCAGGGTGATCGACATCCGCGACCCGTTCAACCTGGCGGAGGTGGCGTACTACATACCCGCCACGACCGACCGCACGGCCGAGCGCTGCGCCACCATCGACGGCGTCGAGACCTGCCAGATTGCGATCCAGACGAACAACGTGGAAGTCGACGATCGCGGGTTGATCTACCTCGCGGATCGCGCCGACACCGGATTGCACATCGTGGAGTTGACCGGTCCGGCCGCGGCGATTCTCAGGGCGGGAGAGTAGGGAGCCCCCACCCGTACGGAACCGGTGGAGCGTGGCGGGCAGGAAAGGTGGGCCCGAGCGACTGCGCGCCCGGGCCCGGGAGAGCGCTACGGACGGCGCGGTTCGCCGTCTATGCTGCGTGCGCCGCGATTCCCGCCGGGTTCATCCGGAGGGAACCGAGCCGCCACCTGCTCGTCGATATCGACGCCGAACCCGGGGAGATCATTGCTCGGGTAACGGATCCCGCCTCGGATTTCCGGTAGGCCCGGGAACAACTCTCTGAGTTCGTCGCTGAAATTGCGGCCTTCGCCGATGCCGAAGTTGTAGATGGCAAGGTCGAGGTGCAGGTTGATGGCGTGTCCGATGGGGGACACGTTCCCCGGTCCATGCCACGCCGTCCTCACGTTGAAGAATTCACAGAGGGCGGCCGCCTTGCGGGCCATGTTAAGGCCGCCGATGGCGGAGATATGGGCGCGGTTGTAGTCGATGAGGTGCTCTTCGACCAGCGGGAGCCACTCGAGGCGGTGACTGAACGTCTCGCCGTGGGCGACACCGATCGCCGACTGTTCCCGGAGGCGCCTGTACCATCCCCAGTCGTCAATGGTGAACAGATCCTCGACGAACCACGGGCGATACGGCTCGAGCGCCTTGGCCAGAATCAGGCCGCCGGCAGGGGTGACGTTGTTGTGGACATCCGTCCCAAGCTCGATGTCCCAGCCGATCGTGTTGCGGACGTGCTCGAAGGCGCGCTCCAGTCGGTGGATGAAGTAGGCATCCGTCGTCTTGCTGAAGCGGGCCAGTTCCACTCCCCTGTCGAGTTCCGCGGCTGCCGTCGCGGCTGCCGCCTGGTTCATGGCCGTGACCGGTGAGTTGGGATCCGTCACGCCGCGGAAGCGGAAGTGCTGATAGCCGTCCTCCATGCCCGCGCGGATGTCGTCCTCCAGCGCCTGAAGGGATTCCGTGCTGGCGCCGCGGAACATCCGGCAGCCCGCGCGGCACCGGCCGCCGAGCAGGTCGTACACCGGCATTCCGGCCCGCTTGCCCATGATGTCCCACAGCGCGCTGTCGATCGCGGCCATGGCATTGTTGGCGTCGACCGAGGACCGCCAGTAGGTGGACGTGAAGGCAGTCTGCCAGATGTCCTCGATCTCGTCGGCGTTTCGGCCGACGATCATCGGCTTCAGGAAGTGCTCGATGTTGGATGCGACAATCGACACCCGCTCGGCGTGGTTGCCGTCCCCGACGCCGTACAGGCCCGGCTCGTCGGTCATCACCTTGACGTTGAGCAACTGCTGGCGGCCCACCCTGGTGCGGATCACCTTGACATCCGTGATCTTGACGGGTGGCAGACCACGGCGGGCAACTTCCTGCGCGTAGATCGCCGGCTCCGGCCTCCCGAAGAACTCGGCAAACAAGTCACGCCCTCCGACGACGGCGGCCACCGCCGCCGCGCCCCGCCCCGTCTTCTTCAATGCATCGCGCCGATTCATCAGATTCATCTGCATGGTTCTTCTCCGAGCAACCTCGACCAATCGTTGTGTGATTCAGACACGTGCTCAGGGACGACGCGGCTCGCCATCCTCGCCCCGCATGCCGCGGTTGGATCCCCACGACGTCAGTGGATACCGCGCGGCCACGGTCTCGTCGATGTCGATTCCGAGACCGGGCTGATCGTTCGCGTAACGAATCGCGTTGCGGAGCTCCGGCGCTCCGGGGAACAGCTCTCTGAGCTGGTCGTTGAAGTTGCCGCCTTCGCCGATGCCGAAGTTGTAGACGGCAAGGTCGAGGTGCAGGTTGACGGCGTGTCCGACGGGCGAGACGTTGCCGGGACCGTGCCATGCCGTCTGGACGTTATAGAACTCGCAAGCCATCGCCATCTTCCTCGCCTCGTTGAGTCCGCCGATGGCGGAAATGTGCGCGCGGAAGAAGTCGATCCAGCGGTTCTTCACCAGGGGCAGCCACTCCGCCCGGTTCACGAAGATCTCGCCCATGGCGATGCCGACCGCGCTCTGCTCGCGCACCCGCTCGTACCAGTGGACATCCTCCGGTGCGAACAGGTCCTCGAGGAAGTGCGGACGGTAGGGCTCCAGCGTCTTGGCGAGAAGGAGCGCGCCGCTGGGATGCGGGTACTCGTGCACGTCGTGGGACAGGGCGACATCCCAGCCCACCGTGTTCCTGATGTGCTCGAACTGCCTCGCCAGGGCTGCGATGTAGACGGCGTCCTGCCGGCGCCCTTGGCCGACTATGCCGGCGCCGGCGTGGGGGCCAACGTTCTGGCCGAAGCGGCCGCGGCCGCCGAGGCCGACGGTTCGCAGTCGCACGTGCTGGTAGCCTTCTTCCATCAGCGCCCGAACGTTGTCCTCCAACTCCACGAGATCTTCGCCGCGGGCGTTGGCGAACATGCGGGTTCCAGGCCGCACCTTGCCACCAAGGAGCTGGTAGACGGGCATGCCCGCGCGCTTGCCCTTGATGTCCCACAGGGCGCCGTCGATGGCCGACATCGCGTTGAACGCGTCGACGTCGTAGCGCCAGTAGGGTGCGACGAAGGCGGTCTGCCAGATGTCTTCGATCTCTTCGACGCGGCGCCCGACCACCATGGGCTTGAGGTATTCCTCGATCGTCTGCCCGACGACGCCCACGCGTTCGGCGTGGTTGCCGTCACCGACGCCATACAGGCCGGGCTCGTCGGTCATGACCTTGACGTTGCAGAACCTGGCGTTCCCCACTTCGGTAAGGATCACGCGAACGTCAGTGATTCTGACCGGCGGCAGCCCACGGCTGGTCGCCGCGCGAGCCGTCTCCACCGGCTCCTGCTGCCCGTAGCGCGCCGCGAACGCTTCTCGTTCCTTCGTGAGTACCGCGGAAGCCCCCGCGCCACCCATCAGAGACCGGAGTGCGTGCCTTCTGTTCATCATTGTTGTGCTCCGTCGCGTGTTTACGCCGCCATCGGTTCCCCAAACAAGTTCTGTCCGGCCAGGACTCCTCGCCATCTGACGCCCGGCCGGCGCGACCCGTCGTTCGCGCCGGCCGGGAGTCCTGGCGCTTGGCGGTTATGCCCTGACCCTAGAACGCGTACGTCACGCCCACGCGGAACTGGCGCGGCACCATGAAGTCCGTCACGAGGCCGAACGTCGAGCCCGAGCGGTACCTTCCGTTCTTTATCGCGGACGCATTCATCGCGTTCAGCACGTCGAAGCTGATGTTGACGAACTGTCCGCCGGCCGTGTCGAACCGCCGCGACGCGCGCAGATTGAGGGTCGGCTGGATCTCCTCCCTCTGAGAACCGAACGGCTCCACACGAACCGTTACGTTACCGCTCTGCGGGAGACGGTAGCGGACCGTGCGGACATTCGGGAATCCGCTCTGCACGTCGATGATAGCGCCCAGGCTCACGTCACCCGGAAGCAGCACGTTGCCGTTCAACTTGAACTTCCAGGACCAGATGTCCTCGAGCTCGAACAGCTCGGCGTTCGGATTGTTGACGATGTCCGTGTCGTGCGCCACGATCCGCGTCCCCGTGAACGACGTGAACATGCTCCAGCGGCTCGTCATCCGCTTGTTGAACATCACTTCGAACGACTGGTTCCAGTCCACGCGTCCGGGCGGGCGGTTGACTCGCAGCTCGGTCTCGAACGCCTCGCCGGCGAACTCCGCGGGATAGTCGTAGATCGTCAGCATGCCGCCATCGTCCGCGGTGCCCTGACGGCCGTCCGGCCCGGGATCCCGCACTTCGTACGGAATGCTGTAGGCCTCGAAGGGCCGTCCGACGTTCTCGAAGCCGCTCTGATTGCCGAGGCGCCGGTACAGATACAGCACGCGGAAGGCGGACGTGCCCGGGAGCTCCTGTTCGAAGCTTGCCGTGGCTTCGTGGACATACCCCAGCTTCAGGTCGGGATTGAGCTGCCTCCGCGCCGGGTTGCCAGAGTCAATCAGGTCGGTAACGAAATCGACCTCGCCGGGATCGTAGTCGAGGTTGCCGTTGAGGTCGTGCCAGAAGTAGCGGTTCTCGAAACTGTCGTTCAGGTTGTAGTTGCCGGCAATGGACAGCTCGGGAATGAAGTAGCCGTAGCCGGCCTTCAGGACGCTGCGGCCGGTGCCCGTCGCGTCCCACGCCATGGCCGTCCTCGGCGCCAAGCCGTGCCACGTCCCGACGTCAACCCTGTCGAAACACTGCTCAATGACCCAGGCGAACGCCCCAGCCTCGCGGCACTGATCCGGCACGAAGGAGTTCTGGTACTCGTACCGGACCCCAAGGTTGAACGTCAGGTTGGTGCCCACACGGAACTGGTCCTGGATATAGAGCGAATGGATGACGTCCCACTCCTCCGGCTTCACGGGGGAGTTGCGCATCTCGATCTCGATCGGCGTGTACGGCATACCGTTCACCGTATCGACGATCAGTTGATAGTCGCCAGCCGGGCTCAGCTCGCGAATCGGTCGGTTGTTTCTCTGTGACCAGTGGTGACCCAGCTTGATCTCGTGTCTGGCGCCCAGGAACTCGCCTTCCGGCAGCACCGAAAGGCTCGAGTCGGAAACCCAGAAGTTGAAGTTGCTGATGCCGAACTGGTTGTAGCGGCACCCGGTATACAGCCCGCTCTCCTCATCGAATAGCGAGGGCGCGAGCCCGCAATCCGGCTGGAAGGTCCGGTGAATCTTGTAGTCGGACTTGCCGAACTGGGTGGTGAAGACCGACCTCGGCGTCGGCGTCCCCCGGAACTCAGCCTTGGTCGTGCGTGGCCTCCAGTCGAGGATCCCGGTGGACATGCGCGGGGTCAGCGCATAGGTCTGTCCCTGCACTTCGGCGTTCGACTTGTTCTGGTCGCGATTGACGACCAGGTTCGCCTGGTAGTTCTGCGAGAGCTGCGCCGTGAGCTTGGTGGCCAGGTTTACGACATGCTGCGGCTGAATGGCGGCCGGCTCGTCTCCGGTGAGGTATTCGCCATCCGGCCCGGGCCCGTCGACGAGTCCCGGCTGGCCGAGCCGGCTCTGCCGATAGCGGCTGGCGACGAAGAACCAGAGGCGGTCGGGCACGAGATAGCCGCCGATGTCTCCCCCGAAATCGCGGAATCCCTGGAGGTCGGATCCAACGGAAACGCCCCGGGCGCGCAGCGCGGGTGTGATGTTGTCCTCGAACTGATTCAGGCTATTCCCGGACAAGGAGCCGCTGAAGGTGTTCCCGCCGGACTTCATGACCAGGTTGATCGCCGCGCCGACTTCCTTGATGTCGGCAGTGTTGCCGAACGTCTTGATGTCGACCTCCTGGGTCGCGCCGAGATCGGGCACGGGATTGTTCGCGATGATCGAGAACCCGTCCACCATCACCGTCGTGTTGGTGTTGTTGCTGTTGAGACCGTAGGACTCCAGCCGCGGGCGGGCGTTCTGACCGAGCACGCCGGGATTCTCACCGGCCCGGTTTCTCAGCCCCGGCGTCATGTTCACGAGGTCCGCCATCGTCTTCGCGCCGGGCAGCACGGTAATGATCTGCTCGGTGTCGACGTTTCGGCCGCCGCTTGTCGTGGCGAGGTCGACAAGGGGCGCCTCGGTGGTCACGATGATGGTTTCCTCCAGTCCACCGAGCTCGAGCGTCCCGTCGATCCGCATGTTGGTGCCGGCGAGCAACTCCAACCCTTCGCGCAACACGGTGCTGAACCCGGGCAGCTCGAACCGCAACTGGTAGTCGCCTGGCGGCAGGTCAACGATGCGGTAGAAGCCGTCACCATCGGTGATGGCGACCATCTGGCCGACCTGCAGCGCCGGACTGATGGCCGTGACCGTCACGCCGGGGAGCACGCCCCCGGTCGAGTCGTTGACCGTCCCGTCAATGGCGCCGGAGGTCACGTTTTGTGCGGCGGCTATGCCGGCAGTCAGGAATGTGGCAGCTGCCACGGCGACAAGCCGACGACACAGATTCCTGGCGAATGCAGACTCTGTCATGTTTCGAACCATAGGGTCACCCTCCTTTCCGCCCCCCCCGGCCTGTGGATATGTCGGATGGTCATGGGAAGCGCAAGTTAAGAACTCGAATGCGAAGACGCATGGAACCGCTGGCAAGTTTACCTCAACCGGTCGAAAAATGTGCATACTTCTGAAATATACGCATAATTTGGCGGCGTGGCCCGGATCTTGCTGCGACCTGGGACGTGACTCGTCCCGCAGCGCCGCCAGCGGTCGCCGCACTGACCGGAGCCGGAATCGCGGCGGCGCCGGGTGTCCTGCCAGAAGCGTGCTTCGTGCTGTTGATCGGCGCGGCGGTCGGCGCCCTGCTGGTGGCCGCCACCTTCCTGTCGGCGCGTAGAGCCGTGCGCGTGACAGTCCTGCTGACGCTGGCAGGGACGCTGCTGGCGGGCATGGCGGCGGGCCTCGGCGCCCGAACTGAGATGCGTCCGTCGCTGCTCGACTGGTTCGAAGGGGGCGGCGACCCGGACCGCAGTCAGATCCCGGAGGGAATCTCCATCGTCGAGGGCCGGCTAATGGCGGATGCGGCGCCGACGGCGTACGGCGGCAGTCTCACGGTGGCCGTGGACCGAATTCGGCATGACGGCCGATGGCACCCGTTGGAGGGTGTCGTCCGTCTGAGCGTAAGCGGCGAGCTGGTTGCCGATCACATCACCACATGGCGGAACGGCCGCCGGATTCGCGTGCCGGTAACGCTTCGGCAACCCGCCCGATACGCCAATCCGGGAACCCCCGATGGCCTCGACCGCCTCTTTGCCCGCGGAATCCATGTGATCGGATCGGTCAAGAGCGCGCTGCTGGTCGAAGTTCTAACGCCCGGCGCCTGGCTGGACGAATGGGGTGCGCGGATGCGCGCCGCGGTGCGGGACGCTATCGACACGACGGTCGGTGCGCACGACCCGCAGTCGGCCGCGATTGTCACTGCCGTCCTGATTGGCGACCGGGCCGGGCTCGATACGGAAATGACGGATCGTCTCCAGCGTGGCGGCACGTACCACGTCATCGCGATCTCCGGTGGCAACATCGCCATTCTGACCGTGATGCTGTTGTTTCTGGCGCGCCTGGGCGGCCTGAGTGGACGCCTTCCGGCCGTGATCGTGATCATGGCGCTGCTGGCCTACGGGCAAGTGGTCGCGTCGGAGCCTTCGGTGACGCGCGCCCTGTTCGTCGCCATCGTGGTGCTTGCTGCGCAGGCCGTCGATCAGCGGGCGGACGCGATCAACACGTTGGCCCTCGCCGCCGGCGGCCTGACCCTGGTCGATCCGCGGGCGCCGTTCAATCCCGGATTCCAGTTGACCTTCGGCGCCACGGCCGGCCTGCTCATTGGGGTGCCGCGCATGATGGCGTGGCTGGGCGCGCAGTGGCCCTCTGCCGGCGACCCGGCGCCCGACGGCGCTGCTGCATCCGCGCCAGGCCCGACCCGGTCACGATTCGTGGCCGCTTGCCGCTATGCGGCGCTGGCGTTGGTCGGCCTGCTGGTGGCGACCGTCTGCGCGGAACTGGCCCTCTTTCCGGTGGCGGTGGTCCATTTCTCGCGGGTCACCCTCGCCGGGCTCTTGTTGAACTTCGCGGCGATTCCGTTGATGACGGTGACGCAAATGGCGGGAATGGCGGCGGTCGGCCTGACCGCGACGGGTGTCGCGGGCGCGGCGGCCCTGGCGGGTTGGACGGCCCATCTGGCGTCGACGGGCATCGTGGAATCGGCGCGGTTCGCCGATTGGGCGCCCTCGCTCTCCTGGCGGCTGCCGCCGCCGTGGCTGCCTATCGTCGGCGGCTACTACCTCGGCTGGCTGGTCTGGCTCTCGGGGGATGGCCGCTGGTGGCAACGCTGGCTCGGACGTGGAATGGTCACCATCAGCTCTGGGGTGATGCTGGCGGCGCCGTTTCCCGGATGGCCGGGCGCTCCGGCGGGCAACGCGTGCGAGTTCCTGACCGACGGGAGCGGCAAGGCCGCCGGGCAACGGTTCCTGCGGGTCCACATGCTCGATGTCGATCAGGCGGACGCCACGCTGGTCCGTTTCCCGGACGGCGAGACGCTTCTCGTGGATGCGGCGGGAGACGTTCTGGAGGGACCGTTCGATATCGGCGCACGCATCGTGGTGCCGGCCATCTGGGCCCTCGGCGTCCGCTCGCTCGACTATCTGGTCATCACGCACGGCGACCCGGACCATGCAGGAGGCGGCGTGGCGGTCGTGCGCGACCTGCGCCCACGCGAGGTATGGGAAGGGGTCCCCGTGCCGTCGTCCCCGATTCTGGCCGGGTTGCGGGCCGCGGCCGAAGAAGCGGGCTCCATGTGGCGGTCGGTGCGAACGGGCGACGGCATGTCGATGGGCGGCGTTGACCTCCGGGTTCTCCATCCACCGGCTCCCGACTGGGAGCGGCCCCGCGTCCGGAACGACGACTCGATCGTCATCGAGCTGCGTCATGGCGAGGTATCCGTCGTCCTGCCCGGCGACATCGGCGCCGAGGTGGAGCCGGCGGTGGCGGCGGCCCTCGCTCCCGGGGCACTCCGGATCCTCAAGGCGCCGCACCACGGCAGCCAGTCCTCGAGCACGGCGGCCTTCATCCAGGCGCTCCAGCCGTCCCTCGCCGTCGTAAGCGCGGGCCGGCGAAACCTGTTCGGACATCCGCACCCCGACGTGATTGCCCGCTACGAGGCGGCCGGCGTGGAGGTGCTGCAGACCGGCCACGACGGAGCGGTGGCGCTGTGCACCGACGGTGAGCGCGTCGCGGTCTCGACGGCGGCCGGGCGCCGATTCACGCTGTCCGCGTCCTGACCGGCGGGACCGACGACGGACGCGCGGAGGATTCGGTCAGACGCCGGTCTTGATGCGGCGCCACTCCGCTTCCATCGCTTCAAGTGACGCGGCGGACAGCTCGACGCCGCGGTCGCGGAAGCGCTCCTCGAGTTGCGTGAAGCGCTCCGTGAACTTCCGGTTCGCATTGCGCAAGGCGGTTTCGGGATCGACGCCTAGGTGGCGTGCGAGATTGGCGATGGCGAAGAGCATGTCGCCGAGTTCCTCTTCAATGGCGGCGCGCGAACCCCCCGTGCGAGCGTTCGCGAGCTCGGCCAGTTCCTCGATCACTTTCTCCTCGACGCCGGACGGATCGGGCCAGTCGAAGCCGACCGTCGCGGCGCGCTTGCCCAGCCGGTAGGCGCGAAGCAAGGCGGGCAGGCTCACAGGCACGGTGCCGAGCAGGCCGGGAACCTCGCCCGCCTGCGCCCGCTCCTCCGACTTGATCGCTTCCCATTGCCGCTTGACGTCGGCCGGCGTCATCGCCGAGCGGCCACGGGCGCCGTCGGCGGCGGTGGCGGCGTCCGTTCCTGGCGGGAAGACGTGCGGATGGCGCCGGATCAGCTTGTCGCAGATCGCGCGCAGCGAGTCGCTGATATGGAAGTCTCCCTCCTCGTGCGCCACCTGGGCGAGGAAGACCGCCTCGAGGAGGAAGTCGCCCAGCTCGTCGCGGAGCGCGTCCGCGTCCCCCCGATCGATCGCATCGACGACTTCGTAGGTTTCCTCGATCACGTAGGGACGGAGCGACTCCAGCGTTTGCTCCCGATCCCAGGCGCAGCCCTGCTCCGAACGGAGCGTCCGCATCAGCGACACCAGACGCGCGAAGCCATCGGCGGCGGCGCGCACCTCGTCGTCGCGATCGTCACCGGGGGGCGTGGTTGACACCGTGGCGTATGCTAGCAGCCTGCGCCGTGAAACGGTGCAGGCTGCCGGATAGGCCTGGTTGGGCGGCCATCGGAGCCGCAGGTGGCGATGGTCGGGCTAGCAGGTCGCCTGCGGCGCATCCGCAGCCTACGATGCAGATCACTTTCCTCGGGACCGGCACCTCGGCTGGGGTGCCGGTAATCGGCTGCGACTGCGAGGTCTGCCGTTCCGACGACCCGCACGACCACCGGCAGCGGCCGTCACTCTGGCTCCGCTTCGATGACGGCCGGTCGGTCCTGCTGGACGCATCTCCCGACCTGCGCGCGCAGGCGCTGCGCTTCCGCATCCCGCGCGTGGACGCGATCGTCCTGACGCACGCGCACGCCGATCACATCCTGGGTCTCGATGACGTGCGGATCTACAACTTCCGCCAGAAGGCAGCGATCCCTGTGTACGGGGCCGAGCGGGCTCTGACGCAGGTGCGCCGGATGTTCGCGTACGTCTTCGACGCGGTGGCGCAAAAGGGCGGCGGACTGCCACAACTCGATCTCCGGCCCCTCAACGGGCCGTTCACGCTCGGCGGCGCCGCCATACTCCCGGTCCCGGTCCTGCATGGACGCCTGCCGGTCCTGGGATTCCGGATCGGAAACTTCGCCTACCTGACCGACTGCAACCATATCCCGGAGGGATCCTGGCCACTTCTTGAGAACCTCGACACGCTGGTACTCGATGCCCTCCGACACAAGCCGCACCCGACGCACTTCACGCTGGCCCAGGCGATCGAGACGGCGCGGCGCATCGGCGCCCGGCGGACCTGGTTCACCCACATGACGCACGATCTCCCGCACGCGCGGACCTGCGCCGAGCTACCCGATGGGATGTCGCTCGCGTGGGACGGCCTCAAACTCGACGTTACCACGGAGATCCCGCCAAGCGACGCGCTCTGCGCCGCCGCGGCGGCGGCAACCGGGCACTATTGACTCGTGCTGGGCTCCTCCAGCGGATTGATGTGCTCCACACCGGGGAAGCGTTGGAAGTCGTAGTCGGCCGAACAGATGATCGCGCCGCGCTCGATGGCCAAGGCTGCCAGATGCGCGTCGGTAGTCAGGTTGCCGCCCGTGCCACTGGCACGGAGCAGACTCCGCAGGATTGGCCAGTGCCCAGCGCCCGGCACGACCAGTTCGACGTACGGCTGAGCGAGCCATTCGTCTACAAACCCGATCGCCTTGTCCACATCCATGGGGTTCTTGAGAATGCCCAGGCGTGTCGTGATTCGAACGAATGCGAGCAGGCTCGCCCAGGGCAGCCCCACTACCGTCGCGCCGGACAGCGTTTCCTGTAGCCACCACCGAGCGCGCTCGTGATGTGGGGGTCGGCGTTCACTGCATAGATGAGCAGGTTAGCATCGACGAGGATCATTTCCGCAGTTCGAGCTTGCGCACTATCTCTTCATCTTCGAGGCGGTCCGCAATCTGCAACGCCTTGTCCAGGTCGTAGGGCCCGACAACCGCACCCAAGGAGACCGGCTTGAGTCGGTACGGCTTGCGTCGGGTGGCAATGCGGTCGTTCGCGATTCCGGCCCGCAGAGCGTCATTCACGACGGCCTTGAACGACTTGCCCGAACGATGAGCGATTTCCCGAAGCTGTGCCGCCGTGCCGTCCTCTATCGTCAAGGTCGTTCTCATGTTCCCCATTCCCCATGGGCCATCCTATCAGTCGAACCTGAGGCATCAAGACATCAAAATCAATCGAGAGAGGTTCAGGCATCAACTCCTGTTGCGGGGCGCCAGCGATCGTCAGCCGCGCGCAGGATCGGCGGCAGACGTTACACCGGCGTGGTAGTCCTGTAGCGGCCGGACGGATCGCTGATCCGAACGAAGCGCACGGATCCCGGCGACCGTCGCGGCGGCGCCGGTCATGGTGGTGAGGCACGGGACGCCGAGGAACATCGCGATCCGCCGCATCGTGATGTCGTCGAAGAACGACTCGCGTCCAAGTGGCGTGTTGATGACCAACTGCACCTCGCGGTCGAGCAGCCGGTCGCCCACGTGCGGCCGTCCCTCGTTGATCTTGTAGACGACGTCGACATCGAGGCCGTGCGCCCGGAGGTACGCCGCGGTGCCGGATGAGGCGAGCAGGTCGAAACCGAGATCCGCCAGATCGCGCGCCACCGGCAGCAGCAACGCCTTGTCGGCGTCGTTGACGCTCAGAAACGCCCGGCCGCCATCCGGCAGCCCCTGGCCTGTCGACAGTTGCGCCTTGGCGAAGGCGGTCCCGAACGAATCGCTTCCGCCCATCACTTCCCCCGTCGACTTCATTTCGGGGCCGAGGATCGTGTCCACGCCGGGGAAACGGACGAACGGGAAGACCGGTCCCTTGACGAAGACGCCGGCGACTTCGAGGTCCGCTTCGAGCCCCAGCTCGGCGAGTGTCTTCCCCACCATCAGCCGTGCCGCCACCTTGGCGAGGGGCACCCCGGTCGCCTTCGAAAGGTACGGGACGGTGCGTGAGGCGCGCGGGTTCACCTCGATCAGATAGACGGTGCCGTCCTGGATCGCGAACTGGATGTTGAGCAGGCCAACCACTTTCAGGGCCCGCGCGATCCGGCGGGTATAGTCGCGGATCGTCTCCTGGTGGCGTTCCTCGACCAGGTAGGGCGGGACGACGCAGAAGCTGTCGCCCGAATGAATGCCCGCCTCCTCTATATGTTCCATGATGCCGCCGATGACCACCGCACCGGTCGCATCCGCCACCGCGTCGACATCCAGTTCGAAGGCGTTCTCCAGAAACTTGTCAATCAGGATCGGATGCTCCGGCGACGCCGCCACAGCTTCGGTGACGTAGCGGTCCAGCGCACCCGGGTCGTAGACGATGGCCATCGCCCGGCCGCCCAGCACGTACGAGGGACGGACCAGGACGGGGTAGCCGACTTCGGCCGCGATGTGCCGCGCTTCCTCGCGGGACGCCGCCAAGCCGTGCGGCGCCTGGGGAATCCCGAGGTCCCAGAGAAGCTGCGCGAACCGCTGCCGGTCCTCCGCAAGGTCGATCGAGTCGGGCGACGTGCCGATGATGTCGACGCCAGCCGCCTGAAGCCCGAGGGCCAGTTTCAGCGGCGTCTGTCCGCCGAACTGCACGATCGCCGAGACCTTCCCACCCCCCTGGCGCTCACGGCGAATCACCTCGCCGACGTCCTCGAGCGTGAGCGGCTCGAAGTAGAGCCGGTCGACCGAGTCGTAGTCGGTCGAGACGGTCTCCGGGTTGCAGTTGACCATCACCGTCTCGTAGCCCTCTTCGCGCAGGGCGAAGGCCGCATGACAGCAGCAGTAGTCGAACTCGATCCCCTGGCCGATCCGGTTGGGACCGCTCCCGAGAATCACCACCTTGGGCCGGTCCGTGGGGTCTGCCTCGCACTCCGGTTCGTAGGTGCTGTAGAGGTACGGCGTGAACGACTCGAACTCGGCGGCGCACGTGTCGATCCGCTTGTAGACCGGGTGCAGGTCCACTTCGTCGCGGCGTGCCGTGATCGCCTGGGTCTCAATCCCGAGGATGACGCCCAACTGCTCGTCTCCGAAGCCCGCCCGCTTGAGCACCCGGAACAGCTCGTCCGACATCTCTCGCGCACCGACCACCGTAGCGGCGCGGCGCAATTCGACGATCTCGGCAAACTGTGTCAGGAACCAGGGGTCGATATGGGTTGCCTCGTGCAACTGCTCCGTGGTCCAGCCGGCTTCGATGGCCTCGAAGACCGCCCACATCCGGCGGTCGGTGGGTGAAATCAGGCGTCGGCGCAGATCGTCCGTACCCCCGTCGCGGTCGCCGCGCTCGCGCCGGAACAGCAGCCCGCTCGATCCGATCTCCAGCGAACGCATTCCCTTGAGGAACGCCTCCTTGAACGTCCGGCCAATCGCCATCGCCTCACCGACCGATTTCATCTGGGTGGTCAGGGTCGGATCCGCCTTCGGGAACTTCTCGAACGTCCAGCGCGGCACTTTGACCACGACATAGTCGATGGTCGGTTCGAACGACGCCGGCGTCAGCCGCGTGATGTCGTTCGGGATCTCGTCGAGGCGGTAGCCAAGAGCCAGCTTCGCCGCAATCTTCGCGATCGGGAAGCCAGTCGCCTTCGAGGCGAGCGCCGACGAACGCGAGACGCGCGGATTCATCTCGATCGCCACCATCCGGCCGTCCTTCGGGTTGATGGCGAACTGGATATTCGATCCGCCGGTCTCCACGCCGACGCGGTTGATGATGCGGCGCGCGGCGTCGCGCATCCGCTGGAACTCCTTGTCGGTCAGGGTAAGGGCGGGGGCGACGGTGATGCTGTCGCCCGTATGGACCCCCATCGCGTCGATGTTCTCGATCGAGCAGATGACGACGAAGTTGTTCGCTCCGTCGCGCATCACCTCGAGCTCGAACTCCTTCCATCCGATCACCGATTCCTCTATCAGGATCTCGCCGACCGGACTCAGTGTGATGCCGCGGCGCGCGAGCTCGCGGTACTCCTCCATGTTGTAGGCGATGCCGCCGCCGACACCCCCCAGCGTGAACGATGGGCGGAGCACCACGGGGAAGCCGAAGCGTTCGACCAGCTCCATGGCCTCGTCGAACGATCGGGCGTAGGCGCTCTCGGGCACCGCAATCCCGATGGACTCCATCGCCTTCCGGAACTCGAGGCGGTCCTCGGCAACGCGGATCGCGTCGAGCGAAGCGCCGATCAGGGCGACGTCGAACTCTTCCAGGACGCCCCGCTCGCCCAGCGCGATGGCCAGATTCAGCGCGGTCTGCCCACCGACCGTCGGGAGCAGCGCATCAGGCCGCTCCCGCTCGATGACGGAGCGCGCATACTCCCAGGTCAGCGGTTCGACGTACGTCCGCGCGGCGACGTCCGGATCCGTCATGATCGTCGCCGGGTTGGAGTTCATCAGCACCACTTCCAGCCCTTCGGCCTGAAGCGCCTTGCAGGCCTGGGTGCCCGAGTAGTCGAACTCGCACGCCTGCCCGATCACGATCGGACCGGAACCGACAACGAGAACGCGATGGATGTCCGTGCGGCGGGGCATTCAGGTCAGGCAGGCGTCGGGCGGCGTCCGGTCACCGGCGACCCGCATGTCGCTCCATCGCTTCGATGAAGCCGGCAAAAAGGTAGTCGGCGTCGTGCGGACCCGGTGACGCTTCGGGATGATACTGCACGCACGAGACCGGAGCGCTTCGGTGCCGCAGTCCCTCGATCGTGCCGTCGTACAGGTTCTGGTGGGTTACCTCCACGGCGTCGGGGATCGACTCCGGATCGATCGCGAACCCGTGGTTCTGCGAAGTGATCTCGACCTGTCCGGTGTCGAGCTGCTTCACCGGGTGATTGGCACCGCGATGACCGAACTTCAGCTTGTAGGTCGACGCACCCATCGCCAGTCCGAGAATCTGGTGGCCGAGGCAGATGCCGAATACCGGAAGTCCCGACGCCACGGCGCCGCGCGCATTCCGGATCGCATAGTTGACCGGCGCCGGATCTCCAGGACCGTTGCTGAAGAAGATCCCGTCCGGCTTCTCCGCCAGCACTCCCGCCACCGGCGCGTCGGCCGGAAGGACCCGGACGTCGCAGCCGTAGGTCGAGAGCCGCCGTAGGATGTTCCGTTTTATCCCGAGGTCGTAGGCCGCGACCCGCAGCCGGCGTCCCGCGGGTCGCGCCGAGTCAAGCACGAAACCAGGGGCGCCCGCCTCATCGTCGGGACGCCAGTCGTAAGGTGCCCCGCACGTAACGCCGCGCACCAGGTCGGACCCCTCCATCGTGGGGGCATTCTGCGCCTGTGCGATCAGGGCGACCGGATCGACGCCGGCGCCCGTGCCGATAACGCCCCGCATCACGCCGGCGTTTCGCAGCCGGCGGGTCAGCGCGCGCGTATCGATGCCCGAGATCGCGACGATCCCGTGTGTCACCAGGTAGTCCCGAAGCGATCCACTGGCGCGCCAGTTGCTGGGGATGGGCGATTCCTCCCGCATCACGAAGCCGGCCACCTTCGGGCCCCCCGATTCGACATCGGCCGGCGCGACACCGTAGTTGCCGATCTGCGGGCAGGTCATCGTCACGATCTGCCCGGCGTACGATGGGTCGGTCAGGATTTCCTGGTACCCCGTCATGCTCGTGTTGAAGACCACTTCGCCGGTGGCGGTCGCGGCGGAACCGGTCTGCGGATCGGATGTCGTGCGGACCGTAGCAAGCTCCCTGTCCTCTGCGGAACCGACCGCGCCAGTGGCGCCGGCCGCGCTGCCTTCGTACCAGGAGCCGTCTTCAAGCGCCAGGATCGCCTTCATCGTTCCGCCTCGATCACCGGCTTCCGTCCGGCTGCAGTGTCGCACCCACGCGGAGCTGCTCCTCGCTCGTGACTGCGACCTCTGTCGCCCAGGGAAGGTAGCCCGGCAGTTCGAACCGCACTTCATGCGCGCCTGCGGCGAGGTCCGGCACGAGAAGGGGCGTAACACCTACCCGCTCGCCGTCTATCAGGACGATGGCGCCCGGAGGGCGCGTATCGGCGTATACGGATCCGGGACCCGTCGGGCTTGAGGGCGGGGCAGGTGGTGGGTCCGCTTCCGGTACGGGGAGCGAATCCGCGACCGCGGGAGCGTCGTCCACCGGTTGAGGTGGCGGTGTCGCTTCCCGCGGGGCAGGCCGTGGTTGTGGCTGCACCTCAAAGCCTGCTACCGGCGCCGGTGCCGGGTCCGAGACGGGTGCGAGATCGGGAGATGTGTCGGGCGGCGCCTCCGCCGGCCCCGAGAGTTCCAGCCCGAGTGCGAGGGCGATGCCGATCCCGGCAACGAGCGCAATCGCCACCGGCGCCGCCGATCGCGCGATCAACCGCCTTCCTGGCGGCTCCGGCTCACGCGGAGCGGCCGCGACGTCGGTTTGTGCCGCCTCCGGCGCCAGGTGGGGGTCGTCGATCGTCAGGGCATCCCCTTCGAGGCCGGGCGACTCGAAGCCCGCCGGTTCCGCCACCAGCTCGAACGCATCCTCCTCGGACGACTCCACGGTGGACGACTCCACGGTGGACGACACAACGGATGGCTCCACTGGGGACGGCTCCCCCGCGGAGGCTTGTTCCACCGGGGGCGGCTCCCCCGCGAACGGTTCGACAGGTGGCGGCCCTTCCACGGACGGTTCCACCGGAGATGGTTCCTCAATCGGCAAGTCCACGCCGACCGACATGGGTCCCTCAGTTCCGAGCGCACCCGCGAACGCCGTCAGGAACTGGCCGGCGGAGGCGGGCCGAAGCGAGGGGTCGTCGGCCAGAGCGTTCCGGAAAGCCTGCTGTAGTCCCGCCGGGTCCACCACGTTGACGCCAGCGAGATCGCGCAAGCGCACCAGCACGTCGTCGCGCGACCCTGCGGCACGTACCCCCGTAAGCAGTTCGTAGGCAATCGCCGCGACGGCGAAACGGTCCGCCTCCGGTCCCCAGTGCCGGCCCGCGACCAGCTCCGGCGCCGCGTAAGGCCGCCGGATGGGGATACGCAATCCCACGTGCTCCAGCACGTTCGCAACGCCGAACCCGCTTACCCGGACCGCGTCGCCATCCACAATCACGTCCCGCAGGTGAAGCGTGCCATGCATGACGCCCCTGGCGTGGGCGGCATCGACCGCCTCCGTGATCCGCGCGACGGTCTCCGCCGCCGGAACCGGTTGCCCGGATGCGCTGCGCAGCATCACATCGAGCGAGCTTCCGGCGACACACTCGGAGACAAAGTACGGCACGCCCCGATCGATGCCGGCATCGAGCAGGGGGACGATAGACGGATCGGAAAGACCGACGGCGATAACGTCGCGCAGAGCGTCGGCGAAGCGTTCCGCCTGTTCGGGAGTCAGGTCGAGCCGGAAGGCCTTGACCGCGACGACGCTTCCCGAGGCGTCGGTGGCGCGGAAGAGAGGCCCGAGAACGCCAACCCCGATCTGATGCATTACCCGATAGGGGCCGAATGCATCAGGCGTGGAAAATGAATTCTCCGTCTCGCTTGACAGTCGCGTACTCTCCCGGCTCGTGGATGGTACCATGCGCTCCCGCGCGGTTCCAAGCAGGCGGCAGCCGCAACGCCGGGCTCAACCGCGGCGAGCGAGGATCGCTTCGATCTCGTCCATCACCCGGTTCATCCGCGCCATGAGGGCCTCGTACGGGGCGTCCGTGGCGAGATCGATCCCGGCGTTCCGAAGCAGGTCGTAGGCATAGTCGGAGCCGCCTGCGGACAACACCGCCAGGTAGTCCCGGCGGGCCGCGGCGCGGGAGGCTTCGTCCCCCTCCAGCAGCCGGTCGGCGAACAGGGTTCCGCCGGCAATCGACGTGGCGTACTGGAAGACGTAGAAATTCCGGTAGAAATGCGGAATGAACGCCCACTCGATGGCGTAGGCGGAGTCGTAGGCCAGCACACCCTCGTCGGAGCCGTGGTACTGTCGTACCAATCGCTCATAGAGTTCCGACATCTTCGCACCCGACAGCGCCTCGCCCTGCTCCACCAGTTCGTGGATTGCCAGCTCGAACTCCGCGAACATCACCTGGCGGAAGAAGGTGCCGCGGATCCCTTCCAGCGCGCTTCCGAGATAGAAGAGGCGTTCGTCGTCCGGAAGATCCCGGGCGAGGAGGTGCTCCTGGAGCAGCACTTCGTTGGTGGTCGACGCGACTTCCGCCGTGAACGTCGCGTAACCCGCCGTTTCGTAGGGATTCACGCGGGTCGAGAGCATCGTGTGGACCGCGTGGCCCCATTCGTGCGCAAACGTCGTGACGTCGTCGTACGCGCCATTGAAGTTCAGCAGCAGGTACGGGTGAACGTCGTAGACCGAGCCGTACATGTAGGCGCCCGGCGCCTTTCCTGGTTGGGGATAGACGTGCATCCAGTCTCCGGCGAGACCCTCTTCGAGGAGCGCGACATAGTCATCCCCGAGCGGCGTGGCCGAGCTGAGCGCGAGGTCGCCAGCCTCGTCCAGGGTATAGAGCCGGTCCGAGACCACGAGCGGGGGATAGATGTCCGAGTAACGCAACTCGTCCACACCGAGCATTTGCCGGCGGATCCGCAAGTACCGATGGAGCGAGGGCAAATGGCCGTGCGTCGCCTCGATTAGTGTCCGGTAGACCGCCGTCGGGATGTTCGCCCCGAAGAGGGCGTGGTCGAGCGCGCTGTCGAAGTTGCGGACCCTCGCTTCGAAGACGTGCGACTTGACGTGCGTATCGAGCGTCTGCCCTAGCGTTGCCTCGTAGCCGCGCCACGCCCCCCAGAACGCGTCGAAGACAATCTGCCGGTCTTCGCGATTGGGCGACGCCCGGTGCCGTGCGTAGGCTGCCTGATCGAGTCGAACCTCCTCGCCGGTCGAGAGTGTCACGGTCGGAAACGGGAGATCGGAGCTCGAAAGCATCGCATAGATTCGTTCCGGGCCCTGCCGCATCGAGCCGGTTGCGGCGAGCACTTCCTCCGATTCGTCGGACAGCGTGTGGTTCGACTGCCGCAAGGTGTCGCGCAACCCGAACGCATGCTTTGCCAGGCGCGGCTCCAAGGCGATGAACCGCTCGATCGTCTCGGCCCCGACCCGCAGCACCTCCGGCGCGATGAAACTGGTCGCCTCGTCGAACTCCGCCATCAGGATGGCCGCTTCGCCGCGCCGTTCCTGGGCTTCGGAAACCCGCCGATCCTCGTCGGCCTTCAGAAAGGCGTAGACGTACAATCGCACCAGCTCCTTCTCGGTCCCTCGAACGGCGTCGAGCGCATCGGCCAGTTCCGCGGCGCTCTCCCCCAGCGCGCCGCGGAACCGATCGAGATCCCCGACCCGACTCGCCAGGTCCTCCCTGGCCGCGCGCCACGCCTCGGCCGACGGATACAGGTCCGTCAGATCCCACACGACCGGCTCCGGCGCCGCGGGCGCCGATTGTTCCGTCACGACAGATTCCATCGTCACTGCTCCCAGAATCATCCCGCTCAGCGCCAGCCTCATCATCGTCCCGGAGAATCTGGGCACGTCTGTCTCCCGATCACGCCGCCGCCAGGCGGCGCAGGACATAGGGAAGAATGCCACCGTGGTGGTAGTAGCGAAGTTCCTCCGGGGTGTCTATGCGCGCGGTGGCGTCGAACTCGACGGTTGTCCCGTCGGTTCGGGTCGCACGGACACGTATGGTGGAACGCGGAGCGAGCGCATCGCCCGCAATGCCGGTCAGGTCGTAGGTTTCTTCGCCGGTGAGGCCGAGCCTAGTGGCGGACTGGCCCTCCGCGAAGACGAGGGGCAGGACTCCCATGAAGACCAGGTTGCTCCGATGGATCCGTTCGAAACTCTCGGCGACTACCGCGCGAACGCCGAGCAGCATCGTTCCCTTCGCCGCCCAGTCGCGGGACGAACCGCAACCGTATTCCTTGCCCGCGAGCACCACGAGGGGCGTTCCCTTCTCGCGGTAGCGCATTGCCGCATCGTAGATCGCCATCTCTTCGCCGTCGGGCAGGTGGCGCGTCCAGCCTCCCTCCGTCCCCGGAGCGAGGCGGTTACGGAGGCGGATGTTCCCGAACGTGCCGCGCATCATCACTTCGTGGTTGCCGCGACGGCTGCCGAACGAATTGAAGTCCTTTGGATCCACGCCGAGGGAGGTGAGGTACCGTCCCGCCGGTCCGTCGGCCGGTATCGATCCGGCCGGCGAGATGTGGTCGGTGGTCACACTGTCCCCCAACAACGCCAGCACGCGCGCGCCGGCGACATCACCGGGTGGAGACGGCTTGGCCGCGAGGGATTCGAAGAAGGGGGGCCGCCGGACGTAGGTCGAGTCCGAAGCCCATTCGAAGCGTTCACCCGCTGGCGCCGGGAGGCCGCGCCACCGCGCGTCGCCGTCGAAGACGGCGGCGTACTTGCTAGTGAACTGATCGGTTCGGACCGCGGTGGCGAGTGCCGACTGGACGTCGGCCGCGGACGGCCAGATGTCCTCCAGATAGACCGGGTTGCCGTCACGGTCGATGCCGAGCGGCTCGGTGGCGAGATCGACGGTCATCCATCCCGCGAGGGCGTATGCGACCACGAGCGGCGGCGACGCCAGGTAGTTGGCCCGCACGAGGGGTTGGACGCGCCCCTCGAAGTTCCGGTTGCCGCTCAGGACGGATGCGACGACAAGGTTGCGGTCCGTCACCGCCGTCGCCACGTCGTGCGGCAGCGGGCCGCTGTTCCCGATGCACGTGGTGCAGCCGTAACCGACCAGACCGAATCCCAACTGGGCAAGTGGTTCGAGCAGGCCGGCGGTGCGCAGATACTCGGTAACGACCATCGATCCGGGCGCGAGGCTCGTCTTGACCCAAGGTTTGGGGCGCAGGCCGCGGGCGGCGGCGTTGCGAGCCAGCAGGCCGGCAGCCAGCATCACGCTCGGGTTCGAGGTATTGGTGCAACTGGTGATCGCGGCAATCACCACCGCCCCGTTGCCCAGTGCGCCCTCACCGTCGCCGGGCGCCGGCGCCGAACCGCCGTTGGTCGCTGCCTGACCGCCGTTCTGCCCGCCGAGATCTTCCAGCGCCCCGGTGAACGCGGATGCGGCCCGCCGTAGCGGCACGCGGTCCTGAGGACGCCGAGGCCCGGCCAGGCTCGGTTCGACGGAGCCGAGGTCGAAGTCGATCACGTCGCTGTACGTCGGGTCGTCGTCAGGGGTGGCGTACAGTCCCTGCGCCTTCGCGTACGCCTCCACGAGCTGCACGCGCGACGGATCCCGGCCGGTCAGGGTGAGATAGTCGGTTGTCATGCCATCGATGGGGCATATCGCCACGGTGGATCCGTATTCCGGCGACATGTTGCCCAGCGTCGCGCGATCCGCAACCGTGAGCGACGCCAGTCCGGGCCCGAAGAACTCGACGAACTTGCCGACCACGCCGTACTGCCGGAGGCGCTCGGTGATCGTCAGCACGAGGTCGGTCGCGGTCGCCCCTTCCGGGAGGACGCCATTCAGGCGGAAGCCCACCACTTCCGGGATCAGCATCGAGATTGGCTGGCCCAGCATCGCCGCTTCGGCCTCGATCCCGCCGACCCCCCAGCCGACGACGCCGAGGCCGTTGACCATGGTCGTATGTGAATCGGTGCCCACGAGCGTGTCGGGATAGGCCACCGACCGGCCGCCGTCGAGGGGATCGCAGCAGACGACGCGGGCGAGATACTCGACATTCACCTGGTGGACGATCCCGGTGTCGGGCGGCACCACCTTGAAGTTGTCGAACGCGTCCTGACCCCACTTGAGAAAGGCGTACCGTTCACGGTTGCGCGAGAACTCGAGTCGAGCGTTCAGGTCGAATGCGTCGGCGGTGGCGAAGTGATCCACCTGGACCGAGTGATCGATCACCAGCTCGGCCGGTTGCAGCGGGTTCACGCGCGCCGGATCGCCCCCGAGATGCGCGATGCCGTCCCGCATCGCGGCGAGATCCACCACCGCCGGCACGCCGGTGAAGTCCTGAAGGAGCACGCGCGCCGGCATGAAGGCGATTTCCTTGCCCGTCCCCGGAGTCCAGCGCGCAAGCGCCTCGATGTCGGAGGCGGTAACGCTCTCGCCGTCCTCCCGACGCAGCATGTTCTCGAGGAGAATCTTGAGCGCGTACGGCAGCCGTTCAACGCCGGGGAATGCGGCCTCCTGAAGTGCGGGCAGGCTGAAAAAGTCCACTGCCGCCCCGTTGCCCGACTGCAGGGTCCGACGAACTCCGAATGTATCGCTACTCATAACCGCACATGATCCATGATCGCCGTTGGAACGGGCAAGGACTGTCCCACGGCCGGCGGGTCGTCTTGTCCCGGAGGGCCGGCTCGCATAAGATACGCGCGGTTTTCGGCCCTGCAACGCACGGCTCGACTCCGCGGACGCCGTATGACTCACCGCACTTTCGACCGGCTCGCACTGCGTGCAGGCGCGGGGGCCTTGCTTTTCGCTGGCGCGGCATTCTTCGCCGCCGCAACCGGGGCGATCCCCCTCGCCGTGCTGTACGGCCAGCCCGAGGCTCCCAATGCGGAATCGGAGACGGCGGCGCTGGCGCCAGGAACTCCGCCGGTGCAGCCGATTGACTTCAGCCACGCGCTCCATGTCGAGCAGGCGCGAATGGACTGTCAGTTCTGCCACGCCTACGCCAGGCGCGGCCCGGTAGCGGGAATTCCGTCGGTCCAGCGGTGCGTCGGCTGCCACCAGGACATCCTCTCGGAAGCGCCCGAGATCCTGAAAGTACTCGACTACTGGGAGAACGAGGAGCCCATCCCCTGGGTGCGGATCCACAACCTGCCGGACCACGTCCGGTTCAATCACAAGGCGCATCTCCGCGCCGGCATCGACTGCGCCGAGTGCCATGGCGATGTGGGCCAGATGACGATCGCACGGCAGGTGTCGTCGCTGACGATGGGTTGGTGCGTCGATTGCCACGAAACCCACAACGCCTCCCGCGACTGCCTGATATGTCACCACTGACGGAGACGGTCGGTCGGCGCACCTTCCTCAGGATGCTCGGCAGCGCCGGACCCGCCGCTGCGGCTGCCGCCTGTTCGCCGGTACCACCGGAACGGATCATTCCGTACGTCATTCCGCCGGATGACGTCGTTCCCGGCATCGCGACCTGGTACGCGAGCGTCTGTGGCGAGTGCCCGGCCGGCTGCGGCGTCCTGGTGAAGACGCGCGAAGGGCGCGCGATCAAGGTGGAAGGCAACGCTCAGCATCCCGTCAACCGCGGCGGGCTCTGCGTCCGCGGGCAGTCGTCGCTGCAGGGGCTGTACGACCCGGACCGGTATCGCGAGCCGCTCCGCCGGCGCGAGGGCGAAGGGCGTGATGGCCTGGCGCCGGTCAGTTGGGATGACGCCGAGGCAGAAGTGGCGCAGCGCGTCGCGGCATTGCGCGCGGAGGGGCGCGGCAACCGGATCGCGGTAGTGACGCCGGTGGTGACCGGCGCTTTGGACGGCTTGATCGACCGCTGGTGCGAGGTGGTGGGCGGCGCACGCCGCCTGCGTTACGAGACATACGCCTGGGAGGCGATGCGGGCGGCGAACGGCGCGTTGTTCGGCCGGGCGGCGACGGCGTACCACGACTTCGGCCGCGCGGAGCTGGTCCTCTCGTTCAGCGCGGACTTCCTGGAAACCTGGCTTGCGGCCGTGGCGCACACGCGCGACTACGCCGACGCCAGGCGGCCGGACGGCGCCACGCCCGGCGCGCGAGCGAGGTCGGTCCACTTCGAGCCGCGGCTCTCGCTCACGGCGTCGAACGCCGACGAATGGGTGTCGATAGTGCCCGGCAGCGAGGGCGCGATCGCCGCGGCGATGGTGCAGGTGATCGTTGGCGAAGGTCGCGCCCAGATGGAGGACGATACCGAGGTCGATCGGATCGCCGAACTGGTCGCCGACTGGACGCCCGAGGTCGCGGCGGCGCGTAGCGGCGTGCCGGCGGAACGGATCGCCGAACTGGCGCGCGCCTTTTCGGATCCCTCGACCGGCCCGGGGCGGACGCTGGCGGCGGGCGGCGCGGTGGCCGCATCGGGGGGCGACGGCGCCGAGGCTGCCGCGGCGGTGGCGCTGCTGAACTATGTCGCCGGCAACATCGGAGCCACCGTCCGGTTGGCGCCGGAGACGATGTGGGATGGCGCCGCGACCTATGCCGACATGGTGGCTCTCACCGAGTCGATGCGCGCCGGCGAGATCGATCTGTTGCTGCTGGATCAGGTGAACCCGGTCCACACGATGCCGGCGGCGGCGGACTTTGCCGGGGCGATGAACGAGGTGCCCCTGGTCGTCGCCATTGCCTCTGGCCCCAGCGACACGGCGACGCGCGCGGACATCGTCCTGCCCGCGCACACGCCGCTCGAGTCGTGGGGAGATCACGTGCTCGCCACCGCTGTCGAAGGACTGGCGCAACCCGTAATGCGTCCGCTGTACGACACGCGGCACACGGGCGACATTTTTCTCGGGCTCGGCCGTGCGGTGCTGGCGAACGCGCCGCCGGGGACAGCGACCGAAGAAACTGAGGATGACGAAGCGGCGGCGACGCTGCCGGACGGCGAGTTCTACGACGTGCTGCGTGAGCGGTGGCGGGCGTTGCAGGCGGCGCGGGTCGAAGCGGAGGCGGCTGGCGCGCCGGACGCTCCCGATGCGCCCGAACCCCAGGACTTCGAGGACTTCTGGGCCGACGCGATTCGCCGGGGCGGGCTCTGGTGGGTGGTCGAACCGGAACCCGTGAGGCTGACTGAGTCAATCGCCGGTCTGGACTTCGGGATTCTCGCCGGAGGCGGATCGGGGGCGCCGGACGGACGAGGGTTCACGCTCCACGCCTACCCGTCGCTCCACTTCTACGACGGCCGTACGGCCAACCGGCCATGGCTGCAGGAGATTGCTGATCCGATTCTGAAGGCGACGTGGGGAAGCTGGATCGAACTCCACCCGGAGACCGCGGCGTCGATCGGCGCCGAGGAAAACCAGCTGGTCACCGTCGAATCGGATCATGGGCGTGTCGAGGCGACCGTTCTGCTCAACCCGCATCTTCACGCCGGCGTTGCCGCCATGCCGATCGGACAGGGTCAGACCGACGCCGGCCGCTACGCCAGCGGAAGGGGAGCTAGTCCGATCGCGCTGCTCGACCCGGCCCCGGCTGGTACTGCGGGCGGCCTGCGCTTCGCCGGCACCAGAATCGATCTCACGCCGCGTGAACTGCGGCGGCCGGTGTATCGGTTGCAGAGCGCGTTCGATCAGGAAGGGCGTGGACTGGCGCAGGCGGTGACGCAGCAGGCGCTCGACGCGGGGGATGTTCCGCGCGAAGAGGAACATCTGACCCTCAACCCGCCGCATGACCATCCGAACCACCGCTGGGCGATGGCGATCGATATCGACGCCTGCACGGGCTGCAATGCGTGCGTCGCGGCCTGTTACGCGGAGAACAACGTCCCGACGTTGGGCGCCGACCAGATGCGCTTGCGGCGGACGATGGCCTGGTTGCGCATCGACCGCTTCGTCGAACCGCCGCCGGAGGGCGCCGGAGCGACTGGCGCGGCGTCGCGGTTCCTGCCGATGCTTTGCCAGCACTGCGACCACGCACCGTGCGAGACGGTCTGCCCCACCTACGCCACGTACCACACGGACGAGGGGCTCAACGCACAGGTGTACAACCGCTGCGTCGGTACTCGCTACTGCTCCAATAACTGCCCCTACACCGTGCGCCGCTTCAACTGGTTCCATCCGGAGTTCCCGGACCCCGCCCACCTGCAGTTGAATCCGGACGTCACGGTGCGGAGCGCCGGTGTCATGGAGAAGTGCACGTTCTGCGTGCAGCGGATCGCGGAGGGGCGCGACCGGGCGCGGGACGCGGACCGTGCCATGCAGGATGGCGACGTAACCCCGGCGTGCGCGCAAACCTGCCCGGCGCAAGCGATCGTATTCGGTGACCTGAACGACCCGGACAGCCGCGTGTCGCAGCTTTCGGCCGACATCCGCGGCTACCACGCGTTGCCGCACGTGAATACGCGGCCGGCGGTGACCTACCTCCGGAAGGTGCTTCGGTGAACGGAACGGGCGCGGTGGCCGGGACGCCGAACGGCCTGACGGAGGCCGCGGTGAGCCCGCGTGTCCGCTACGCCCGGATCGACGCCGACATCTTCCGGACCATGCGCCCGCCCGGTCTGGCCTACTTCGGCGCTCTCGCCCTCGTCCTCGCGGGTCTCGCCTTCGGCACGTACGCCTTCTCGCTGCAATGGCGCATCGGCCTCGGTCTCGCCGGCTACCAACACCCCATCTACTGGGGCGTCTACATCACGAACTTCGTCTTCTGGGTCGGCATCGCGCACTCCGGCACCCTGATCTCCGCGGTGTTGTTTCTCTTCCGCGCCCGCTGGCGCACCGCGGTGGCTCGGGCATCAGAGGCGATGACGGTGTTCGCCGTGATGACGGCGGGGTTGTTCCCGATCATCCATATCGGGCGCCCCTGGTTCTTCTACTGGCTGATCCCGTTTCCCAACGAACGACAGCTTTGGGTGAACTTCCGCTCACCGCTGATCTGGGATGTGTTCGCGATCACGACGTACCTCACGGTCAGTGCGATGTTCCTCTATCTCGGCCTGATCCCGGACATTGCCGCGGCGCGTGACCGGACCCCGGACTGGCGGAGGCACATCTACCGCGTCCTCGCACTGGGGTGGGACGGATCGACACGGCGCTGGCGTCACTACACGGCGCTCTACGCCTTCTTTGCCGCCCTGGCGACGCCGCTCGTCGTCTCGGTCCACAGCGTGGTTTCATGGGACTTCGCGGTATCGATCCTGCCCGGATGGCACAGCACGATCTTCGCGCCCTACTTCGTAGCGGGGGCCATCTTCTCCGGCCTGGCCATGGTGATTACGCTGCTCATTCCACTCCGCAAGCTGCTGGGCCTGGAGGAGTACATCACCATCCGGCACTTCGAGAATCTGGCGAAGATGATCATCCTCACGTCGCTGATTGTCGGCTACGCCTACATGGTCGAGTTCTTCATCGCGTGGTACAGCGGCAACCCGTTCGAGCAGGCCTCGTTCTACGACCGCATGTTCGGCCAGTACCGCCTCTTCAGTTGGGGAATGCTCGCCTGCAACGTGATCGTCCCGCTGTTCCTCTTCTCGAAGAGGATCCGGACCAGTCTGCCTGCCCTCTTCGTCATCTCGCTCCTCGTGAACGTCGGCATGTGGCTGGAGCGGTTCGTCATCATCGTCACGTCGCTGTCGCATGACTTCGACCCCGCCAACTGGGCGGGGATCTACACGCCCACCTGGGTGGAAGGGGCGATCACGCTCGGCAGCTTCTCGATGTTCTTCTTCCTGTTCCTGCTCTTCGTGAAGAACTTTCCTGCGGTATCGATGACCGAGATGAAGGAAGCATCCGACCTTGGCTGACACCAGGTACCTGCTCGGCGTATTCGACGACGGCGCGTCGGCCGCGCGCGCCATCACGCGCCTTCGCGGCGGCGGCCTGCGTGGCGTAACGGCGTACGGGCCGGAACCGCACCACGACGTCGAAGCGGCGCTCGGGGAGCCGGTCAGCCCGATCCGCACCTTTACCCTGGTGGGCGCCCTGCTGGGTTGCGCCACCGGCTTTGCGCTCCCACTCCTCACCGTGCGCGACTGGCCGCTGATCACCGGTGGGAAGGCCCTCTATTCGATCCCGCCGTTCGTCGTCATCGCGTTCGAGCTGACAATCCTGTTCGGGGCCATTGCCGGCATGCTCGGGTTCTTCACCCTGTCGCGTCTTCCCCGGCTGCCCGGATTGTCACGTCCGGCTACACCGCTGGCTTCCGATCCCCGCTTTCTGCACGACTGCTTCGGCGTCCTGGTACCCTGCGACGGCGACGCGCAGGGCGCTACCGCGCGCGCCGCGCTCGAGGCGGCGGGCGCCCTGGAGATCCGATCCGATGGATAGAACGACGCTGTCGGCGCCCGTCCTGATCGCTCTCGTCACGATTGCCGCGGGGAGCGCCGGGTGCGCGCCCCAGACGGAACCACGCGACCCGGGAGCGCGCACGTGGATAGGGAACATGTGGACGGGACCGGCGGTGTTGCCACAGGAAGCAGCAGCCCGACCGTTGCCCGAACGGACCATGGCGGTTGACGGCCACCGCCTGCTGAATCGTCGCGAGGCGCGTCTTGCGTTGACCAATCCGCTGGAGCCGACGCCCGAGGTGCTTGCCGACGGGGCCGCCCTGTACGGGACCTACTGCGCCCTCTGCCACGGGGACAGCGGCGTCGGCGACGGTCAGCTCGCCAGCCGTTACCGCCGGATGCCAGACCTGACGCAACGTTACGTTCTCAACTATCCCGACGGTTTCGTCTACTCGATCATCCGCGAAGGTGGGCGCAGCATGCCCCGATTCGCCGATGCCCTCAGCATCGACGAACGCTGGGCCCTGGTTCATCATCTCCGCACGTTCGATTCTGACGGCGCCGAGAACAACTCGTCGTCCCCGTGAATGCCGTGAACGAACGGACGCCGGCGGATCCAGGTGGGGCGTCAGCACCCCCGTACGTTGCGCCCCCCCATCTGAAGCGAGTGCTCCTGGCTGCCGCCGGGGCGGGCGGACTGGCCTTCCTCGCCTATGTCCTGCTGGACGATGCGGGACGCGCCTGGCAGGCCTTGCTCGTGAACGTTCTCTTCTTCGCGGGCCTGGCGCAGGCGGGAGTCGTATTCTCCGCGCTGTTACAGGCCACGTCGGCCGACTGGGGACGCCCCCTGAAGCGGGTAGCGGAAGCAACCGGCGCCTTCCTGCCGGCGGCGTTCGTCCTGATACTGGTTCTGCTGGCCGGTATCGGGGTCTGGGCGCCCTGGGTAGCGGAACCGGTGGAAGAGAAGGTCGCCTGGCTGAACGTTCCCTTTTTCGTCCTGCGTGAAGTGCTCGCCATCGCGCTCTTGAGCGGCCTGAGCCTGCTCTACCTCTACCGTTCGATCCGACCCGACGTCGGGATGTTGCACGAATCCGGGGAGCGCCCCGCCACCGGACTCGCCGCCCGCTGTATCGCGGACTGGCGCGGGATCGACAGCGAGCGCGAGGCCGGCCAGCGCTCGCAGGATCGCCTGGCGATTGCGGTACTGATCGCCTATGGCTGGGTCTATACGCTGATCGCATTCGACTTCGTGATGTCGCTCGAACCCCACTGGTTCTCGACGCTCTTCGGCGGGTACTACTTCATCGGGGCGCTCTTCACCGGCCTGGCATTCGTCGCGATGGTCGCCGCGGTCGGAAGCGGACCCATCGGGATAGGCGCGGCCGTCAGCCGGCAACAGCTCCATGACATCGGCAAGCTGCTGTTCGGATTCTCGATTCTTTGGGCCTACATGTTCTGGTCGCAGTACCTCGTGATCTGGTACGGCGATCTGGCAGAGGAAACCGAGTTCATCTACCACCGGATGCACGGCCAGTGGACCGTCATCGCCTGGACCGTCGCCGCCGGCGGTTTCGTCATCCCCTTCACGACGCTGCTGAGCCGCGCCCTCAAGATGCACCCGAGGGGACTCGCCACCATCGCCGGCATCGTCCTCGCCGGCATGTGGCTCGAGCGCTACATACTGGTTGCCCCGTCTCTCTGGCACGAGGCGACACTGCCCCTCGGTATCCCGGAACTGCTCATGACGGCAGGCGTCGGCGGGCTCTTCGCCTGGTGCTATCTCTCGTTCCTCGAGCGCTTTCCGACCCTGCCGGTCTCCGATCCCAAGCTGGCCGCATCTACTGGTTCGCACTAACGGGCTTCCATGGTGCGCCGGCCTCCAGGCCGGCATCTTCTTGAGAGGACACACATCGGGAATGAAGCAGGTTCAGGTGCTTCAGCACGTTCCGTTCGAGGGGCCGGGCAGCATCGGCGACTGGCTGGCGGCGCGAGGCGTGGACACTGAGACCACCCGGCTATTCGCCGGCGACCCACTGCCACGCGTCGACGAGATCGGCGCCATCATCGCCCTGGGCGGACCGATGAGCGTCAACGACGAGGACGCGCTGCCGTGGCTCCGGCCCGAGAAACAACTGGTGCGCGACGCCGTGGCGCGTGGAATCCCCGTGCTCGGCGTCTGCCTGGGCGCGCAGTTGATCGCGAGCGCTCTCGACGCCCGCGTCTATCGTGGCTCTACCCCGGAGATTGGCTGGTTCCCCGTTCAGGGAGTCCCGGGCGTAGCGCCGTGCTTTCAATTCCCGCCCGAGAGCGTCGTCTTCCACTGGCACGGGGAGACCTTCGATCTGCCCGATGGCGCCGTGCGGCTGGCCGGCAGTGCGGCCTGTGAGAATCAGGCGTTCCAGGTCGACCGCAACGTGGTCGCCCTCCAATTCCATCTGGAGACGACACCCGCCAACGTGACGTCGCTGGTTGAGCACTGCCGGGACGAACTGGTTCCCGGACCCTACGTGCAGGCGGAACGTGACCTGCGGGCCGCTCCGGCGGAACGCTACGCGGTGATCAACCGCTCGATGCAGGAACTGCTGAACTACCTGCTGGACTGATCGCGCTTGGCCGAACGGTGGCTACGCGATGGTGATTTGCGGAACGTCACCATCGACGAGCAACTCGGCCGCGGTAGCGGCGTGGATTTCGTCGACGCTGACACCGGGAGCGCGTTCCAGCAGCCGCAGTCCCGCAGGGGTCACCTTCAGCACGGCGAGCGACGTCACAATCGTATCGACCACACCCTTGCCCGTAAGCGGCAGCGTGCACTCCGCGAGGACCTTGTGGTCGCCACGCTTCGAGACGTGGTCCATCACGATCAGTACCCGTTTAGCACCCGAAACCAGGTCCATCGCACCGCCCGGCCCCTTCACCATGGCGCCCGGAATCATCCAGTTGGCAAGATCGCCCGACGCGGAAACCTGCATCGCCCCCAGGATTGCCAGATCGATGTGCCGTCCCCGAATCATCGCGAAGCTCTGAGCGCTGCTGAAGTAACTGGCCCCGTCAACCGCGGTGACCGTTTCCTTGCCCGCATTGATCAGGTCGGCGTCTATTTCGGTCTCCGTCGGATAGGGACCGATGCCGAGCAGGCCGTTCTCGCTCTGCAACATGATGCTCACGCCGTCGGGGATCAGGTTGGCGCAGAGCGTCGGGATGCCGATCCCGAGGTTGACGTAGTCGCCGTCCCGTATCTCACGCGCCGCGCGTGCGGCAATCTGCTCGCGTGTGAGGGCCATGACGTGAGCTCCCCCTAGCCGGCGCGGGTCGTCCGCTTCTCGATCACCTTGTCCGAATCCTCGCCGACTACGATCCGATCGACGTAGATACCAGGCGTATGGACCAGATGCGGGTCTATGGCGCCGGCCGGAACAATCTCCTCCACCTCGGCGACCGTCACCGCTCCGGCCTCCGCCATCGACGGGTTGAAGTTGCGCGCCGTCATGCGGTAGACGAGATTGCCCACTTCGTCCGCCTTCCAGGCCTTGACGAGCGCCAGGTCCGCGTGGAGCGCGGTCTCGAGCACCTGTGGCCGGCCGTCGAACTCGCGCACTTCCTTGTCCTCCGCGAGCGGCGTTCCGTACCCGGTAGGTGTGTAGAAGGCGCCGACGCCAGCTCCACCCGCCCGGATTCGTTCGGCCATGGTGCCTTGCGGATTGAGTTCCACCTCCAGGCTCCCGTCGAGGTATTGCCGCTCGAACGTCTTGTTCTCTCCCACGTAGCTGGCAATCATCTTCGCGATCTGCCGCGTGTCGAGAAGCAAGCCCAAGCCGTCGTGGTCGACTCCGGCATTGTTGCTGATGCACGTCAGATTGCGCACGCCCGAGTCGCGCAGGGCAACGCAAAGGTTGCGAGGAACGCCGCACAGGCCGAAGCCGCCGACCATGATGGTCATGCCGTCGTGCAGCAGTCCGGCGAGGGCGGCGGTGGAACTGGGGTAGACCTTGCGGCTCACATCAGTCTCGCGGATCAAGCCGCATCACGCCTTCATCGGCCCTTCCGGCAGGCCAGCGCCCTGGCGGACGAAGCGCGCCAGGTTCGACATGTCCTCGTCGCCATAGCCCTGGGCGATCAGGGCGTCCTCGATCGTCGCCACGAGACTGGCGATCGGCACCGGCACCTGGAACTCGCGCGCGGTCTCCAGCGCGATGCCGAGATCCTTGCGGTGCAGGCGGGTGCGGAATCCGAGCGGATACCTGTCGTTGAGCATCTTGTCGGCGCGGTTGTTCAGGATCCACGAGCCGGCAACGCCGCCGCCAATCGCCTCGACCACCCGCTCCGGATTGGCGCCAGCGCGGTAGGCAAGCGTCAACGCTTCGGCAAGCGCCATGAACGTTCCGGTGATCGCTACCTGGTTGGCCACCTTCGCGATCTGGCCGCAGCCGACCGGGCCGATGCGCGTGACCTTGGCGCCGATGATCTGCAGGATCGGCTCGGCACGGGCATAATCCGCTTCGCTTCCGCCGCACATGATGGTGAGCGTTCCCTTTATCGCACCCTCTGACCCGCCCGACACCGGCGCATCCACGTAACCGATTCCCTGGTCGCGGAACTGATCGGCGAAGCGGCGGGTCGCGGCGGGTGCTATTGACGAGCAGTCGATGACCAGCCCGCCGGCGGCAAGGCCATTGATGGCGCCGGTCTCGGGATCGAGAAGCACGTCCTCGACATCCGGTGTGTCGGAAACACACGAAAGGACGATCTCGGCGATGGCGGCCGCAGCGGCCGGCGATTCGGCGCGCGCCGCCCCCAGTTTCTCGAGCGGTTCTTCACGCTCGCGCGACCGGTTGTGGACCGTCACTTCGCACCCCGCCTTGATCAGGTTGGTGGCCATCGGGGCGCCCATCGTGCCCATTCCAAGCACGGCGATCTTCATGGTCTCGATACTCCTTCATCCGTCACATGCGCATGAACGATCCCGCGCCCGGAGCGGGGGCGGTTGGTGGCCAGCGCAAGGAACTTCTTCCAGTAGCGGAAGGATGGCGTGTACACGGTCTCGATGTCGCTGAAGCCGGCAGATTGTAGCATCTGCCTCAAAGCGGTCAGGGTAGGCATTGCGCAGAGTTCGTCGCTCGCCTCGCGGGCTCCTTCGTCGCCGGGAAAGAACGGCACCAGCGGGTAGCGTTCGTGCAGCGCCGGGAGCAATACGTGCGTCTCGCAAATCAGCAGGCGCTTCGTAACCGCCCGGACCCGTTCGAGTGCGGCCAGTGGGTTCCGCAGGTGATAGAAGACGCCGAGGAGGAGCACCAGGTCGAACTGTCCGATGACGCTCGGGTCGAGGAGGTGCACGTCCGAATGGCGGTACTCGACCCGGGAGTCGAACCGTCTGTGCGCTGACAGGAATTCCTCCATCCCGAAGCGGTCCCAGGCAAACCGGTCGACGGCAAGCACGCGGTCGGCGCCCCGCCGTTCGCACTCGAACGAGAAGAAGCCGTGCCAAGCACCGATATCGAGAACCGACCAGCCGGTAAGGTCTTCCGGGATCCTCAGTAACCGCAATCGCCGATCGTAGCGGCGTCGGATCCGTCCCTCGCGCGACCAGGCGGCGGCACCCTCATCGGGCCGGCTGATTACCTGGTGCGGAAGTTCCTGAGTCGGATCGGGCATGGAACCGGGAGCGGGGCGGTGCAGGATAGCACGTGCTACGCCAGCCGCCGTTCCCGCAAGCGCCGGACGCGGTCGGCGGTCGGCGGGTGGGTCGAGAGGAAGGCCAGGCCTTCGTCCGCCGTGGCGAGGCGCTGGAGCACGCGGACCGCTCCTGCCGGGTCGAAGCCGGCTGCAGTCGCCAGCTTCACCCCCAGCTCATCCGCCTCGTCCTCCTGCTGGCGCGAGTACGCCTTCGACAACCCGTCCATGCCGAGGCGCCGGATGAGTGGCGATAGACGCCGCGTGGCTGGCGTGGCCATCGAAACCGCCGCGAGCGCCTTGTCGGTCAGCCAGCGATCGATCGCGTGGCGCCGGATCACGTGCGCCATCTCATGTGCGATGACGAATGCCACTTCGTCGCGGTCTCGCCCCGCAAGGTCCACGAGCGATGTAGAGACGAAAATGAAGCCGCCGGGGAGCGCGAACGCCGCCCGCTGCGTCTCGGCTAGCGCCGTTACCTCGAAGCGGTGCGACCGGTTGGCGACCCGCTCCGCCAGCGTCGCCAGGATGTCGTCGAGCAGGGCCTGAACTTCCGGGTCGGCCGGCCGCCGCGACTCCTCGCGCACCTTGGCGGCCAGGTCGAGACCCATCTGCCGCTCCGCGACGATCGCGTCCTCCTCGTTGCCGGCGGCGGACTCCCAGATCCACTTCGCCTTCTTGAACTTCTTGCCGGCGAGTCGGCCTACGAGGTACGGGACGCCGCGCGACTGCGCCACGTGCTCAGTGTACCTGCTGACATCGGTCCAAGTTGCCGGTGGCGACTTACACCGCAGCCAGCGCCTGATCGACGAGGCGGACGCCGAGTCGTACCACGGCTTCCCGCCAACCCGGACTGGCCGGGCAGAAGCACTCCATCAACTCCCGAGTGGCCGCTGTTCCGCGCGGCGAAGCGGGGTCTCCCAGCCGGCGTACAATCTGTTCGGCCCGTAGCGCCGCCAGTACGCGCAGTTGCGAGTACGTGCCGAACTCCGCCACGGCAACGCGGCAGCGGTGGCTCATGTCGATGCTGCGAGCGAGCCAGGCTCCCAGCGTGCCGCGCGCTGCGTAGGCAGCGTCATCTCCGGCCAGGACGACCCGCAGCGGTTCGAACGACGCGCGGTACCGGTCAAGGTGCACGGCCTGATCCGGCTCGACGATGAGCTGGCCCCTCCCCCACCGTCCGAGACCGCTGTGCAGGTCGAGATGGATGACCGCGGTGGCCCCCCCAATCCAGGCACCGTAGTGTTTCTGCACGAGCCGCGTGGATTCCTCGGCTTCCCGGCCGCCGAAGAAGAGGCCGTCCGCGTGTTCGTACTGGCCGGCCGCCACTGCGGTCGCCAGCGTCCCGCGGCCGTGACGGCAGATCGCCCATGCCGCCCGGAGGGAGAACACTTCGAGAGCACCGGGTGGCCGCAGCGGGTTGAGCAGTTCGTGAACCAGGTCATAGCCGGGAGGAAATCCGGCGTAGGCCTCGCCCGTATCCAGGAAGTTGCGGTTCAGGTCGACGTTTCGTTCGTTGGCGCGGCGGCGCCACGCGAAGCCGTGGGGGTTGAGCGCGTGCAGGAATACGACGCGCGTGCGGCCGTCGACACACCCGGCCGCGGATCCGAGCCCCCAAAGCCACGCCAGTTGAACCGCCGAGCCGACGAAACCCTCTATGCCGTGCAGGCCGGACGAAATGACGACGGCACGCTCGGGCGTCCGCGAGCCGATCGACGCTGCGTCGATGGTGAGTGCTTCGCCGTCGGGTCCACGCCCCTCGACGGGATAGTCCGCCAATTCCGCGCCGACGCCGCGCGCCGCGTCGCGGAAGCGCTGCCGTGCGGTCCGGTAATCGGGTGAGAACGGATCAGGCGATCGTGATCTCCTCCGACAGGTAGACGTTCTGTATGGCGTTGAGCAGGCCGATCCCCTCCGCCATCGGCCGCTGGAACGCCTTGCGGCCGGAAATGAGGCCGGTGCCGCCCGCGCGCTTGTTGATGACGGCGGTCTTGACGGCTTCCTTCAGATCGCTTTCCCCGGAGGACGCGCCGCCCGAGTTGATGAGGCCGGCGCGGCCCAGATAGCAACTGGCAACCTGGTACCGGGTCAGGTCGATCGGGTGATCCGAAGTCAGCGTGTCGTATACCTTGCGGTGCGTCTTGCCGAACTTCAGGGCCGTGAAACCGCCGTTGGTTTCCGGCAGCTTCTGCTTGATGATGTCCGCCTCGATGGTGACGCCCAGGTGATTCGCCTGGCCGGTCAGGTCGGCCGCCGTGTGGTAGTCCGCGCCGCCCGCCTTGAACGCCGAGTTGCGGAGGTAGCACCAGAGCACGGTGAACATCCCCAGCTCGTGCGCCTGGTGGAACAACTCGGTCACCTCCTGGAGCTGCCGGTCCGACTCCTCCGATCCGAAGTAAATGGTGGCGCCGACCCCCATCGCGCCCATGTCGAACGCCTGCTCCATGTTCGCGAAACGGATCTGATCGTAGGAGTTGGGGTACGAGAGGAACTCGTTGTGGTTGAACTTCAGGATGAAAGGAATCCTGTGGGCGTAGCGGCGGGACACCGCGCCCAGCACGCCGAGGGTCGAAGCGACCGCGTTGCACCCGCCCTCGATGGCCAGCCGGACAATGTTCTCGGGATCGAAGTAGTCGGGATTCGGTGCGAACGACGCGCCGGCGGAGTGCTCGATCCCCTGATCCACCGGCAGGATGGAGACGTAACCGGTACCCGCCAGCCGCCCGTGATCGAAGAGCGACTGCAGGCTGGTCAGCACGCGAGCCGGCCGATCTGTCGACGCGACGCAGCGGTCGACAAAGTCGGATCCAGGCAGGTGCAGCCTCGACGCCGGGATCGTCTCGCATCGATGTTCCAGCAGGGAGACATCCTCACCCAGGATATCGACAATCCCGTTCACTCCCGTTGCGTTCCGCTCCAACACGCTGCCACTAGTCACTTGTCCCTCCGGTCCGTCAAAGGTTCTGGTTCCGATCCCGTCCCGACACGGTCCCGATCACGTCAGTAGAAGAGCATCGCGGCGACGATCACGAAGATGGCGAAGAGCACCACCCATTGCCATACTTCCTGCTTGTCCTCGGCCGGGACCAACTGGAAGGTGATCGCCCGGTGGTCGTCGACCGAGTTTCGGAGAAAGGACCCCGACGCCAGATTGGCATTGTCGAGAATGAACGATCCACCGCCGGAACGCGCATCGAACATGGCAACGCCGTCCGGGTTCAACCGCGTCCGGATCCCTTCCAGATCCGCCTCGAGAGTTTCATCGTAGTCAACGCCGCGAATGTAGTCCTGCAGCACGATTTCCAGGTCGGCGCCGGTGCGCGAACCAATCACGACCGGGTAAATCGCGAGACCGCGACGGCGGAACTCCACGAGCGCCTCGTCGAGCCGCGCAATCTGCTCCACATCGGCTGCGTAGTCCCCGTCGGTGAACAGCAGCGCCACCCGATCGTTGCGTTCCTCCGGCTGCCAATCCTCGTCGCCGCTTTCGAACCGGTCCTGATTGTCGAGGGACTGGTAGACATGCTCGAAGGCTGTCGCGATGTCGCTGTCCCACGGGAAAGCGTCACCCGACAGTTGATCGGGTGGCTCAATTTGTCCCACCTGCTCGACGAAGCGTTCGGCGTTCGACGAGAGATGAACCTGCCGTAGCGCGGTGGTCCCGAAGACGAACAGCGCCACCCGGTCTCCGGGTGTCAGGATGTCCTGGGTATACAGGCTGAGAGCCTCGCGGACGGCCAGCTCCAGACGTGAGGGACCGAGATCGCGTACCCACATCGAGGCCGAGGCGTCGATGATCACCGCCACGTCCACGTCGCCACGCTTGAAGCTTGACGCGCCGTACACCCAGAAGGGACGCGCGGCGGCCACGCCAAGGATGGCCAGGGCCAGCGTTACGAGGAACCAGAACTTGATGTGGCCCAGCCAGGGATAGCTGGATCCCTCCGTCCGGGCCGGCCGCAGCCGCAATCGGAGGAGGAATACCAGAAGGCCGAACAGCATCAGCAGTCCGGCGATCGGCACAAGCGTCAGGTACTCGGGGTTCTGGAACTCGACGCTCTCCCGCAGGGCGGACTGAAGCGCGTTCATGTCAGCCGCGCCGGCGGCGCACCGGCGTCCCCTCACCTCGCATCTGTTCCAGTTGCGGCGGCTCGGCCTCGCGCAGGGCTTCAAGAGCGCGACGGACCGCTTCCGGATCGCTGGTCAGGTCGTAGTTCCACTTGAAGTCGAATCGTCCGGTCGTATCGCCCCGCAGCGCCCGCTCATAGTCGGCATTCACGTCCTCGAGGACTTCCTGAATGATGGCCAGCTTCTTTGGCTCTATCTCCGGATCGTCCTCGGGAATGGCGCGGTACCGGTGTCGCGCGAGCTGGAACTTGGCGCTTGCGAGCAGGTGGGAGGCGCGCGGATCGTCCACTTCGTCGGCGAGATCGCGGACGACCGCCTCGTAGTCACCCGTCAGGTAGTTGTAGGAGGCCTGCTGCAGGAATGCATCGGAGAAGAGGTAGGCGTCCGCGAACCAGCCGAGGCCGTATCCGCGGCTCCGCTCGTAGAACCCCGTCACCGCATCCAGCTCGTTGTCCGCCCTCTGGTAGTCGCCCCGGTCGACCGCATCGCTCAGGCTGTCGAGCCGACCGTAGAAGTCAGCCAGAGCGTTGGAGGGGATGGCGACCGCCGCAAGGAACACCATGGCCAGGATGAAGCCGATCAAGAATCGGAATCCCGATTCCCGATCAAGCAAGTCCGTCAGTCGCAGTCGCACTTCGTATTCTCCTTCGCCCCGTTCCGGTTCACGGGGTCGTTCCCCAGACCAGTTCCGCCAGGAGGCCGGCGGGAATGCCCACCACCAGGAAGGCCATTGCGACCAGCAGGAACCGGGCGTAGATCGGAACTTTCAGCGCGCGATGCCGCTGTTCCACGCGAACCGCCTCCCGTTCGTCGATCGCCTCGTATGCTTCCTGGAGGCTGTCCTCGTCGGTCACGTCGAAATAGTCGCCGCCGTATTCGCGGATCATCTCGATGAGACGCGGCGTGCTCGGGTGGCCAATCATCGCCGTCCGCGCATCCGACGTGTTGATATAGATGATGTAGGGCACGATGTTGCGCTGGCTGAGGGCCGCGAACTCCGAGTCCGGGAATTCGTCGACGGCGGCGTCGGTCACGATCAGCACGGCGCGATTCGGCCGGTCGTCACTGCCAAGGGCCGCATCGTCCTGATCGAACTGCTTCGTGATCGACTGCAGCGGGCGGATGATGTTGGTGTCCCCCTCCGCCGGCACGATCCGCACCTTGTCGCGCGGAACCACCATCGCCTTGTCGAGCCGCTGGGTCATGACGTACGGCGCGTCCCATACCTGGAAGTAGTACAGCTCGTCGTCCATGACGAAGTCGTCCACCATGTAGGGATAAGTCGAGAACAGCCAGAGCGACACGCGGTCGTTCTTCCCGCTGCGCATCTCGAGGAACCGCAGGTGCGCGTCCCTGGCCACTTCCGCCTTCGACTTGCCGGTGTCCGGGAACTCCCACGCCATCGATCCGGACGTGTCCACGAGGTCCACCCGAACTCGCGACTCGATGTAGCCGGTCACCTCCTCGGTGGCTGTCAGGAAGGGGTCCGCGGAGGCGGCCACCATCAGCGCCAGGGCGGCCGCCACGGCCAGCTTGGGGGCCGAATGCAGGATGCGGATCCAGACCCGCTTCTTGTGTTCCCGTTCGATCACGTAGCCGGAATGGTGCCGCGCATGCTTCCGCTGTCGAAGCACAAGGCGCGCGAACGAGGCGACCGCCACCACGCCGACGACAATTGCCAGCCAGGTGGCCATGCCAATGTTGCCGTAGCGCACCTGGGCCAACTCGGTTTCAAGCAACTCCTGCACGCTCGTCGTGAAGAAGCTGACGATTTCGTTCCAGGGCAAGAACATGACGCTGCTCTCCGCTGGTGTTCTCCGTTAGCCGCGCCCGCCGAACAATCCGCTGACCGATCGCCAGAGCTGAATGTGCGGCCGCAGCTCCGTGAGCGACGTGTCGATGGTCTCCGCTTCCTCCATCGGGTCCGCAATCGGCGAACCGTCACCCCGCTCCAGCCCGGTCTGGTAGAAGACCAGGCGGGTCGAGAGCACCGCCAGTGCATCCTTGCGGCCGCCGTCCTTCAGCCCCTCAACGTACCGCTGAATGTCCCTCGCCGTATCCCCGCTCTGGAGATCCGGCAACTCGGCCCGTAGGTACTCGCGTGTCGCGATCACCAGATCGCATGTCAGGGCCTGCAACGATCCATTGTCGCTCGTGGGCGCTTCCTGCAGTGCCTGTATCTGCTTGCGCAGCGTGCGACGGGCCTCCCAGATGGACGGTGGCGCCGGGACCAGCGACTCCAGGCGCTCGATCTCCTCGAGCTCGCGGGCCACTTCGGTGGGAACCGTCTCCTTCCGGCGAGCCTCTCGGAACAACAGGAACAGCCAGATCGCCAGCGGCAAAGGCGCGAGGGTCCAGGCCATAGTCCGAAACGCCGCGGCCCGGCCACTGAACTCTCCCAGTTCGATCGTGTCGCGAATGTCGAGGATCGGCAGGTCGTTCATGGTCGTGACGTAGCGAACGATCCGCTGACCGCCATCCACCTGCTGGATCTCGGCGTCCTCGATGTCTTCGCCGAGGTCCCGAATCAGGTAGTAGAAACCGAACGACGGAATGACGTATACCGCCTTTTCCGGCGCGATGAGGCGGAGGCCGTACGCGAAGTCCCAGATGTGCTCGTCTTCCACCTGGCGCTTCTCCACCTCGAGCGATACCGCCTCGAACGGATGGACCGGCAGGTTCTCCGGCGCCATCCGATCCTCGAGAATCAGCAGCTCGCGTCCCTCGTCGATCAGGTCGGGAAACCGGACGCGGTAGGTCTGCGTGATCAGGTCGCCGGTCTTGACGACGGTCGGGTCCACCTCGAGCGTCTCTATCGCGATCGGCGGCATTGCGATGTCCTGCGCTGCCGCCGGCGCCGCCCATGCCACCGCCACTCCGAGGATCGCCACGGCCAGTCGCGCCGGGACGGGGGGCTCTCGCTTGGTCCGCACCCTCACATTACTTCTCACTTCTCCTCCGCATCTATCGTGCGGTCCTGGCAATGAAGAATTTCGGCAACTCATCGATATGGTTGTCGGGGGTGAGCACGACGGAATCGACGCCCGACCTGTGCTTCAGCATGTACTGCAACTCCGTGCGCCGCTCCTCGATGACGCGCCGGATATCGCGCGCCTTGCGGGCCGAAACAACCGTCTGACGGCCCGTCTCCATGTCCGCGATCCGGACGTACCCAAGGCGGCTCCGGAAGTTGAATTCGTCCGGATCATCCAAGATCAGCACCATCATATCGTGCTTGGCAGCCAGCGTGGCGAGCAGCTTGAAGTCGATGGATTCGCGGTCATTGACCAGGTCGACCACGTCGGAGATGAGAATGATCGAGTGCCGGACCTTGAGCCGGGAAGCGACAAACCGGAAGGGCACGTTGAAATCGGCCGCCCGCCGCTCCGGGAATTCCCGCTGCAGCTTCAGCTTCTCGAAAATCTGCGCCGCCAGGTAGAAGACCTGGGGGGTGCCCAGCTTCGGCTTGATATAGAGCTCCACCCGGTCCGAAAACGCCAACAGCCCCACGGGGTCCCGGACGTTCGACCGTGTCAGGCCGATGTTGCCGATGAGATCGAGCATCAGCAGCGCAATGTTCGACGCCGTCGACAACTGGAAGAGGACCGACGTGGAAAGGTCGAGCAGGAACAGCGTCCGGAGTTCCTTCGGCTCCATCCGCTCTATCCGGAACAGCTTTTCCGGGTAGGTGCGCAGGCTCAGCACCCACGCGATGTCCTTCAGCGGCTGGCCGGGACGCCACTGATCGACACCGACTATGTCGTAGCCCGATCCCTTGTAGCTGCTCTTGTGATCGCCGTAGTGCATCGAGTGGGACTTCTTGCGGGTCCGGATCCCGTGCTTGATGTCCCGGAACCGCGCGTAGACATCCTCTACTTCCACGGCGGGATCTCCATGTCCACAATGACTTGGCGGAGCAGGTCCTCCTTGTTGACCGAGAATTCCATTCCCTCGCGCAGCACCAGCCGGTGCGCGAGAACCGGCTCGGCCACCGCCTTGATGTGGTCCGGCGTGATGAGAGTGTCGCCCTGGAAGAAGGCGAACGTCCGCGCCACCGCCTCGAGGTGGAAGTGGACGCGCGGCGAGATGCCGACCCGGATGTACTCGCGGACGGTCCGCGTCGCCCGACCCTGCACGCGATGGGGACGCGTGTTCCGGATGAGGCGGGTCTTGTACTGCTGGCCGTAGTCCGACATGCTCACCGAGTCGAAGATGTGCTGTGCGATCTCGAGCACTTCGTGCAGATTCGTCAGCTTCTCGACCTGCTTGCCGACCACGTTGCGGGCGCTGATGTTCAGTTCGTCCTCTTCGTCCTCCGGGTCCATCATGTTTATGGAGAGCGTCGTCCGGTCGAGCTGGGCAACCGGGTTGGCAAACGTCCCCTCCTCTTCGCCGAAGATGTTCTCCGTGCAAATCACCATGAAGAACCGGGGGCCGGTGATGTCGTTGTAGTCGCACGACAAGGGAAACAGCGGCAGCATCTTCCCTTCTGAGAAGTCGCCGTAGTCGGAGTTGAGCGTCGCCGAGCTTTCCTCCATCCCCTCGAGAACGGCTGCCTTGGTCTTGCCGGAGAGACGGTTGTCCTCGTCAATCAGCACGATGTGCGCCATCAGCTTGCCCGGCTTGAAGTGGATGCGGCGGGTGCCGTCCACTTCCTCGATGATCGTTTCGTAGCCGAGAATGTCCTCCGGCATGTAGGTCGGAAGCCCCTGGATCCGCTCGAACTTGGCGTCGATGGCCATCGCGCAGGCGCTCACCAGGTCCGTCTTGCCGGTGCCGGTCGGCCCCCTGAACATGACGTGCGGCTGGCGAAGCTTCTTTCCCTGGCTCAGCTTGTCCGTATAGGGCAACAACGTGAAGAACGCCCATGAGAGGATCCGCGCCGCATCGTCCAGTCCGTAGAGCCACTTGGTCGATTCCCGCTGGAACCGTTGAACTACCTCCTGCGCCCGATCGTGATCGATGGCCGGTGTCGTCTCGGCCACTTTCGTCTCGACAGTCATCGGCAACGGCACTCCCCCTGCCCCGGCGGCCAGTTCCGTCGGAAAAACAGCCAAGCATAGCAGCGACGGGACGTCGACGCTACCGCGGGCAGCCGCTCTGACGTCACCACGGCGACCATGCCACGGGAACGGGGACGGCTGGCATTTCGACGGCCGGGATGCCAACATGGCCGCCCCAGAGAGGAGTCGCTGGATGGCACTGATGACGGCGGAACAGTACGTGGAGAGTCTCCGGGACGGACGATCGGTCTGGTACCGGGGTGAACGGGTGGACGACGTGACGACCCACCCAGTGATTGGCCTGGCGGTGCAACATGCCGCCATTGACTACCGGATGGCCGAGGATCCGGCGGAGCGCGACCTCGCGGTGGCCACCGGCCCGGAGGGGCCGCGGTCCCGCTACTACGAGATCCCGCGGACGTCGGACGACCTGCTTCGGCGCAGCGCCCTGATCGAGCGGGCGACGGCGCTCGGCGGCACACTGGTCGTGCTCATCAAGGAAATCGGCACGGACGCCCTCTTCGCGCTCCGTCTCATTGCCGGTCACATGGACCGCACCCTCGGCACCCGCTATCTGCCCCGGGTCGAGGCGTTTCACGCCCACTGCCGGGATCGGGATCTCGCGGTAGCCGTGGCCCAGACCGACGTCAAGGGAAATCGGACGGGTGGTCCTGCGGCACAGGCGCATCCCGACTACTACGTGCACGTAGTCGCCCAGGACGCCGGCGGCATCACGCTGCGGGGCGCCAAGGTGCACACGTCGGTATCGACTAACGCGCACGAGATCATCGTGCTGCCGACGCGTAACCTGGCCAAGGGTGAAGAGGCCTATGCGATCGCCTGCGCGGTGCCGGCCAACGCGCCTGGGTTGACCATGCTGGCGAGCGGGTACGGCCGGCGCGGCAACGCCTTCGAGCAACCGCTCAGCGCACGGCACAAGATGATGGAAACGCTGACCGTCTTCGACGATGTCAAGGTGCCATGGGAACGCGTCTTCCTGAACGGCGAGGCGGAGATGGCGGGGCCGCTCGCGAAGACGTTCGTGGAGTTCCACCGCTTCACCGCGGTCAGCTACAAGCTGCCGCTCGTCGACCTGTTCGTCGGGGCGTCTCACCTGATGGCGGAATACAACGGAGTGCTGAAGGCCGGGCATGTCCGCGACAAGCTCGCCCGACTCATCAGCTACGCGCAAATCTGCCGCGGCATGACCCGCGAAGCGGCCCGCGAGGCGAAGATCGTCGACGGCGTAGCGGTGCCGAACGCCGAGTTGATCAACATCGCGAAGCTCTACTTCGCCACCAACTACCATCAGGCGCTCGCCTGGGTTCAGGATATCGCCGGCGGCCTCCTGGTCACCGGCCCGAGTGCCGAGGATCTGGACGATGCGACCCTTCGTCCTCTCATCGACCGCTACCTCGGCGCCGCCAACCCCAACGCCGAAGAGCGCCTGCGGCTGATGAACCTGATTGCGGATCTGACGGCCAGCGATTTCGCCGGCTATCAGTCCACCCTCGCGATTCATGCCGAGGGGAGCATCGAAGCCGAAAAAATGACGATCTGGCGCCAGCACGACATCGCGCCGGATGTCGCCTACGCCAGGCGCCTCGCCGGAATCGACGCTACAGAGTGATCACCTCCACGCCGATGGACAGCCCGGGCGCTTGCGCGAGGCGACGGTCCATGGTCAGGAGGGGAACTCTCAGCGCTTCCGCCAGAATCACATATGCCGCGTCATATGCAGTCAGATTGTGGCGCCACGACCAGATGTGATGCAACATCGCCCGATGGCTGTGGCGCACCAGATCGAACTCGTTCAGCCGATCGACGGCAAAGGTCGCCCGGTCTGCATCAATGCTCCCACCCGCGACATACCGGCGCAGCGCGTTCAGAACCTCAAGATCTACGAACTCGAGGGTATGCAGCACCATCTCGGGTGAAGACAACCTGCGCCGGAGCTTGGCGCCCGCGTTGGTGCCAAGCACCAGCTCGACGACAACCGACGCGTCCAGGACGACCGCCACCGGACTCAGCGATTCTCGCGGTCCTTCCGGAGGACCTCGGCCGACGGTGGATCGAGGTCTATGGGCGGCAAGTGCTCTATGCGCGCAAACAACTCGGCGCGCGTCGGCCTGGCGAGCGACTGTTCGATTTCGCGCAGGACGTAGTCGGAGAGAGACAAGCCTGCAAGCGCCGCCCTGGCCTTCACGCGGCCATGAACTTCATTCGGAACGTTCCGGACCTGAATGAGCTTGGGCATGCAATCATGATGAAGTCATCTCAATTGCATGTCAAGCCACCCGACGGCGCCGCACCGGGAGGGCGCCCTTGGGCTACCGCACACCGCCGCCGAAGGTGACGCCGACATAGATCTCCCGGCCGGGGGAGGGTTCGTAGTAGCGGCGACCAAAGGCGTTGGTGATGGCGGACGAGTTGTAGCGCACGCCGAACAGGTTGTCGATTCCGATGAACGGCCGGATTTCGACCTCGCCGGCTTGCTGATCGAGCCCGAAGCGAAGGTCGACCACGGTGTAGGCCCAGTTCGACTGGCTCTCGTCGTTCGTCAGCGTGAACTCGGCGACATGCCTAACCGTCATGCTGCCGCGGACGCCGCCCGGGAGCGCGTAGTCGATCCCGCCAAAGAAGCGGTGCGGCGGCGACCCCGGCTCGAGGTTGCCGCTGAAATCGTCTCCGCCAAGCAGGAACTCATCGAAGACGAAGTGCTGCCGCGTATAGGCGGCGCGGGCGCGGAAACGGGAAACGGGCTGCCAGTTGAGCGAGAACTCCAGACCGGTACGGTCCGTTTCGCCCGCGTTGGCAAAGAAGGTCCGATCGTCGGGCCGGTTGAACGGTACAAAGGCGTCCAGCACGCGGGAGCGGTAGAACGCGATGTCGTACTGGAGCCGGGCTGCTTCCACGAGGCCACGGATCCCGAATTCGACGCTCCGGAGCCGTTCCGGATCGAGCGCCTGGTTGAATCCACCCTCGCCCGTCGGCGTATTGGACAGCTCGACCGTCGTCGGCGTCTCGTAGGCGGTGGCGACGTTGCCGTACAGGTTGAGATTCTCGGTTACCGCCACCGTCAGGCCGACCGACGGGCTCGCTGCGCCCATCGTCCGGTCGCCCGACTGATCGCCATCCGCGAGCAGACGGTCAATCGCACGGAACCGGTAGTAGTCGTACCGGACGCCCGCCGTCAGGGTCACCCGCGCATGCGGCGACAGACCCACCTGGGCAAAGGGACCGGCCGAGAGCACCTGTTCCTGCTGATCGACCCGAAGTTCGGCGCGGTGCGCGTCGCCACCGACGACGAACGGAGGCATGAATCCGAACTCCATGCGGTCGTCGTCCTGCGTGGCGATATCGACGCCCGCGGTCCATGTGACGTTGCCGCTGTCCGATGCGCCGAGGTACTCGGAGCGGAGGCCTCGTCCCTTCCGGCCCAGGTCGATGACCTGGCCGACGCCGCCCGCGTCCAGCTTCCGATTGGATGCCCAGCCCGTGGCCCGCACCACCTGCGTGCCGGCGAAGCGGTACTCCAGGGTGACACCGCCCTGCCCTTGGCTGGCCGACTCGCCCCAGTTCTGCTCGGCCACCGTGGGGCTGCGATGCCCCGAACAGCCGAAACGGCCCATGCACGGACGGGCCTGGCGCGGATTGGCGTTCGCCGTGTCGGTGGCCGGCAGGCGTGGGTCGCCCGCCTGCGCCGCCGTGAGAAAGCTCGCGCTCTCCGCGAAGGGCGAATCGTAGTGGTTGAAAATCCCGGACAGGTGCCAGCGGGCGCCCATCGCCTGGCGCAGGACGAAGTTGGTCTGGCGGATGTCCGCCGCGCTGTGGTCGCGCCAGCCGTCTGTCCTGAAGCGGGTGAAGCTCCCCATGAAGCTGGTGCCGCTGTTGTTGTGGCCATCCGCTCGCACCTGCTGGCGCTGGTATCCGTTGCTTCCCCACTGGAGGTCGGGCCGGATGGCGAACCGGCGGGTCGGATCGATTTCGGTGAAGAGGCTGATCACCCCGCCGGCGGAGTTGCCGTAGAGAACGGAGCTGGGGCCGCGGATTACTTCGATACGCCGGACCGAGCCGAGGTCGACGTTGCCCGGCTCGGTCGTTCCGTCCGCGGTGGTAATGGGAATGCCGTCCTGAATGATCGCGAGGCCGCGCAGGCCGAACCGGGGCTGTGGAGATCGGATGCTCAGGCCCACGCCCCCGGACAATCCATAGCTGCGCCGGTTCTGCACAAGCAGCCCGGGTATGCCGCGGAGCACTTCGTCGAGCGACGACCGGCGTTCGGTGAAATTGATCTGTTCGTTGCCGACGACCGCCACGGCGTTCGGAACGCTCGCGAGGGTCTGGGCCGAGCGGGTCACCTCGACCGTCTCCGCGATCGGTGCGATGCCCAGGGTGAGGTCGAGCCGGGCCGCCGTCGATCCGACGGTGACAGTAGTTTCCTCGCCCAGGAAGCCGGGCATCAGCACACTGACAGCGTAGTCGCCGGCGGGCAGCCGCGAGATGCTGTAGATGCCCTGCGCATCGCTGACGGCGCTCCGCAACAGCCCGGTATCGTCGTGCTCCACGGTGACGGTGGCGCCAGGCAGCACGCCGCCGAGTTCGTCGACAACCGCGCCGATAATCGAACCGGCGTCGTCCTGGGCCGCCGCAGCCGGCGTCCCCGGGATGAACAACAGGGCTGCAACCAGCAGCGCTACGAAGGCGGTCATGCCGTGAGCCGGCTCGAACCTGTCGGTGTGAGAAGTCGCCAACATATCACCTCCACGCATGTCACTCCCCGGTGACACGGGTTCCGAAAGACCAAGACACCAACCATCGACAGGAGGGAGAACCGCCTACTGCCTGGCCGCACTCCAGACGCCCGTGCCGTACCAGACGAAACTGCCCTCGTCCCCCGTCATCGTCGCGCCCTGGACCTCACCCGAAAAGTTGACCGGCATGTCGCCGTCGAGATCCGGCACGATGAAACCCCACTTGATCATGCTGCCTTCAAGGGAACCGGTCAGGGGCAAGGGTCCCTCGCCGTCGTTCATGTCGATCTCGCCCTCGAGGGCCGCGCCATCCTGTTCGAACGTAGCGGTCCAGATCTGCTCACCTGTCTGGGTGTCGAGCGTAATCTCCCAGACGCCGCTGATGTCCGACTGGGCACGTCCCGCGCTGGACGGCCCGGCCACCAGCACGGCGGCCGCAAAGATTCCCGTAACGACCCTGACCATCCAACCTCCTTCCCACGGACCCGGACCGGCCGTCGCGTGCAGCCCCCCCGCGGGAAAGTTGTATTGTAGCGGCATTCCCGGCGCTGCCTGCGGAGTAGAATGTGCCGGCGGCAACTCATCCGGCTGAGGGAGGAACGCGACATGACTGACGAACAGGTCCACAACCGTTGGCGGCCCCTCCTTGGCGGGGTGTTGATGAATCTGGCGCTGGGCGTCATCTATGCCTGGAGCGTCTTCGTCGCGCCGTTCGATGCAGACTTCGGCTGGACTCGCACCGAGGTTTCCGTAGTCTTCACCATCGCCATCCTTTCGGTCGGCTCCTGGTTTGTCGTCGCCGGGTTCCTTCAGGACCGTTTCGGGCCGCGGCTGGTGGCGGCGTTCGGGGGCACCCTCTACGCCGTGGGGTTCTTCCTCGCGAGCCAGACCGAATCACTCATCTGGCTCTATGTCACCTTCGGGGCCATCGCGGGGGCGGGCAATGGTTTCGGCTACGCCATCCCGATTCCCGTCTGTTCGAAGTGGTTCCCCGATCGGCGCGGGCTTGCCGTCGGTCTCGTCGTGGGAGGCTACGGCGCGGGCTCCGGCATCTACGGTCCGCTCGCGCGCGAATGGCTCATTCCGGCCTATGGCTGGCAGGGAACGATGCAGATCTCCGCCGCCGTGTTCCTGGTCATGACGCTGGCGGCGGCATATCTCCTGAAGAACCCCCCCAAGGGTTACCGGCCTCCCGCCATGGCTCCGGCGGCCGGCGGCGCGAGCCCCGCAGCGGCTCCGGCGACGGCGCGCGACTTCGCCACTGGAGAGATGGTGCGGACGCCAACGTTCTACTTCCTGTGGATCGCCTATTGCCTCGGCGCGGCAGCAGGTCTGATGGTCATCAGCCAACTGGTTCCCGTGGGTGAGGCGGCGGGACTGGGGGCCGCCGCGGCGCTCGGACTCACCATCGGCGCCATCGGCAACACCGGCGGCCGGGTGTTGTCCGGCTGGATGTCGGACACCTTCGGCCGGCTCAACACACTCCGGCTGATGGTCCTGCTCTCGGTGGTGGCGCTGCCGCTGTTCCCGCTCTTCGCGGGACAGGTCGTGCTCTTCTATCTGCTGCTGATCGTGATCTACTACGGCTACGGGACGCTGCTGTCGGTTTTCGCCTCCACCTGTGCGGACTTCTACGGTACGCGGAACATGGGCGTGAACTACGGGCTGCTCTTTTCCGCCTGGGGGGTCGCCGGCATCGTCGGACCCGTCATCGCAGGACGCGTCTTCGACGCCACGGGCACCTACGCGGTCGCGTTCTACCTCGCCGCCGCGTTGTCGGTGGTCGCCCTTGGCTCGCTGATGCTCGCGAAGCAGCCGGCCGCGCCGGTCTCGGATAGCCCCACCGCCTGATCGCATGGGCGGCCTGGTCGGTCTCGTCGGCGAACTGGGCGATCGTCTGTGCCGATTCACCCAGCGCTGGATTCCCGACTCGTGGATCGTCTGCATGATCCTGACGGTCGTGTCGATCCTGCTGGCGATCTTCGGCGCCGGGGCCAGCCTGAACGAGTCGATCCTCGCCTGGGGAGACGGGATGTGGGGCCTTCTGGAACTGGCGATGCAGTTCTCCATCGCCATGATTGCGGCGCACGCCTGCGTATCTTCACGGCCGGTCTTCGCGTTGCTCGACCGCCTCGCCAGGCTTCCCGACCCGAACCGCCCGATCCAGGCGATCGCACTCGTCGGCGCCTATTCGATGGTGACCGGCTACATGAACTGGGCGCTCAGCGTCGTCGCCTCGGCGCTCTTCGTGCCGTTCGTCGCGCGGCGCAACCCGAAGGCGGACATCCGCGTCGTGATTGCCGCCGCGTACCTCGGACTCGGCACGATCTGGCACGGCGGCCTGTCCGGTTCGGCTCCGCTCATCCTTGCCACACCGGGCAATCCGCTGCTTGAACCGGCGGTCGGGACGCCGGTGATCGACCGGGTGATCCCGGTGACGGAAACGCTCTTCATTCCGTTCAACTTGATCTACGTCGCAATCCTCTTCACCGTCGCGCTGGGTACGGTGATGCTGCTTCATCCACAGCGCAACGTCCGCACCCTTCCGGACGAGGCGATCGACCGGATGATGCCGCAATTGGCGGAGGAGGAAACATCGGCGACGCCAGCGGGACGCATGGAGGCATCCCGCAGTTGGATCGTCCTTGGCGTGATCCTTATCGGCTACCCGCTCGGTTACTCCATCGTCACGCGCGGCTTCGGCGCGACCTGGACAATCAACGCCTACAACGCGGTCTTCCTGGTGTCGGCGCTACTGCTGCAGGGACGGCCATCGAATCTGGTGCGCGCATTCGGCAACGGCGCGCGCACCGCTTCCGGCGTCATCCTGCAGTTTCCCTTCTATGCAGGCATCTTCGGCGTCATCAACAACACCGGTCTGGGCGCGTGGCTGGGCGACCTGTTCGTCGCGTTCGCATCTACCGAAACCTACCCGCTGGTCGTCTACCTCTATTCCGGGCTGATGAACCTCTTCGTTCCTTCCGCCGGCTCTAAATGGCTGATCGAGGCTCCATACCTCCTGCCTGCGGCACAGGAGCTGGGCGTCTCGGCCACCACGACGGTTCTCGCCTACGCCTACGGCGATTCGACGACGAACCTCATTCAGCCCTTTTGGGCCATTCCGATCCTGACGGTCACGAGGCTCAAGTTCGGGGACATCCTCGGCTACACGGGCATCGTCGCCGTTGTCTGCACACTGGTCAGTGTCGTTGCGATGTTCCTGATTCCACCCAATCTGTAGCGGCCGCGGCGGGCTCGCGACTATAATCCCCATGATCATGCGGCGCACACCCCAGGCGGCGCCCGCCGGATTCCTGCTGGTTGCGCTGGTCGCCCTCCCCGCCCTGTCGGCCAGCGAGTGGCCCCGGTTCCGCGGGGCGGAAGACGGCGTCGCCCCTGACCACGCCGACCTGCCCGAGACCTGGAGCGAAACCCAAAACGTCAAGTGGCGCGCCGACATCCCGGGCCTCGGCTGGAGCTCGCCGATCGTCTGGGACGACCATGTCATCGTGACGACCGCGATCAGCGCCGGAGAGGAGCCCCAACCCGTCAAGGGGCTGTACGACCCGGGAGACGAGCATGGCAAGCAGGACGCGGTGGCGGAACACCGCTGGGTGGTGCTCGACTTCGACCTGGCCACCGGTACGCTGCGGTGGGAACGGGAGCTGCGGGCGGACCTTCCCACCATCAAGCGGCATCTGAAGTCGAGCTTCGCTTCCGAGACGCCGGTGACCGACGGTGAGCGCGTCTACGTGTACTTCGGCAGCGTCGGCCTGGTGGCGGCGCTGGACCTGGAGAACGGCGAGGTGGTCTGGACCCGGGACGTCGGTGCGTTCAACGGCGGGCAGGAGTTCGGGACCGCCGCGTCCCCGGTGCTGCACGAAGGCCGCCTCTACATCGTCAACGACAACACGACCGAGTCGTTCCTGACCGCCTTCGATGCCGAAACCGGCGAGCAGGTGTGGCGCATCGTGCGTGACGAGACCGAGAACTGGTCGACGCCGTTCGTGTGGGAGAACCGGCTGCGGACCGAGCTGTTGACGACGGGACGCGGGCGCGTCCGATCCTACGACCTCGACGGCAACGTGCTGTGGGAACTGCAGGGGATGACCGTCAACGTCGCGCCCACGCCCTTCGCAAAGAACGGCCTGGCGTACATCAGCTCCGGCTATCCCGGCTCGGCCGTTCGTCCGGTCTACGCGGTGCGGCCGGGCGGCTCGGGCGACATCTCGCTCGATCCGGACAATCCGACCGACCACCCCTATGTCGCGTGGTTCCAGCCGATGCTCGGCACGTACGTAACGTCGGCCCTCGTCTACAAGGACATCTACTACACGCTGCTGGATCGAGGGATGCTGCTGGCGCATGACGCGGCCACCGGTGCGGAAATCTACGGCCGGACGCGGCTCCGGCCGGGTAGCGGGTTCACGGCGTCGCCCTGGGCGTACAACGACCGGGTCTTCGTCCTGAGTGAAGACGGCGATACCTATGTAGTCCGGGCGGGCCGCGAGTTCGAGATCCTCGCGGTCAACCCGCTCAACGAGATGACCCTGGCGACGCCCGCCGTCGCGGGGGGCAACCTGATCATCCGGACCCAGACGAAGCTGTACTGCCTCTCGAACGGGGGTGGCGCGTGAACCCACGCCATCGGATCGGGGCGCTTGCTGCGGCGCTTGGCGCAGCCGTCACTTCCATCGCCGCCGCAACCCCGGCCGGCGCTCAGGCGACCGGTTTCGCGCCCGCCGCCACCATTCCCGGGCCGATCGACATGGTGCGGGCCCAGGGTTCCTTCGCATACCTTACGCGCGGCGCGACGCTGACCATCTTCGACCTCTCCGATCCGGCGTCGCCGGTGCGACGGGGCGAACACGTCTTCCCGGAGGAGATTTGGGGGTTCCAGGTTGCCGGTGCGCTCGCCTACGTGGCGGCTGGACACTCCGGCCTGTGGATCCTCGACGTCTCGGACCCCGACTCGCCCCGCCCGCGCGGATCGATCACCACGCCGGGGCAGGCCAAGAACGTCGCAGTGTCGGGAGGGCGCGCCGTTGTGGCCGATCACATGTCGGGTGTCGACATCATCGACATCACCGACGTCGACGCGCCGGTGGAGGTCGGCTCCGTCTACACCGACGGCTACGCCCGCGACGTCGCCATGTTCGGATCGCGCGCCTATGCGGTCGACCATCCCGCCGGCTTCTACGTCCTCGACATGACGGCGCCGGATCCTCTCGACCCGGTGGGGTCACTGCAGTCCGCCTCGGCGCCGCGGCATGTCGAGATCCTGGACGGGTCGCCGCACATTGCCGTACTCGTGGGCGGCGTGCCGTTCGACCCGCTGCGCGCACTCCGGCAGGACGCGCCGCCCGTGGATCCTCGCGGCACGCTGCAGATCTACGACGTTTCCGATCCGTCGGCACCGGTTCTGATGACGACGTTCCGGACTCCGGGCGATGCGCAGCGGGCCGCGCTCCGCGATCAACTCGCCTTTGTCGCTGACGGGCCGGCCGGACTCACGGTGGTGGATCTGACCGCGCCCGAGACTCCCCGGGTGGTCGGTTCGCACGCGACGCCGCGCGTCACGCGTGACGTCGCGGTGGGAGACGGGATCGTCCTGCTCATCGACGGGACGATCCACCGCCGGTCACACACGTACGAGGACGGCGACGTCATCGTCCTGAAGCAGGTCGCAGAATGACACTGGCGTGGGTGGATTGCTCCCCCTTCAGCCGGGGGAGGTAATCCTGATGAGACGCAGCACGATCCTGGCCGCCCTGGTCATAGTCGGCCTCTTCCTGGCCGCAAGCACCTACGAGGCGCGGCAGGAGAGATTCAACATCGTGATCCACGAGGTTGCCGAGAACCTTTGGATGCTCGCCAACGATCCGGCCGAGCAGGGCATGCGGACCGGCGGCAACACGGCGGTCCATGTCCGCGACGACGGCGTGACCCTGGTCGACACGAAGATCGCCGGCTACGGGCCCGACATCATGGCGCGCGTGCGGGAAATCACCGACAGGCCGGTGACCACTATCATCAACACGCACACCCACTATGACCATACCGGCGCCAACAACGAGTTCCCGGACACGGTCGACTTCGTGGTGCACGAGAACACGCGCGCGCAGATGGCTCGCTCGAGCTGCGAGCCGGTCACCAACTGCGAGGCATTCCAGGGGGAGAACGCGAAGTACCTGCCTCAGACCACTTACAGCGCGACGCACTCGCTGTTCAGCGGCAGCGACCGGATCGACCTGTACTACTTTGGCCGGGGCCATACGGACGGCGACACGTTCGTCGTCTTCCCGGCCGCGCGCGCCATCCACACCGGCGACATGTTCCAGCGCAAGGGACTCCCCTTCATCGACGTCGCCAACGGCAATGGCAGCGCGATCGAGTTCGGCTCGACGCTTGAGAAGGCGATCGCTGGCATCAGCAACGTCGATCGAGTCATCAGTGGCCACAGCGACACGCTGCTCGAGTGGGAAGACTTCGTCGACTTCAGCGGCTTCTACAACGACATGGTGGATCAGGCAGAACGGTCGCATGCCGCTGGGCGTTCCGTCGACGAGGCGGTCGCGGCCTACAGCCTTCCGAGCCGGTACAGCGACTTTGCCGCTCCCGAAGCCGGACTGCGCCGTGCCATCGAGTGGGTCTACGGCGAGCAGTAGCTACCCGTCGAGGGTGGTCATGAGCACCCACATCGGGTTGTTGCCCACTTCGTAGGTTTCGAGGGGAGTGAGGGCGCCCGTCTCCTCGACCCGGTAGGCGGTGAGACGGCCGGTCTGCTGGCCCGTGGCAAAGAGATACTGGTCGCCGGGATCGAGCCCGAAAGCGCGGGGCACCGGATCCGTACTCGCGCGGTCGACGAACGCGAGGCGTCCCGAGGACGGGTCGACGCTGAAGCTCGCGACGCTGTTGTGACCTCGGTTCGGTGCAAAGAGGAAGCGGCCCGACGAGGCGACGCGAATCTGCGAGCAGGTGTTCGTCCCCGTGTAGTCGGCCGGCAACGTCGAGATGGTCTGGAACGGCGCGAGGGTTCCCTTCGGGCTGATCGAGTACGCAGTCACGCTGCTCCCCTGTTCGTCGGAGAAATAAACGACGTCAAGGGTCGGGTGGAACGCCAGCGCCCGCGGACCGAGGTATTCCGCTGGATCGTGTCGCGGCGGATCGTTGGGCGCGAGACGGCCGCTCTGTGCGTCGAACCGGAACTGGAAGATCGCGTTCGGCCCGCGGTTGGCGATGTGCGGAACATAGGCGAAGCGATTCGATCGGTCGGTCAGGATCGCGTGAGCGCCATGCGACGTGTAGCGCCACTCGACCGGCGGAAACGTGACGGCGCCGTCGTCGCCGACGCGGTGTACCGCCGCGGTGCTTTGATAGTAGTAGGCGGAAAGCACGAAGCGGCCGGTACGATCCGTGGAGACGTAGACCGGCTCACCCTGGAGCGGCGCCGTGCCGATCAACGAGAGCCCGCCGGTCCGCTGGTCAACGCGGTAGCTGGAGATCGCCTGGGCGCCCCGCCGCCCGACGTGCAGCACCTGGCGGTCAGGCGACAGAGCCAGCGGTGCGGGGCCGCCCTCGACGGCGACATCCTCCTGGTGATGGAGTTCACCGGAGCCATCCATGGTGTAGATGGCGATCCGATCGTCGTCCTGGAGGGCGACGTACATATGGCGTCGGGTCTGCATGGCGATCTTCTCTACTGTGTTTCATTTGCCGGCCTGGAGACCGGCGCACCAAAACCGGCGTACCAGGAACGGCAAGCGCCGGGCTACAGCTCGCGGATGCGAACGTTGCGGAATCGGACGACGCCCGCGCCGTACTGCAAAGCGATCGGTCCCTCTGTGAACTGCGTGTCTTCGACGTCGACCATCTCTTCGCCGTTGAGGGTCACCTGCAGCCGGGAGCCGTTGGCGGTAATCTCGTACGTATTCCACTGACCACCGGCGTTGATTACGCTGGCGGGCGCAGCGATGTGCACGATGCCACCGGTGCGGTAGGTCTGATCCGGCCGGGTGTCGTAGATGTTCACCTCGTAGGAGTTCCGGTCGGTGACCGTCGACGGGTCGGCGCAGCGGATGAAAATGCCGCTGTTGGCCGGCTCGTCCACCCAGAACTCGAGTGTCAGCTCGAAGTCGGCGTAGGACTCCCTCGTCACCAGAAACCCGCTGCCGCTGTCGGCTTGCACGGCGCCATCGGCCAGCTCCCAGTTGGCGTTGCCGATCGGATTGAAGTTGTCCAGATTGGAACCGTCGAAGAGCGTGGTGAAGCCGCCCTGCGCAGTAGCGGCGGGTGCCGAAAGGAACGCCAGCCCGGCGACCGTGATGAGCGCAACGGCTGCGTAGTTCGTCCGCAACAATGACCGGTTCATTTCATCCTCCTTGCGTACCCGTCTCGGGCACGGGTCAGGCGGAGTATACCGCCCATCGACCGGCAAGACCCGTGGTGCGCGTCAGGCCAGCAGTTCCAACAGCGCGTCCACCACGGTGTCGGGGCGCTGCGGCGCGAGATCGTGTCCGGCGCCCTCGACGATGCGGCGGGCGATCAGGTTGGTGAAACGGCGCCGATCGCCCGACGGGTCCTCGGACGGCCGGCCGAAGCCGCTCTCGGCCCCGCGCAGCACAATGGCCGGCACGGTAATGGGAGGCCGCTCGGCGAGCCTGTGCTCGACATCGAGGAAGCGCTCCTCGCCGCGGGCATAGCCGTGACGGTGCCGGTAGGAGTGGATGACGACGTCGACGAAGTCGGGATTGTCGAAAGATGGCGCCGACCGTTCCCATGCCTCGTCGGTGTACTCCCACGCGGGCGCCCACGTCTCCCAGAGATAGCGGCAGATCGCATGCCGGTTGGCCTTCAGGCCGGCGCGTCCGCGTTCGGTGTTGAAGTACCACTGGTACCAGAGCCGCGCTTCCGCCAGCGCCGAGGGAGATGGTGTTGACGGGGAAACGGTGTCTTGTACCGAGTAGCCCCCGATTGCCACCTGGGCACGGATACGTTCGGGATGGAGAATCGACGTGATGCAGGCCGCGCGGTTGCCCCAGTCGAACCCGGCCGTCGCAACCCGCCCCAGCCCCAAGGCATCGATGAAGTCGACGACGTCCTGCGCGATCGCCGCCTGTTCCGCCATGCGCGGTGCGTCGGGATCGCGAAATCGGGTGGCGCCGTAGCCGCGGAGGTACGGCGCGAGGACGCGGTAGCCCGCCTCTGCAAGCGGAGGCGCCACACCGTCCCAGGCACGGATGTCGTACGGGAAGCCGTGAAGCAGCACAATCGGAAACCCGCCCGGGTCGCCGCTTTCCTCGTAGCCGATCGTGAGAACTGGAGTATCGATGCTGCGAAGCGTCGGCGTGGGGGGCCGGCTCTGCACCGTCGCATGCGCGCGTGATGTTCGGCCTGCCATGGCGGCGGCTCCCGCCGCGCCGGCCCGCCTGAGAAACTCGCGACGGGTAGGTTCCGGGTTCATCCTCGGCTACGGCTCGCTCACCCGGAAGACGTAGATCGCGTTGTGACCCTCGGGGCTCACGAGCTCCGGGGTCAGGAAGGTAGGGATGCGCCAGGGGCTTCCGCCGCCGCGGGCGGTAGCCACCGCCACATACTGAACGCCATCGGCTTCGTAGCTGATCGGGAATCCCATGACCGACGTGCCGAGACGGCTCTTCCAAAGCACGTCGCCGGTCCGGACGTCGTAGGCGCGGATCCAGCGGTCGAAGTCGCCGGCGAATACAAGGCCGCCGGCCGTGGTGAGTGCCCCGGTGAGAAACGCGGCCGGCTGCTCGACGCTCCACACCTCGTCGAGGCTTCGGACGTCGTAGGCGGCCAGCTTGCCGAACAGTCCCTCCTTGCCTGGCATCGGACGCCACGCCCGGATGCCGGCGGAGCCGCCGGACCCGATCTCGAGCACTGCTTCGCGCCCCGCGATCTCCATGCAGCTCTGGCTTAGCGGCAGGATCAGCAACTCGGTCTCGGGATGATAGCCGGCGGCCTGCCAGTTGTGCCCGCCCGCGGTCGACGGACAGACGGACATCCAGTCTCCGATTTGTGCGTTCCGGATGTCTTCCCGGTAGACGACCCGGCCGGTGTCGTGGTCGACCGTCTCGAAGACGTTCTGATAGACGGTCTCGGTCAGCCCGAGGAACCGGCCACTCCGGGCATCGAGCTTCCAGAGAATTCCGTTCTTGCCCGCGCTCAGAACGACCCGCTCGCCATCGAGGTCGACGACGATCCGCTCGAATGCCTCGTCCATGTCCAGCGTCTCGCCCGGCACATGGGTGAAGTACCAGACGATTTCGCCGGTGTCGATATCCAGCGCCAGAGTCGAGTTGGCGTAGAGCGTTTCATGCTCGGTGGTCAATCCCCGGCTTGCCGCCACCCATGGCTTCGCCTGGGCCGTCCCCCAGAAGCTCAGGCCGAGCTCGCGGTCCCAGCTCCCCGGAATCCAGACGTCGGCGCCTCCACGCAGTTCGGTCGGCAGGTCGCCCCAGGAATCGCCCCCCGGTTCGCCCGCGCGCGCCACCGTGAACGTCCGCCACAACTCTTCCCCGGTGCGGGCGTCGTGCGCAGTTATGAAGCAGCTCTCCGGGTAGAACCGGCCGCAACCGCTAATGCCGTTGATGACCTTGCCGTCGACCACGATAGGCCCCGAGGAGTTGCCGTAGCCGAGTTCGGCATCGGCCACTTCGGTTTCCCACCGCACCACTCCGCTGCGGGCGTCGAGGGCGACCATGTGGGCGTCGCTGGTCGCTACGAAGATGAGGTCCTCCCAGACCGCGAGAGTCCGCAACTGGCCGCCGCGCCTCCCCTCCGCGAACGTGCGGCGATACTCCCACAGCGGCGTCCCGTCGACGGCATCGAGCGCCTGGATGACGTTGCCGGGGTTGCTGAGAAAGAGAACGCCGTTTCTGACCAGCGGCGCCTGCTGGCTCCGCCCCTGCTCCATGCCCCACGACCACGCAAGCTGCAGGCGATGGACATTCCCGGTGTCGATCTGATCGAGCGGGCTGTAGCCCCAGGAGCCCGGATTGCCGCGCCAATGGAGCCAGTCCCCGCCGGGCGGATCGGCGAGATCGGCGTCCCGGACCGGCGTGAACCCCTCCGCGCGTCGGTACGTCCGGGTGACGCCGGTCGGGGTCTCGCTGATGTTGCCCACCACCTCCGGCGGCCGATCGATCGAGTCGGGTGACGGACCGGTCCCGAGACGCCCGGGCACGGGTGGTCTAATCTCATCGGGACTGGCCATCGCGGCGCGGCCATCCGGCAGGACCAGTGCGGGGGAAGCGACGGTCAACTGCGTGTCGGACGCGGCGACTCCATTCTCCCGCAGCATGAAGGCAACGACGGCGGCAAGCTGTTCGTCGCTGAGCGAGCCGGGGGCCTGCACCGGCATAGTCTCGTCAATGACCGTGAAGAGGTCGCCGACGGAGCGGTTTCCCCAGATGTTCCGGAAGCTGGGACCCGCCAGCTCCGGCGCTTCGAACTGCCCCCGCAGGTTGGGCAGATGGCACGAGGCGCACTGCTCCAGATAGAGGGTTTCTCCATTCTGCGCCTGATCGGCGCTAAAGACCGCCTGGTTTCCGGCGGGAGCCTGCCCGAGGATACCGCCGCCGGCCGCGACCACCGTTGCCAAGACCGGCGCTCCAACCGCTGCGAACTGCTTGATGGCGCTCCGCATCATCTTCCGCCCTCCGTCACCGTGACCGGCACAAAGCCGTTGGTCCAGCAGCAGTGGAACTCGAAATCCTCGACAGGGTCATCGATCCCCTGCACGCGGAGCAGATAGTCGCCGGGCTCGTCGAAGGTCACGGTTACCGTGGCCCGGCCGTCCGCCGGATCGACCCACAGTTCAGGAGCGCTGACGGTCACGTCGCCCGGTCCCTGATGCTTCGACCACCCGAGCCAGCTCCGCTCGCCCCCGTGCTCGGCCCAAACCGTGAGTTCGAGCGGCTCTCCTGCCCCGACCGTCTGCCCCGCCGCCGTCTCACCGGAACGTCCGCGGAAGCGAGGTCCGTTCTCCTCGAAGCGCAAGGTCGGCGCTGACTCTCCGCGGCCGTCGGAATCAGGTTCGTCGAGCACGTAGTCCGGATGCAGGTGGCCTGGCGCCGAGGCCCGCGCCATGCCCCGCTCTATCGTCCAGACGACCTCCTGCCGGCGGCCGAATCCGCTCGGCACCGTGACCGTGAAGACGCAGTAGTACCGCCGGTAGGGCGTTTCCGGAACCGGACCGAAATGGGTCGGCTGCCCCCCGTTGAACTCCGCCGGCTCGACGGCGTTGGCGGGACCTATCGGGATGTCGACCGCCTCTTCGGTGTTGAGGCTGTAGTAGCCGAAGCAAAGATCCGACGACCCGTCCTCGTTCCGGTACCACCCGTCGAAGAGCGGGATGATGCCCTGGCCGCGCGGACGAAGCACCTGCTCGTCGAACGGCCGGCTCTCCAGGGGAATGACCTGCCCCGCAGCCGGCTCTGGCGCCCCGATGAGCAACCCGAGCAGCCCGAAGCTGAACAGGCGTCGGCAGACGCGCATCCGGATCTCTCCCTACCGGCGTTCGGCCAGGAGCATTCCGTACTGCTCTTCGTCCAGATACGAAATGCCTACCCACATATGCGACATCTCGTCCACGCCGCGCCGGCCGAAGACGACCCACTGGTTCGGATCCGGATTGATCTCGTTGGCCGACGTATTGTCGAAGACCGAGGTGAAGAGCAGCATCGTCCCCCGCGGCAGGAGCGGCTGGGCGCCCTCCTCGATGAGGTAGGTGATCTGCCAGTTGTGCCGGTAGTTGTCGACCTTGCCGAGCATCTCCCGCCGCCCGTCCGGATAAAGCGCCTCGACCGACATCTCCTTGCCGCGAGTGTGCATGTGCGGGCGGAAGCTCTGGATCAGCGCGGGACGGTCGAGTACGTGGACCCCCTGGAGCACCTTGTAGCTGTTCGGCGGTATCAGGATGTCGCCTCCGCGAGGCATGCCGCCCATCCGGTCCACCCGGAAGAGCACCTCGCCCGCCGTCGCGATCCGCGGCGTCACATTCTCGGGATGGAACCAGAGTCCGACCTCCACGACGTCGCTCGGTACCGCCTCCGTCGTGGCGAAGGGCGCGTAGTGCAGGTTCCAGCTCACAACCGCTTCGCCTGCCGGGAGCAGCATGCCGACATCGTCCGGAAAGACCTCGTACCGCTTGCCCACGCCGTAGTGGGCGATCGCGACGCTCCGCTCGGCGCCGACCGCCCGGTAGTTGGCATGGCCGTGGTGTACTACCTTCATGCCGCCGGGATATGACGGCTTGAACTCGTAGGCCTGAATCCAGCGGGGCTCGTCAATGCCTTCGACCGTTACTCTCGGCTCCCACCACTGGTCCTGGCCATTGGCCTGGACGTCGTAGGGCGTGGATCGGACGATGAGATCGGGCGGGCGCTGCAGTTCCGCTTCGAGTTGCCAGGATCCGCCCTTCGGAAAGTCGGGGACGGGGGGCAGATCGCCATCACCGCGCGGCGCGCCGGCGTCCACCCAGCGCGCGATCGTATCGATCTGTTCGTCGCTCAGCGAGACGTCGTTCTTGTACGCCTGCACGCCGACGTTCCCGTCGATGTGCCATGGCGGCATGAGGCGCTCCTGAACGCGGAACTTGATCCGGCTGGCGTAGCGACTCGCCATCTCGTAGTCGAGCAGCGACATCGGGGCGAACGAGCCGGGCCGATGACATTCGACGCAGTGTTCCCACATGATGGGAGCCACGTCCTTGGCGAACGTGACGTCCTGCGCTTCGGCGGGCGCGCCGGTGAGTATGAATGCAGCGAGGAACAGCCCCGCGAGCAGAAACCGCCTCCCGGTGCGATGAACCTTCTGTCGCGCCATGGTCGGCCTCCTTCCGTTCCGGTCTGCCCGGACACTACCACACGAGCCGTGTCCCCGTCGGGCGGACTGGCAATCAGTCGGCCAGCCCGAATGTATAGACGACGTTTCCAACCGACATGGTGACGTACTGCTGGCCGTTGACGGCGTAGGTCATCGGATTGGCGTTGACGGGGCCGCCGAGCGGGATGTTCCAGAGTTCCTCGCCGCTCTCGGCGTCAAGCGCGAAGAAATAGCCGTCGACGGTTGCCGCGAAGACCAGCCCTCCCGCCGTAGCCATCACGCCGGTCCGCGCGCGCGGCTTCATCGGGAACTCCCACGCGATGTCGCCGGTAGCCGGGTCGATGGCGCGGATGGCGCTCTGATAGTTGTCGACGGGCAGTGGCGCCTGCACGCCGCCGCCAGTGTAGCGCTCCCCCTCCTCGTACTCCTCCTCGCGCATGAAGAACTCTCCTTCGCCATCGAAGGCATTCACATACAGCAGGCCCGTCTCCGGGCTGAACGAAGGCGACCACCAGTTCGTTGCACCGCCGGCCGTCGGCGCCACGACGGTTCCGTCCACGCTCGGAGCTGTGTCCGGGAGCCGAATCGGACGGCCGTTCTCGTCCAACCCTTCCGCCCAGGTCTGCAGTGCGTACGGCTCGCCGAGGAGGAACTCGCCGGTGGCCCGGTCGAGCGTGTAGTAGAAGGCGTTGCGGTTTGCCCAGAGCATCGCCTGCCGCGTCTCGCCCGCCATCTCGATGTCGGCAAGGACCGGGATCTGTATCGCGTCCCAGTCATGCACGTCGTGGGGCGTGAACTGGAAGTACCATGCCATCTCCCCCGTGTCACCATCGAGGGCGAGGACGGAATCGGAATAGAGGTTATCCCCAAGCCGGACATCGCCGTTCCAGTCGGGTCCCGGATTGCCGGTTCCCCAATAGACGAGGTTCAGCTCCGGGTCGTATGAACCGGTGATCCAGGTGGGCGATCCACCGGTCCGCCACGACTCGCCGGCCCACGTCTGATTGCCGGGTTCGTCCGGTCCGGGAATGGTATACGTCCGCCAGTGCAGGTCGCCGGTCGCCGCATCGTACGAATCGAGGAATCCGCGGATTCCGAACTCGCCGCCCGCGATCCCGGTCACCACCTTGTCCTTGACGATGAGGGGCGCCGCCGTCTTGCTGTAACCGGCCTGGTGGTTGGCGACCTCGGCGTCCCACACGAGATTGCCGCTCCGGGCGTCGATGGCGACCAGATGGGCGTCGAGCGTGCTCATGTAGAGGGTTTCCCCGAGTATGGCGACGCCACGGTTGTTCCGCCCGCAGCAGATCCGGATGTCCTCCGGCAGCGGATGCACGTACCGCCAGAAGGGACGCCCGTTCGTCGCATCGACCGCCGTCACGTTGCTTGGCGACTCCGTGATGAACATCACTCCGTCGACCACGAGCGGCGTCGTCTCGGCCCGATCAAGCGCACGGATGCCATAGGCCCACTTGAGTTCGAGGTTCGCCACGTTCGTGGTGTCGACCTGGTCGAGACGGCTGAACCGCTTGCTGTCGAGCGTGCCGTTGTACATCAGCCAGTTGTGCGGCTCGTCCACCGCATTCACGAGGCGCTCCCAGGTGACCGGCTCGAAGCGGGGAACGTCCGACTCCTGCGCACCGGCGACAAGCGTTACGGACACCAACAACGCTACGGCAATTCCCATGCGTGGCATCGGCATTCCTCCATCCGCCGGGACGGTGTTGCCACGATGATACTTCAGCCCAGGTGGCCCTCAAACGACGCGGTGCAGCAGTTCCTCCCCCGCCGCCAGGCGGCGGCAGTTCTCCAGGGCGACCGCCAGGCTTCGCTCGATCGTCTCGCGGGTAAGCCAGGCAAGGTGCGGCGCGACAATGACGTTGTCCATGCCGAAGAGCGGATTCGTCGCGGCGGCCGGCTCCGTCTCGTAGACATCGAGTCCAGCCGCGGCGACGCGACCGTCGCGCAGCGCCGCAACCAGTTCCGCTTCGTCAATCAGCCCACCCCGCGCCGTATTGACGATCACCACGCCCGGCTTCATCCGGTCGATCGCCCCCGCGTCGATGAGCCGTTCCGTCTCCGGCGCGAGCGGCACGTGGAGGGAGATGATGTCGCTCTCAGCCAAAAGGCGTTCCAGTGAGATGCGCTCCGCTACGGCATCGGCCTTCGGGGTCCGGCTCGTGTAGACGACGCGAGCGCCCAGCGCCGCGAGAATGGGCGTCAGCCGTTGCGCGATGGCGCCAAAGCCAATCAGGCCGACCGTGCGTCCCGCCACCTCGCTACAGTCGTCCTGCAGTTCCGTTTGGAGCACCCAGCCCTGCCCCGTGCGCGTAGTCCGGTCGACCTGGGCGGCGCGCCGCAGCGCCCCGAGCATCAGCAGCAGCGTGGCCTCGGCCACCGCCTGGGTGTTCGTCCCCGGCATATTGCAGACGGGAATGCCGCGGCGCCGGGCCGCATCGAGATCGATCGTGTTGACCCCGATACCGATCTTCTGAATCAGGCGGAGCGACCGCCCCGCCTCGATCATCGGCGCGGTAAGCGGCAGAAGCAGGTGCCAGAGCACGTCCGCATCAAGGATCAGGCGGTGATAACCGTCCATATCCTCCACCGGGCAGACGGCCAGCTCGACATCATCCGGCGCCAGGTCCGCAAACCGGTGTTTGAAGTCACGACTGGCCGCGTAGTGGCAGAGCACCTTCATGGGAGCCGGTCCGGACCGCGTGGCCGAAAGCGACGCCGGAAACCTCAGTATCCGCCGGTATCATACGCGCTGCGTGAGCCATCCGGACGCCATTCTGGACGCACTGCGCCGCATGAAACTCATCGATGCGACTGCCCGTCCACGGCTCATGCCCCTGCCCGGAGGAGTCTCTTCCGACATCTGGCGGGTCGACCTTCCGACGGGTCCGGTCTGCGTCAAACGGGCCCTGCCGCGCCTGAAGGTGGCGGCGTGCTGGGAGGCGCCGGTGCGAAGAAACGGATTCGAATGGGCCTGGATGCAGGAGGCGGAGCGGATTGTGCCGGGCTCGGTTCCCCCGCTTGTCGGCCAGGACGAGGGAGCGGGCTGCTTCGCGATGGAGTTCCTCGATCCGGCGGAGCACCCCCTCTGGAAGACGCAACTCCGTGACGGCCACGTGCGGGCGACGACTGCCCGCGCCGTCGGTGAACGGCTGGCCGCAATCCATGCGGCTACCGCCGGGCGGGACGACCTCGCGGCGCGTTTTCGGACGGAAGACATCTTCTTTGCCATCCGGCTGGAGCCGTACCTGCTGGCAACCGCGGAGCGTCACACGGAGGTTGCGGCGCCGCTGCGCGCGCTCGCGAAGGAGACCGCGGACACAAGACGGGCACTGGTCCATGGTGACGTCAGCCCGAAGAACATCCTCGTGGGGCCGAACGGTCCGGTCTTCCTCGACGCGGAATGCGCCTGGTACGGCGACCCGGCATTCGATCTCGCCTTCTGTCTGAACCACCTGCTGCTGAAGTGCCTCTGGACGCCGCCCGCGACCGGACGCTTCCTCGCCGCGTTCGACACGCTGGCCGCTTCCTATCTCGAGAGCGTGGACTGGGAACCGCGCGCGGCTCTCGAGCGCCGGGCGGCGCATCTGCTTCCCGGACTCTTTCTCGCTCGCGTCGACGGGAAGTCGCCGGTGGAGTACATCAACACCGAAGCTGACCGCGACCTTGTCCGCCGGACCGCCTGCAGATTCCTGGCGCAACCGGCCTCCCGGCTTGCGCCGGTCCGGGCCGAGTGGGCCGACGCGCTGGAAGCGTCGCGGTAGGTGATGGCACCGATCAACTCGCGGTCCATCACGCGGCTGATGGCGCGGCGCGTTTGGGATTCCCGCGGGCGACCGACGGTAGAGGCGGAAGTGGCTCTGGCGAACGGCGCCATGGGCCGCGCCAGCGCGCCGGCCGGGGCATCGACGGGGAGCGGCGAAGCAGTGGATCTGCGGGACGGCGGGAATGCGTTCGGCGGGTACGGCGTCGCACGTGCCGTCGGCAGCATCAACGACACGATCCGACCAGCCCTGCTGGGCCTCGACGCTGCCGATCAGCCGGCGATCGATCAGATGCTGGGTGACCTCGACGGCACTGCGGACCGCCGTCGCCTTGGAGGCAACGCCCTGATTGCCGTGTCGGTGGCGGTCCTCCATGCCGCCGCTGCCGCCGCGGGGCTGCCGCTCTGGCGCTACCTGCTCGGCGATTCCGCAACCCTCATTCCACTACCCGAAGTACAGATATTCGGTGGCGGGAGGCACGCCTGCGGCCGAATCGACGTGCAGGATGTGATGGTGATGCCGGTCGGCGCGCGCTCCTTCGCCCAGGCTCTCGATTGGACGGCCGAAGTCTACCGGGCGGCCGGACAGCGGATGGCGGACGCCGGGCGGTTGCACGGCGTGGCGGACGAAGGAGGGTGGTGGCCCGCGTTCGATTCCAACGAAGACGCTATTGAACAACTACTCGGCGCCATCGAGGCCGCCGGCCGCCGGCCGGGCGACGAGATGGCGCTCTCGCTCGACATCGCGGCGTCGACGTTCTGCCGTGACGGCCGGTACCATCTCGGTCGCGACGGACTGGCCATCGACGGCGACCGTCTGGCGGAGCTGCTGATCTCGTGGATCGATCGCTATCCCATTGCCTCCATAGAGGATCCGCTCGACGAGACGGACACCGCCGGCATGCAGCGCTTCACCGCCGCGGTCGGTCATCGCGTGCAGGTAGTGGGAGACGACTTTCTCGTAACGGACGCCGGCCGGGTCGCTGAAGCGGCTCGAGCCGGCGCGTGCAACGCGCTCCTCGTCAAACCGAATCAGGCGGGCACCGTCACGGAAGCGCGGGCAGCTGTCGATGCGGCGCGCGACGCGGGTTTCGCCACTATCGTTTCCGCACGTTCCGGCGAGACGGAAGATGTCACAATCGCTCATCTCGCGGTAGGCTGGTGCGTTGGCCAGCTCAAGGTGGGATCATTGGCCCGATCCGAACGGACGGCGAAATGGAACGAGGTGCTCCGCATCGAGGAAGCGCTCGGCGACGAGGCCACGTTCGCCGGGGCTTCGGTACTGCATCCGGCGCAATCAGCAAACCGGCCTGCGTAGTCACAGCGCCAAGGGAGAAACGATGATGACGATGACTTCCATTCGGTTCACCGCACTCGGCCTTGCTGGCGTGTTGCTGTTGGCCCCCGTAGCCGCGGCGCCCGTCGCCGCGCAGGGAAGCGACGCGGCGGCGGCGTTCGTACGCGTCGCCACCAGCTATCAGCTCACGCCCAACGTCGTCTACCACCGCGCCGGCGGGCGCGACCTGACGCTCGACGTCTACCGGCCGCGCGGCGCCTCGGGCCCGACCCCGACGCTGATGTACATCCATGGCGGCGGGTGGACCAACGGCAGCAAGGAGTCTTCCGCGCTGACGTTTCTCCCCTATCTCGAGATGGGTTGGGCGGTGGTGAATGTCGCGTACCGCCTCGCCGATGCGGCGCACGCCCCGGCCGCCGTGGAGGACTGCCGTTGCGCCCTCCGCTGGATCTACCGCAACGCCGAAGGATTCAATTTCGATCTCAATCGGATCGCGGTGACCGGCAACTCGGCCGGCGGTCACCTCGCGCTCACCACCGGGGTCTTGCCCGCCTCCGCCGGCCTCGACGCACAGTGTCCCGGCGATCGCCGACGCGTCTGGACGACGGGCGACACGTCCACCGCCGAACTGCGGGTGGCGGCAATCGTCAACTGGTACGGGATCACCGATGTCCATGATCTGGCGAACCGGACTCCCGGCACGTCTGGCAATTTCACCGAGGCATGGCTCGGCAGCCGGCCCGACCGTGAAGAAGTGGCGACAAGGGTGTCGCCGATGCACTACATCCGGCGCGACCTGCCGCCGATACTGACCATCCATGGGGACGCCGACCCGATTGTGCCCTACGATCACGCAACCCGCCTGCATGAAGCACTCGAGGATGCGGGCGCGCCGCATCAGTTGCTGACCATCCCGGGCGGCGGCCACGGCGGCTTCACTCCAGACCAGAACGAGATGATCTACAACACCATCCGCCGGTTCCTGGGCGAGCACGGCCTGAGTTCCGCCACGTCCAACGAATAGCCTCTCCCACGGCGCGAACACCTGGCCGGGATCGCGGCCGGCGCAATCGACCGGTCAGGGGTGTAGTGCGCGAAGGCGCGCCCGCTCCGCGTCCGTCAGCGGAAGGTACCCCGTTGCGTCTGGAGTCGATGCCAGTGGCTGGCATGGCCCGCACATCAGCGTGTCGGGCTCGTTGTTGTGCAGGAGGCCGAGCGTGTGTCCCAGTTCGTGAGCCACGACATGGCGCGTCACCATGGCATCGCCCCGGTCGGGACCGCGCACGGAACGGATGACCACGAGATATCGGGGAGGATCGACCCTCGGTAACGGCCAGGCATACGAAAGGATGTCCTGTGCGGACAGCAGGAGGATCACATCCGCGTCGAGATGCGTCACCTCCGCCGGGGCGTCAGGTTCCCACTGCCCAGCCGGCAGACGGGCTGCTCGCTGAGCGACGCTCCGCGCGTAGTTCTCTATGGCCCGCAGTTCCGGCGGGGCAACCGCGATACGCGGTTCGCCCAGACGGGTTGCAACGCCCAGTTCTTCCAGTCTGGCGTTCCAGAAGCTGACCGCGTCCCGCGCCGCTTCAATCCGCTGATCGTCGCCCGCCGGAACGATCACCAGCACGGTGACGGCCAGCGCGGCGGTTTGAAATGCCAACTTGGGAGAAGAGGTGTTTCGGGTCGCGGCGCACATTATCCCACGGCTCGACGCTCACGCCGACCGCGGGGTCGCCTTGCCGCCGGAATCGATGCCGAGGCGGTCGATCAACTTGCTCAGACCTTGCCGTGAAATCCCCAATTCGTTGGCAGCCCGTCGGCGCTGCCCGTTCGCGCGGATCAGCGCGGCGCGGACGAAGGCGCGTTCGAAGGTCCGCCGCGCCTCCGCAAGCGTCGGGCGGCGCTCTTCGGCGGAGCGACGGAGTCCCGCGGGAAGCAGCTCCGGGCCGACATCCCCCTCCTGCGGCGCCCGGACCGCGAGTGCCGCGAGTACGTTCTGCAGTTCACGAACATTGCCGGGCCACTCATGCGCGATGAGAACCGCCAACGTGCCGCGCGACAGGCGGGCGTGTCCGCGCGTCTGAGCCAGTGTGCGCCCCCAGTAATGCTCCGCGAGCGTCTCGATGTCGTCGGGCCGGTCACGCAACGGCGGCACCTCGAGGTGAACGACGTCCAGACGGTAGAGCAGATCGCGACGGAAGGATCCCCTGTCCGCTTCCTGGGCCAGACCCCGGTTGGTGGCCGCGACGACCCTGAGGTCGAGGCTCCGGATCCGGTTCTCCCCCAGCTTTCGGATCTCTCCTTCCTGCAGCGTGCGCAGCAGCTTGGCCTGCGCACGCGGTGACAGCTCGCCCACTTCGTCGAGGAAGACGGTCCCGCCCGAGGTCTCCTCCAGCAGTCCGCGACGCGCCTGTCCGGCCCCCGTGAATGCCCCTTTGGTGTGGCCGAAGAGTTCCGCATCGATCAGTTCGTCGCTGAAGGTCGCGCAGTTGACGGCCGAGAACCGTTCGTGCCGCCGCGGCCCTTCTTCGTGCAGCGCACGGGCCACGAGCTCCTTTCCGGTGCCGCTCTCTCCTTCGATGAGGACCGGAAAGGGAGCGGAAGCCGCTCTGGCTACCGCCTCGCGCAGCGCGATCATCGCCGGGCTGTCACCCATCAGACGCGCCAGACCGCCCTCCTCCTGTCGTCCGCCTTCCTTGCCTTGCCGGGTCCAGTGTCTGCTCATGGCGCCTACCGGCACGTTCAAGTTCCGTGCCAACTCCCAACCGGAGGCGAACGGTCGTTCCGGCGGAACCGGGAGCCTGATGCCGGGGCCGTCCGCACTACAATCGGGGCGTGATCCGGCCGATTCTTCGATTTGGTGACGAACGGCTCCACCACCCGGCCGCCGACGTGGAAACCATCACGGGTGAGACGCAAACCCTGATAGACGACATGATTGAAACGATGTACGCCGCCCAGGGCATCGGGTTGGCGGCCCCGCAGGTCGGCGTTTCGGAGCGGATCTTCGTCGCCGACCCGTCGGGCGGTCACGATGCGAACGCGCTTCTCGTCATGGTGAATCCGCAGTGGGTCGCCCGTGAAGGCACCCAGCGGGAGGACGAAGGGTGCCTCAGCATCCCGGGGTTCAGCGCAGCCGTCACTCGGCCCGCGCGGGCTGTTCTGAGCGGTCTGGATCGCGACGGAACCCTCCGTCAGACTGAAGGGACGGGTGTCCTCGCTAGGGCGTTTGCCCATGAGATGGATCACCTGGACGGCTCTCTCTTTCTGAATCACCTGAACGGCATCCGGAGGGAGCTGATTGCCAGGAAGATCCACCGGCTGCGGCGAGCCGGCAAGTGGTAGGCCCGGCACGCGCGGCGGGAGGAGATCAGCCACTGAGGATCGTCTTCTACGGTACCCCTCCGTTCGCGGCGGCGACGCTGCGCCGGCTGCTGGGTTCGCGGCACCAGGTGGTCGCTGCGGTTACGCAGCCAGACCGGCCACGCGGGCGCGGACGGCGCGTGCTCCCTTCCGCCGTGAAGGAACTCGCCGTGGCGGGGCGCCTTCGTGTACTGCAGCCGCAGCGTCCGGCCGACGAGACATTCCGCGCGCAGCTCAACGACCTTCCACACGATCTGGCGGTGTTGGCGGCGTACGGACGGCTGCTGCCGGATTGGCTGCTCGGCGCATGCCGGCATGGCGCAATCAACGTGCATGCCTCGCTTCTGCCGAAGTGGCGGGGCGCCGCACCGATCCACCGGGCGATCATGGCGGGCGAGACGGAAACCGGCGTGACGATCATCCGCCTGGTGAAGGAGATGGACGCCGGTCCGATGCTGGCAAGACGCAGCAGGGCGATCGGTCCTTCGGAGACGAGCGATGTCGTCGAAGCGGATCTTGCGGAATTGGGTGCGGAGCTGCTTGTCGATACCGTGGAACGCATCGCTGCGGGCACGGCGGTCCTGGAGGAGCAGGACCATGCGCTCGCAACCTTCGCGCCCCGCCTCATGAAGGCGGACGGCATCATTGACTGGCGCCGCTCGGCCCAAGCGATCCACGACCAGGTGCGTGGCCTGTCGCCCTGGCCCCGCGCCTCGGCGGTACTCGACGGCAATCGCTATCTGATCCATCGCACGGAAGTGATGGCCAGGACACCAGACGGCGCGTCGCCGGGCAAGGTCGTCGACGCCCGCCCCGACAACCTGGTCGTCGCTGCCGGGGATGATCAGGCCGTCGCCATCCGGGAGCTGCAACCGGAAGGCCGCCCGCGGCTGTCGGCCCGGGCGTTCCTGGCCGGCCATCACTGGCGGACCGGCGCCCAATTCGATCTCCCGGTGTGATCCCAGGTGATGACGAGGCACGCGGCGCCGGCACGGGTTGCGGCGCATCGGGTATTGCGGGCGGTCCATCATTCACGATTGGATCTGGCAACCGCTCTTGAAAGGGCTCGCCGTGAACTGGACGACCCGCGCGACCGCGCACTGGCCGGCGAGATCGCGCTTGGCACGCTCCGCTGGCGTAACGCGATCGACCATCTCCTGGCGCAGGTGTCGTCACGCCCGCTGACGAGGATCGATGCACCGATCCTCGACTTGATTCGTGCCGCCACGTACCAGATCCACTGGCTGGATCGCATCCCGGCGCATGCCGTAGTTGCCGACACGGTAGCCTTGACCCGGGCCATCGGCAACCCCCGCGGCGCCGGATTCGCGAACGCCGTCCTGCGTGCTGCGGCCGAGGCGCGGCGCCAGACGGCGCTTCCCCTTTCTGCCGGGCCGGCCTGCGACTCGCTTGCAGGATATGCGGAGAGCCCTCCTGGTTCCCGTGACGCAGCCATCGACTACCTGAGCATCACGCTTTCCCATCCGCGATGGCTTGCCGTCCGGTGGCTCGACCGCCACGGACTGGCGGCTGCCGCGGCCTGGGCCCGCTTCAACAACAGCACGCCTCGCCCGGTGCTCCGACCCAACCTGGCCCGGATCGACGCCCCGGGCCTTGCCGCAGCCCTCGCCACACACGGGGTCGAGACAGTGCCTGCGCGGCTCGCCCCGCACGGACTGGTCGTAAAGAGCGGCGACCCGGGCGGAACGCCGCTGGCGGCGGAAGGCGCTTTCGTCATTCAGGACGAAGCTTCCCAACTCATTCTCGAACTCGTCACTCCACCCGTAGACTCCACCGTTCTCGACGTGTGCGCCTCCCCGGGGAACAAGACGGCCGGTCTTGCCACATCCTCCCCGCTCGCCGGCACGCGGGCATCCCGTTTTCAACATGAGGGCGCGAGGCTGATCGTGGCCTGCGACCACCGCCCGGGCCGTGTCTCGCTGCTTCAGCGCACCCGGGGGCGCCTGCGTCTCTCGAACGTCGTCGTCGTCCGTCTGGACGCGACCGCAGCTCTGCCATTCACCACGCCGTTCGACCGGGTGCTCCTCGACGCGCCCTGCTCAGGCCTCGGCACCCTCCGGCGCGACCCCGACATCAAGTGGCGCCGCACTGCCGACGAACTGCGCGTCTTCGCCGATCGCCAACTGGTCATGCTCCAGCGGGCCGCTGCATGCGTGCGTCCCGGCGGGAGACTTGTCTACTCGACCTGTTCCAGCGAGCCGGAAGAGAACGAGGAAGTAGTAGCAAGGTTCCTGGAGAGGGAAACGGCTTTCACTCTGGTGCGGCCCGAGAACGCAACCATCTCGGCGCTCGTTGATGCCGCCGGCCACTTCCGGACCCTTCCGTTCCGTGACGGTGTCGATGCCTTCTTTGGCGCCGTGCTGCAACGAGAGGTCCGCAGCGCGGCCTTGTCGGACAGAAGCAGGTCTCTTAAACTGGAGGTTTGATGCGGCTTCTGGCAGGCCTGCATAGGGTCGTCAAGGTCATCCTGCTCGCCGGCGCGCTCGCCGGCACCTTCGGACTCTTCCTGTTTGCAGGGTTGCAGTTGGCGATCCGCACACGTGAAGTGTCGACGCCGGATCTGCGCGGTTTGGCGCCCCAGGAGGCGATTCGCATCCTCGCGGATCAGGGACTGGAGGCCCGGTTCGAGCAGCAGCGAAGGATTCATCCTGCCATCGAAGCTGGGCGCATCGCCGTCCAGGATCCGCGGCCCGGCATCGTTACCAGGCGTCGGCGCAACGTGAAGCTCTGGATCAGCTCCGGCCCTAATGCGGGTGAAGCGCCGGCACTCATCGGGGAGTCGGAAGCAGGTGCGCGGCAACGACTCATCGACAACGCGTTCTTTCTCGATGCGGTATCCGAGATCCAGTCGAGCCGGTACCCCACAAATGCGGTCGTGGCGCAGGACCCGCCGCCGGCGGCTAGCGGCGAACGGATTTCGCTACTGGTGAATCGTGGAGAACGAGGCCGGACTTATGTCATGCCAAACCTGATCGGCGTCGATGGCGAGGCCGCTGCGGATATCCTGCGAGCACGTGGATTCCGGGTGTCGGTGGTGGGTGATCATCCGTACCCGGGCATTGACCCGGGCGTTGTCATCGATCAGGCGCCCAGCGCCGGCTATCAGGTAACTCAGGCGGATGCAATCTCGCTGGAAGTGAGCCGGTGACTGTCCCCAACGTTCGGATCGCGCCGTCCGTGCTGGCCTGCGACTTCAGCGCTCTGGGCGATGCCGCCCGCGCGGTGGAGGCTGGTGGAGCCGACCTGCTGCACATCGACGTGATGGACGGTCGTTTCGTGCCGAACATCTCGATTGGCGTGCCCATCGTCGAGGCGCTCGGACGGGTGACCACCGTGCCCCTCGACGTCCACCTGATGGTGGTCGAACCGGAACGTCACATCGAGGTGTTCGCGGCGGCCGGGGCGTCAATGATCTCGGTACACCTCGAAGCATCGCCTCACGTGCATCGGACGCTCTCGGCGATCCGGGCGTATGGTCTTGCGGCCGGCGCGGTAATCAATCCGGGAACACCGGTGGGCGCGCTTCGGGCCGTAGCGGACCAGGTGGACTATGTCGTCGTGATGTCGGTCAATCCAGGCTACGCCGGACAGACGTTCATCCCGGAGAGCACCGCGCGGGTCAGAGAGGCGCGGGCGCTGCTCGATGCGGTGGACAACCGGGCGCCGGTCGAGATCGACGGCGGCGTCGGCCCCGCGAACGCGGCGGAACTGGTCGTCGCGGGCGCGGAAATCCTCGTGGCGGCGTCGGCGATCTACGGTACCGACGATCCGACCGCCGCCACCCGCGCTCTGCGGGAGACGGCCTTGTCGGGACTGGCGTTGGCGGGCGGGAGCAGATGAAGGCGCTGGTAACCGGCGCGGCGGGATTCATCGGCTCGCACCTCTCCGAGCATCTGCTTGAACGCGGAAATGAAGTGACCGGACTCGACGCGTTCACGGACTACTACGCCCGCGAAACCAAGGAGGCGAACCTCGCGTCACTTCGAACCCGCGCTCGCTTCCACTTCGTGGAGACCTCCATTCGCGAGGCCGACTGGCCGGTCTTGCTCGACGGCGTGACGCACGTCTTCCATCTCGCGGCGCAGGCCGGCGTGCGGGCCAGTTGGGGACGCGATTTTTCGGTCTACACCGAGCTGAACATCGACTCGACGCAGATTCTGCTCGAAGCGTGCGTCGCCCGCCGGCTGGAGCGGTTCGTCTACGCGTCCAGCTCGTCGGTCTATGGCGACGGCGTGGAGTTGCCGATGCGTGAAGATGCACGGCCCCGGCCGGTCTCGCCGTACGGAGTCACAAAGCTGGCGGCAGAACATCTTTGCCTGCTGTACCAGCAGACGAGTGGCGTGCCGGCCGTGGCGCTTCGGTACTTCACGGTGTACGGGCCACGCCAGCGGCCCGACATGGCCTTCAACCGATTCCTGCGGGCCGTAGCGGCTGACGAACCGATCCACCTCTTCGGCGATGGCGAGCAGACACGCGACTTCACATTCGTCGAGGATGCGGTCGCGGCCACCGTCGCCGCCGGGCTGCGGGGGTGCCCGGGCGCGGTGTACAACATCGGCGGGGGCTCGCGCGTCTCGATGAACGACGTGCTCGACGTAGTGGCGAAAGTGACCGGCCGCAGACTCGACGTTCGGCGGGACGCGGCCCAGAAGGGCGACATGCGCGATACCTTCGCCGACACCTCACGCGCCCGTACCGATCTCGGTTTTGTTCCCACCGTCCCCCTTGAAGATGGGATACTGGCAGAGTACCAATGGCTGACAAACGTTCCGTCCACCGTTGCCTGATGCATGATGGCGCGCCAGCGCCCCCGAGTCGGCGCCGCGCGCTCGCGCTCGCGGGGCTGTGCCTGGTCGCCGTTCTCTCCGCCTGCGGCGGGAATCCGGAGCCGGAAGTGCCTATCGCGGCCGAGGGCGCCGACACATTGCTCTTCGAACGCGGCCAGCAGGCGCTCGCGGAAGAGAACTGGTCGACCGCCCGCGAGTACTTCGTCCAGATTCGCGACAACTATCCGCAAAGCGAACTGCGCGCCGCAGCGCGCATTGGCGTCGTAGATACGTACGAGGGTGAGGGATCGGTAACGTCCTACGTCTCCGCGCTGGCCGAACTGCGGGAGTTCCTCCGTCTCTATCCGCCGACTCATCCGCTGGGTCCCGAGGCGCAGTACAAGCTGGGGATGGTCTACTACAACCAGATGCGCCGCCCCGAGCGGGATCAGTCGGAAACCCGTTTCGCCATCGAAGAGTTCGAGCGGTTCATGCAGGAGTACTCGGAGTACGCCACGGTCGAATTGATCGATGAAGTCCGCTCGAAGCTGCGCGACGCACGCGACCGGCTCAGCGATTCGAGTTTCCTGGTTGGCCGCTACTACTACCGCGCCAACTATTTTCCGGGGGCCATTGATCGCTTTCGCGAAATCCTGGATCAGGACCCGGGCTACACGCGGCGCGATCAGGTTTACTTCCACCTTGCCGACTCGCTCGCCCAGTTGAACCGGGGCGCGGAGGCGCTGCCCTACTTCGAACGGCTGGTGGAAGAGTTCCCGGAGACGGAGTTCATCGAGGACGCCAACCGCTGGATCACCGAGCTTAAGGTTGCGATGAACCTGGATCAGTGATCATGCCGCTGTACTGCCGGTAGTAGTCGATCGCCGACCAGATCGCGGCGGTCAGCACCAGCCACAGCGCGACGGTCCCCAGCAACCAGAAGATCCATGCTTGTCCGCCGAGGATCAGCAGGAGGATGGCCGCCACCTGCAACGCCATCTTCACCTTGCCGAGCCGCGAGGCGGGGATCGTGATGCCGCGCGTGTACGCAATGCTGCGCAGCACGGTTATCGCCAGCTCGCGTCCAAGGATGACCGCAACCATCCAGGCCGGAGCCATTCCCATCTGCACGAGCGAGATCAAGGCGGCTGTGATCAACAGCTTGTCGGCCAGCGGATCCATCAACTGGCCGAGTTGCGTCACCTGCTGGCGGCGGCGCGCCACATAGCCGTCCAGCCAGTCGGTGAACGCCGCCAGACCGAAGATAGCCGCACCGACGATCTCCTTCGGCACGCCGAAAATCAGCTCCGCCTCGAATCGGGTGAGCAGCACCACCACAAGGAGCGGGATCAGAAAGATCCGGGCGAGGGTGAGCGTGTTGGGCAGGTTCATCCGCAGGCTTCCACCCGTCAGTATTCTATGATCTTGACAATTCGATGAAGGCGATCCTTCTCGCGGGCGGCTTCGGAACGCGGCTGCGGCCCCTGACGCTCTCTACCCCGAAGCCGATTGTGCCCCTGTTCGATCAGCCATTCCTGTATCACCAAATCGACCTGCTGCGCCGCGTTCCCGGGGTTGACGAAGTAATCCTGAGCCTCAACTACCGTCCCGACGAGATTGAAGCGGTGGTCCGGGGCGGCGCCGACGTGGGTCTGCCGGTCCGTTACGTCGTCGAACCGGAACCACGCGGGACAGGCGGCGCCGTCAAGTTCGCCGAGTCGTATCTCGACGGCACGACGTTCGTGTTCAACGGCGATGTGCTCGCCGATCTCGATCTGCGCGCCATGCTTCGGCGGCACCGGGAACTCGACGCGCGGGCCACATTGTTCCTGACCCCGGTCGACGATCCGACGCGCTATGGGCTCGTCGAGACTGATTCGGACGGGCGCATCACCCGTTTCGTCGAGAAACCCGACCCCTCGGAGGTGACCTGCCGGACGATAAACGCTGGCGTCTATCTCCTCGAACCCGAGACCCTGGATCTGATACCGCCCGGCGAGAAGCACTCGATCGAACGTGGCTACTTCCCCGCATTGATAGAACGCGGCGAGACTGTCGCCGCGTTCATCGACGAAGGCTACTGGCGAGATATTGGTACGCCTGAAGCCTATCTGGCCGCCCACCGCGACATGCTGGACGGCCTGTGCTCGTCGGCATGCATGCCACGGGCAAACGAGATCGACGGGGCGACGGTGGCAGAGAGCGCGACCGTGGATCCGGGGGCGAATCTCAACGGGCCGTGCTACGTCGGTCCGGGAGCGACCCTGCGTGCGGGTTGCGAAGTCGGACCCCATGCCGTCATCGGCAGGAACGTCCTTGTCAAGCCCGAAGCGGAGGTGCGCGGGTCGATCGTCTGGCCAGGCGCCACCCTCGGGATTGGCGCCGTTCTCGAGGGTGTCATCACCGGACGCGACTGCACCATCGGCAACTACGCCAGACTGGGTCATGGCACCGTCCTGGGCGACTGCACGACCATCGCCTCCCCGCTTTGAGCGGATGCCAGCACCCATGGACGCGTCGATCTTCAAGGCGTACGACGTGCGCGGCATCCATCCGCGACAGATCGACGCCGACATCGCCCATCGGATCGGTCGCGCTTTCGTCGCTTACCTTGGCGCACAACGAATTGCCGTCGGCCGGGACATGCGAATCGCCGCGCCGGAGATCGCCGGCGCGTTCATTGACGGCGCCATCGCGCAAGGCGCGGACGTGACGGATTTCGGCCTCATCGGCACCGACATGCTCTACTACGGCGTGGCGCGCGACGGTTTCGACGGCGGCGCCGAGATCACAGCTTCACACAACCCGAAGGAGTACATCGGAATGAAGCTGGTGCGCGCGCAGGCACTACCGCTCAGCGGCGACGCCGGCATCGGCGAGATCCGCGACATGGTCCTCGGCGACGCGCTGCCGGCGCCGCCAGCTTCCGAGGGAACACGCACGGAAGCGACACTGCTCGACGACTACGTGGACCATGTCCTGTCGTTCATCGATGTCGCAGCCATCAAGCCGTTCCATCTCGTGCTCGATGCGGGCAGCGGCATGGCGGGAATGATGGCGCCGCCACTGTTCGACCGCCTTCCCTGCACGACGACGCGCCTCTGCTTCGATGTCGACGGCGCCTTTCCGCACCATGAGGCGAACCCGCTGATCGAGGAGAACCGGCGGGACATCGTCGAGCGTGTCCTGACGGAGCGCCCCGATGCCGGCATCGCCTGGGACGGTGACGCCGACCGCTGCTTCTTCATCGACGGCGAGGGCGAATTCGTGGCCGGCGACTTCATCACCGCGCTCCTCGCCGAGGCCTTTCTGCGGAAGTTCCCCGGCGCCAGGATCGTCTACGACGTCCGCGCGAGTCTCGCGGTGCCCGATACCGTCGCCCGGTTCGGCGGCAAGGCCCTGATCAACCGTGTCGGCCATGCGTTCTTCAAGAAGCGAATGCGCGAGGAGGATGCGGTGTTCGGCGGCGAGGTGACGGGACACTATTACTTCCGTGACAATTTCTTCGCCGACAACGGACTGATCCCCGCCCTGCTGCTGCTTGAGTTGATGTCGGTGCGGAACGCCAGCCTGAGCGAACTGTTGGAGCCCCTTCGCGCGCAGTACTTCCTCTCGGGCGAGATCAACTCCGAGATGCCCGACATGGCCTCGGTCCAGGCCACGATCGACCGCCTCGCCGCCCGGTACCATGACGGCCGCATCTCTCGACTGGACGGGGTCTCGGTGGAATACGATACGTGGCGCTTCAATGTCCGTCCGTCCAACACCGAACCACTTCTCCGTCTCAACCTGGAGGCTACGACGGAAGCGGAAATGGAAAGGCGGCGCGACGAAGTACTCGCCTGCCTCCGGGGCGAAGGCCCGGACTGCTAGAATGGCTCCTCAGGAGGACGCGACCAGTCACCAGAAGCGGGAGTAACTCAGTGGTAGAGTGTCAGCTTCCCAAGCTGAAGGTCGCGGGTTCGACCCCCGTCTCCCGCTCCAATCCCTCATCCACGATGAGCCTTCCCCAGCCGTGCCGGGTGTGACATGCCGTCTCGCGATTTCGACCACCCGGAGGGACTCACGTCGATCGGTCGCACTATCGTGATCAACGGCGAGGTGACCGCCCGGGAGCACCTGATCATTGAAGGATCCGTGCGAGGCAAGGTGACCGCACCAGGCCACGGCGTCGCCATAGCCCGTCGGGCGTCGGTGACAGCCGACATCTCGGCCAAGACCATCACCGTTATGGGCAGGACCCGCGGCAAGCTCACCGCCTCCGACAAGCTCCGTGTCGAGTCCGGGGGCGTCGTGGAAGGCGATGTCGACTCTCCAAGCGTCACGTTGGCCGATGGTGCGCTCGTCCGCGGCGGCCCGAGAGTGCGCACTTCCGGCAGGTCAGCCGGCGACGGTACGCGCGGCCGGCCAGCCACGCGTGAGTAGTCTCGCGGCCGGCCAGCGCCTGCCGGCCTGGAAGGGCTACGAGCATGCCCGCGCCTTCGTTCGAGAAGCGGTGCTTCCCATCGCGCGGCGTCTCGATGTGACGCGCCGGCTGCAACCGTACGAGGACCGGCGGTTCAGGAGTCGACCTGAGAGGGATCGCTTCCTGATCTGCCTCGACGATTTCTCCGAGATTCCATTCCTCAACGACATAGTCGGTGTGGAGGAGTACCAGCACCGCGCGCGGATCCGCTGCATTTCACCTGCCTGCTACGTAACCGCAACGCCAAGCGATCCCAACTACGACACCTACTGGACAACGCAGCTCCAACTGTCGGGCGACCCTCGCGTGCCGGTCGAGGCCCCCGCCGATCAGCGGCTGGGCATCGCGCGCGGTTGCCTGCGAGGATCCACGCTCGATCACCTGCTGGCGCTGATCGGCACGCGCGAACACGTGTTGATCCACCCGTACATGTCAATCGAACCGTGCTGGGAACTGGCCCGCGCCCTTCGCACGGCCTCCCGATCCGTCACCAGCTCGCATGTGCTCGGACCACCGCCTCCGGTGACCTGGATCGCCAACGACAAAGGGACTCTCAACGAGGTGGTAACGGCCGTTCTGGGCTCCGGCTGGATCCCCGAGACCCGCACGGCCAACGACGCCGCGGGCCTTGCCGCGCATCTCGGGTCGTTGAGCACGGTCTGGCCGGCGGTCGGACTGAAGCGGACCCGTTGCGCGTCGGCGATGGGGAATCAGGTGTTCGACAGTCGAAGACTTCGCGGCCGGCCGGCCGGTGAGATCGAGCAACTGGTGGAACGGTTCCTTTCGCGAACCGAATGGACGCCGGGAGAAACGGTGCTGGCGGTCGCGTGGGAAGCCGCCACCGTGTCGCCCTCGACACAATTCTGGATTGACGGCGAGGCGGGAGGCCCAGTTTGCGAGGGTGTGTACGAACAGATCCTGGATGGGGACCGCAAAGTCTTTGTTGGCAGCCGGACGTCCACGCTTCCGGCCGATGTGGAGCGGACGCTTCGCCGCGCCGCGTACTGGGTATCGCTGGCCCTGCAGGAGATGGGCTATATCGGCCGCTGCTCGTTCGACCATCTCGTCACCGGCGATCCCGAAGGCGACTATCAGATCAGGTTCACCGAGTGCAACGGCCGATGGGGCGGGACGAGCCTCCCGATGGCTCTCGTGGAACGCGCCGCGCCGCACTACCGTCCCGCGCAGGGGCGCTTCCGGCCGTACCGGGCGCAAGACGTGACCTATCCTGGGCTGTCGGGAGCACGGTTCAAGGATGTCCTCAAGTTGGCCAAGAACGAAGCCTACGACTCGGCGACCCGAAAGGGCCGCTTCATCTTCTACAACGTCGGACCGCTCGCGAAGTTCGGCAAGTTCGACGTAATCGCGATGGGAAACACTCCGGAAGAGGCGGACGCGGCCATCATGGATGATCTGCCGCGCCTGCTGGGAGTGTGACGGACGGAGCGCCCGCGGCACGGCGCACCACCGCTTCGTAGTAGCGGGCGGCAACGTCCAGAACCCGCTCGTCGATGTCGAACCGCGGAGAGTGAAGCGGTATGTACTCCCCCGCCTCCGAACGTGCGCCGAATCGGACATAGCATCCGGGTGCCTCGGCCAGGAACCAGGAGAAGTCCTCGGCCCCCATACTGGCGTGATCCGCGACAACGACACCGCTTTCCCCCAGCACATCCCGCACCGCCTCGGTCGCCAGTCTCGTTTCTGCCGGCGTGTTGACGACCGACGGACAGCTCTCGTCGATCCGTACGTGGATCCGCGCGCGGTGCAGTTCACCCAACGCGGATGCCGTCCGTTGGAGTCCCTCGATGATCTCCCTGCGCACTTCCGGCCGGGTGGTTCGAATGATCCCGTCGAGCGCGGCGTGTCCCGCGATGATGTTCGCCGCGGTCCCCGCGTGCACTTGGCCGACGGTGACCACCGAAGGCCACAACGGGTTGACGTAGCGCGACACCAGCGACTGAATGGAGGTGATCAGCAAGCCGGTCACGAGCACCGCGTCGACTGCCTCGTGCGGCCTTGCGCCGTGTCCGCTCTCCCCGCGCACTTCGATGCAGAAACGGTCCGAGTGCGCGGTTATCGTCCCCTCCAGGACCATGACCCGCCCGACGGGATACTCCGTCGTGACATGGCCGGCGAAGATGGCGTCAACCCCATTCAGTGCGCCTGCCTCCACCATGATGCGCGCACCGTTTCCTCTCTCTTCCGCTGGCTGGAAGATGAAGACCACTTCGCCCGGAGGCGGGTCGGCGGCAAGGCGCGCGGCGCCGCCGAGCAACATCGCCATATGCGCATCGTGTCCGCAGGCGTGCATCCGGCCTGGAATCGCGGAGGCAAACGGGCGTCCCGTCGCCTCCTCGCACGGGAGGGCGTCCATTTCCGCGCGAAGGGCGATCCGCCGCCCTGGACCGTTGCCCGCAAGGCGCCCGACAATGCCCCCCCCGGGACCACCATACTCGTAGGGAATACCCAGACGGTCCAGCTCCATCATGATGGTGCGTGCGGTTTCGATCTCGTCGAACGCCAACTCCGGCCGTTCGTGAAACTGCCGCCGCAACGACACGATGCGATCGGCCAACGCGTCCTCCGCCTCCCGCATCGCTATCCCCGCGCGGGCTCCGCTTGGGCCCGCCGTATCGACCTTCATCACGTTTTTCATTGTACCGGACAGGTGCGAGGTCGAACCGGTACGCTCCGCAAGGCTCATGAGGTCGCGCGCCGCGCATCCAGCAAGTGCTGAACCGTGGGGCGGTCCGCCGATCCACGGCCAGCATGAACCAGACGAACGATGCCGAACGGGTCGATCAGGACGTCGCCCCCCGCCTGATGAATATCGGCGTCGGACATGCGCGGAAGGTTCCCCTTCAGGATTTCCACCAGGTACATGGCGATCGCCGACGGTTGGGTCAATTGACGCCAGGACAGGCGTCCCATGCCGTACGCTTCGTACAGTCTGCGATCTATGTCCCACAGCACGGGCCACGACGTTCCCGTTTCCGCGGCGTAGGCGCGTGCCGCCAATTCCCCCTCGAACGTGACGATGCAAACACGGATGCCCAACTCGCGAAGCACGTGGTTCTCGCGCTGCAACTGCAGCAGGTGCCGGCGGCAGGCGAGTCAACGGAGGTGCCGATGCATGACTAGCAGCAGCCATGCGCCCCGGTACGTCTCGAGGCTATGATCTCGACCGTCGCTTCCGGGCAGATCGAATGGCGCCGCCGGCCTGCCCGGCCGGATGATACTCATCGGGAAGCATCATAGCGTTTCAGGCGGCGGCGGTCGCTTGACACGCGGCGGATCGCCACCGCATCCTGTTGCGTGGGAGACGGACGCACAATGATTGATACCGGTTCGGTAAACCTGCTTCACCGCGTCGTGCTGGGCGTGCTGCACGTGATGACGTTCTTCGTCGTGGCGCTCTTTCCGGCATACCAGATGGCGACGTTCCAGGCGGACAGCACGGTCCACTACACGTTTCTCTTCCTCCTGGCGGCGATCCTGGGCCTGTACTGGCTGGCGTCTTCCGAGTCGCGGCTCCCGGCGGCAGGGCTCGCGCTGCTTGGCGCCCTGCTCGGCTTCCTCGTCCGGCCGTCGGCGCCGGAGGTGGGTCAACTGCCGTTCTCCAGCGTCATCGTACGCGGTGCAACCGGTCCGTTCGATGAACCGGACCCGGTCCTCGTTGCGGTCGCCCAGTCGTCCTTCAACATGTTGGTGGCTGGAGCTATCCTCGGCCTCGCCATCGGCTTCGGCCTCAGCGTGATGGCGGCCCGGCGCCGGCGCGCGAACTCCTGAGTTCTTGCCCCGACCCGGGTTCGGCAGTATTCTCAGGCGGTTGCGCGAATGTCTCGCGCACAATCAGGGAGCCGCGCAGATGATCAATCGATCTCGTGGGATGTTGTTTACGGCACTTGTAGTGGCGCTTGTCGCCCTGACGTCGACGGCCGCCGCGCAGGACAACGCGGCCGCCGAAATGCGCACGCCTGACGGCCAGCCGGACATCTCCGGCATCTTCACATTTCGGACATTGACGCCGTTCCAGCGCCCGTCCCAGTTCGAAGACCAGGACACGCTCGACCCGGAGACGGCAGCCCAGTTCGAAGCGTCGGAGCGAATCCGGCTGAACCGTGACCTCTTCGATCCGGAGAGAGGCGCCCCGTCGGCCGGCTATCAGCCACGAGCCGAAGGTGGCGTTCTGTCGTACAACGAGTTCTGGTACGAGCGGGGGATCGAGCTCACCTCCGACAAGCGTACATCGCTGGTTGTCGATCCGCCGAACGGCCGACTCCCGCCTCGCACCCCCGAGGGAGAGCAGGCTGCCCGCGAGCGGAGGGCCTGGCTCGAAGAGCATCGCTACGATTCGTACGAGAGCCGGAGCCTGTTCGACCGCTGCATCATGGGTTTCAACTCCGGGCCACCGATGCGGTCGGGGGCGTACAACAACAACGTGCAGATTCTTCAGACGCCCGGCTATGTCACCATCGTGAACGAGATGGTGCACAACGCACGGATCATCCCGATCGACAGCGACGCGCCGAAGCACGACCTCAAGCAGTACTCCGGCGACTCCCGTGCCCACTGGGAGGGCAATACCCTGGTAGTCGAGACCACCAGCTTCAAGGGTGGCCAGAGCGGCGGCACCGGGCCGAACATGCACCTGATCGAGCGGTTCACGCGAATCGACGCCGACACGGTCGCCTACGAGTACACCGTGACCGACGAGACGGTGTACACAGCGCCCTACACGGTGCTGATGCCGCTCCGCCGGCTGGACGGCGTCCTTTACGAGTACGCCTGCCACGAGGGGAACTACGGCCTGACCGGCATCCTCGCGGGCGCGCGCCAACTCGAAGCCGACGGCCGCCCGCTTCGTCGCTAGCCCGACCATCGTCGCCTGCGGCTCCGATGGCCGCCCAACCAAGCCTCATCCAGCAGCCTGCACCGTTTCACGGCGCAGGCCGCTAGCTGTAGCTATCTCGAGGGAACCGCACTTTGACCAGCGCCGCCGGCTCCGTCGGCGGCGACTGGATCAAGGTTCAGCCAGATCTGGCCGGCACCGAAAGACTCCCGGTAGGTTTCGTAGAGTTGTTGCGCCTCCGCCGGAAACGCTTCGGCGAGGACCTGCGGGACCGAATAGTCTCCGCCACCGACTGCCGGGTCAAGGACCCAGACGTACACGGCCTGGTTGTTGGGGCCTGGCTCCTGCGCCTTGTAAATGGCCCAGCCCTCCGCCTGTTGCTGCCGCTCCGGCTCCTCGCCCTCGGCAAGCGCCTGCAACAGGCGCTGCATGATCGACTCGAAGTCAGCCGTGCCTGACGGGCGAACATAGCTGACCACCAAGCCTACCGGCGCGTCGAACGTCTGGGGTTCCTGGGCCTCGCCGGGAAGAGGCATTGCCAGAGCAGCGCTGAAACCGACGCCGGCGGCCGCCGCGAGTGCGCCGGCCAACTTGATCCGACGCCAGCCATGCGCCCTGGGGTTTTCTTGGACACACGCCATGCGAAACCTCGCGATCAGGTGCAGGCACACGACAGCAGTCCCGACGCAGCAAGCCGGGGCGGACGAACGACCCGCGCGGCGACGGAAGGCGGCGCCTAGTTGCCGAAGTCGTTCACAAGTTCAAGGTTGACCGGAAGCTGCTTGACCTGACCTTCGGTGAACGCTTCGTTGTACGTGTTGAAGAGCCCCTCGATATCACCCGGGAACACCTCGTTCATGATGGTGGCGGCAGCGTAGTTGGCGCCGTTCATCACTGGATCGATTGCCCAGACATAGGGGACTGCGCCCTGGCCGGTGAAGTCCGCGTTGGCCTTGTACACCCGCCAGCCCGCTGCCTGCGCCTGTCGATCGGTCTCGGTGTTCTCGCTCTGCTGGAGTGCATCCTTCAACTTCTGCATCACGCCTTCGTAGTCCGCTTGCGCAGCCGGCCTCACAAAGTGAAACATCAGAGCCGCGCTCGGACCGGTGAAGGTGACCGAAGGCTGGGCCGCCGCCTCGTTTGTCGCAAGCAGCGCACCGAGCGCCACGCCCACGGCCAGGGTCGCCGCGAACGCGCCGCCCAGAAGAATCCGCCGCATCGACTGTGTGCGATACCACCGCATGTCCTTGTCCTCCTTGGAACCTTGTCCCGAAGTGTTCTCTTCCGGAATTCCCTGTCCTCCGGCAGAGCCGCCTACTTTATCGTACCGAGCGGCTAGACAAAAGTACTCAGCACTTCGTTCGACACGAGCATGCCCGCCCGACTCAAACGCCAGCGGCCTGCACTCTCGTCAAGCCAGCCGGCATCGACGAAGGGCTGCAACGTGCGCCCGTAACGGGCCTTGAGATCAACGCCGTAGTAGCGTCCCACCGCAAGCGGGTCGATTCCGTCGCTCAGCCGCAAGCCGGTGAACAGGGCATCACTGAGCCGTTCGTCACGGGAGAGACGTTGCCAGTCCGCGATCACTGAGTCGCCGCAGTCGACCGTCTCGATATAGCGAGCGGTTGACGAGACGTTCCGCCAACGCACCCCGTCGCGCGTCGAATGCGCACCGCAGCCGAAGCCAAGCCACGCGCCGTCCTGCCAATACTTGAGATTGTGGCGCGAGCGGCGTCCCGGACGGGCGACGTTCGAGATTTCGTACTGCACGTAGCCGGCTGCGTCGGTCTGGTCAAGCGCATCGATGTACATCGCGGCGGCGTCCTCGTCGGGCGCCAGCGACCAGTTTGCGCGCAGCATCTCTTCGCGGATCGGCGCGTCCGGGTAAAGCTCCAGCAGATAGAGCGACAGGTGATCCGGCGCCAGTGCGATCGCTGCATCGATGGAACTGGACGCATCGTCCGGCGTCTGCCCGGGCAGCCAGAGCATCAGGTCGAGGCTCAGGTTGTCGCACCCGGCCCGACGGATGTCGGCGACGGCCTCGCGGGCACCGGCGCCGTCGTGGGTCCGACTCAGCCGCAAGAGTTCCCGGTCGTCGAACGACTGAACGCCAACACTGATCCGTGTGACGCCACTGGCCAACAGATCGGCAACATACGCCTCCGACACGGACTCCGGGTTCATTTCGATCGTTACCTCGGTGTCCGCGGCCATGCCGAAGGCGTCGCGGCAGGCGCCAATCAACGACGCCACCTCCGTCGCTTCGAGCAACGACGGAGTTCCGCCGCCCAGAAAGACCGAATCAACCGGGCTCCCGTCGCCGGCCCGCGCGATCTCCTTCCGAAGTGCGGCCACGTAGCGCCGCTTGAGCGCCGCATCGAACAGGCCGCGGTTGAAATTGCAGTAGTTGCAGATCGACGCGCAGAACGGAATGTGGAGATAGAGACCGAGCACGCCCGTCCGGTGCGCCACCCGATCCGTGCCGTCAGGCATGGCGGGTCGCTCAGCCGTTCCCGGCCCGGCCGCCGCCCCAGCCCAGATCGAGCTGCTCGCCCGCAACCTTGCGACGGGGCTTGCGCTGACCGCCGAAGCTGCCGGCGCTCATCTTCGAGGTCGCTCCCCTGGGTGACGGCAGGCGACGGCGTGACCCATGCTTCCAGTCCTGAGCCAGGTCTTCCGCCCTGGGCCGGTGTTCGAACTGTCGGAAGTCGGAACCGTCGAATTCGAGAAACTCGCACATCTCGCACAACCGCGAGTACATACGGAAGCCGACACGCACCCTGAGCGAATCGAGGTTCTGCGTTTCCGGCACATCCTCGTAGTTGGTCGTGAACACGGTCGCGCGCCGTTCGCTGTAGCGAGTGTTCACAATCAGGTTCAGTGTTTCCTCTACCCATTCGGTCGGCCGCTCGGCGCCGAGGTCATCGAGCACCAGCAGGTCCGCTTCCATCACCTCGCTCAGGATCGCGGACTGCGACGCGCGCGTAATCGGATCGAATGCGCCCCGGATGTCGGCCAGCAACGACCGCGTGTCGTAGTAGACGCCCCGGCATCCCTTGCCGACGACCACGCGCAGGGTCGAAACCGCCAGGTGGGTCTTGCCGATCCCCGGCGGACCGATGAACAGCAGTCCCTTCTCGACGGCAGGAAACGCACGGGCGAACGCCTCCGCCCTGCTGACGGCGCTCAGCAGTCGATCATTCCGATAACTGATGAACGACTCGAAGCCGCACCTGGTATAGCGACTGGGAATCCGTGCCCGCGAGAGGAGGTCACGCGCCAGCGCCTCGTGCCAGCAGTGGCAGCGTGCGACGCGACGGACTCCGTCCATGGAGAGCGTGCGCCAGCCGGTGCCGTCGCACTCGGGGCAGGGAGTGGGCATGCGTGACAAGCATAGTGGAGATCCGCACCCGCCCGTGTCAGGGACCGGGACGCTTTCCGGGCAAGACGGCGGGACGGACACGCTCCCCGGGATCGACCTTGACGAGCGCCGTTCCGAGGCGCTGCTCCCAGTCGCCGACGCCACGCGCGAGTTCCTGCTTCACGTAGTTGACGAACTCGTTCACCTCCCGCTGCATTCGGTCCATCTTGTCGCGCATATTGAGGATTATCTCGACGCCCGCGAGGTTGACACCCAGATCGCGCGTGAGTGAGAGGATCGTCTCGAGCCGTTCCAGGTCCGCGTCGCCGTACAGGCGTGTGTTGCCGTCGGAACGCGATGGCGTCAGCAGCCCCTCGCGCTCGTACATGCGCAGGGTCTGTGGATGGATGCCATAGCGTTGGGCCACGGCGCTGATCATGTAGCGACCCTCACGATTCGATTTGTCCGTCATCCTCCTGGCCTCACTACAACCGCCGCGTTGAGATCCGCGAAACGACAGCCTCCACGGGTTGTCTATGTCTTCCCGAACAGCTCCCGCCGGACATCGCTCGCGTGGAGCTCCCCGAACTCACGCAGGAGGCTCTTCGAGCGTTCATCCGAAACCTCTGGCAGAACGACGTTCACCGTCACCACGAGGTCGCCGCGACGGCCTTCTCGATCCGCACTGGCAACACCACTTCCCCTGACTCGGAAGCGCTGGCCCGACGTCGTGCCGGCCGGCACGTGGACGGTTGCGGCTCCGTCAAGTGTCGGCACCTCGATCGCCGCACCGAGCACCGCCTCATGGATCGCTATTGGCAGATTGAGCAGCAGGTCGTCCCCGTCCCTGCGGAAATGCGGGTGCGTTCCCACCCGCGACACCAGAAACAGATCCCCGGGCGGCGCGCCGCGCAGCCCCGCGTTGCCCTTTGCCGGAACCCGCAAGCGTGTTCCGTTGTCGACCCCGGGCGGGACATTCACCGTGATCTCTTCCTCCAACTCCGCCACGCCGCGCCCGCCGCAGGCGCTGCAGGCCTGATGGCGGAGACGTCCGGTGCCCACGCAATCCCCGCATCGCGTGGAAAAGACCATGTGGCCACGGCGCCACCGGAGGGTTCCGCTGCCTTCACAGTTCGTGCATTCCGCTTCCGCGCCGCGCCGGCGGCCGGCGCCGCCGCATCGGCCGCACGCTTCGAGACGGGTGATCGTCAGGCGGCGACCGACCCCGCGCATCGCCTCTTCGAACGTCAACCGGATCTCCGCGAAGAGATCACTCCCTCGCTGCTGCGTTCCCCGCGCTCCCGGTCGCCTGGCTGCGTTCGGCGCCGCTTCGGCGAAAAGGTCCGCGAAGGTAGCGGACGATCTCTCGCTACCGCCGCCGGGAGAGAAGTCAAACCCCTGAAACTGCACCGCGGGGACCGGGGTGTCGTCCGCGGCTTCGGACTGGGAGCCACGCAAATCGTACGCCCGGCGTCGATCCGGGTCCTTCAGCGTTTCGTACGCTTCAGCGACCGCCTGGTAGAAAGCTGCGGCTTCCGGATCTCCCGGATTGATCCCCGGGTGGTATCGCCGGGCGAGCCGCTTATGGGCACGGCGCAGGTCGGCCAGTGTCGCCGATCGCTTGACGCCCAGGACCACGTAGAAGTCCACCCGTGCCAACGTTCACTCCCCCATCTGATCCGGCGCGTCGACGGCGGTCAGGAACCGCGGCTACGGCTTCTGGTCGTCCACCACTTCCGCGTCGATTACATCGCCGTCACCCCCGTTCGAGCCGGGCGGTGGACCAGCGCCGCCTGCCTTCCCGTTGGTCGCATCGGCAGCCGTCTGCTCCTGTGCCGACTGGGCGTAGAGCTTCTGCGATACCCCTTGCATGGCGGCCATGAGCGCCTCGAGGCCCTGCTTGATCCCGGAAGCGTCATCCTTCTCCACAGCGGACTTGAGCGACGCTACTGCCTCTTCCACCGGCTTCCTGTCCTCGGCGGCAAGCTTGTCGCCCGCATCGGCCAGGAGCTTGTCTGCCTGGTAGATCGCCTGGTCGGCCTGGTTCTTCGTTTCGATCGCCTCACGGCGCGTCTTGTCTTCGGCCGCGTGAGACTCCGCCTCGCGCACCTTCGCTTCGACCTCGTCCTTCGAGAGGCCGCTCTCGGCGGTGATCGTGATGTGCTGCTCCTTGCCCGTACCGAGATCCTTGGCGCTCACGTTGACGATGCCGTTGGCGTCGATATCAAACGTGACCTCGATTTGTGGCATTCCCCGCGGGGCAGGCGGAATGCCATCGAGATGGAACTTCCCGAGCGTCCGGTTGTCGACGGCCATGGTCCGTTCGCCCTGCAGGACGTGCACCTCGACACTCGGCTGATTGTCGGCCGCCGTGGAAAAGACCTCGCTCTTCTTTGTCGGAATGGTGGTGTTCCGATCGATCAGCGTCGTCATGACGCCCCCCAGGGTCTCGATGCCGAGCGACAGCGGCGTCACATCGAGCAGCAGCAGGTCCTTCACCTCTCCGGCAAGCACGCCCGCCTGGACCGCGGCGCCGATTGCCACAACCTCGTCCGGATTGACACCGCGATGGGGCTCCTTACCGAACAGGTCCTTGACGATCTGCTGCACCTTCGGCACGCGCGTCGAGCCGCCCACCAACACGACTTCGTCGACCTGTGACGGCTCGATGTTGGCGTCGGCCAGGGCTCGCTTGACGGGCTCGATTGTCCGCCGCAATAGGCCATCCACCAATTGCTCGAACTTCGCACGCGTCAGTTTCGTCTGCAGGTGTTTCGGTCCGGACTGATCCGCCGTGATGAAGGGCAGATTGATCTCGGTCTCCACCACGGTGGAGAGCTCCATCTTCGCCTTTTCGGCGGCCTCCTTCAGCCGTTGCAGAGCCATCCGATCCTTGCTCAGGTCGATGCCTTCGTCGCTCTTGAACTCCTCCACGATCCAGTCGATGAGGCGCTGATCCAGATTGTCGCCACCCAGGTGAGTGTCACCGTTCGTCGACTTGACCTCGACCACTCCCTCGCCCACCTCGAGAATGGAGATGTCGAAAGTGCCGCCACCGAAGTCGTAGACCGCGATCGTCTCGTCCGCCTTCTTGTCCAGGCCGTAGGCCAGCGCCGCCGCCGTCGGCTCGTTGACGATGCGCAACACTTCGAGTCCGGCGATCTGGCCGGCGTCCTTCGTCGCCTGACGCTGCGCGTCGTTGAAGTACGCGGGCACGGTGATGACCGCCTTGGCCACTTTCTGTCCGAGATGCTCCTCTGCCGACTGCTTCAGCTTCTGCAGCACCATCGCGGACAACTCCGGCGGCGAAAGCTCCTTGCCTCCCGCCCTGATTCGAGCATCACCGTTCTTGGCGCGCACCACTTCGTAGGGAACCATGCCCATTTCCTCGGTTACTTCTCCGAAGCGGCGCCCCATGAAGCGCTTGATCGAGAAGACCGTGTTCTCGGGATTGGTCACCGCCTGCCGCTTCGCCACCTGACCGACCAGCCGCTCGCTCGACTTCGCGAAGGCGACGACCGAAGGCGTGGTCCGCTGCCCCTCCGCATTCGTGATGACAGTCGGCTCACCACCCTCGATGACCGCGACGACCGAGTTCGTCGTGCCGAGATCGACACCAATAATCTTGCTCATGTTCCTGCCCGCTGCCTCTCCTCGTGTTCACCGGCGGTCGACCCCGAGCCGACCCTTTTGTAGATGTCACTATAATAAAATCTGAGTGTTTCTATGTCAATAGCGTTCCTTGCTCGCCGGGCCGACTCCGCGCGAGCAAGCGGGCTGCGACCCTGCTAGAATGGGGCGTGCCCAAGCCGAGGCGGCGGGCCCGCCGCGCGCTCGTTCTCGCGGCGTTCGTGGCCGTCGCCCTCTTCGGGATAGCGACCGGCGTCCTTCTCGCCTATTCCCCCGATCTGCCGGAAATCGCAGCGCTGGACGACTACGCGCCCGGCACCATCACGCGGGTTCATGCGCAAAACGGAGAACTGATTGGGGAATTCGCGACACAGCGCCGGGTCGTCATCGGATACGACGACATACCGGAAGTGCTCCGGAACGCTATCGTCGCAGCGGAGGACGGCGAGTTCTTCGAACACATTGGCCTCAACATTCCCCGAATCCTGATCACGCTCGTCAACAACATCCTGGCCGGCGACCTCCGCGCGGCCGGCGCCAGCACGCTGACCCAACAGCTGGCGAGGAACATCACCGTCGGCGGCGATCGGCTCGGGCTGGAGAAGACCTGGCAGCGGAAACTGCGCGAGGCGTACTACACCTTTCATCTCGAGAAGCGCTATACGAAGCGCGAAATCCTTGCGCTCTACGCCAACCAGATGTTCCTCGGCACGGCGACACGCGCGGCCGACGGCGTCGAGGCGGCCTCGCAACTCTACTTCGGCAAGTCGGCGCGCGACCTTGAACTCGGTGAAGCGGCGATGATCGCGGGCATCTTCCAGTCGCCCGCACGGCAGAGCCCGCTGGTGAACATGGCGGCGGCGACCCGGCGGCGGAACTACACCCTGGGGCGGATGGCCGATGAAGGCTACATCACGGACGCCGAGGCCGAGGCGGAGATGGCAAAGCCGATCGTCCTCGCGCCCCGGCGGCAGCGCGCGAACGCCATCGCACCCTACTTCCTCGAGGAGGTCCGACAGCACCTGGAAGAGAACTTCGGCGCCACGGACCTGTACGAAGGAGGCCTTGTCGTCCACACCACAATGGACCTTGAACTGCAGCGCGCCGCGAATCGCGCTGTGTCCGAAGGCTTGCGTGCGGTTGACAAGAGACACGGCTACCGCGGACCGCGACGGAACGTCCTCGATGGAACGGACGCCGTCGAGTCCATCGACGCGTTCGTGCATCCGCGATGGCTCTACCCCATAGCCGCTGGCGACCTGACGCCGGCGGTAGTCACCCGCACGACCGCCGAGACGATCGAGGTTCGCGCCGGAACGCACGTTCTGGCGATCGACACCGACGGCTTCGCCTGGACGAGACGTGATGCTCCCGCCGATGTGGCGGCGCCGGGCGATCTGCTGGACGTTGTCGTGACGAGCCTGCCGGCCGAGCCGGGTGGCGTCGGGACGGCCACCCTGGACCAGGAACCGGTGGTAGAGGGCGCCCTTCTGGCAATCGACAACCGGACTGGAAACATCCTCGCGATGGTGGGCGGCTACGACTTCGAGCGAAGCAGGTTCAACCGGGCCACGCAAGCGGCGCGCCAGGTCGGCTCGCTCTTCAAGGGCATTCTCTACGCGGCGGCGATCGATCAGGGATGGACCGCGTCGAGCATCGTCATGGACGAACCGGTCAGCTTTGAAGTCGGGCCCAATCAACCCCCGTATCGGCCTACCAACTACGACAACGAGCACGAGGGTGCGATCACCATCCGACGCGCCTTGGAGGATTCCCGCAATATTCCGGCCGTCTGGCTGATGAACGAAGTGGGCCCCGAGACAGTCGTGGACTTCGCGCGCCGCGTCGGCTTCACGTCGCCCATCCCGCCGTTTCTGTCGGTGGCGCTCGGGTCGGCCGAAGCGACACTGGTTGAGGTAACGAGCGCCTATTCCGTCTTTCCGAACGCCGGGCGTCGAATGTTGCCCTTCATGGTGCAACGGGTCCTGGATCGCGAAGGGAATCTGCTCGAGGAAACCCGCCCGCAGTCACGTGATGCTCTCCGGGAAGACACGGCGTTCATCATCGCCAACCTGATGCAGGGCGTCGTGCAGCGTGGCACCGGCCGGCGTGCCGCATTTGCACTCAACTGGCCACTCGGCGGCAAGACGGGCACGGTGGACGACTATACGGACGCCTGGTTCGTCGGCTTCGATCCGGACGTCACTCTCGGAGTCTGGGTGGGATACGACGAGAAGCGGACGCTAGGGGATCGCGAGCAGGCCTCCGCCGTGGCGCTGCCGATATGGATCGACTTCATGGAGGCCTACGTCGCGCGCCAGGAAGGACGTCCCTCTTTCGTTCCACCCGAGAACATCGTCTTCCACTCCGTGGTGCCGGAAACCGGTGAGATTGCCCCGCCCTGGCTGCGCGGCGCAATCCAGGAAGCGTTCATTGCCGGCACTGAGCCGGGCGCCGCCATCCGCCGCTAGCCCGCACCGTTCCACGGCGCAGACTCCTGGCTGCTAGACCGGACGCGCTTTCTGCATCAGGTACGCCTTGATGAACGGATCGAGGTCGCCATCAAGCACCTTGTCTACGTTCCCCTCCTCGAGCTTCGTCCGATGGTCCTTGACCAACCGATAGGGCTGCAGCACATAGCTGCGGATCTGACTCCCGAAAGCGATCTCCTTCTTCTCCCCGCCCAGTCTTTCGAGACGGTCCTGCTGTTCCTGCATCCGAAGGTCGTACAATCGCGACCGCAGCACTGACATGGCCGCATCCCGGTTCCTGTGCTGTGACCGCTCGTTCTGACACGACACCACGATGCCGGTCGGCAGGTGCGTGATTCGGACGGCCGAATCCGTTACGTTCACGTGCTGTCCTCCAGCGCCGCTCGACCGGTACGTGTCGACACGAAGATCCCCCTCGTCGATCTCCACGTCTATGTCGTCCGGCAGCTCCGGCCACACCAGCACCGATGCGAACGAAGTATGCCGCCGAGACGCCTGATCGAACGGTGAGATTCGGACCAGACGATGGACCCCTGCTTCGGCGAGAAGCAGCCCGTACGCATACTCCCCCCTGACAGTGATCGTTGCGCTCTTGAGCCCGGCCTCCTCGCCCGGTGACGCCTCGATCACTTGACGCGTGAAGCCGCGCCTCTCGGTCCAGCGGAGATACATCCTGAGGAGCATCTCCGTCCAGTCCTGTGAGTCGATACCCCCGGCGCCCGGCTGAAACGAGACAATCGCGTTGCGGTGATCGTGCTCACCGGCGAGCATCTTGCGGACTTCGCCCGCCTCCACCTCCGCCGCGAACTCGTCGAGCGCAGCCGCAAGGTCGGACGCGACGTCCTCGCCCTGCTCGGCCCACTCCAGGAGGACGGCCAGATCGCCGTCACGCGTGCTCAGCGAGCCGGCAAGATCGGCATCTTCCTGGAGACGGCGGCGGCGCTGCAGCACCTGTTGAGCGGTTGCCTGATCGCTCCAGAAATCAGCCGCGCCGGCCCGTCGCTCGAGTCTCTCGATTTCTTCCGCAATGCCGTCCGGGTCAAAGATAACTCCGCAAATCGGCTGCTCGCTTCACGAGGTTCTGGTAACGCCGAATCTGTTCTTCCAACGTGATGGCCAAAGACGGGATCTCCTTCCTCGTCCGATCGTACCGGCGATGGCGGTCGCCGCGCTAGCCCGACCATCGTCACCTGCGGCTCCGATGGCCGCCCAACCAGGACAGTCCACTAGCAGCCTGCACCGTTCCCACGGCGCAGACTCCTAGCGCGCTGAAACGGCTCCCTCGCCGCGCCGACGCCACCCCAGGACTACCACCGTCACCACCGCGAGCACGTACGACGGGAGATCGCCCAACTGCCCGTACACGGTCAAACCATCGAGCAACCTGACCTCTCCCGCCAGGACTGCGGGCTGGAACAAGGCCGACCGCACCAGCACGCGACCGTAGGGATCGACGATGCCGCTGATCCCGGTGTTCGCGGCGCGGACCAGGAAGCGGCCCTCCTCGATCGCACGCATTGCCGCCTGCTGAAAGTGCTGGTGCGGCGCGGCTGACCGCCCGTACCAGGCGTCATTCGTGACCGTGGTGAGCAACTGGCTGCCCGCAAGTACCAACTCACGCACGAGCCCCGGATAGATGATCTCGTAGCAGATCGCCGTGCCAATCGATCCGCCGTCCACCGGCAGTGTCGTTGCGGCGTCGCCCGGCGTGAACACGCCAGCCGCCTGCACGAGCGGGGAGATAAAGAAGAGCGCGTCTCGCAAGGGTACGTACTCGCCGAACGGCACGAGATGCTGCTTGCGGTAGATCGCCGCCGTTCCTCCCGCGTCGTCCAGCATGTACGCGGCGTTGTAGTAGTTGGTCTCGCCGCGTTCGTTCCGTGAGACTTCGGTGGTCCCGATCAGAAGATGCGCGCCGCCGGCGCGCGCCGCCGCGCGAACGTCCTCCGCCCGTGGATCGCGGTCGAAAGGGTACGGGGTTGCTGCTTCCGGCCAGACAACCAGCGACGCGCCACGCGCCACCGCGTCACGCGTCTGGTCGAGGTACGTGTCGATAATCGCGTTCGCGCTCCGCGGGTCCCATTTGTCATCCTGAGCGATGTTCCCCTGGAGCGCCGCGACGCGCAGTGGGACGCCAGCGGTCAGGAGCGCACCGTCGGCGACACGCCAGGCGCCGAAGCCGGCCGCCGCCGCCCAGACGAGAGCGGTGGCCGCAAGGGGAGCGATCCGTGCCGCCGCGCCAGCGACCAGCAGGTATGCCACGGCTGCGTTGAGCAACAGCACCAGTGCGGAGACTCCGAGGACGCCCACGATGCTCGCGGCCTGGGCGATCGCGATCACGCTCATCTGGCTGTAACCGACCAGCACCCAGGGAAAGCCGGTGAACAGATACATGCGCCCCAATTCGGTCGTCACCCACACCGCGGGCGCCAGCAAGAGCGCCAGCGGTCCGTAGCGGCGGATGAGAACAGCCATCCCCAAGGCAAACAGTGCCGGGAACATCGCGAGAACCAGAACGAGGAGTCCATGCACGACCCAGGCGACGGGTGGCGGCAGTCCGCCGAAGTCGACCATAACGGCGGGAATCCAGTAGACGGCGCCGGCAAAGTAGACCATGCCGGTCAGCAGGCCGAGCTGCAGCGCCCGCCCCGGCGAGACCCCGGCGACCGCCACGAGCAAGGGCGCCAGCGCTACCCACGCCACTGTCCCGTGGCCGAGTTGGGGAAAACTGAAGACAAGCAACAGGCCGGAAAACACGGCCAGCAGCGGGGATGATGACGGTACCCTGATCGGCACGGACTAACGGGTGATCCAGGGACGGAACGCGTCCTCGCGCTCAAGGCGCTCGATCACCTGCTGCGCCTCCGGCTGATTGCCGTAGGGCCCAACGAGCACGGCGAACATGGCGACGGGCGCACTCTCGGACGGGAGGGCAACAAACGCCGGATAGCCCCTCTCGGACAGCCGCCTCACCAGTTGTTCCGCCGCGTTCCTGTCGCGCAGGGCCGAGACCTCCACCAGGTAGCCGTCCTCCCGTGCCGGGGTGATGGTCGGCTGCGTCGGGGCGGGATCACCTGCCGGTGCCGCCGGTGTCCGTGGTGGTGGAGCGACAGCGCCAAGCACCTCCCCACTGCCTGCGGCAGCACCATCGAGCCGGTGGGGGTAAGTGAGATTCACCCCTGCCAATGCAGACGTGGCCGGCTCCCGGCGCGGCGTGCTGATGACGGCGGGCGGTTCGTGAAGATCGAAAGCGGCAGTCCCGACGCTGCCGAACTCCCCGGTCAAGGCCTGCGCAAGCGGGACCCCGCGACCGACCAGCACGCCGCACAGAAAGACCACCACACCAACGACGGCGGTTACCACGAAGAGAAAAACCACCTGCTTCGGGCTGAGCCGAACCTGCGGGTGGGACGGGGCTGTCACTCGGGCTTGTCCGTCTTCTGGTCGGATGACGCTGCGGCGCCACGACCGGCGCCGCCGGCAAGGCCGCTCAGCGTGCCCGCCAGATCCATCGGCATCGGGAAGACGATCGTGGAGTTCTTTTCACCCGCTATCTCGGTCAGCGTCTGCAGATAGCGAAGTACGGGCGCCAGCGGCTGCCGCGACATGATCCCGGCCGCCTCGGACAGCTTCTCCGAGGCGATGAACTCACCCTCCGCGTGGATGATCTTTGCCCGCTTTTCGCGCTCGGCCTCCGCCTGCCGCGCCATGGCGCGCTGCATGTCCACCGGCAGATCGACGTGCTTCACTTCGACGGACGAGACCTTTACGCCCCAAGGATCGGTGTGGGTATCGAGAATCTGCTGCAGTTGCTGGTTCAGCGACTCGCGCTCCGACAGCAGCCCGTCGAGTTCGACCTGGCCAAGCACGCTACGCAATGTCGTCTGCGCGAGCTGGGAAGTCGCGTAGTGGAAGTTCTCCACCTCCACCACGGAGCGCTGCGGGTCCATCACGCGGAAGTAGACCACCGCGTTCACCTTCACCGAGACGTTGTCCTTGGTGATGACATCCTGCGGAGGCACGTCCATGACGATGGTCCGCAAGCTGACACGCACCATGCGATCGATCGGGGCAAAGACCAGAATGATGCCGGGGCCCTTCGACCTGGGATAGAGCTTGCCGAACCGGAAGATGACCGCCCGCTCGTACTCGTTGAGGATCTTGACGGAGTTGGCGAGGTACAGCAGTACGACTACAAGAAAGATCAGTTCCGGCCCGATGTTCATGTTTCCTCCGCCACGGCCCGCTCACCCGCTCGCCTGACCCGCAGCATCATGCCTTCGACGGCGACCACGCGCACCGCATCACCGTCCCGTATCGGGTGATCGGCCAGCGCCGTCCAGATCTCGCCATGCGTCTCCACGCGCCCTGTCCCGCCAGCCGGAATCGACCCGAGCGCCCGTCCCGGCGAATCGATCATACCGGACCGGCCCGTCACCGGGCGCGTCCGATGAGCCCTAATCCCGAGATGAGCCAGCATCGCAGTTATCAGCCCGAGACCCAGCATCGTCCCCAGCAGGAAAGGCAATCCCAGCCGCAGTTCCGGCAGCGCGGAATCGAACAGCAGGAGGCCACCCATCATCATGCTGACCAGACCTCCGGTGGCCAGCAGACCGAACGTCGGGGTGAACATTTCGATTACGAGCAGCAGTAGTCCGAAAGCGATCAATAACAGCCCGACGTAGTTGGTGGGCAGGATCTGAAAGGCGAAGAACGCCAGCAGCAGGCAGAGACCGCCAACCACACCCGGAACGATACCCCCGGGATTCCAGAGCTCGATCGTCAGGCCGAGGCTGCCGAGGCTGAACAGCAGGATAGCGATCTGCGGATGCGCCACTGCGCTGAGGAGCCTCTGCCGCCAGGTCATTTCGACCGTCTCGATGTCGGCGCCGGCGAGCCGCACCACGGCGGACGCGCCGTCCCACCGGCGAACGTCCCGGCCGTCGAGTTGCGCGATCAGATCGTCGATATCATCAGCTATCAGCTCGATGAGCGGCGGGTCTGCGTCCAGTGCCTCCTGTTCCGTAAAGGACCGGCTGTCGATCACGGCTTCCTCCGCCAGCGCGACGTTCCGGCCTCGACGGCTGGCAAGAGACCGGGCGTAGGCGGCAACATCGGAGGCTGCCTTCTCCGCCGCCGTCTCCTCCATCGACTCGCCGGTTCCAGAGACGGGGTGCGCGGCGCCGATGTGTGTGCCGGGCGCCATGGCGGCAATGTCGGCGGCAATCGTGATGAGAAAACCGGCCGACGCGGCGCGGGCTCCGCTTGGCCCCACCCAGACGGCGACCGGCGTCTCGGCCTCGATGATCGCCTGATTGATCTCACGCGTGGAATCGACTAGGCCGCCGGGGGTGCGGAGCGTCAGGACGACGAGATCGGCGCGGTCCGCGTCGGCCTTCTCTATCGTTTGCTTGATGAACTCGGCGGAAACCGGATGTATCAGTGCGTCAACATCCGCCACATAGACCAGCCCGCGGCCGGGACGCGGAGCGGCGTCGCCGTTTCCGGCGCTCCCGCCAGTCTGGGGTTCCTGCGCCTGCAGAAACGGATGGATGACGGAGCCGACGAACAGCAGGCCCCAGGAGAAGAGGGTGAGCCAGAGGCCTGGTCGGATCCGGCGTCGGGCATGCCTGAGTGACATGATCCATTATCGCGCCATTCGGCGCGCAGTTCCTCGTCCGAGTTACGGTCAATTATCGCATAGACTTACGTTGTCCATGTCGACGGCCGCCATTCTTGCCGGCGGGCAAGCGCGCCGGTTCGGCGGCTACCCCAAGGCGTTGCTCCCGCTCGGACGGCAACGGATCATCGATCGGCTCGTGCGGGTGCTCGGTTCAGTCGTCGACAATGTCGTCATCGTCCGGAACACACCCGACGCCGAGCCGCTTCCCGTCGGCAAAGCATGCGTGGTCGGCGACTGCATTCCGCACGCCGGCCCCCTCGGTGGCCTGCACGCCGCGTTGTCCATCTCGCCTTCTCCCTGCACCCTGGTCGTTGCGGGCGACATGCCGTTCGTGTCCGGCCCGTTCCTGGCCCATCTGCTCGCATTGGGATTGGGCGACGAAGCTGTCGACGCCGTCGTGCCGCGCACCAGCGACGGATGGCACCCGTTGTGCGGCTGCTACCGGGGATGGTGCCTTGGACGGATCGAAGACCGCATCCGGCGCGACGCACTCAAGACGAGCGCACTGCTGGACGATCTGCGAACGCGGGTCCTGACAGAGGCCGAACTGGCGCCCTACGATTCGGACGGCGCGTTGCTGTTCAACGTCAATACGCCAGCCGACTACTCACGGGCGCTCGCCATCGGCGCATATCGTACCGATGGTGAGAGAGTTCAGGAACACCTCCCATGATTCTCCCGATTCACCAGGAACTCCGAGCCCGCGTCCGCGACGCCCTCGTGACCCTCTACGGAATCGCGCCGGAGCAACTGCCGGCCATCGTGGTCCAGTTGCCACCGCGGCGGGCGATGGGCGACCTCGGAATCACGGTTGCCTTCGAACTGGCGCGGACACTGCGCAAGGCCCCAAGGGTAATCGCCACCGAGCTGATCGACGCCCTGGGAAGCATCGCCGGCGTCGCGGACGTCGTTGCCGCCCCCAACGGCTACGTCAACATCTTCCTGCGCCGCGCGGAATTCACCCGAAACCTGTTCCCGCCCGCACCCGACGCCGGCCGGGTCCCGTCGACCTCGCCAACCGCCTCGCGCAAGGCGATCGTGGAACACACCGCCATCAACCCCAATAAGGCGGCGCACATCGGCCACCTGCGCAACGCCGCCCTGGGTGACACACTCGCTCGGGTCCTCCGCTTCCTCGACCACCCCGTCGAGGTGCAGAACTACATCGACGACACCGGGGTCCAGGTAGCGGACGTCGTGGTCGGCTTCGAACAACTGCATCGGATGTCCGTCGAAGCAGTCTCCGCACTCGCCGGACAACCGCGGTTCGACCACTACTGCTGGGACCTCTATGCGGCCGTGACGCGATGGTACGAAGAGGACGCGGCACGTCTCGAGCACCGGACACGGGCGCTGCATGACCTCGAGCACGGCGCCGATCCGGCCGCCGCCCTCGGCGCGCTCGTTGCGGACCGGATCGTCCGTTGCCACCTCGCGACGCTCGCGCGAATGAACATCGAGTACGACCTGCTGACGCGCGAGAGCGACATCCTTCGCCTGCATTTCTGGGCGCGAGCGTTCGAGGTGCTGAAGGCAGCCGACGCGATTCACCTCGCCGAGTCGGGGCCGCAGGCCGGCTGCTGGGTGATGCCGATCGAAGGCGGCGAGGTCGACGACACGGGGCCGCGAAGCGGACCGAAGTCTGCCACGAAGGTCATCGTCCGCTCCAATGGCACCGTCACCTACGTCGGCAAGGACATCGCCTACCAGTTCTGGAAGTTCGGCCTCCTGGGCCGCGACTTCCACTACGCACCACACAGCATCCAGCACTCCGGTCATCCGCTTTGGACCACGATCTCGAGTCCGTCCGGCAGGACGACGGGAAGCGCGCGGCGGCCAGAGACTCCGTTCGGCGCGGCATCAAGCGTCTACAACGTGATCGATACGCGCCAGTCGTACCTCCAGCAACTCCTCGTTCAGGCGCTTGCGGCCGCCGGCCGTCCCCGGGAGGCGGAGCAGTCCACGCACGTATCGTACGAGATGGTCGCGCTGTCGCGGCAGACCGCCGAGGCGCTCGGGTTTCCGGTCGAGACCGAGGGGAATCAGCGGGTCGTGGAGGTGTCCGGCCGAAAGGGTCTCGGCGTGAAGGCGGACGACCTGCTCGACCGCGTCACCGGGGCGGCCCGGGCTGAAGCCGTCGCGCGTCACGACGATCTGGCGGACGATGCAGACGAGGCGGACCGAATTGCGGGGATCATCGCCTGCGCAGCGATCCGCTATTTCATGATCAAGTACTCGCGCGGCAAGCTCATCGCATTCGACATCGACGAAGCGCTGAGCTTCGAGGGAGAGAGCGGACCCTACCTGCAGTACGCCACCGTCCGTGCGGCGAACATCCTGCGCAAACTGGCTGAAGCGGACGGGACGGATGAACGGGGCCTGATTGCCGCCATCGAGGATCTTCCCGACACGCCACTGACTTCGGATCCGGAATCCGAGGTATGGGCGCTCATCCTCGAGGCGTCACGACTTGACGAGGTTGCCGATCAGTCGATCCGCTCGCTCGAGCTTTCCGTGCTCGCGAAGTACGCCTTCAACCTCGCGCAGCAGTTCAACGCGTTCTACCACCGCGCGCCCGTCGTTGCCGAACCCGACCGTGCCACGAGACTCTGGCGCGCCGCAGCGGTGCTCCACGTCCGCAATCAAATGACGAGGGCGCTGGCGCTGATGGGTTGCGAGGTCCCCCCGCGCATGTAGCGTCACGCCCGCGCGCGGCGTGTAGTACCCTGCCCGCGCAATGGCCGCCGGCGACTCTCCACACACTCCCCTCTTCTCCGCGGAGGAGATCCATCAACGGGTCGGGGAAATCGCGACGGCCATCGAGAGCGACGCGCCTCAAGGGGAGACCGTCCACCTCATCGGGGTCCTGACCGGAGGGTTCGTGTTTCTCGCCGATCTGGTGCGCGCGCTGTCGAGGCCCGTCACAGTGGATTTCGTCCGTTGCTCCAGCTACGGGAACCGGACTGTAACGTCTGGCGAGGTGCTCTGGAGCCTCGTGCCGCGCGATGTCCACGGACGCTACGTCGTCGTTGTCGACGACATCGTCGACAGCGGTCTGACCCTGCACGCAATCCGCGCCCGGCTGGAGAGGCAGCGGCCGTCCCGCCTGCGCGCTGCCTGTCTGCTCGACAAGCCGTCGCGGCGTCGTTGCCACGTGCCGGTTGAGTTCGTCGGCTTTTCCATCGACGACGTGTTCGTCGTCGGCTACGGACTCGACCACGCGGAGCAGTACCGTCACCTTTCCTACATCGCCAAACTGGACGAGAGCCCGGCCAGCTAGAACTGAACCCGTGCGCCCAACTTGAATGCGATGGGGTCAAGTGCGGCGATCACCCGCTCACCGTCTCCCGTGCGAAGTGAAGAGTTGGTCACGGCATTGGAGTTCAGGAGGTTGTAGACGTCCAGCATCAGGGTGAGACGGCCGCGCGCCCCGACGGTTAGCGCCTTGTCCAGGCGAACGTCGACAATCGTCACGTTCTCGGAACGGTTCGCGGACAGGTCGCTCAGAAAAACCGGCACGCCGGTGCCGGTGCCTGGAATGTCCACCCGCTGGATCAGGGAATACGGCCACCCGCTCTGGTGCCGCACATTGCCGGAAAGACCGATCTCGGCCGGCAGCGTGTAGCGCGCCAGCAGGCGCGCCCCCCAATTCGTTGTCGCCTGGCGCGCACCGACATCAAGGCCATGGTTCTGCCAGATCCGGCCATGGCCCCCGGAACCAACGACCAGAGGGTCGGTATAGAGCGGGCTTCGCACTTCGCCGGACGCCGAGCGAAACTCGTCCCGCCACTGGTAGTCGAAACTCGCCTGCAACAGGAATCCACCGGTGAACCGCCGGTCGATCGCCACCTGCACGGTGTCGTAGGAGGCCCCAATGCCGGGAAACGCGGCGATCCGGTTCTGCACGACTCCCGCCACGCCTCCCGGGACACGCTGGACGTTGAGCGTCGCGCCCGTCAGTGCGTTCAGCGGACAGTCCCATTCGGGATCGACGCCGCACGCGATACCCTGCCCGGCCAGCAGCGCGGCTTGCTGCGGCACGTTCCAGATCCCGCTGTCGCCACTGAGGCTCTTGTGGACGTAGGAGACCCGGAGCGATGTATCCGAAGCAACCTCATGCTCCAGCGAATAGTTGAATTCGTCGACGTATTCGGGCGGCAGCTCCGGATCGACCGGGGTGCCCTCGGCTCCGGAAACCGCGCCCGTCGCACCCTGCTTGTCCAGCTTGGCCCCCAACTCGTTCGGACCGTCGTAGAGGCCGTCAGCGTTCGGATCGAGGAACGCGTACCGGATCCAAGCCGTGCTCGCGGGATTGGCATCCTCGTGCGCGTCTGCCAGATTGATGTAGTACCGGCCATAGTGCGCCTTGAACACCGTGCGCGGCGCCGGCGACAACGTCAGTCCGAGACGCGGCGCCCACGTGTTCCAGACGACGTTGGTCTTTCCCGCGGTGGTTCCGGAAGGAAAGAACTCGGCAAAGAACGGATCGGATACCGAATCCAGGAAATACGTGCGCTGCTGCTCGTACCGGACACCCAGGTTCAACGTCAGCCAGCTCGACGGTCGCCAGGTGTCCTGCACGAACAGCGCGTGATGCCGGTTTCGGTTGTCCGACGCGATTTCCCCCTCGGCCGGCATGTTGAAGAGCATGATCCGATCCGCGTGGAAGGGGCGGTCGTTCGTACTGTCGTCGAGGTACCGGACGTGTCCGGAGCTGGCGTTCGATCCGAACCGGCTACTGTCGATCTGGAACTCGTACCCCACCTTGAAGTCGTGGCTGCCCGCCAGGTCGGGGGTGTAGTGATTCAACTTGACGGTGGCCTGCGGTTTCCATCGGACGAACGTGAACGGCGGCGATCCATTGGCTCCGGGAAACCACCCTGCGCCGCTCAGGCGGCCGGTCGCGGTGTCCAGACGCGGAGGCTGCTGCCCCGGATCGACCTGCGGCACCATTGGCCAGCCGAACCCGAAGTGTTTGCCGGCAGCGGTCATGAACGTCCGATCGTTCCAGACGCGCTGCCACTCCACCTTGTGAGCCCAACTCCAACTCGCCTGGGCGAGAACGGAATCCGGGCCGACGTCGGTGGAGAGACCCCGCTTCGGCTTCTCCTTCAGCCCCCAGTTCGTGTAGCCGATCAGCCGATCCCGGTCGCTTGCGCGCAGCGTTGCCTTGCCACCGAACGAATCGAAGTCGCCGAGGTCGGTAGCGACCCCGCGGTCGACGCCGGAAACCACCTTGTCGATGCGGAAGTGGTTGTAGAACCCATAGAACCATGCCCGGTCGCGCGCAATGGGTCCGCCCAGATCCGCATGCGTCTCGAAGAACAGCAGGTTCGGGTTTCCCGTATAGCCGCGCGCCGCGAGATCCGCGTCGGTGTTGTCGCCAACGAATCCCTCGGGCTCGTAGTCGCCGTGGAACAACCCGCTGAAGTCGTTGCCGCCGCTCTTCATCGTCATCATGACGAGCGAGCCCGGCGCAGTCATTTCCACGTCGTTGCCGGCCGCCGTCGTCGTGAATTCCTCGATCGAGTAGTAGTCAAAATAGAATCCCGTCCCGCCGTCGCCTTCGGTCGTGTCGACCCCGTCGGCAAGGACCCGGTTCTGATTGCGGATGCCGAAGCTCTCGTACTCCGTCTGCTGGCTCTTGTGGGATCCGCCCACATCGAATCCCCGCATCCGGACACCCGCCGTCTGCCCCAGCACCGACCACACGTCCGTCGCGGACGGCACTTCCTGCAGTTCAGTCACGCCGAAGTCGTTGACCAGGGCCATCGTCCGGGCGTCGATGACCGGCGCGTCACCCGTCACCGTGATCGTTTCGGCAACTTCGACCAGCTCCAGCCCCGCATCGATCCGGATCACCCGGTTCCCCTCTACAATCACGCCTTCGCGCACGACGGTTCTGAACCCGGGCAAGCTGAAGGTGACGTCATAGGCGCCCCGCCCGAGGGCCCGGAACCGGTACGACCCGTCACTCAGCGTCACCGTGACCGTTGGCGCAATCAGGGTCTCGCCCGCGAGCGTGACCGTCACTCCGGGCACGGCGAGACCCTGGCTGTCGGTAACGGTCCCCTCGATCTCGGCCAGGACCTGGGCAGTCGCCGGCGCCGCGAGCAGCCCCGTCAACAACAGAGGGATCGAGCATCGATACAGAAAGTTCGTTGCGCGGAACACGACAGAGTCTCCTTGCTGAGAATGGGCGGACCTCGTTCGCGGGAAGGCGCCCCAACGAACGGACATTCTATTCGTAGGTAAGGCGAGGGAGGCGCCAATGGCCGGCCAGCAAGTGATCGGTGGCGGTGTCGAGAGCGGCGGCGAAGGCGTTCGGTCGCATCCGCTCCCGAAACGGGGCAAGCGAGTCCGCCGCCTCCCTGCGGAGTCTCGTCATGGTTTCCCCGTCGGCATCGTGGCGGGCAGCTTCGGCCAGCCCCTGGTCGAGCGCGGCAAGGCGTTCGATCAGATTGCGGCGAACCGCGCCACGAAGCGCCCCGGCGGTGGGGCGCGCCTCGCCGACCACCATCCGGGCGCGCGCGATCGCCTGATCGAGCGCCGGCGCAGGCTGCCCGGAGAGGGGCGACCAGTCCGCGAGCGCGGATCCAAGGCAGTCGAGATGCGCCGACAGGGAACGGCGCCGGCGGCGGGCTCGGTCTCCCGCTTCAGAATGGAAACCTCGCGCGGCCAAATCCGGTGGCGCCCCGCCCTCCTCGGCATCGGCGCCGGCAACGTGGACGGCGCGCTTCCAGCCATCGAAGAGGGTCAGAACGTCCGCTTCGCAGAACTCGACGCGGACCGGATGGCGGCGCGGACCCCGACCGTAGTAGCGAGCATAGCGTTGATCGATGCCGCGGCGCACAACGCTCAACGGAATGCCTGCCTCGGCCCAGGCGCAAACCATCTCGAAGGCGGGACCGACGATCCGGATCAGGTGGCCGTCGTTCTTTCGGCAGAGGTACGCCTCGACCGCACGGCAGTATTCTCCCGCGTCCATCACGCACCCACGCCCCGGTTCTGTTCCCAGACGTATCGGAGGCCGACCAGGGTCAGGTCCGGCTCGACCGCGTCGATCACCGTCGTTTCGTCAGCGACTGCCCCGGCAAGACCTCCGGTGCCGACGCAGATCGGTGTCGCTCCATCTCCCAACGCGTCACGCAGCCGCCCCACGATACCCTCCACCATCGCGACGTAGCCGTAGAACAGACCGGACTGCATGGAAGCCACCGTGGTGCGGCCGATTATCTCCGCCGGTTTCCGAACGTCGACCCGCGGGAGCCGCGCGGCCCGCTGAAACAACGCGTCGGCCGATATCTCGACACCGGGACAGATCACGCCGCCGAGGTATTCACTGGCGGCGGAAATAACGTCGAACGTCGTTGCGGTGCCGAAGTCGACAACAATGACGGGACGGACCGCGCCGTCCGGGGATCGCGCGTACCGGCGGACCGCCGCGACCGCGTTCACCAGACGGTCTGCTCCGACGTCGGACGGCTGTTCGTAGCCGATCGGCAGACCGGCGTTCTCGGCGCCAGCAACGAGAATCGGCCGGCCGATTCGCCGCGCCACCATCTCGGTGACCGTATGGGTCAGGACGGGAACCACCGAGGCAAGAGCGATCCCCTCGATCCGTTGCGGGTCGATTCCATGTTCCGCAAGCAGGCGACTCATCAACACCCAGAGTTCGTCTTCGGTTCGGGCGGGAAGCGTCGTCAGGCGCCAGCTCACCTTGAGAGTCGCGCCTTCGAAGATGCCGAGGACGACGTTCGTGTTGCCGACGTCTATGGCGAGCAGCATTCCGTTACCTATCCCGGCGACCCCACCGAAGTTCGCCGCCGACGATTCGCTCGGTGGCGCCATCCGTGTCCACCAGAAGGGCGCCCGTCCCGTCGATGCCGGCGGTCAGGCCGCGGTGGCTGGTCCCCGCGCCGTCGTCCCACGCCACCGGAGCCCCGACGCTGCTGGGCGACAGTTCACGCCACCGGTTGATCAAGTCCGTGGCGCCGTCGCGGGCGACACGCTCTCGCCAGTCGGCAAGCCGCGCAAGGAGCGCGGCGCAGAGTCCGGCCTGATCGACCGGCGCGCCGAGGCACTGATTGAGCGAGGCGGCAGTACCGGCGAGGTCGGGCGGAAACCCCGCGTTGCCGACGTTGATCCCGATACCGACGACCGCTCCTGCGCCGGCGCCCCGAGGAAACATCTCGCACAGAATGCCGGCCACCTTACGCCAGTTGCTGGCGCTGCGCGGCGCCGCCACGAGATCGTTCGGCCACTTCAGATCCACGGCGACTCCCGTCGTTTCACGGATGGCCTCGGCAGCGGCAACGCCGGCCAGCAATGTGACGACCGGCGGCTGCCTGCCGCGCAGGATGACGGAGAGATAGAGGCCAACGCCTTCCGGGGAATGCCATCTGCGTCCTCGCCGCCCCCGGCCACCGGTCTGGCGCCCCGCGACGACAGCCGTCCCGTCGGGCGCGCCGGAAGCGGCAAGCTGCGCGGCGGCGTCGTTGGTCGAGACGAGAACCGGGTGGTAGTGGATGGGCGAGGCGTTCGCCTTCGGGTGGGCGGCCAGAGCCGCCGCGAGTGCGGGTGGCAGCAAGGGTGCCGGATCGGTCATCGGAGGGGCGTCATGTCGAAGCTGAGGTCGGCGGCCGTGACGGAATGCGTCAGCGCTCCCACCGACACGTACGTCGGTCCAAGCGCTGCCACTTCGGGCAGGCGATCGAGTGTCACGCCACCGGAAACCTCCGTGTCGGCCCTGCCGCGGCAGCGCTCGATCGCTTCGGCAGCTTCGGTTCGTTCAAGGTTGTCGAGAAGAATGATGTCCGCGCCGGCAGCGAGAGCTTCCTCCACCTCTGCGAGAGTCTGTGCCTCGATCTCGATGCGATTGGCCAGCGGGCCTGCCCGGGCCGCATCGGCCACCAACCCGTCCGATCGGCTCACGGTACGGACGCGACGAACCGCTTCGGCAACGGAGCCGGCCATGCGGATGTGGTTGTCCTTGATCAGGATGCCATGGCCCAGTCCGAACCGGTGGTTGGCCCCGCCCCCAACCCGGACTGCATACTTTTCCAGCGTGCGCAGCGTGGGTGTGGTCTTGCGGGTATCCAGGATGACGCTCCGGCCCGCAGCCGCGTCCACATAGCGGCGCGCCTCGGTCGCGACGCCGGAAAGGTGTTGCAGGAAGTTGAGCGCCGTCCGTTCGCCACCCAGCAACGCTGCCGCCCGTCCCTCGAGAATCCCCACGATGTCGCCATCCTCGCAACGGTCGCCGTCCGCGCGCCGCGTTTCCGTGACCGCCACGTGAGGATCGACTTGCCGGAACACTTCCCGGACAACACCCCATCCCGCCACCACGCACGCGCACTTGGCGCGGATGCAGCCACGGGCGCGCAGGTCGTCGGGCACGATCGCTTCGGTGGTGAGATCGCCGCCTTCGAGGTCCTCGTCGAGCGCGCGGCGAACCAGGTCGCGGTAGTCCGCGGGGACGAGTCGTGTCCCCGCCGCGCCCACGTCCAGCGCCTCGCCGGCCGTCACGGGGACAACTCCGCCAGAATGCGTTCCAGCTTAGCCTGGCGTTCCCCCGCCGCCGCTTCCTGCGCGCGCGTCTCCCGGACAACATCCGGGTCGGCACGCACGAGAAAGGATGGGTTCTCGAGACGCGCCCGCAGACCGTTTCGCTGCTTCGTCAGCCTTTCCAGTTCACGCCCCACTCGTTCCGCCTCCTGCCCGCGGTCGACGATCCCGGCAAGCGGGATGTGCAACTCGAAATCCCGAACGACCCGGCGAACCGTCTCCGGATCCCTTGCCGGCGCCGTGTCCGCGAAGCGGAAGGAGTCGAGGCCGGCGAGGCGTCGCACGTGCTCGAGGTGCGGGCCAAGGCGGCCGGCGGTGGCGGGATCGACGCCGTGCGCATTGACCGTGACCGGCAACCGGGGGGGAACGTTCCATTCGGAGCGGACGGTGCGAACCGTGGTGACGACGTCCTGCAGCAGGGCCATCGTGCCGACGGCGTCGTCGTCACGCCACGCATCGATCGGCGCGGGGAACTGGGCCAGGGTGATGGTTTCCCGTTCGTCGGATGCGGGCGCGCGCAGCGCCTGCCAGACCTCTTCGGTGACGAACGGGATGAACGGATGGAGCAGGCGGAGCAGGCGATCGTGGACTTCCCGGAGGACGGCGATGGCGCGGGCGCGCGTATCCCCGCCGGCCTGCAGCTCCGGCTTGACCAGCTCGATGTACCAGTCGGCGTACTCGTGCCAGAAGACGTGATACAGCCTGTCGGCCGCGACGTCGAAGCGAAAGTCCTCCAGGGCCGCGCCGACGTCGGCCGTGAGCTCACTGATTCGATGGAGCATCCAGCGGTGAATCAGTCCGAGCGACCGAATCGGGGGGAGCCCCCCTCCGGGGCCGGCAGCAGCGGCTCCTTCCGTCTCCGTCGATTCCGGCGTGCCCCGCCCCTCCTCGGGCAACTGCATGAGCAGGAAGCGCGATGCGTTCCAGATCTTGTTGATGAACTGCCGGTAGGCGCGCAGCCGTCCCTCGGAGAGCGAGATGTCCATTCCCGGCGATGCGAGCGCCGCGAGCGTGAAGCGAAATGCGTCGGCGCCGATCGCTCCCATCACTTCGAGCGGATCGACGACATTGCCCTTCGACTTGCTCATCTTGCGCCCGTGCTCGTCCCGGACCAGCGACGTGACGTAGACCGACCGGAACGGAACGTCGCCCCCGAAACGGAGACCCATCATCATCATCCGCGCCACCCAGAAGAAGATGATGTCGTGGCCGGTCACCAGGAGCGTTGTCGGATAGTACCGACGCAGGTCGCCAGTCCTCTCCGGCCAGCCCATCGTGCTGAACGGCCAGAGCCCCGAACTGAACCACGTGTCCAGCACGTCCTGCTCCTGCGTCAGGGCGCCGCCGCAGCCGCACGCGCCGGGCGCCTCCTCTGCGACGTGGGTCTTGCCGCACTCGTCGCAATACCACGCCGGAATGCGATGGCCCCACCAGAGCTGGCGAGAGATGCACCAGTCGTGGATGTTGGTCATCCAGTCGTTGTAGGTGCGGGTCCAGTTGTCCGGAACGAACTTCGTGTTCCCTTCCCTCACCGCGGCGAGAGCCGGCTCGGCGAGCGGTGCGATGCGAACGAACCACTGCGTTGAAAGGAGCGGCTCCACGATGGTGCCACATCGCTGACACTGCCCCACCGCGTGCTCGTGATCCTCGGTGGCGGCCAGCAGTCCTTCCGAATCGAGCCGTTCGACTAGCCCCCGCCGCGCCTCAAAGCGATCCAGGCCGGCGTACGGTCCGGCGGCGCCGGTCATCCGTCCGTCCTCGTCGATCACCGAGACGCGCTCGAGATCGTGGCGCTCTCCGATGGCAAAGTCGTTCGGATCATGCGCCGGCGTCACCTTCACCGCACCGGTTCCGAACCCGGGATCCACAAAAGCGTCGGCTATCACCGGCAGCGCGCGTCCGATCACGGGAAGCGTGAGCGCCTGTCCGACCAGCGCCGAGTATCGGGTGTCGTCCGGATGGACGGCGACCGCGGTATCGCCAAGCATGGTTTCCGGCCGCGTCGTCGCTACGGTCACCGAACCGGCGCCGGCGGCGTAGGGGTAACGGATGTGCCACAGCTTCCCGCGCGTCGGCTGATGCACCACTTCGAGATCCGAAAGCGCGGTGCGGCAGCGCGGACACCAACTCACCAGGGCCGGTGCGCGGTAGATGAGGTCGTCGTTGTACAGGGCGACGAAGACCCGCCGGACGGCGCGTGACAGGTTGTCGTCCAGAGTGAAGCGCTCGCGCGACCAGTCAACCGATGCCCCCAGCTTGCGCATCTGGCTGGTGATCGTGCCGCGGCTCTTGCCGACCCAGTCCCAGACGCGCCTCTCGAACGCCTCGCGACCCAGGTCGTGACGCGACCGGCCCTCCTCGGCCAGCTGTTTCTCAACGACATTCTGGGTCGCGATGCCGGCGTGGTCGGTACCGGGAAGCCAGAGGACATCGAAGCCCTGCATCCGCTTCCAGCGCGCAACAACGTCATGCAGGGTCTGGTTGAGCGCATGGCCGATGTGCAGCCAGCCGGTCACGTTGGGAGGCGGCAACACCATGCTGAACGCGGGCTTGCCCGACGTCGGATCGGCGCGGAATGCACCGATCGTCTCCCAGTAGGCATACCACCGGGGGTCCACCTCGGTGTGCTCGAACGCCTTCGCCAACTGACGCATTATTCGGCGGGCGGACGAACGTTCATGCGGGCCAGCTCCTCGCGCACGATCCGATCGACTGCCTTTGATACCACTCGTTCCGCCATATCCCGGACGAACGCTTTTGTCAGGCGGCGGCGGACACGGCGGGTGAGTTCGCGCTTCAGCGCGTCACCAAGCCCGGAAGGAATTGCGGCGGGGGCGGCGACCGACGTCAGCAGGGCCTGGGACCGCGGCGCCAGCTCGTGTTCGGCAGCGAGGAAAGTGGCGAACGCCTGCGCAAGGATTGGGCGGTGCGCAAGCGCGGTCTGGCTGGTTGGCTCCGAAACCTCGACCGGCTGCGGCTGCGGCGTCGCGAGAATCGGCTCCGGCGCTGGTGCGACGGCGATTGGCTCCGGTACCGGCTGGACCCTTACCGGCACCGGGTGCGGCGCCGGTGTCGCCGGCGCGGGCAACTCCGCGACGGGTTCCGGATCCGTGCGTTCTGCTTCGTGCGGTTCCGTCTCGGGCGGCGCTACGTACTCCGGGTCGAGGAGGGTCATCACACGGGTGACCAGATCGCGGGGAACGAAGGGCTTTATCAGGATGTCCCGGCAACCGGACGCCTTCGCCCGGTCGCGGTCCACCGGTTCGAACGCACCGGCCAGAAGGACGACCGGAGGCGCCGACCCGTCCGCCCCGTCCCCTATACGGAACGCGAGATCGTAGCCGTCGGTGCCCGGCAACCGCACGTCCGCCAGGACGACGTCGGGAGCATCGCGTTCGACTGCCGCAATTGCGGCGCTACCGTCGCCGGCGACGACGACATCGACGTCCTCGCCGTTGAAAGCAAGCTGAACTACCTGTTGAATCGCAGCGCTGTCTTCAGCGAGCAGGAGCTTGTAGCTCATCAATGAACGAGAGTACCGGCAGGCTCGGAGCGGCGTCAATCACTCGGCAACGGGGCGCACCTGCCGGTGGATGAAGTCGATAATGGCCTGCATCGGTGTGCCGGGCTGGAATACGCCAGCAACGCCCGCTTCCTTCAGGCGAGGAACGTCGGCGTCGGGAATGATGCCGCCAACCACTACGAGCACGTCGTCGAGGCCCCTTTCTGAAAGCAGCGTAGTAATGCGCGGGCAGACATGGTTGTGGGCGCCGGAGAGGATGGACACGCCGATGACGTCGGCGTCTTCCTGCAGGGCCGTCTCCACGATTTGTTCCGGGGTCTGCCGGAGGCCCGTATAGATGACCTCCATCCCCGCGTCGCGCAGCGCCCGCGCAATCACCTTCGCGCCGCGATCATGACCGTCGAGCCCCGGCTTCGCCACGACAACACGAATACGGCGTACGACTCGGGACGGGGCTGCCGGAGGCACCGGCAACGTACCGGGTGGTTCTCGCATTTGATCCATCAGATCTGCGGAGTCTCCTCCCACTCGCCCCAGACGTCGCGCAGTGCGTCGCACAACTCACCAAGCGTCGCCTCCGCGCGAACCGCGCGGATCAGTGGCGGCATCAGGTTTCCGGTTCCTTCGGCGATCCGCCGCAGGTCATCGAGCGCCCCCTCGCACTCCGCTCGATCCCGGCGCGCGCGCATCTTCGCCAAGGCCTCCAACTGCGCTGCCGCTACCGATTCATCAATGTAGAGCGTGTCAACCGCTGCCTGCTCGTCCGCCCCGACATGGGAGTTGACACCGACCACTTCCGCCCCGCCCGTCTCGATGGCCTGTTGTGCCGCGTACGCGCTGTTGGCGACCTCCTGCTGGGGGTATCCCTGCTCGATTGCCGCCACCATGCCGCCCCGCGCGTCAATCTTGTCGAAGTAGTCACGCGCGCCCGCTTCGAGATCGCGGGTCAGGGACTCTACCCAATACGATCCGCCGAGCGGATCGACCACCTCGGTGACGCCGCTCTCGTGCGCGATGATCTGCTGCGTCCGGAGCGCGAGCAGCGCCGCTTCCTTCGTCGGCAGCGCGAGAGCCTCGTCGAGCGCATTGGTGTGCAACGAGTTGGCGCCACCTAGCACCGCCGCCATGGCCTGCAGGGCGGTTCGGACCACGTTGTTGTACGGCTGCTGCGCGGTAAGCGATACTCCTGCCGTCTGCGCGTGAAACCGGAGCTTCCAGGAACGTTCGCTCCGGGCGTGATAGCGGTGGCGCATCACCGTCGCCCACAACCTGCGCGCCGCGCGATACTTCGCGATCTCCTCGAAGAAGTCGTTGTGTGCGTTGAAGAAGAAGGAAATGCGCGGTACGAACGAATCTACGTCCAGCCCGGCGTCGATGCCGTACTGCACGTACTCCATCCCGTCCCGCAACGTGAATGCCAACTCCTGCAGCGCGGTCGCACCCGCCTCGCGGATGTGATAGCCGCTGACCGAGATGGTGTTCCAGCGCGGCGCCTCCCTGGCGCAGAAAGCGAAGATGTCCGTTACCAGGCGCATCGACGGACGCGGCGGATAGATGTACTCCTTCTGCGCGATGTACTCCTTGAGAATGTCGTTCTGAAGCGTTCCCGAGAGCTTCGACCAGGCAACGCCCTGGCGCTCGGCCGCCACCAGGTACATCGCAAAGATCATCGCGGCCGGGCTGTTGATGGTCATGGAAGTGGTCACCCGATCAAGCGGGATGCCCTTGAACAGACGCATCATGTCGGCGAGCGACGCGATACTCACTCCGCACTTCCCCACTTCCCCTTCCGAGAGCGGGTGGTCCGGGTCCCTTCCCATCAGCGTCGGGAGATCGAACGCGACACTCAATCCGTGACCACCGGCGTCGAGCAGATCGCGATAGCGCCGGTTGGTCGCCTCGGGCGTGCCGAAGCCGGCAAACTGGCGCATGGTCCACAGCTTGCCGCCGTAGCCGCTCTCGTGGATGCCGCGGGTATAGGGAAACCGTCCGGGATCGCTGAGGTCGCGAGCGTAGTCGAGGCCCGCGAGATCCGCTGCCGTCGCAGCCGGGGCCGGCTTCTCCGCCGTGGACATCGCCGGCTCAGGCCTCGAGCCGGAACGCGGCGAGATGTGTCGTCTCTCCGTCGCCGTACGTCGCCGTCAATTCGATCAGGTACTCACCGGGTGGCAGGAACGGCAACGCCACGGACACCTGGAACCAGTTCGGCTCGCCGGGAGACGCCGCGTCGCTCCGACCGCCCGACGGTGGCTCGGAGCCGGCAACCGCCGCGCCGGGCTGCGTTACCTCCAGCGGCACGATCGGTTCTCCGGCCCGGTTCACGAGGCTGGCTTCCACCTGAGGAACCCCGGCTCCCGGCGCGTACGCCTGGAAGCGCACCAGCATCCGTTCCGTCCGCCGGAAACTTCGGGACACCGTCGGCGGCACCGTCCAGTCATCGACCAGCGACCGGTACTCCAGCTCGTTGCGTGCCCGAACGAAGACCGGCGTGCTGAGTACCACCTCCGGGCTGGTGTAGTCCGGCACTTCCATCTCGATCCGGTCCCGGTCGAGCACCTCGCCGGCCGATCCTTCGATCGCGAGGCCGATCTGCACCTCGCCCGGGTCCACCTCGAAGGTGGCCCAGTTGCGGTCGCCAGCTCCCTCCTCCGGTATCCGGCCGCGGAAGTAGGCGCCGCCATCACCCATCGCGGTGAGCAGGACGGTGGATGCTTCGTCGCGCCGCCCTCTCCCGTCGACCGGCTCCCAGACGAAGGTCACCAGCGTCTTCCCCTCGCCGCCACTCCTCGACGTGCCGAACCAAGTGCGGACGAGACGGCCGCGGCGCGGCTCGGCCAACTGATCCAGGGCGATGTCGACCGCCCGCGGCGGCTCGTTGACGGCCGTTCGCTCCGCCCGCTCCACGTCTCGCTCGGTGACCGCCCAGTAACCGGGCCGCGCACGCACCCTCAGGGATGGATTGCTGACGCGCACCTCTATCTCGTGGTACTCCCCGTCGGTGGGCGCGGCGTTCGAGTTGTAACCCAGCAGGTAGTAGCCGCTCGCGTCGACCAGCATCTGCTCCAGGCCCGGGCGCAGATCGTTCTGGTTGACGATGGCCCGGCCGCCGCTCTCTTCCGCCAGGATGCGCAGGGTGTCCTGCGTCCTCCGCAGCGCCCGTTGATCGGTGGCAAAGCTGACGGTCGGATCCTCGATGTCGAACTCGAAGGCGGCAAGACCACGCGGATCGACGGTGTAGATGGACGTATTGAAGCGGTTCGCGGTCTGGAAGATGTAGCGCAGGTCGACCAGGATCTCGCTGTTGCGGAAGAACGAGTACGTCTCCTCGTACGGGCTGTCCCCGGCAAAGGGATCGAACCGCGCGGGGTTGACGGCCGGGTCGACGGGCATGTCGGCGTTCTGGCTTCTCAACTGCGGCGGCACGTAATTGGAGTAGCCCTCGCTCACGAGCAGCACCGACTTCCGTCCCTCGCGCAGGCCACCCAGCCTGATCATCAGTCCGCGCAACGCGGACAGCGAAACGTCATTGCGTACGCGCTCTACAATCTCCGTCGGGTAGTAGGTATAGCGCGCTTCGTAGTCGTTGCGCGCCTCGTACCGGTACTTCACTCCCTCGAACTGGCTCACGGCGCGGATGATCGACTCGTGATTCCGCGTCAGAATCACCTCTTCGAGCGGCATCAGCGGATACATCACGCCGACCAGATCGGTCGGGATCAAGTCGTTCTCGATGAAATCGACCAGCATCTGGCGGGCACGCATGCTGTTGCCGAGGCGAACGTGGTAGTCGTCGAGGAAGATGACGAAGACCCTGACGTCCGGCTGGGACGCCGCAAGCTCCTGGTCCGAGCGCGTAACTCCGACCCGGGTCTGTGGTCCGCTCGCACGAGCCGCCACCGTGTCGATCTCGACCACCTGGAAAGAGTCGACCTCCTGCCTGACTCCATCCTCGTACACCTCGAAGTCGTCCTGCGTCAGGTCGAAGACCGGCGTGCCATCCTCGTCGGTGACATAGGCATCGACCCGGATATAGTTGACGCCGCTCCGAAAAATGATCGGCTGGCCGTCGTCTGCCGGTTCGACGGTGATCCCGGGCGTGTCAGTCGGCGAGGCCGGAACGTCCTGGGGTTCGGCCGGGTCGGGCTCCGTGGCCGGCTCCTGACGCTGCTGCCACGCCGCCCCGCCGGTGGCGAGCACGAGTGCCAGCCCGAACGCGACGCCGGCGGCGATCCAGCGTCTGGTCATTGGCTCAATGTTACCATCGCGCCATGCTTGATGTCGCTGGCGCCCCGCCACCTCTTACTCGGCTCTCCGAAGAAGAGCAACTGCTCCGCGTGACCGTACGCGCATTCGCGGAAGCGGAGATCGCGCCACGCGTCCGCGAGATGGATGATGCCGCGGTGATGCCCCGCGGGCTGATTGACCAGCTTTTCGAGCTTGGCGTAATGGGGATTGAAATCCCGGAAGCACTGGGAGGCGGCGGTGCTTCGTTCATGCTCTCGGTCCTGGCGGTGGAAGAGTTGTCGCGCGTGGACCCGTCCGTAGCCGTCCTCGTCGACGTCCAGAACACGCTCGTCATCAACGCCCTGCGGCGCTGGGCGACCGACGAGCAGCAATCCCGCTGGTTTCCGCGACTCGCCGCGCGTGCCGTCGGGGCCTACGCGTTGTCCGAAGCGGGCTCCGGCAGCGACGCCTTCGCGCTAGCCACGCGGGCGGTTCGCGACAGCGGCGGCTGGGTGCTGACGGGTCGAAAACTCTGGATCACGAACGCCGCAGAGGCGGAACTCTTCATCGTCTTCGCCACCGCGGATCCGTCAGCCGGTCACCGGGGAATCACCGCGTTCCTGATCGAGCGCGACACGCCCGGGTTCTCCGTCGGCACGAAGGAAGACAAGCTGGGCATCCGCGCCAGCAGCACCTGCGAGCTGCTGCTGGATGCGTGCCGCGTCCCGGACTCCCAGGTCCTGGGCGAGGTCGGCCACGGTTATCGGGTGGCGATCGAGACGCTCAACGAGGGGCGCATCGGTATTGCCGCCCAGATGGTCGGCCTTGCGCAAGGCGCGCTCGACCAGGCGGTCGCCTACACGCGGGCGCGGAAGCAGTTCGGCCGGGCGATCGCGGAGTTTCAGGCGGTGCAGTTCCAGTTGGCGCAGGCCGCGACCGAGATCGAAGTCGCGCGGCTCGCCGCGTACAACGCGGCCCGGCTTCGCGATGCCGGCGAACCCTTCTTGACCGAGGGCGCGATGGCAAAGCTCTTTGCCTCCCAGATGGCCGAGCGAGTCACGTCGCTTGCCGTGCAGCTCTTCGGCGGCGTGGGGTACACGAAGGACTATCCCGTCGAGAAGCTGTACCGCGACGCGAAAATCGGGCAGATCTACGAAGGCACCTCGAACATGCAGTTGCAGACCATTGCGAAGCAGTTGCTGCGGTGACCGGAACGCGCGTCATAGACCATCGGGGCCGATGACGTGTTCGGCGATGATCATCCGCTGAACTTCCGACGTGCCCTGGTAGATCTCTGTCGCCCGCGCGTCGCGATAGAGCCGATCGACGGTCGAGCCGCGCGTGTAGCCGGCGGACGCCAGGACCTGCATGGCGCGATCGGCAGCACGATGCGCCGCCTCGGACGCGGAGAGTTTGGCCATCGATGCCTCCAGCGTCACGCGTTCCTGTTGATCTGCCGCCGCCGCCGCACGCAGCACCAGCATCCGCGCGGCCGCCAGTTCGGTCGCGGAATCGGCGAGCATCCACTGAATCGCCTGGTGGCGCCCGATCGGTTGTCCGAACGTCCTGCGTTTTCGCGCATGGGCAAGCGCCGCCTCGAATGCGGCACGGCCTACTCCCAGCGCCTGCGCGCCGATACCGATGCGGCCCCGATCGAGCGCGGCAAGCGCGATCCGAAAGCCCTCGCCCGGCGCGCCCAGCAACGAGTCGCGGCCCACCGCTATTCCGTCCAGTTCCAGGTCCACGCAGCCTAGTCCGCGAACACCGAGCGAGTCGCGGTGACCCGCCCGCTTCAGGTTCGGCGCATCGCCCGGCACGAGGAATGCACTGACCCCCCTCGCCCCGGCGCCCGGGGTAGTCGCAGCGAACAGCAGCACGACGTCCGCGACGGCGCCATTCGCCACCCAGACCTTCCGGCCCGTCAGACGGTAGCCGTCGCCGTCGGCGGCAGCGACAGTTTCCTGATTGGCGGCGTCGGCCCCGGCGTTCGGTTCGGAGAGTGCGAATGCGCCGATCGCCGCCCCCGTGGCCAGGCGCCTCGACCAGACGTCGCGCTGGACGGGCGTTCCGAACCGGTGGATCGCCTCAACGACGAGGGAGTTCTGCACGCTGAGGATGACCGCCAGGGTGGCGCTCGCGGCCGACACCGCTTCGATGGCGAGCGCATAGCTGACCATGTCGCGCCCCGCCCCTCCGCTGTCCGCGGGAAGCGTCACGGCCAACAACCCGAGGCGCGCCGCTTCCTGCACCAGATCGGCAGGGAAGACACCGTCGGCGTCGATCCGTGCCGCCCGCGGCGCGACAACTGCCTCGGCAAACCGCTTTACACGGTTCTGGAACGCTGCCTGCTCCGGCGTGTACTCGATGCGCATCGGCTGTGCTGCCGGTCCGTTCCAGGCGGCATCCGTGCCTCGACGCTACGACATGGAGGTCGCGGCCAGCCGTCCGAGAATCGGCTTCAGTCTGGCCACGCTGTCGGCTGGCCCCTCGGGAACGACGCGGGTCTCACCCACAACCGACATGAAGTTGGTGTCCCCCTCCCAACGGGGCACCAGATGAACGTGCAGGTGGCCGACAACGCCGGCGCCCGCGGTTCGTCCCAGGTTCATGCCGACATTGATGCCGTGTGGGACGTACGCCTCGGTGAGCGCCATCTCAGCGAGACGCGTCACCGCAATCAGTTCCGTCAGCTCCTCCGGCGTGGCTTCCGCCATGCGCGCGACGTGGCGGATTGGCGCCACCATCACGTGGCCGTTGTTGTAAGGGTACTTGTTCAGAATGACGAAAACGCGCGCTCCGCAGTAGATCAGGTGCTCCGAGGGCGTCACTGGATCGAGCGCCGAACAGAAGATGCAGGGCGGGTCGTCACCCGCCGCGGCGGCGGTCACGTACTCCAGTCTCCAGGGAGCCCAGAGGCGCTTCACTGGGGAACGGCAGGGGCGGACGCGGAGGCGTCCGCCGAAGTCTCGAGCCCCTCGTTGATTAGGGAACGCAATTCCTTGCCCGGCTTGAAGTAGGGAACCGTCTTCGGAGGAACCTCCACCGCGGCGCCGGTTCGCGGATTCCGCCCCCGGCGTGACCTGCGGCGACGCAGCCGAAAGCTTCCAAAGCCGCGGAGTTCCACCTTCTGGCCGTCTTTCAGCGACTCGACGATAGCGGCAAAGACCGTATCGACCACCTTCTCCGCCTCTCTGCGCGCGAGACGGGTGGTGCGCGATACCTCTTCGACCAGCGCCGCTTTGGTCATGCTGTTTCCGTCACACGCAACCGCAGGAGTGGATCATGCGCGCGCGCTGGCCGCCGTCGCTAGTCGAACCGGCGGGTTCCCGCGCCCGCCGCCTGCTGCTGCTTGAAGTGATCTCCGAGCGTCACCTCGGGCGACGATTCATCGGCGTAGCTGCGCCAGTCCGTTTCGAAGTTCTCGTCGTGGAGGGCCCGCACGCTCAAGCCGATCTTGCGCTCCTCCGGACTCAGCTTGATGACACGCATCTGGATCGTCGCATCCACCTCGATGGCGCCCTGTTCGCCCTTCTTCTGATCCTCGAACTCGGAGACGTGGATCAGGCCCTCGATACCGTCCGCGAGTTCGACGAACGCGCCGAAGTTGGTGATTCGGACAACCCTGCCGGTCACGACGTCACCAACCTTCGTGCTGTTGAAGAAGTCGTCCCAAATGTCGGTGGACAATTGCTTCAATCCGAGGGAGAGGCGCTGATTCTCGGCGTCGATATTCAGCACCACCGCCTCCACCTCGTCCCCCTTGTTGAGCACCTCGGACGGATGCTTCAGACGCTTGCTCCACGACATGTCCGAAATATGAATCAGTCCGTCGATACCGTCGTCCACTTCGACGAAAGCCCCGAACTCGGTCAGATTGCGAACCGTGCCGACCATGCGGGAACCGACCGGGAATCTCTTGCCCAGTTCCTGCCAGGGATTGCTCTCGATCTGCTTCAGCCCAAGAGCAATGCGCCGCGCGTGCGGATCGACGCCGAGCACCATCGAATCGACCGTGTCACCGACATTGAGGAGCTTCGACGGATGCTTCACCCGCTTGCTCCACGACATTTCAGAGACGTGGATCAGCCCCTCGACGCCCGGCTCCAACTCTACGAACGCACCGTAGTCCGTCAGGCTGATCACCTTGCCGCTCAAGCGCTGTCCCACGGGATAGCGGTCGGCCGCCGTCATCCACGGATCGTCGTGAAGCTGCTTGTAGCCGAGCGAGATCCGCTCGCTCGCGGCGTCGAACTTCAGGACAATCACCTCCGCTTCGTCGTTCACCTTGAACAACTCGTGAGGATGCTGCGCCCGCCCCCACGACATGTCGGTCACGTGCAGCAGGCCATCGATTCCACCCAGGTCGATGAATGCCCCGTAGTCGGTGATGTTCTTGACGACGCCGGTCATCACCTTACCTTCCGCGATGTTGGCGAGCGTCTCCTGCTTCTTCTCGGCGTTCTCTTCTTCCTGAAGCACCTTGCGCGACAACACGATGTTGCCCCGCTTCTTGTTCACCTTGATGACGCGCATGCGCAGCTCTTCGCCGCGAAGCGCATCCAGATTCCGGATGGGGCGTATGTCAATCTGCGAGCCCGGCAGAAAGGCCCGGACGCCGATGTCGACCGCGAGCCCCCCCTTGATTCGATCGATGACGCGGCCGATGACAACCTTTCGCTCGGCGTAGGCCTTCTCGACCTCGTCCCAGATCTTCATCTTCTCGGCCTTCTCGCGCGAGAGCACGACATGGCCGTCCCGATCCTCAGTCCGTTCGAGCAGGACATCCACCGTGTCGCCGGGGTTGACCTCCGCTGCTCCGCGCTCGTCGCAGAATTCCGTGAGCGGAATGATCCCCTCCGACTTGTAGCCGACGTCAACCAGCACCTCGGTGTCGGTGACCTTCAACACGGTCCCCTCGATCACCTCGCCCTCGACGATGTTCTTCAGGCTTGCCTCGTACATCGCCGCAAGCCGGGCGTGCTCCGCGGGGTCGCGAACCTCTTCGTCCGGGTCGCGATACAAATCATCTGTCATGCTCTCGGGCTCCTCCTTCGGTCCTCGCGCTCCGTAAACCGAACCCGCCGCCATCCTCGCGCGGGCGGCAAACTGTGGATAGTACGTCACTTATGCAGGGTCGTCAAACCAGTCGCGGCGCCGGGCAATCGTTCCCCGATCACGCCCAGCACCCGCCGTACCACTTCCGTGACGGGCACGCCGGTGGTGTCGATCCGTTCGGCATCGGCGGCAATCTTGAGCGGTGAGGCGGTGCGGGTACGGTCGCTCAGGTCTCGTTTCTCGAGCTCCCGCCGTATCTCCTCCACACCCGACGTCGCCGGGCGCTGGTGGTGCGGGTCGCTGGCGCGCCGGACCGCTCGCTCCGCCGGATCGGCGTCGAGATAAATCTTGACCGGGGCGTCCGGAAACACCACCGTCCCGACGTCCCGTCCTTCCACGACGACGGCGCCGGCCCGAGCCAGATCCCGCTGCCGGCGAACGAGCGCGGCGCGGACGGCGCACAGGCGCGCGACGGCCGCGGCCGCGCGGTCCATCTCGGCGTTGCGGATCTCCCCGGTGATGTCGTCCCCATCGATCACGATGCGCGGACCACACATTTCAAACGCGGAGCGGGAAGCCAGACGAGCGACAGCAGCTTCGTCATCGAGCGCGACATGCTCGCGGATAGCCTTCCAGGCAACCGCCCGGTACATCGCGCCGGTATCGACATGACGCCACTGCAGTTTTGCAGCGATGGCGCGGGCGACGGTTCCCTTGCCCGCGCCCGACGGGCCGTCAATCGCTATCACGAGTGGTGTCATCTTGATCCGTTCCGCGCTGTCGGGGCGTTCGTGGCAACTCCGGCCGGGACAACCGCGACGCCGCTTCCCGCGCCGCGCGCCGTAGCGCCTTCAGCTCCACCGGCGTGAGATCTCGCACATCACCCGGCCTCAGGCCCCGGAGGGCGAGTGGTCCCAAACGGGTCCGGCGAAGGCGCCGGACCGGGTGTCCGATCGCATCGAACATGCGCCGCACCTGCCGGTTGCGTCCCTCCCGCAGGGTTACGCGAATTCGGGTGTTGCGGATCCGGTTGCGATCGGTTCCCCGGCGCGGCACCAACCGCAATTCCGCCGGCGCGGTCCGCTGGCCGTCGAGCGTGACGCCGTTAGCCAGCCGCCGGAGCTGGTCCGGGGTCGGAACCCCGCGCACCACCGCCTCGTAGACGCGTGGGACAGCATGCCGCGGATGCGCGAGGACGGAGGCGAGCACGCCGTCGTTCGTCAGGAGCAGCAGGCCTTCCGAGTCATAGTCGAGCCGGCCGACGGGATAAACGTACTCCCGCACGCCCGGGATCAGGTCGAGCACGGTCGGACGGCGCTGCGGGTCCCGCCGGGTCGTGACGTAGCCCGCAGGTTTGTGGATCATCAGATACCGGTAGCGTTCGGCGCCCATGACACGCCGGCCGTCGACCCGAACGTCATCCCCCGGATGGGCGCGAGCGCCCAGCTCGCGCACCGTCCGGCCGTTCACCGTTACCCGGCCGTCCACGATCAATTGTTCGGCAGCCCGGCGCGAGGCAATCCCGGCCGCAGCGATCGTCTTTTGCAGACGGACGCCCGACCGTTGCACCGCCCCGTCTTCCGTCATCCCCTCCACGCTCCGCGGCTCATGGCGTCAGTGCACCTTGTCGGCCGCGCCGCCGCCGATGGACGGAGCGGAGTGTCCTTCCGTTTCGAACGGAAGCAACTCTTCACGCGGCGCGTCGGACGCAAGCGCAGCGGGCGCCTCCATGCCGAGCGCCTCCGCCATGTCCTCCACTTTCGGCAGGTCGGCCAGATCCCTCAACCCGAACCGGTCAAGGAACTCGCGCGTAGTGGCGTAGAGAAAGGGCCTCCCGACGACGGCCTTCCGTCCCACCACCTTGATCAATCGACGCTCCACCAGCGTGCCAAGGACGCCGCTGGTATTGACGCCCCGGATCTCGGCAATCTCGGGACCGGTCACCGGTTGCCGGTACGCCACGACGGCCAACGTCTCAAGGGCCGGAACCGACAACCGCTGCCTGGAGTGCTCATGGAACAGCCGGCGTACCCACTCGTGCAGTTCCGGTCGCGTAACGATCTGGTAGCCTCCGGCCACCTCGACCAACTCGAGCCCGCCCGGGCGCTCCTTCCACTTCTCGACGAGCGCGGCGAGGGCCACGACGATGGTTTCCTTCGGTTCCGCATCGAGCGTCCTTTGCAGCGTCCTCAGGGTGACGGGATCGGGCGAGGCGAAAACCAGCGCCTCGATGATTGCCTGCAGGTCGTCCCGCAGCGAACCGTCACTCATCGGCCGTCTTCTCGCGGCGGAAAAGCTGCATGGCCCCGAACGGTCCCGCCTGCAGCACGCGGATCCGCCGCAGCCGGACGAGCTCGAGCAACGCCAGGAACGTGGTTATCAGGTCTCGCCGGGACGACGCGTCACCGAACAGATCCTCGAAGCGCGACGGCTCGTGCGCCGACAACTGCGCCAGCACCTCGCGCATCCGGACTTCGATGGGGATGTTCTCTTCAGGCAGCGGCACCTTCGGGAGTCCGCGCCGGCGGGCAAGTACCGCCTGGAACGCCTGCAGCAGACTGAAGAGATCCACCTCCAGTTCCCGTTCGAACGGCGCACCGGCAATCGCCTCGACACGAGCATCCGGGCGGGTCCATTGCGCTCTCCGGACCGTCTCGCGGTCGTGCAGCATCTCGGCCGCCGCCCTGAACTTCTGGTGTTCCAGCAGGCGGCGCACCAGCGCGTCGCGCGGATCCTCGGCCGCCGCTTCCTCTTCCACCTTCCCGATCCGGGGCACCAGCATGCGCGACTTGATCTGGATCAGAGTCGCCGCCATGACGAGAAACTCACCCGCGACGTCGAGGTTTATCTCCCGCATCAGGTCGAGGTACTCAAGGTACTGGCTGGTAATGGGGACAATCGGGATGTCATGGACATCCACCTCATTCGTCTTGATGAGGTGGATCAGCAAGTCGAGGGGCCCTTCGAAATTGCTGACGCGAACGGGATAGTCGGGAAGAATGGACTCGAAGTCGGCGGGTATCTCAGCCAGGTCCGCGGGCTCCGGGTCCGGGACTCCCTCGGCGACCTGTCCCGCCACGCCCTCGCGGTTCTCGCTGCTCACCGGACTACCTGTACGTCAAGCCAATGGCGTCGCGCACGTCCCGCATGGTCTTCTGCGCGACGGCTCGGGCTGTCGCCGATCCATCGAGAAGGATTTCGCGGATCCGCCCCGGCCGGCCCAGAACCTCCCCCCGCCGCTCCCGCATCGGCTCCAGGTAGGCGTTGATCGCGTCGGCCAGCGCCTGCTTGACCTCGACGTCGCCCACCTTCCCCTCCCGGTAGAGACTCTTGAAATCGTCCACCTGCGCCGTGTCGGGGTTGAACGCATCGTGATACAGGAAGACCGGGTTGCCCTCCACCGTTCCCGGGATGTCGGCCCGGATCCGCTTCGGGTCGGTGTACATCCGCATCACCTTCTTGCGAACGGTCCTGGCGTCGTCCGACAGGTCGATGGCGTTTCCGTAGCTCTTGGACATCTTCCGGTTATCCACACCGGGAAGGCGGGGGAAGTGCGTCAACAGCGGCTGCGGCTCCGGAAAGACCTTGCCGAAGAACTGATGGAAGCGGCGGACCGCCTCGCGGGTCAATTCGAGGTGCGGCACCTGATCGTCCCCCACCGGTACGTACTGGGCGCGGTAAATGATGACGTCCGCACCCTGCAGCAGCGGATAACCGAGGAAGCCGATCGACGAGAGATCCTTCTCCGAGAGCTGTTCTATCTGTTCCTTGTACGTCGGCACGCGCTCCAGCCAGGGAACCGGCACCACCATCTGCAGGAGCAGGTACAGCTCCGCATGTTCCGGTACAAGCGACTGCACGAAGATAGTGCTTCGATCGGGGTCGATGCCGGCGGCAATCCAGTCGGCAACATTGTCGTAGGCGTAGGCCGTCAACTCCGAGGTATCGGCGAACTCGCTCGTCAGCGCATGCCAGTCCGCGACGAAATACATGCAGTCGTAGTCCGATTGCAACTCCGACCATTTGCCGAGAGCGCCCGTCAGGTGACCCAGATGAAGGGGCCCCGTGGGACGCATGCCCGAAACGACGCGGGGCCGTGCGCGCTCGGCCGTCATGGCAGGCAAATGTGGCTGGGCCAGGGACCGTGAGGGGCAGGTGACGCGAAAACCAACGACCCTGAGAATACCCTAATTCGCGGCGGTCGTAATCCGCGTGAAGAACGCGAGGATGACATCGGCCAGCTTCGGCCCGACCACCGGCAGGAGTTCCTCCCGCGTGGCCCGCCGAACGTTCGCGAGACTGCCGAACCGTTCCAGGAGCGCCCGGCGCCGGCGCGGGCCGATTCCGGGGATGAGGTCCAGATCCGACTGAAAATCGCGCATGGCGCGCGCGCGGCGGTGAAACGTGACGGCGAAGCGGTGCGCCTCGTCGCGGGCGCGCTGCACCAGGTGGAGCGCCGGACTGTGCTTCGGCAGGCGGATCGGCAGGTTGTCCCCGCGGGTGTAGATCTCCTCTTCCCGCTTGGCAAGCCCGATTGCCACGAGGTTGCCCAGCCCGAGTCTGTCGAGGGCGCCGTACGCCGCGTTCAATTGTCCCTGGCCCCCATCCACGACAACCAGGTCCGGGAAGGGTCCCCCCTCCTCCATGAGCCGCCGGTACCGGCGGAGCACCACTTCATGCATCGCCGCGAAATCGTCCGGCTTCGCGCGGCTCGACCCGCTCCGGCCCGACGTATCCGGCGCCGCCGGCGCACGACCCTTCCCGCGCGAGCCGCGCCGTTCACGCCGCACGCCGAACCCCTGCACGCGAAACTTCCGGTACTCGCTGCGCTGCATTCGTCCCTCGTCGCACACCACCATCGAACCGACCGTCTCACGTCCCTGAAAGGTCGAGATGTCGAAGCACTCGACACGGACGGGGGGGCGCGGCAATCCGAGAACCTCTTGCAGCTCGGCCAGCGCGCCGCCGTGGACGCGAGCGTCTTCGCTGTAGCGGGCGTCGTAGGCCAATGCCGCGTTCCGTGAAGCGAGGTCCAGCAGCGCGCGCCGGTCGCCGCGCTGCGGCGCCCGCACCCTGACCGAACGGCCCGCCCGTTTCGTGAGCCAGGCTTCGATGGCGTCGCGATCTTCCACGTCGACCGGAACATGCACGGTTGGGGGCACCTCGCGCGCCGTGTAGAACTGCTGCAGCGCGGCGCCCACCAAGGCCCGCTCGTTCCCCACTGCCGCCTCGCCTCCGTCCGCCACGAGCTCGATGCGTTCCACGACCCGGCCGCGACGCACCTGAAACACCTGGATCACCGCACCGTCCGGTCCGACCCGCATACCGAACGCGTCCCGGTCGCCCAACTGCGTGGTCGCCATCTTCTGCTGCCGGTCACGCAAGGTTTCGACCGTACGCATCGCGTCCCGGCACTGCGCTGCCCGCTCGTACTTCTCTTCCGTCGACGCTTCCTCCATCTGCTCTCGAAGCCGATCGATCACCTCGTCGGTCTTCCCGTCGAGAAAGAGCCGGGTCTGCTCCACCGATTCCGCGTACTCCTCGGGTGTGCACACGTGGGCAACGCAGGGAGCCACGCAGCGCTTGATGTCGTACTCGAGGCAGGGCCGGTCGCGCTTTCCGGTGATCACTTCGTTGCACGAACGAATGCCGAACAGCCGGTGGGTAAGCGACATCGTCTTCCGCGCAAGGGTCGCCGGCAGAAAGGGGCCGGCATAGTAGTGGCCGTCACGCGCGACCGAGCGGGCGACCAGGACGCGGGGAAAGGCCTCTCCCGTGGTGAGTTGCAGGTACGGATAGTTCTTGTCGTCCCGCAGCAGTATGTTGTACCGGGGCGAGCGTTGCTTGATCAGGTTGTTCTCGAGCGCGAGCGCTTCGACCACCGAGTCGGTGACGATCACCTCGAGGCGCGCCGCCTCGTCGAGCAGCGCGTCCGTCTTGGGGTCGTTGCCATGGGCGCCGAGGTAGCTCCGGACCCGATCGCGCAGCGCGCGGGCCCGGCCGACGTAGATCGTCTCTCCGGCTCGATTGAAGTAGAGATAGACCCCAGGCTGCGCCGGGAGCCGCGCGATCTCGCGCCGCAAATCGTTGATGGCCATGGAACGGGCGGGTCGTCAACCCCCTTCCCACCTATAGAATAGACGCGCTTCCGCCCCGACGTGAGCGCCGGGCGGACGGGTCGGACACGGATTCCATGACATTCACCGGGGCCATCGGGCAAGCCTGCCTTTTCCCCTTGCGCGGCATCATTTGGCTCTGCGTGGTCTTGCGGATCCACCCGAACGTGCTCACGCTGACCGGCGTGCTCATCAATGCCGCCGCAGGCGTGGCCCTCGCTGGCGGGTGGTTCCTCTTGGCGGGCTGGATCATGCTGCTCGCCAACATCTTCGATTTCATAGACGGCAAGGTGGCCGATGAGTTGAAGCTCAGCTCCAGCTTCGGCGGCTTCTGGGACTCGGTGATGGACCGTTTCTCCGACCTGTTCATCCTGACCGGTCTCATCTATCTGTACGCCACCCTCGGCCGCCCCGACTACGTCCTGATCGCCGCTCTCACGCTCACGTTCTCCGTGATGACCAGCTACACCCGGGCCCGCGCGGAATCGATCATCCCACTCTGCAAGGTCGGCTTCATGGAACGGCCGGAGCGCATCGTCCTGTTCATGATTGGTGCGTTCACGAACCGTATGGCGGCGGTGCTGTGGGTGATCCTGGTGCTGTCCGTCCTCACCGTTCTCGACCGGATCTACTTCACCTGGCGCGAACTGCGGAGAGAACCGGAGGCGGCGGGATGAACCTGCTGACGCTGCCCCTCCGGATGATCTGGCACGCGCTCTTCTGGACGTTCGAGCGCGCCACTTGGCAGTACGACCTGATGGTCATCGCCATCCTTGCTTTCGTCTGGCTCACCCCGCCGGGGTGGCTGGGGGATCCGATGGCCAGCGGTCCGGGTCTGATCGGCCTCCTCCAGCGCCTGTTGTCGCTCTTCTAGGGACCGCCGGCCTCCAGGCCGGCAAGAGAACAACAATGGATGCCGGCGTGGACGCCGGCGCACCGCGTCAGACGCGGTCGCGATCGTCGCCCCCAAGGTCGAGGGCCTTGCCGGTGAAACTGATATCGTGCGTGGCGATCCTGTCCCGCAGCAGCCTTCGCACCTCGGCATAGTGCGCGCGCGGAACGGTGAGGGAGCGAGCAAGGCTGCGCAGGCGGTAGATGACCACCAGCGTGATGGTCTTCCCTTCCCGCCAGGAAAGGCCGCCGATCTTGGCGTACGGGATGTAGTCGGCGTCCGCCCAGATGCCGTCCGCGTACAGGCCGCGCGCAATCTTCAGGCGTAGCGGCACCGCGTAGGCGTAGTAGATCAGCATCATCCCTTCGCCGAACGCGCGTTGCGGCGGCTGCTGCTGCACCACGAGCTTGACGAAGACCAGGATCCCGGCCACGACTCCAAGGGCCAGCATCCAGGGATACGTGGCCGGCGTCTCGACCGGCCAGGTGACAAGCGCCGCACCGCGGAGACGGCGGTAGCGGAGAAACTGGATCAGGATCCGGAGGGTTGCGACGAGGAATCCGACGCCGAGCACGAAGAGCGCGACGCGGATCCCCGACACGTCGATACTCCCCGTCGGCCGCGGGTCAGACTCGCGACTGGTACTCGCCGGACTCCGTGTTCACGCGCACCCTGTCGCCGTTCGAGATGAAAGGCGGAACCTGGACGGTAAGGCCGGTTTCGAGACGGGCCGGCTTGAGTTGCGCGCTCGCCGTGGCTCCCTTGATGGCCGGGGCCGTCTCCTCCACTGTCAAATCGACCGTCAGCGGGAGCTCGAGGCCGACCGGATCGCCCTCGAACAACTCGACCGTGATGGTGGAGTCGGGCAGCAGGTAGTTGATCGCGTCGCCCAGCGTTTCCGCGTCAAGGGATACCTGTTCGAAGGTCTCCGTATCCATGAAATGGTGGCCGACGGTGTCCGCGTACAGATACTGCATGGAGCGACTGTCGAGAGTCGCCCGCTCCACCGTGTCGTTCGAGGCGAACCGGTGGTCCTGCAGGGTGCCCGCGCGAACATTGCGAAGCCGGGTCTGAACAAAGGCGCGTCCCTTGCCGGGAGTCACATGGTTGAACTCGAGAACGCGATAGAGCGTCCCGTTCATCTTGATTAGCATCCCCTTGCGGATGCGGGTCGCCTGCAACGATTCCATAAGCGGCGAATGGTACTACACTGCCCGTTACCGGGGAACCGGAGGCGAGACTGCCGGATGACCGGCCAGCGACGCCCGCCACAGCCTGTCGCCACCCGCCCCGACGCCGATGCGCGCGCTCCAGCGCACCTCGTCCACGGAGACGCCGCGGTCGGCGCGGATTTCCCGATCCTCGATCGCGAGGCGGTCGCCGCCACACAGGTCGGCCTGGTTCTGACGCCGCGTGACGCCGAGCGCACGCGTCAGATTGGCGGGACCGCGGCAGAGCGCCATCTCGTCCGGCAGGGAGACTCCAGGACCCGGAGCGCGCCGGCGACGCCTGCGCATCAACTGCAGACCGTCCAACGGGCTGAGCGCGCGGATCAGCACCGCCGACGGGTATCCCGCCGACTCGGTTACCGCGTTCAGCAACTCGTGCAGACCGTAGGTGAGGTAGACGTAGGCGCAGCCGGCCGGCCCGTAGAGCGGCGCGTTGCGAGGCGTCAACCCGGACGCGGCGTGACAGGCCGGGTCGTCCTCGCCGCTGTAGACCTCCACCTCGACGATCACGCCGGACGCCGTGCCGGATGCCGCCCGGTGAACCACTACCTTCCCGAGCAACTCGCGAGCCACGTCCCGCGTTGGCCGCTGGTAGAACGTTCGAGGCAGGATTCGCGCGCGGCTCACGACTTCGCCGTCACCGAAGACGATCGCGCGCCAGCATTGCCGCGCCTTCCGCCGTTCGATCCGTTCAGCACGCGCCGCAGGTGCCTTCCGGTATGCGACCCGCGGTGCGCGGCCACCTCTTCCGGCGTGCCGGCCACGACGACCCGTCCACCCGCGACGCCCCCTTCCGGTCCGAGGTCAATCACCCAGTCGGCGGTCTTGATGACGTCGAGGTTGTGTTCTATCACCAGCAGCGTGTGACCCGCCTCGACCAGCTTCGTGAACGCCGCCAACAGTTTCGCGATGTCGTCGAAGTGGAGACCCGTCGTCGGCTCGTCGAAGATGTACAGCGACTGCTCGCGCCGCCGCGCCCCCAGATGCGCGGCGATCTTGATCCGTTGCGCCTCGCCTCCCGATAGCGTCGTCGCCGGCTGGCCCAGTTGCAGATAGCCGAGACCGATTTCATCCAGGACCCTCAGCCGCCGCAGCACCCTCGGCGAGCCGCTGAAGAACTGCAGCGCCTCGCGGACGGTGAGGTCCAGCACTTCGTCCACCCGCTTGCCGCGATACGTCACCTCGAGCACCTGCGGCTTGAACCGCCGTCCCCCGCATTCCTCGCACGGCACGAATACATCGGCAAGGAACTGCATTTCCACCTTCAGTTCCCCCTCGCCTTCGCAAGAATCGCACCGGCCGCCCGGCACGTTGAACGAGAAGTGGCTCGCCGTCAGACCGCGCGACCTGGCCTCCCGGGTCGATGCGAACAACTCGCGGATGGGATCGAACGCCTTCAGATAGGTCACCGGGTTCGATCGGGGAGTGCGACCGATTGGCTGCTGGTCGATCAGCACGACATCGGAAACCAGCTCGACGCCCTCGAGACCCGCGTGCCTGCCGACCCGCTTGTCCCACTCCCCCTTCGCCCGCTTGGTCGCCGCGTACAGCACGTCGTGAACCAGCGTCGACTTCCCGGAGCCGCTGACGCCGGTGACACAGGTGAACAACTGCAGCGGGATCTCGACGTCGATTGACCGCAGATTGTGTTCCGCCGCACCGACAACGCGGAGGCACTGACTTCCCGGCAGGCGGCGGCGGCGCGCGAGGGGGAGCGGAATGTTCAGCGCGCCCCTCAGGTACTTCGCCGTCAACGAGGTCGTCTCGGCCGCCAGACCGTCAACGCCGCCCGCATAGACCACGCGCCCTCCGCGCGTCCCGGCCCCAAGGCCGAGGTCGACCACGTAGTCGCTCGCCCGGATCATGTCGGCGTCGTGCTCGACGACGAGCACCGTGTTGCCCTGGTCGCGCAACTGTTCGAGGATGCGGATCAGGCGTTGGTTGTCCCGCGGGTGCAGGCCGATGGAAGGTTCGTCGAGGACGTACAGCGTACCGACCAGCGACGCGCCGAGCGATGTGGCGAGGTTGATCCGCTGCGATTCTCCGCCCGACAGCGTGGACGAGAGCCGGTCGAGCGTCAGGTAGTCGAGTCCGACGCCGCTGAGGAATCCGAGCCGGCGGCGGATCTCGCGCGTCAGCAGCTCGGCAATCACGGCTTCCTGTTCGGTCAGCTCGAGCTTGTCGAAGAAGCGGCACGCCTCCCCCACGGTCAACTGGCAGACGTCGCCGATGCGCCGGCCGCCCATCCAGACGTCGCGCGCCTCGCGTCGCAGGCGGGTGCCGTCGCAATCGCCGCAGGCGCGGTAGCCGCGGTAGCGGCTCAGGAACACGCGGACGTGCACCTTGTACTTCTTCTGCTCGAGCCTGCGGAAGAACCCCCGCACACCACGGAAGCGCCCGCCGTCCCCCTCGACGACGAAGCGGCGTTCCTCGTCCGTCAACTCGGACCAGGGGACCGTGGTCCGGACGTCGTGCGCCGGAGCGGCGCGCTTCAATTCCACCAGGTTCGACCGGTAGTGCGGCCGGTTCCAGGGTTCGACGGCCCCTTCCTGGATCGACTTCGAGGGATCGGGCACGACCAGAGCCATGTCCAGTTCGATGACGTTCCCGAAGCCGTGACACGCGGGGCAGGCGCCGACCGGACTGTTGAACGAGAAGAGTGTCGGCTGCGGCATCTCGTACGTGATCCCGCACGGCTTGCACTCGAACCGCTCGCTGAAGCGCTGCGGCACGCGTCCGCCCGCGCCGTCCGCGTCCGCCTCAATCGCCAGCCCGGTGCCGCCACCCTCGTGGTACGCGGTCTCGATCGCCTCGGTCAGGCGCGGCAGCACGTCCGGGCCGGTCCGGATACGGTCGACAACCACCGTCAGCGTCTTGGCGTCCGACACGGACGCGATGTCCAAGTCGTCGAGCGCGATGGCGCGTCCGCCCATGGCCAGACGGCCGAACCCCTTTCGGCGCAGCGTATCGATCGCGTCGGCGGCCGGATGGCCTCCCGGAGCGGCCGCAATCGCCGGCACCGGCGCCTCGAACGCGATCAGCAGGCGCGTGCCGGCGGGCAGATCGTTGAGGTCCCTGGCGACCGCTTCCGCCGTCTCGCGCTGCACCTCCGCCCCGCACTGCCGGCAGATCGTCCGGCCGACCCGCGCGAAGAGCAGCCGGAGGTAGTCGTAGATCTCGGTCGTCGTGGCGACCGTCGACCGGGGATTGCGGACGCTGCTCTTCTGGCGGATGGCGATGGCGGGACAGATGCCATCAATGCGGTCCACGTCCGGCTTCTCCATCCGCTCCAGGAACTGCCGGGCGTAGGCGGACAGCGACTCGACGTAGCGGCGCTGCCCCTCGGCGTACAGGGTGTCGAAGGCGAGCGACGACTTCCCGGAACCGCTGACGCCGGTGACTACGATGAACTGCTCCTGAGGGAGCGTGAGATCGATGTTCCGGAGGTTATGGGTCCGCGCCCCCCGGATCTCTATGCTTCCGTTCTGACTGGCTGGGGTGGCGGACGCCGCGCCGTTCCCGGAAGGGCGATCACCCGCGGGCGAGATCGGTGGGAAGGACAACAGGCCATTGTAGCGCGCCGTCGCCGCAATCACCCCGTATCAGTTTCGAGCAACCACTTCATCGGAAGGCCTCGACATCTTCCGGCGGCGGGTCATCCGGTTCGACGAGATCACTACTGCCCTTGCGCGGTCCGCGGGGCTCCTGGAGCTCCCGCAGCACCAGAACCTCCTGAAGCGGTTTGCGGCGCAGATCGGGCACCTGCGCACCGGCGGCGGGATAGCCCACCGGCATCAGCAGGCACGCCGTTTCGTTGGCGGGCCGTTCGAGAACCTCTCGGAGGAATCCCATCGGACTGGGGGTGTGCGTCAGCGCCACCAGTCCGGCCTGGTGCACGGCGGTCAGGAACAGGCCCGCCGCGATACCCACCGACTCGGCGACGTAATAGTGCCGCACGTGCTCACCGGCCGGCCCCAAACCGTAGTTCTGGCGGAACAGCACCACCAGCCAGGGCGCGACTTCAAGGAACGGCTTGTGCTCGTCGGTGCCGAGCGGCTCCAAAGCGCGGAGCCACTCGTCCGGCATCCGTCCCCCGTAGTTCTCGTGTTCCTCGCGCTCCGCGGCGACGCGGATGCGGCGCTTGATCTCGGGATCCGAAACCGCGACGAACGTCCACGGCTGCCGGTGCGCACCCGACGGGGCGGTAGACGCCGCGCGCACGAGATCCTCGATGATGCCGCCGGGCACCGGCTCGGGACTGAAGTCCCTCACCGTGCGGCGCCGGTTCATGACCTCGAAGAAGTCGCGCGCCCGCGCCGCGACGTCGGGCGGCGACGGCTTCTCGTACGCCAGCGGAATCAGTTTCGGCTTCATGGCATGTGGAGCCATACCACACAGGAGACTCTCTACCCTCTCACTAGCGGCGCCAGTTCGGTGATCGCGGCGACGGCGTGATCCGCCGCGAACCCGAGCTCCTCGGGAGGTTCGGCTGCCGCGCGCTGAATCCAGAACGTGATCAGGCCGGCCGACGCGGCGCCGTTGATGTCCCACGAGTTGGACGAGACGAATCCCAACGCCGAACGTTCTACCCCGAGCCGTTCCGGCCCGAGCATGTAGACGCGCGGGCTCACCTTGAAGATCTTGACATCCTCGACGCTGATGATCGTGTCGAGCAGGGTGTCGATGCCCGCGCTCCGCGCCGCCGATTCGAGCATCCGCGGCTCGCCGTTGGAGAGAATCGCCAGCCGCAACCCCAGGCTCCGCAATGCCTCGAGCCCGGGCCGCACGTCGGGGAACGCCTCCAGCGACAGATAGGCCTCCATCAGCCGCTCCCGCCGCGGATCGGTGAGATTCAGATCGAGGCTGCGGGCGGCGTACACCAGCGCGTCCTCGGTGACCAGCCAGAAGTCCCGATGCCGGCCCATGAGGCTGCGCAACAGGCTGTATTGCAACTGCTTGGCGCGCCAGCGCTGCGCCAGCGGGTCCCCGTACCCGGGAAACAGCTCCTCGCACAGCGCCGTCACCGAGAAGACGTCGAACAACGTCCCGTACGCGTCGAACGCGAACGCCTCGATCCCCTCGGCGCGCGCGGGCTGGAAGGCTGCCGTTCGCGCCGCGCCCAAGCCAGCCGCACCCGCGCCCAGGGTCCTGACGAAAGCTCGCCGGTTGGTCTTCATGCTCCGACTCCTTCCGGATGCCGCCGGCCCGTAGCGGCGCCGGCCCGAAGCCCCGCCCATTGTCCCACCAAACCCCGCCGCGAATGGCGGCTGCGTCGAACGGAAGTGAACCGATGGCGCCACACGGGCAGCGCATTTCGGGCATCATTACCATTGGCAGGAAGCTCAGGAAGGAGCAGGCCATGATCGGAACACTCGGAACGGACAGGCGCGCCGGCGCGTCGCTGGCGGCCCTTGTGGGCGCGGTTGCTCTCGCGGCGGCCAGCCTCGGCGCGGCTGACGATGCCTTCGTCACCGTCGATCGCTTCGTGCCGCATACGTCGACGGTGTCCGCGAACGAGGGGGAGCGGGTCGGCCTGTTCCTCCGCGAGAAGCTGAGCCGGGATCTGGAGGCGCGGATCGCGGACGGCGAGAGTCCGCACGGAAAGGTGGTCCTGTTCGTCCACGGCGGGTCGATCCCGGCCGTGCCGGACTACGACCTGCCGTTCAAGGACTACTCCTGGATGGAGCACCTCGCCGGCGCCGGCTACGACACGTTCGCGATGGACCAGTCGGGATACGGCCTGTCACCCCGGCCGATGATGGATGACCCGTGCAACATGGACGCCGAGAACCGTGCGCTGGTCACGCCGAACCCGCTTGCGCAGGATTGCGAGCCGCGCTACGCGCACGGATTGACGACGAGTCAGTCGGACTGGGACGAAATCGCCCGCGTGGTCGACTACATCCGTGAGCTGCGCGGCGTCGACCGGGTCAGCCTCGTCGGGTGGTCCGCCGGTGGGCCGCGCACGGCCGGATTCGCGGCGCGCAATCCGGACGTCATCGACAAGCTCGTGCTGTTTGCGCCGGGCTACCGGCCCGACCAGCCGTCGATGCCGCCGGAGTCGCTGCCCGCCGGCTCGGCGCCGATGCGCCTGCAGACCCGCGACACTCTGGAGAACGGCCGCTGGCGCTCGACCGTCGCCTGCGACAACCAGATCGATCCGGACATCCAGGGGGTCATCTGGCAGACCGTCATGGCCTACGACCAGCTCGGATCCGTCTGGGGGCCACCCCACGGCGTGATGCGGGTTCGCACCTCGGCCGGTTCGTGGGGCTGGAACCGGGAGTACGCCGCCAAGGTGGAGGCGCCGACGCTGATCCTCGTCGGCGAGCAGGACTTCCTGCTCGAGGCCGACCGGCAGCTCTACAGCGACCTGACCGGCACGGACAACAAGGTGCTGGTCGAGATGGAATGCGCCACCCACTTCGCGGTGTGGGAGACGACGCAGTACAAGTTCATGCACCAGGCCTCGCTGGAATGGCTCGAGCAGGGAACGTTCAGGGGTAGCGCCACGGGCCGGTTCACGGTCGAGGCCAACGGCGCCACGCCGTGAGAGTCCTGCGGTGCATGGGGCGTCGCCCCCGCCAGCGGCGACCGACTACAATAGGACTTCGTGACGCGAGTTCCACGAACTCGATGCGTCACTGACCTCCAGGGTTGCCGGCGTAGCTCAGTTGGTAGAGCAGCTGATTCGTAATCAGCAGGTCAGCGGTTCGAGTCCGCTCGCCGGCTCCAGATTCCCCTTCCAACCCAGCAAGTAGGATCGATGGCTATGAACGGGTCACGCAACGGGCAGGCACGGCAGTTGTCGGCGGCGGCGGCGTTCTCGGCGGCCTTGCTCATGGCGCCCGCCTTGGACGGGCTGGGCGGGGCCCAGTCGGGCGTCTACGTGGCCGCCCAGGCGGAGTCGGGCCAGGCGATTTACGAACGCGTGTGCGCCGCCTGCCACCAATCCAACCTGCAGGGCAGCTTCGAAGCGCCGCAGCTCGCCGGCGAGAGCTTCCTGCAGTTCTGGGCCGACCTGAGTCCGGGTGATCTCTTCACCCGCATCAAGGAGTCGATGCCGCCCGAGAGTCCCGGCGGCCTGAGCGACGCGGCGTACCTCGATGTCGTGGCCTATCTGCTCCAGGCGAACGGCGCCCCGGCGGGCGGCGCGCCGTTGACGGCCGAGGTAGCGGCGCCCATCGGCGCGGTCGTCGCGAGCGGAACGTCGCCGAGCCTCGCCGAGAGCAGCGGCGCCCCGGAGACGCCGGCAGCGGCGGCGCCTGCGGCGGCAACCCCCTCCGCTGCCCCGGAGGCCGGCGGAGTCAGCGTGGCCGGCACGGTCGAGGGCTACCGGCCGGTCACGGACGCGATGCTGCGCAATCCCGACGATGGCGACTGGCTGATGATCCGGCGCACCTACCAGGCGTGGAACTACAGTCCGCTGGCGGACATCAGCCGGGGCAACGTCGCCGATCTGGAGCTGGCCTGGGTCTGGGCGATGAACGAAGGCGGCTGGAACGCCCCGTCGCCCATCGTCCATGACGGTGTCATGTTTCTGGCCGGGATCGGTCCGTTGGTGCAGGCGCTCGACGCCGCCACCGGCGACCTCATCTGGGAACACCAGGTGGAGGTGGCGACAACGGGCTACTCCGGCATGAGCCGTAACCTCGCCATCTACGAGGACAAGCTTTTCCTGGCCACCCCGGACGCGCGCCTCATCGCACTCGACGCCCGAACCGGGGAACGGGTATGGGACACCGTCATCGCCGACCATGCCGAGGGTTTCCGCAACACGAGCGGGCCCATCGTGGTCGGCGGGACGCTCGTCCAGGGGCTGAGCGGGTGCGACCGGTACACGTTGGAGAGCTGCTTCATCAGCGGCTACGACGCGGACACGGGCGAGCAGCTCTGGCGCTTCAATACCGTCGCCCGTTCCGACGAGCCGGGCGGCAACACCTGGGCGGACATGCCGGACTACCTGCGCGGCGGCGGCGATACCTGGATTACCGGCAGCTACGATCCGGATCTCGACCTGATCTACTTCGGCGTGGCGCAGGCCAAGCCGTGGGTGGCCCTCAGCCGCGGGATGACGGTGGACGATCCGGCCCTCTACACCAACTCGACCGTCGCGCTACGCCCCGGGGACGGCAACCTGGAGTGGCACTTCCAGCACGTCCCGGGCGAGACGCTCGATCTGGACGAGGTGTACGAGCGGGTGCTCGTCGACGTCGGCGGCCGCAAGACGGTCTTCAGCGCCGGCAAGCACGGGATCCTCTGGAAGCTGGACCGGGAGACGGGTGAGTTCCTGGGGCACAAGGAGACGGTCTACCAGAACGTCTTCGACCGGATCGATCCCGAGACCGGCGCCGTCACCTACCGCCAGGACATTGCCGACGCGCAGTTCGAGCAGCTCGTCCCGGCGTGTCCGAGCACGGCCGGCGGCAAGAACTGGCATCCGATGAGCTACCACCCGGGTTCCGGGCTGCTGGTCGTGCCCCTCGCGCAGTCGTGCATGGAACTTGCCGCCCGCGAGGTGGCGTTCGAACTGGGCTCGGGCGGCGTCGGCATGAGCTCGCGGCCCTTCCACGAGATGCCCGGCACCGACGGCCGCCTGGGGAAACTGGCCGCCTATGACGCGGAGACGCTGGAAGAGATCTGGAGCATGGAGCAGCGGCCGACGTTCCTGACCGGCGTACTGACTACGGCCGGCGGACTGGCCTTCGTCGGCGACCTGGACCGGCGGTTCCGCGCGTTCGACGTGGAGACGGGCGAACAGCTCTGGCAGGCCCGGCTCGGCACGTCGGTCCAGGGATTCCCTATCAGCTTCCGCGTCGGCGGCCGGCAGTACGTCGCGGTATCGACCGGCCTCGGCGGAGGCAGTCCGCGGTTGATGCCCCGCGCGCTGGCGCCAGAGGTCCGGCATCCGAGCAGCGGCAATGCGCTCTACGTGTTCGCGCTTCCCAGCCAGTAGTCCGCCGCGGCTCACGCTCACGAGGATCGGAGTTGTCGTCCGGTGCTACTAGAATGCGCCCGTCGAGTCACACCCGGTACGGCCCACAAACCTGTCGGACTTCCAGGTGTACCCATGCGGCGAATCTGCGCAGGACTTGTGCTCATCGTGCTCGCTGCGGCACCGGCTTTCGCGCAGACGTCCGTCTCCATCGCCATGCGGCGGGCCGGCCGCGTCGTCGGGACGCACGCAACGCTCCCCGAGACGGCGAACGGGCTGGTCATCGGAGTCTCAACGCGTGTGGCCGGGCGCCTCGGCGCGTGGGCGTCCTGGACGAACTGGCCGGAGGAAATCGGCCAGACGGTCGCATTTGGCGGACGTTTGAACCTCTCGCGCCCCGGCTGGAGGTTGCGTCCGGGTGTCCTGGTGGGTACGTGGCGAAAGCCGCAGCGTGGAGCGCCCTGGGAGTTGATCTTCGGCGGCGGCGTTTCGTTCGGCATCCGGGACCGGTGGAGCGGCAGCGTCGCCCTTGGCGTGATTACGATTCGCTCGTCCGGCCTGGCCTACGCGGTACCGCAGGTTGGCGTCGCCTACACGCTGCCCTGAACCGCCGGGCCGCGATGAGGTCCCCTCGAGGAGAAGCAGCGGTGGTCATTTTCTACGCGGTCATGTGCGTGCTCGGAACCGTACTGCCCTACAGCGCCCTCGTTGCCTGGGTAGTCGAGAACGGCGGAATCGATCCTGTCGCGATGGCGGCCGAGATCGGCCGCTCGCGAATGGCGATGCTGGCGTGGGCCGACGTCGTGATATCCGCCGTGGTCCTGATCGCCTTTGTCCTCCGCGAGGGGCGGCGGCTGTCGGTAGCCGGGTTGTGGCTTCCCATTGCCGGCACGTGCGCGGTGGGCGTGTCGCTCGGCCTGCCGGTGTTCCTCCTGATGCGCGAGCGGAAGATGGCACGGGGGACGGCCCGCTCCTCGCCGACCGCGTCCGCCTGATACGCGGTCAGGAGCCGTTGAACGCGCGTTGGAGTCCGGCGATATCCAGCTTGTCCATCTGCAGCATCGCCTGCATGGTCCGTTCCCAACCGTCCCCGTCGCGTCGCGCACGCAGCTCTTCCAGAACGCGAGGGACGATCTGCCAGGAGACACCGAACCGATCCCGCAGCCAGCCGCAGCGCTGCGCCTCGCCGCCCTCGGAGAGTGCGGTCCACAGCGCGTCGATTTCCGCCTGCGTCTCGCACTCCACGACGAACGAGATGGCGGGCGTGAACTCGAACAGCGGTCCACCATTCAGGGCCGTGAAGCGTTGTCCGCAGATGCGGAAGTCCACCTGCATCACGCTGTCGGCCGTCTGGCCGGACACCGCTTCGGTGCTCTCGCCATAGCGGATCACGTCCAGAGTCTCACTGTCCTCGAAGATCGACGTGTACAGCGCCGCCGCCTCCTCTGCTTTACCGTCGAACCATAGGCAGGGCGATATTCCGCGAATCATGATTCCTTCCTGCAGACGGGGAAGAAGATGTCGGTACGCCACTTCGACTGGTCCGGCTCGGCGCCGGGATCGGTGACGTAGACCTCCCATGGTGTTCCGGCCGGATCGAAGCCTTCGGACGCCATCCATGCCGTCAGAGCTTCCCAGGTCTTCCCGAGCTTCTCGTAGGGCCCCATATGTGTCACGGTCGCCGCGGTACAGGCGGGAAGCTGCCCAGCCGTGATGCGACCGGCACCAGCGATAGGCGACGCGACGGGCAGCGCGCACTCCAGGTCGACGGTTCCTCCATCCATCGAGTGGTACCTCGCAAGCGGCATCCCGGCGGGAACGTGTCCCTGCTGCTGGAGGTAGCCGAACACTTCTCCGAACAGGGGTCCCATCACCTTCCCGAGCTCGTCCATCCTCGCCGTCGTTCGGATGCCTACGACGGACTGTGCATCAAGTTCTCGCGTTCCGAACTCTTGCGTCATCTGCTGTTCCTTTCGTCCTTGCAGCGGCTGACCAGCCGCCCGGTTCGAGACAGACGCCCGTCCGCTCTCCGCCGGACGGCCGGCTAAGGATACGACAGAGGCCAATGTCCAGCCTGTCCAACCGCGCCAATACCCTATGATGGCGACTTCAGCGATACGTGCGCTACACCGAGATTCCCGGCACGGGCCACAATGCGTCGGCTCTTCATCGCGGTGACCCTCGACCGGACCGCGCGCAGGCGCACCGCTGCGCTGATTGACGAGCTGAGGAATCAGCCGGCGGTAGCGGCGGCGCGGGTGCGTTGGGTGCCGGAATCCAACCTGCACCTGACGCTCCGCTTTCTCGGCGAGCTCGAAGGCCGCAGCACGCACGCCGTCCGGGAAGCGCTCACCCCGGCCTGGAGGCAGTCCGCGTTCGATGCGTCGCTCGGCGCGGCCGGGCTCTTCCCGCCGCGTGGCGCGCCGCGCGTCGTCTGGCTCGACGTGCGCGAGGGCGCGGATCCCTTGCGCGCCTTGCAGCGCGAGGTGCAACGCCGGCTCGCAGGCATCGGATTCCCGGGAGAGAAGAGGGCCTTCCGTCCGCATCTGACGATCGGGCGAGTGAAACGCGTCGCCCGGAGCGCCGAGAGTGCATTCCGGCAGAGGGTCGAAGCGATCGACGCGCCGCCAATCGGGTGGACCGTCGATCGCGTGGTCCTGATGGAGAGCCGCCTGTCGTCCGATGGCGCGGCGTACCACGAGGTCGCCGCGGCGACGCTGGCGGCTACTCCGCCAGGGTGAAGACGAAGAGGCCGTTGCCGCCGTCGGGACGCTTCTCTTCCGGCATCAGATCCGCCGGGATCAAGCCGCCCCAACTCGCGCCGCCCGTCCCGACCGGCACCGCGACGTACTGCCGCCCGTCGACGGCGTAGGTGATGGGAAAGCCCTGGACGGATGTCGGCAGGCGGGTCTGCCAAAGCGTCTCGCCGGTTTCCACGTCGAAGGCGTACATGTAGCGGTCCCAACTGCCGGCAAAGGCCAGGCCGCCGTCCGTGGTGAGCGCGGCGCTGTTGATGGGCGTCTTGAAGCGCCGGCGCCACCGGACATCGCCCGTCCGCATGTCCATTGCCAGAAACTCACCCAGTTGCCCCGGGCTGTCGGGATGGAAGTGGTTCGTCCGGCGCACCGGTCCGGTGCCGCCGCCTCCCTCCACGTGGTCGACCGGCCCGAAGATGCCGGTCTCGCAGTTCAGGTTGATGGGAATGTAGAAGGCCTCCTGCCCCGGGTGGTAGGACATCGCGCGCCAGCTCTTGAAGCCGGCGGTGCTCGGGCACCAGAAGATCTCCCGGTACAGCTCGGGGATCATGCCCTCGCGGTACGTTACCTCTCCGGTCTCCGGATCGACGTCGGCAAACGTCTGGTAGCCCAGGTCGTGCGCGTTGCGGAACGCGCCGCTTCCGAGATCCATTTCCCACAGCACCGCCATCTTGCCCATCGTGAAGACCGACCGCTGCCCGTCGTACTCGACGATGATGCGCTCGAAGACCTCGTCCATGTCGAGGGTCTCGCCCGGCAGGTGCTGGTAGTACCACTTCATCTCGCCCGTATCCGGGTCCAGGGCCAGCGTCGAATTCGTATAGAGCGCGTCGCCGTCGGTGCCGCGCGCCGCGCGCGCCCACGGCTTCGCCTGCGACGTGCCGTGGAATAACGTCCGGGTAACCGGGTCGTAGCTGCCGGGGATCCAGGAATCGCTACCGGCGCGGAACATCTCCGGCAGGTCGCCCCACGAGTCGCCGCCCCGCTCGCCGGGCAGCGCGATGGTCGACGTGCGCCAGATTTCCCGGCCCGTCCGGGCATCGAGACCCACGATGTAGCAGGCTTCCTCGCGGTAGCGGCCGCAACCGGTCAGGCCGGAAATGACCTTCCCGTCGGCGATGATGGCGCCGCTCGAGAATTGGAACCCCACGCCTCCCCCCACGTCGGCGTCCCATACCACCTCGCCGGTCCGGGCATCGATCGCGATGACGTGCGCATCTGCCGTGTTCAGGTAGATCTTGTCCTCGTAGATGGCGATGTTGCGGTGGGCGCGGCCCGGAGGCGGCCCGCCGAAGCTGTTCCCCGGCGCTTCGACGCCCCGCCGGTATTCCCAGAGGAAGTCTCCCGTGGCCGCGTCGAGCGCCTGCACGACTTCCCCGGGATTGGCGATGTAGAGAACGCCGTCATGCACGAGCGGCGTCGTCTGCTGCGATCCGACCCCCAGGCTCCAGCTCCAGGCGAGACGGAGGTTGTCGACGTTGTCGGCGGTGATCTGATCGAGCGGACTGTGACCCTGTCCGTCGAGCGTCCGCCGCCAACTCAGCCAGTCCGCGTCCGGCGGATCCTGCAGCATCGCATCGGTGACCGGCGCGTAGTTCTCCACCTGCGCGACGCCGGGCGTTCCCGCGAGGCCGATGCCGGCCAGGACGGCAAGCACTGCGACAACGACTGGAATCTGCCTTGGCATGGAACTCCCCTTCCTGCGCCCTGACGGCCGGCAGCCGCTAGCCGCCGCCAGCGGGGGAGATGGTGCCGTACATCATGCCCCCGACCTCACCGTGGTCCCAGGTGCCGGCGTAGCGGTCGTCGTAGAAGACGACCCGCGCGCCGAACTGGTCTCCCAGACCGGGGATTTCGAAGTCGGTGATGCTCACCATCGGCGTGTCGCCGGCCCAGACGATAGGAACGACCACCGGTAGCGTCGCATCAACGTTGCCATAGGTCATGTGCACGTCGAAGCGCCAGCGGTCGCCGTCGAGCTTCGTTGCGCTCGTGATCGCGTACCGTTCGGGCAGGCCGTCGCGCCGCTCCCGGCCCTCGATGGTGAAGTGTCCGGTCAGGACGACGTTCTGCATCTGCTCGGAGAACGCTCGTTCGCGCGCGTCGAGCGATTCGAGTGGCGCCGCCTGCCCCATCCCGACCGCACCCAGCAACCATCCGATACCGACGCCGACAATCAATCCGACCGCAACCGCGAGAACGCCGAACAGGATTCCCTTCTTGGGCATAGCCGCGATTATATCCGTGCGCCCGCGGCCACCCTCTTGACGAGGCAACGGATCGGCGCCGGCTCAATCGGCGCGGCCGGTTGCCCGCCAGCGGAGCCAGTGATCCGCCAGCACGAGAGCCACCATTGCCTCCGCCATCGGAACGAAACGTGGCAACAGGCAGGGGTCGTGCCGTCCCTTCGTGCTGATCGTGGTCACCTCACCCGACGGCGTCACGGTCTCCTGCGGCTGAGGCAGACTGCTGGTCGGTTTGACGGCGGCCCGCAGGACGATCGGCATTCCGCTCGAAATGCCGCCCAGCATCCCGCCGTGCCGGTTCGTCCGGGTCGCGATCCGCCGGTCCGCGCCGGCGTAGAAGGTGTCGTTGTTCTCCATGCCGGTCAGCGTCGCACAACCGAAACCGACGCCGTACTCGACGCCAAGAACGGCCGGCAGGCTGAAGAGCGCCCTGCCGAGATCGGCCTTCAACTTGTCGAACACCGGTTCGCCCAGGCCGGCGGGTACGCCGGTCGCCACTACCTCGGCGACGCCGCCTATGGAGTTCTGTTCCGACCGCATCCGCTCGATCAGGCTGACCATCCGCTCCGCCGCATCGAGGTCCGGACAGCGGACGACGTTCGGCGCACCGTCCGGGAGTTGTTCAACATCGCTCAATGTCACTCTGGCCGGGTCGGGGACCTCGGCCACGACGTCACCCACCTGCCGGACGTAACCGACGATCCGCGCGCCGCATCGCTCCGCCAGCAGTTTCTTCGCGATGGCCCCCGCCGCGACCCGCACCGCCGTCTCGCGGGCGCTGGACCGGCCGCCGCCGCGGTAGTCGCGGAAGCCGTACTTGGCGTCGTAACCGTGGTCCGCGTGCCCGGGCCGGTACTTCGACTTGATCGCGGAATAGTCCCGGCTGCGCTGGTCGCGGTTCCTGATGAGAATGCCGATGCTGGTGCCGGTAGTCCGTCCCTCGAAGACGCCGGAGAGGATCTCCGGCAGATCCGCCTCGTCACGCTGAGAGACGATTGCGCTCTGGCCCGGACGGCGCCGTGCGAGGTCCGGAACGAGATCGTCCTCGCTCAGGGCCAGGCCCGGCGGACAACCATCGATGATGACGACGTACCCCGGGCCATGCGACTCACCCGCCGTAGTAATGCGGAAAGCCTGTCCGAAACTGTTTCCCGGCACCCTCCGATTGTACCGGCTGCTACACGGGCGGCGGCGGCGACTGACCCTCGAACGGTTCCTGCTTCCTGGCCCGCCAGCGCGTCAGCAGGATGAGCAGGATCGTCAGGAGAATCTCGTCCAGAAACGGCACCGGATCCGGTACGACCCAACTGAAGAGGGTGAGCGCCGCCACCAGCGCGACGAGTTGCCACGACCGGAGCCGCATCAGCAAGGGCTGGAGCCGGTAGAGGAACGGAAGCAGGATTCTTGCGAACCAGCGCATCGCTTACCTCCGTGTCCGCCGGCGCGACGCTCCGACGTCCAGCGCCCCGGGACGCCTACAGATGGGCGCGATAGAAGGCGAGCATCCGCGACCAGCACTCGGCCGCGTACTCCGGGTGGTACACCTCCGCCCGCGTATCGTTGAAGAAGGCGTGTTCGGCCCCCTCGAAGATCGTGATGTCGACGCTCTTCCCCGCCGCCTTCAGGTCCGCCTCCAGCCTGCGCGCCACCTCCGGGGTGACGAACCCGTCCCTCTCCGCGAAGAAGCCCAACACCGGCGCCTGCAGGCTGGCCAGATCGGGGGTGACGTTCGGGTGGATCCCGTAGAAGTCCACGCACGCTCCCACCCGGGGGTTCACGCAGGCGGCGAAGAGCGACAACTGCCCTCCCATGCAGAAGCCGACCGTGCCGACGCGCTCGCCGGTTGTCTCCGCACGCGCCAGCAGGCAGTCGACAGCGCCGCGCAGATCGCGCTCCGCTCCGTCGATGTTGAGCGCCATCATCAGCTTGCCGGCATCGTCGGGGCCGGACGCAGTCTCGCCATGATAGAGGTCGGGCGCAAGCGCGACGAAGCCCTCGGCGGCGAAGCGGTCGACCACGTCCTTGACGTGATCGACGAGCCCCCACCATTCCTGAATCACGATGACGCCCGGCCCCCGGCCGGAAGCCGGCGCCGCCAGATAGCCCACAGCCGGCTTGCTGTTGGCCGGAAACTCCACCATCTCGCCCATCGTCATCGTCCCGTTACGTCCTCCCGCCGCGCGTCGGGCGCTGGGTTCGTGCCGGCCTGGAGGCCGGCGCATCAAGGCCGGCGCACCAGCGGTTCCTCCCGCCGCGCGCTAGTCCTCCGTCGTCGCCTCCACCGCGCCCGCCGCGACGTTTACTTCCGAGAGGCTCTGCGCGGCGTTGACGAACGGATCGGCCCGGAGCGGCGCGTAGAGCTCCAGGCTCGACTGCAGCAGCGTGCCGTCATGCAGCGCGCGCACCTCGTCGCCATTCAGTCCGGCGCGGTGGACCATCCAGTCCCGGTAGTCCGCCGGAGCCGGAACCGCGGTCGACCACTCGGGACCGGGGCCGCCGAGAACGAAACGATCCGGCTGGAGCCGTTCCTCGACAGCGCCCACCATCCTGCCGTCCACCCAGAAGTGCGTGACCCCGCGGGCCACATGGTGCGTCAGCGTCACGGTGTGCCACTCTCCGTCGGCGCTCGGCGCGAGGGTGGAAACAGAGTTCCCGTTCGCCGCCGTGTACACCCAGCGGCCGTTCTGGATGGCGATCGACGCGTTGAACCGGCGCCCCGTCGGCGTAAGGGTCATCGCCTCGAAGTCGAGTGAAGCCCGACGGAACGGGACCGTTACCCAGTCCACCTCGTGGGCGAGCGTTTCGCCGCCGAAACTCGCCACGGTGCCCTCTCCCTCGGCCCGCACCGAGAAGGTCAGGCCGAACGAGCGCATCGTGTCGTCGACCGCCAGCGTCAGCGGCGACCGCTCGTTGCCCCGGATGCGGGCGAACCCGGGCGCGTCCGACTCCTGAGGAATCGGCTTGCCGCCGGCAAGCGCGTCGAACAGCGTCGGCACGAACGCATGAAACATCTCGGTGTGGCCCGCCGCATTCGGATGGATCGGCTCGGGGAAGAAACCGCGCGCCCACCGTCCGTAGCCGTCGTCGATCGCGCCGAGGAGGTTGACGCTCGGGACATCCCAGGTATTGATGAGGAGGTTCATCCTGCGCGTCTGGGCGTACTCCGCCTCGGTGAAATCGCCGCGCGCGTAGGTGTTGCCGACGACGGGAACGATGCCGTTGTCACGCGCGCGCTGAATCAGCCGCTGCATGCCGTCCGCCCACTGCTGGGCCACCGCGTCCTGCGCCTCCTGCGACGCGGCGCAGCGTGGCGATTCCTGACCGGGCGGGCAACGCATGATCCCTTCGTTGCCAAGCGAAAGGGCGATGACGACGTAGCCCGGCTCGACCGGGGTCAGGTAGCGCGTTTCGGGATCCGGCGTACCCTCCGGCTCGAATCGCGGCGTGATGGTGACCGTGTTGTCACCGCCGCGGGATACGTTGACGACCTCCCAACCCCGCGGCTCGAGCAGCTCGCGCAGCCGGCCGGTGTAGCCTCCCTGGTTTGTCTCGTCCCCGGTTCCGTTCGGCACCGAGGAACCCCAGAGGGCGATCCGCTTCGGGCGGTCCTCATTGCCCTGCGCAACCGCGGGCGGCGCGCAGACTGTCAGCAAGAGCGCCGCCGTAATGGCATGCGCGGTCACGCGGGTGAGGCCAAGACGGCAATGGCGGGCGGGCATCGTCATGGTGAATCCTTTCCGTCGCGTAGCGGCTCGTTGATTCTACTGCGGCGCTTGCGGCAGTTGCCCAATCACCTCGCCTGCCGCGTCGAGGAACGTGACGCTTGGGCTGCCGTCGGGCGCGACGCCCGCTACCATCCGGATGCCGGCCGCGTCCGACAGATTGAGCACGGTGGCGCCCTGCGCCACGGTCAGGAGCGCCCGTTGCCGGCCCTCCGTGGCGAGCCGCAGTTCCGGCCGGTCGTCACCCAATACACTGAGCGATGCGCCGACATTCCCCGTAGCGTCCGACAGGGCGATGCGCGGCATGCCATCAGCGCTCAACTGCAACTGCAGCCGGCTCCGCCCGCCTTCGCCCAGGCTCAGGATCGGGCTGCCCTGCACGTCGGCCAGTACCGCCTGCCCTGCGCCGTCTTCGCCCGCAATGAGAACCGCATCTTCGCCCTGCACAGAGGCCAACAGTCTGGTCTCGCCACCCGCGCCATGCAGTTGCAGCACCGGCGTCCCGTCTCCCTGGACGCCAACAAGACTGCGCGGCCGGCCCGTTGCATCGAACAGGGTGAGCGACGCGCGGCCTCTCTCGTCGCTCCCGGCAAGAATGCCGCGCAGATTGCCGGCGCCGTCGACCACGTTCAGTTGGGTGGTCGTCACGACGTCGGGCGCCTGCGCGCCAACGCGACTATTCGTCAACAGGCTTCCTGCCACGCCGCCAAGGAATGATGCCGCGATCATTGCCGCGACAAGCAACCGGCCGAATCCGCGCGCGCGGGGTGCCGGCACAGAGTGAGGTCCGTCGTTCCAGGACTCTTCAACGGTCTGCTGCATGTCGTTTGCTCCCGATAGACGCGCACTTCACTCCTCGGTCGGCGTGAAGCGGCGTCCGCGTGTTTCCGGCCCCATCCAGATGATGGCGGCCACCAGCAAACCGGAGATGGCAATGCAGATCTGCATCGCACCGCCGGTAGTCATCCCCCCGTCCTGCAACCGCCCGAGGACGAACGGGGTCAGGGCTCCGAGCGACGCGCCGACATGGTAGGTCAGGCCCGGACCCACGCCGCGCACCGCGGTCGGAAAGCGCTCCGTCAGGTACGACGGCGCGACCCCCCAGATTCCGGCCCCCGACACTCCCATGACGACCGCGCCGACGGCCAGCAACGTCGCGCCGGAACCGAGGAACGCCGGGATCGACGCGACCCCTATCAAAGCTGCCACCGTCACCGCCCCGCGCCGGCCAAGGACCGTTTCCGAAACCCGCCCCCACAACGCCATGCCGACAATGCCGGCCAGGTTGAACAGGAGGAGGTAGCCGAGCGTCGAGTGCCCCCTTTCGATCAGAAAGGTGGGATACCAGAAACTGAGCGAATAGTAGGAGAACATGAACGTTCCCATCAGCACCGATGACTGCACGGTTGCCCAGAGCAACTCGGGCCGGAACAGGCGGACCACCGACGCGCTCTCCGCCGCCTCCAGCTTGCCCGAGCCGCCCGCCGCCGCCTCCTCCCGGAGGCGGCGGTGGCGCTCGAGCCAGACCGGACTCTCGCTGACACTCCGCCGTATCCAGATCACCAGCAACGCCGGCAGCAGACCCACCCAGAACATCACCCGCCAGCCGATGGTCGAGTCGGCGCCGCCGCCGAACGGATCCGCCATGCCCTCGAACAGCGGATAGATCGTGTGGTACGTCAGGGCGGCCAGGATGTAGCCCCAGTACCATCCTCCCTGCAACAGGCCCGACGCCAGGCCGCGCAGCCGCGTCGGCCAGTGCTCCAGCGCCAGCGGCATGCCAGCCGCCCAGACACCTCCCATCCCGATGCCGAAGAGGGCGCGGAACCCGAAGAGCATTGCATAGGAGGTTGAGAAGCCACTCAGGAAAGCGAAGATGGAGAACCAGAGAATCGACAGCATCAACGGCAGCCGTCGTCCCCACCGATCCGCCATCATGCCGGCCCCGAAGCCGCCCACCAGGCGGAACATCAGCGTGACCGTGCCGAGCGCGCCGGCGAGCGCGCGATCAACGGTGAAGCTCTCCTGAATGTCGATCAGGATGAACGTCATGATGAGGAAGTCGAAACCGTCGAGCAGCCAGCCGAAGAAGGTGGCGAAGAACGCCTTCCACTGCTCGCCCGTAACCTGCGCATACCACCGCCCCTGGGACTCGCGTCCGTTCTGGTGCGCGCCTGCCGGGGTGGATGGGCCGGTCGCCTGGACCCCGGGGGAACGGGTGGCCGGGTCGCCGGAGTCCGGGGGTGGTGCCATCGGTGAGCCTGCCGCGCCGCGGGCACACAATCCTATAATGGAGACCGGCAATGGAATCGAATCGAATCGCGCTGCTCGTCCTCGCGGCAGCGGGCGCGGCGGCGTTCACCGCCTGCGACGGCGCGGCGGAAGACGTTGCTCCGGCGGAGCCGATTGTCTCGCTGTCGGCAGACACTCCGGTCAGCGTAAGCGGTGGCGAGATTCAGGGCGCCGCAAGCGCCGCCGATCCGGACGTGCTGGCGTTCAAGGGCATCCCCTACGCCGCGCCGCCGGTCGGCGACCTGCGCTGGCAGCCGCCCGCTCCGGTCGTTTCCTGGTCGGGGGTGCGGGACGCAACCGAAGCGGGTCCGATCTGCGTCCAGAACGGCGGCCAGAACGTGGCCCAGGACGAGGACTGCCTGTTCCTGAACGTCTGGGCGCCACGTAAGACGACCGAACTGCGCCCGGTCCTCTTCTGGATTCACGGCGGCGGCTACACCGGCGGCTCCGGCTCGAGCGCCATCTACGACGGCACGGCCCTGGCCGGCGACGGCGCCGTGGTAGTGACCATCAACTACCGGCTGAACGCCTTCGGTTTCCTCGCCCATCCGGCGCTCTCCGATGAATCGGCCCACGGCGCGAGCGGCAACTACGGGCTGCTCGACATGGTGGCGGGGCTGGAGTGGGTCCGCGACAACATCGCGACGTTCGGCGGCGATCCCGACTGTGTGATGATCTTCGGTGAATCCGCCGGGGGCGGGGCGGTGATGTCCGTGATGCTCATGCCGCAGGCCGAGGGCCTGTACCACCGCGCCATTGCCCAGAGCAACTACATTCGTGGCTGGGATCGCCCCCTGGACGAGCCGGCTCGCGGCTGGGAGCCGGCCGAGGCGCAGGGTGTTCGCGTCGGCGAGGCCCTCGGCGCGAGCGCCGGCGATGCGGCACAACAGCTTGTCGCGATGCGCGCCGCCAGTGCGGAGGACATGCTGGAGGCATCGAACCGGGACGCCGGAGACACCTTCCGCGACACGGGGAACGTCTGGGCGCCGAACGTCGACGGCTGGTCGATCCCCGACGATCCCCTCGCCATGTACGAGGAAGGCCGCCAGCATGATGTTCCGCTGATTACCGGCCTGATGGGCAACGAGGGCTCACTCTTCACCCAGGGTCTCGAGATAACGGACACCGACGCGTTCGAGGCGTACGTCTGCGACGTCTACCCCGGGCATGCCGAGCCGATGCTGGCCCACTACGCGGTCGATTCTCCCGAATCGGCCAAGCCGGGCATCGACAAGTTGATCCACGACTTCCTCTTTGCGGGGCCGGTTCGCGCCCACGCCGAGACGCACGCGAGGAAGGCGTCCCCCGTCTGGCTCTACCTCTTTGCGCACGCGCCGCCAACCGACTGGGGAAAGACGCTCGGGGCCCATCACGCGGCCGAACTGGTCTATGTCTTCGGAACGCTCACCCGAATCGACGACGGCGGCGAGCGCCCCCTGGGCCTCGGAACCATGGGCGACTTCACGGAGGCGGATTTCCGACTCTCGGAGACGGTCAGGAGCTACTGGATCCAGTTCGCCGCCACCGGCAATCCAAACCGCCCGGATCTGCCGGACTGGCCGCCGTTCAACCTGGAATCCAACGAACACCTGATCCTCAACACCGCGGTCGCGCCGGCCTCGAAACTGGACGTAGCCGGTGCGAAGCTGTGGAACGCCCGGGAGGCGGACCGGCGCGAGACCAACCAGTAGTCGATGCGTGACGTTTAGGGTTCCCGGTGGCGACTACGGCTCTGCCGGCCGCACCCGCTGTCGTGCTGACCATCTGGATCGCGCTCCTTCTCTACGTCGCCGGTGAGTACGGCCGTACGCGGCACGTTCCGGCGCCGTGGGCCCGGCCCGTCTGGCTCCTCGGAGGGCTCGTCTACCTCGCCCACGTCGCGGCAGCCTTCGGTATTCACCATGACTGGAGCCATGCCGACGCGTACGACTACACGGCGGCCCGAACCGAGGCGTTCCTCGGTCTCGCCTGGGGAGGCGGACTCTGGGCCAACTACGCCTTCACCGCGATCTGGGTGGCTGAAGGCGCCTGGTGGCAGTTCTGGCCCGTCCACCATGCGCGACGCTCCGCAGTCTGGACCACGGCCATCCGCTGCGCTTTCTTCTTCATGATTGCGAACGGCGCCGTCCTGTTCGTCGACAATCCCCGGCGCCTGCTCGGCGTAGGCGTCCTGATCGCGCTCGTCTGGACTTGGCGCGAATCCAGATAAGATGGCCGGCAAGTCCTGCGCGTGGACGAATCGGATCGTGCAACGACGGAGTCAGAGAAGGCCACATGTCCATCAACGCAAGACCTTTCATCAGGCTGGCCGCGGCAGTGCTGGCGGCAACCGTAGCCGGCTGCGGCGCCGCTCCGGACCCGCCTGAATCGCTCGACGAGCTCGCGGAACGCGCCCTGGCCCGCATCGACGGTGAGATCGAGATCCCGGGACTGCGGGAACCGGTCGAAGTCATCCGCGACGAATGGGGTGTCCCGCACATCTACGCCGCCAACGACGATGATCTTTTCTTTGCGCAGGGCTACGTCATGGCGCAGGATCGGCTCTGGCAGATGGAGATGTGGCGCCGGTGGCGCGAGGGGCGGCTTGCGGAGGTCTTCGGACCGGAAGCGCTCGACTACGACCGCCGCACGCGCCTGATGATGTTCCGCGGACCGTGGGACGAGACCGAGTGGACGGGCTACCACCCCGACGCGGAGCGTCTCTTCACTGCACACGCCAACGGCGTGAACGCCTACATCGAGCAGAACCGAGACAACCTCCCCGTCGAGTTCCAGCTCACGGGAATCGTACCGGAACCCTGGACGGCACGGACGGCGGTTCTGCGGTGGGCCGCTCTCGCGGTCCCCAGCGTGCGAGGGCATGCCATCAACGAAATGCAGCTCGCGATGAACGTCGCCCGCTACGGCGTCGACGAGGCCAACCGGCGCGCCGCGCCCGACCCCTGGGATGACCTGGTGGTCCCTGACGGGCTCGACGTCAGCATCATCAGCCAGGAGATCCTCGACGCGATGCGCGCCGGGGACGGCGATCCGTTCGTGGCCGGCCGGCTGCCTTCATTGGAAGTGGTCGAACCGTACCGGGCGCTCCTTCCCGACGTCCGGACGACGCAGGTCTCGCCACGCGTCATCGCGACCGAGGGAAGCAACAACTGGGTGATGAACGGCGCGCGCTCGCCGACCGGCGTGCCGATCCTGGCCAACGATCCGCACCGGCGCATCGAGATGCCCGCCCTCCGTTACTTCGTGCACCTCGTGGCCCCGGGCTGGAACGTCATCGGCGGCGGCGAGCCGCCGTTTGCCGGCGTCGACGCGGGAAGCAACGAGCGCATGGCATGGGGCTTCACCTTCGCGGGCACCGACATGGTCGACGTCTACGTCGAGGAGCTGCATCCGGAGGACCCGAATCTCGTGCGGTGGCGGGACGGCTGGGAACCGTTGCGGATCATCGAGGAAGCGATCCCCGTCAAGGGCCAAGCGCCGGAGCCGATCACGCTGAAGTTCAGCCGGCACGGTCCGGTGTTCTACGAGGATCTGGAGAACCGCCGCGCCTACGCGGTGCGGTCGGTCGTCCAGGAGCCGGGAACCGCGGCCTACAAGGGGAGCTTCCAGCTCGCCCAGGCCGAGAGCTGCTCGGACTTCTTCGAACGCGCCATGCACTGGCTGGTGCCGACCCACAGCCTCATCTGCGGGGACGTCGACGGCAACATCGCGCTGCAGGTGACGGGGCTCACTCCCGACCGCGACGGCTGGAACGGCCGGCTGCCGGTTCCCGGGACCGGCGAGTACGAGTGGCAGGGATTCCGCACCGACCTACCGCGCGAGTTCAACCCGGAGCGCGGCTACATCACCACCGCCAACAACAACGTCCATCCGCCGGGCTACGAGGGACGGCCCGTGTTCTACCACTCGTCGAGGGGCGTGGAGACGTCACGGATCGCCCGCCTGCATCAGATCCTCGGGTCGGACGAGGAACTCTCCGTCGAGGATCACATGCGGATTCAGCACGATGTACACCTCCTGGCGGCCGACCGGGACATCCCGGCGTTCCAGGGATGGACCTCCGGTGATCCCGACGTCGAGTGGGCGCGCGGCCTGATCGCGGCATGGGACGGCGAGCTGACGAGGAACAGCACGGCCGCGGCCCTCTACGTGCGCTGGAACAGCGAGGTGGACGAACGGGCGCAGGATCCCGCGACGCCGGAAGAAGAACGCCGCGCGCTGATCGAAGCGGGGCTGCAGGCCGCCCTGGAACGGTTGTCGTCGCAACTCGGCCCCGACCGGACCGAGTGGCGGCACGGGCGGGTGCATGCCAGCGAGCTGCCGCACATGCTGGTCTCGACTTTCGACCTCCCGGCCGTGGAGCGCCCGGGAGGATTCGGGGCAGTCAACGCCACCGGAGCCAACTTCCGCCGGATCATCGACCTGGCCGACCTCGACCGTTCCGTCGCCAGCAACTCACCCGGACAGTCGGCACAGCCGGGCAGCCCGTACTACGGCAACCTCGTCGAGAATCTGGGCAACGGGGAGTACTTCCCGCTCCTCTACACGCGTGGCGCGGTCGAGGAGCATGCGGCGCATCGTCTGATGCTGCGGCCCGGAGGCCGGTAACGGCCGGACCCCGGGCCGGCACTTGCCCGAGGCCGCACGGCTGGGACTAAAGCCGGTCTGGAGACCGGCGCACCGGGCAGCGCGCCGTCAGCCGGACTTCCGGGCGTTCTTCAATTCCACCGGCTTGCCGTGCGGCGTGTGCCGATAGGCGTCCGCCCAGGCTTCTTTGCGGTCGAGCAGCGCGCCCACTTCGGTTAAGCCCTTGCGGGTGGCGAGCGTCTCGAGGGCGGCGACCCAGTGGTGGTAGTAGTGCGACCCGTCGTCCGGTTCGCCACGGTCCGCCGCCGCCTGCAACTCGCTGGCCAGAGTCTCTGCCCACTCCTTCCAGGTGAAGTGACCTGCCTCGGACAGCTTGACCGCGAGCGCGAACGCCTGCGCCTGCCACGGCGCTTCGAAGACGGGTCCCTCCTCGTCCCGTGGCAGCGGCGGGAGCGCCGCGAGCCGGCCGGAGTCGACGGGCTCCGTCGCCGGTGGCGGCGATTCCGGACTACGCCGGTTCAAGGTACTCCTCCCACAGGTCGACATAGACCGAATCGCCCGCCGCGGCGCGCTCGCCCCACAGCTCCTGGGCATCGAAGCGGACGGTATAGACGTGCTGGGGAGTGTTACCCAGCCGCTGGCCCTGCTCGTCGGTGTCCTGCAGTGCGTAGACGCCATTGTCCCGGATGACCACGCCGCTTCGGCCGCGCGTGTAGCGAGGCATGCGGATGTGTCCGCGGGGATGGATGTTGCGGCCGCGCACTGCGTCGTCCACGTTGAAGCGTGCGGTTACTTCAGTATCGAGGAGGCCCGAGCCGAGCGATGCGGTCTGCGCTTCCGACGCCGGCAGCAGTTCCGGCGGCGCCACGTCGGGATCGGCGTAACCGCTGTCGAGCTCCGCCTGCGTCACGAGACCGCTGGACAGCAGCCAATTGACGCGCACGGTGAACCAGCGCTCGTAGTACGACATGCGCAGATAGTCGGCCGGGGGCAGGCTCTCCAGGGCGAACCGGAAGCTGCCCCAGTTGCGGCCGCGTCCCCATCGCCCGACGGCGCGACCCAGACCGTAGACGCGGCCCTCCCACGGTTCGTGGAAGACCGGTTCGTTCTCCTCGGGGACGACCGGGCCCATGCCGTCCATTCCGCCCATGTCGTGGATGCCGTTCATATGCAGTCTCCGGGCCGGCAATGAAGCCGGTTGAACGTTGGTCGATTCAGGGCGAGGCCACCGTGGCGACACCGATCATCGAGTCGCGTGTCACGAGTTCCGCCAACTGCTCCTCGCTCATTCCCGCCGTGCCGGCCGGGCGCTCCGGCAGGACCAGGTACCGGATCTCGGCTGTGCTGTCCCAGACGCGCACTTCAACATCGTCCGGCACTTCGAGTCCGAATTCCTGAAGCACGGCTCGGGGTTCGATGACCGCCCGCGCACGGTATGCGGACGACTTGTACCAGACGGGCGGCAGCCCCAGAGTCGGCCAGGGGTAGCACGAGCAGAGCGTGCAGACCACCAGGTTGCGTACCTGCGGCGTGTTCTCCACAACCACCATGTGTTCGCCCTGCGCACCGAGGTACCCCATTTCCCCGATCGCCTCGGTGCCGTCCGCGAGCAGCCGCGCCTTGAAGTCGGGATCCGACCAGGCGCGCGCCACCACCTGCGCTCCGTTGCGTGGGCCGATTCGGTTCTCGTAAGTGTCGACCGCCTCGTCGAGGACAGCCGGATCGATCATGTCCTTCTCGATCAGGATCGACTCGAGCGCCCGCACGCGCAGCGCAATGTCGTCGGGCACCACCTGGTGGTCGTGATCGTGGGCCTCCTGCTGCGCGGCGGCAACGCCCGAGCCGCCCGCCATGCCGGCGGTGCCCGCGGCGGTGGTTTTCAAGAACTCCCGGCGACCCACTTCCTCCGGTTCCTTCTTCGTCGTCATCGGTGTCGCTCCACGGGTATAGCCTCTACCAGATGACGAAGACTATCACCGGGATTGGGAACTCCCAAGGCGTCATCTTCGACGCCGCGCTGATGGACCTCGCGAGGCTGAAGGTAGGCGACCAATTGACGGTAAGCGTCCATGAAGACGGCGCCATCGTCCTCACGCCGGTGCGCCCGGTCATTAACGCCCCGCAGGCTACCGAAGTCTCGAAGCGACTGATCCGCAAGAACTCCGAGCTGTTCCGGCGGTTGTCGTGAACGCCACGCTCGTGCACCTGACGGTGGCGGCCGTCAGAGCCACTCACCGTGAAGTGCTCACCGCCCATGGAGGCGCCTCCGGCGTGCGCGACGAGAAACTGCTGGAGTCCGCCGTCGCCGCACCCCAGGCGACGATGCTCGGCGAACCGCTGCTTGCCGACATGGTCGAGATCACAGCCGCCTACTTCTTCTGCTTGTGCCGCAACCATCCGTTCGTAGACGGTAACAAGCGGGTGGCGCTGGCCGCGTGTCTGGTGTTTCTGAGCGAGAACGGTGCGCTTGAAAAAGAACACCCTAGCCGGCGCCGCACGACATCCGACCGTGTCTAGGTCCGTGCTGAAAATGTAGTCACGCCGTGGTCTTGTCTCTGACGGAAACCCAACGTATAGTGAGTTGACCTGCAGCAGATAGAGGAGGCAACGCGTGGAACTCGCTGTGCGTGAAGCCAAGGCGCGCTTGTCGGAGCTCATCGCCGCCGCCCAGAAGGGTGAGCGCGTCGTCATCACGAAGCACGGCGTTCCCGCCGTCGAGATGGTGCGCTGCCACCCGTGCGGAGCGATCGACTTCGAGAAGCTGGAAGAGACGCGGCGGAAGCTCGGTATCGAGGGCGATGGCGAGCGCTGGCCGAGCGAGTTCGACGACCCGTCTTTCAGCCTCCGCGTGCTCGGTCTCGAAACGGACGGATAGACGCCGGTGCGGATCTTGCTCGACACGTCGTACCTCTACGATTTGATGGAAGCGCCCGGCCGCTTCACGGACGCCGAGCATCGCTTCTTCAAGGAACATGCTGCGCGCCTCTACGTCAGTGCCGTGTCGATCTGGGAGATGCGGCTGAAGTTCCGGGCGCGGCATGCGTCGGGCGCGCGCAAGAGCCGCTTCGACCCGGAGGATGTGGTCGACGCGTTGGCAAAGCAGGACGCGACGTTCTTGCCGATCACGGCGGCCCATGCGGCGCGGAAGCTCGATACCCCCTTGGCTCACCAAGACCCGTTCGACGAGCTACTGCTTGTCCAGGCGCAGGAGGAAGACTTGCGGCTGCTCACGGTCGATCGGCAACTCGTGGACCATCCGTTGGCGGTGACGCCGTAGGGCAATCGGGCTTCGTCTCAGAGGCCGGCCTGCTCCCTGACGTAGCGCGCGACCTGCTCGTGCGTCGCCCACCAGACATCGCCCTTCTGCTGGATGTGCGCGATCAGCTCCTCCAGGATGACGATGCGGGAGCGGTGGCCGATGATGTGCGGATGCGTCGTGAGGAGGAACATGGTCCCCTCCTCGTAGGCCTTGTCGAACTCGTCGATATAGACCTGCAACACTTCGCGGGGTGGCGAATAGCTGTTCCCCCGCGGGTTAAGGAGGGGAGCATCGTCGAGGATCCACTCGACCGGTAGCTCCACCATTCCGGTCGGCTCGCCGTTCTGCAGCAGTTCGTAAGGGCGATCGTCGGCCATCAGTGAACTGTCGTAGAGGAACCCCAGCCCGCGGATGATGTCGAGCGTGTTCGGACTGAAGTTCCAGCTCGGGGCACGGTAGCCGACCGGGCGCCGGCCGGTCACTTCCTCCAGGTAGTTCGTCGCGCGGATCACCAACTCGCGCTCCGTTTCGGCGTCGAGCGCGCTGTTCAGTTCGTGGATCCAGCCATGCACGCCAAATTCGTGGCGGCCGGAAGCCTGAATCACATCGACCATCTCGGGAGCGATCACCAGGCTGACCGCCGGAATGAAGAACGACGCCGGGATCTCGTGACGATCCATCAGGTCGACAACGCGGCGGAGGCCGACCCGGGCGCCGTACTCGCCCTGCGACATGGCGCCGAGCGACGGCTCCGCATTGCGGGCAAGCGTGATCGTGTCGTTGTCGACATCGAACGACAGCATGACGGCGACCCGCGCGCCGTCCGGCCAGCTCGCCGGCTGCAGGCTGCGGCCGGCCCGGACGCGGCCCGCGATTTCGCGGATCTCGTCGAGGCTGAGGTAGAGGCCCGGCTGATCCGCCCGGGTCTGCGCCGTCGCCCGGATGCCAAACGCCAGGCCGGCGGACAGAACCAGCCCGAAAACCGCAACCGTCAGGACAACGCGCGCAGGCTTCACGAACATGGAATGGGCCTCACATGGGGTGAAGGATCTGCAGCACCTCGTAGATGCGGACCACAGCTCTGGGATCGACGCGGCGGGCACGATCGCCGTAGTGGGTCGCGTGGGCGGTCAGGTCGATGCGGCCGGTCGCATCCTCCGCCGACACCCCATCGGCCCGCAGCTTGCTCGCCTGATTCCAGAGGTCGCGCAGGTAGGCCTGCAGGTGACCGATCTGCTCGCGCTCCTGCAACGGAGCCCCATGGCCGGGAACCATGGTCTCGAAGTCGAGTGCCTTCAGGCGATCCAGGCTGGCCGGCCAGTCGTGGACGAAGCCGTCGCCCATGTACGGCAGACCGTTCGCCCCGGGACTGCCGACGAAAAAATCGCCCGTAAAGACGATCCGCTCCTCCGGAAGGAAGACCAGGGTGTCGCCCGCGGTATGGCCGCGGCCCGGGTGGTGGAGTTGCACCTCCCGGCCTCCCTTCACGATGGTCATCGTGTCGTTGTAGGTGACGCTGGGCGGCTTGACGCGGGTTTCGGCCAGCGCGTTCACGTGCGCCTCGGTGATGCGGAGGTTGAGCTCCAGCTCCGACCGTTCGCCGGCGTCGGCCGCTGCGGCGATCCGTTCCTTCAACTGCTCTATCTGCCCTCGCGCGCTCTCGGTAAAGCTGCGGTTGGTGCGCTGGCTGGGAGAGTCGGCGAGAAACTGCGTCCGGACATAGTCGTGGCCGACGATCTCGACGTCATCGTCAAAGATCTGGTTGCCGTGCGCATGGTCGAAGTGGTAGTGCGTGTTGAACACGTAACGGATCGGCAGCTCGGTGACGTCCTCGGCGATTTCCGCCACCAGCTTGCGGGCGGCGGCAGGCGTCACGCTCGTGTCGACCAGCATCGCGTGGTCGTCGTTCACAATGACCAGCGAGTTGCTCATCGTGGTCATCGCCCCGGTGCCGGTGGCGAACCATACGCCGTTGGCCAGTTCCTCGAAGCGGTAGGCGCGCTTGCCGTCGGTGGGATCCGTCTCCTGCGCGGCCACCGCCACAACCGCCGCCATGGCGAGCACGAGCGCCGCCGCGCGAGCCAGGTCTCGTCGTCCGTTCAACCAGTTTCGCATTTCGTCTTGCTCCTGTTCTCGGTTCCGCAGGGACCTCCCACCGCGGCGCCATCCCGTCGCTCATTCCGCGACGACGCGACCGGTAATCTCCTGATGATGGTGTTCGATGTACAGGTACCCGCGGTACACGCCCGTCCGGCCCGTGCGTTCCGCATCATGATCCCGCACGTGAATGGTAAGCGTTCGCGGCAGTCTCGCCTCGTAACAATTGTCGCGCCGGGCGGCGCCGAGATGCCGGACGAGCATTTGCTGTTCTGGCGCGTTGCGGTACCGTGCGCGAACCGCCATTCCCACCGCATCGGTCCCCGCGCCCTCCGTGCCTACGTCGGAATAGGCGCCACCGAAGAAATTGTCCAGCGGAGACGGGTCGTGGGCAGCGTGGCGCAGGGCGCGCTGGTTCAGCCCCATCATTTCCCGTTCCATCGCGGCGGCCACGCGCTCAACCTCGACGCAGGCGCCGCTCTGGCACTCGGGATGCGGCTCGGGACGCAACCGCGGCTCCATCTCGACCCTGTGCGCCCGCGCGCCGCCCGCCTGCCGCTGCAACTCGCGTAGCGAGGCGCTTGCCGGGCCGAAGTACGCCATGCCGGTCGCCTCGCGTACGACGTAGCAGTCGTTGGGGTGCAGAGTGGCCACTTCGACACCGGCCGAATCGGCAGGCAACACCCAGTGGTACAAGTCTGGCGGGGGCTGCGCGGGGGTCTGCTGCCCTGCCGCAAGCACCCCGCCCGCCCCCACCGCCAAGGCGACTGCGCCCGTCAGCCACCGCACCGGCGGGGACGCCGGTCGACATGCGGCCGCGAACCGGCGGGGCGCACGGTTCATACCGGCATTCTAGCAGCAGGATCCCTGCGCTATGATGAGTCCCGGACAGTCAGGTCACTGTAGAGAGGTTGCCGATGCCTGAGCGCACTGATGCCCGAAAACCGATCCTTCTGTTTGCCACCATTGCGGTCGTCGCCGTCATTGCCGCCACAGGTTCCGCGGCCGCCCAGCAGGGCGCGCCCGCCAACGGCGAGTGGCCCACCTACGGGGGCGATCTGGGCGGAACGAAGTACTCTCCCCTGACGCAGATCGACCGGGACAATTTCGACGATCTGGAGATCGCGTGGCGATGGCTCTCTGCGGACGCATTCCTGAGCATCGACACTCCGGGCGGCGGCGAGTGGTGGGCCGATTCGGCCACCATCTTCGAAGAGCTGCTCCGCCGGGATCCGGATCGGTGGCGCGATGCTCAACCTCCTTACATCACGAACCTGAAAGCCACACCGCTGATGGTTGGTGGCCGGCTCTTCATCAACATGCCGACCTCGCAGATCGCGTCGATCGACGCAGCGACCGGCGAGACGCTCTGGGTATACAACCCGAAGACCTACGAGGAAGGCACGACCACGATGACCGCCCGCTGGAACCAGCGTGGCGTCGCGTACTGGGCGGACGGACCGGAACGCGCGGACGAACGGATCTTTTCCGGCACCGGCAACGGCTACCTGATCTGCGTCGACGCCAAGACGGGCGAGCCGTGCGCGGACTTCGGCGACGGCGGCTGGGTCGACCTGACGGAAGGCATCCCGCGCGCCACCCGCGGTGATCGCGACTGGCTGAACGCCCTCCACTACTCCGTGCAGTCGCCGCCCCTGGTCGTCGGCGACACGATCGTCACGCCATCTTCGATCTCATCCTACAACATCACGCGCGAGGCGCCGCCCGGCTGGATGCGCGGCTTCGATGCGCGGAACGGCCGAATGAAGTGGATGTTCCACACCATTCCGCAGGGCGACGAGTTCGGGAACGACACCTGGGAAGGCGACTCCTGGCGCGTAACCGGCAAGGTCGGCGTCTGGACGCTGATGAGCGCGGACCCGGAGCTGGGCCTCCTCTACCTCCCTACCAACACCCCGGCGCCCGACTACTACGGCGGCCACCGGCTGGGTGACAACCTGTTTGCCGAGAGCATCGTTGCGCTCGACATCGAGACGGGCGAACGCGAGTGGCACTTCCAGGCGGTACACCACGGACTCTGGGACTGGGACTTCCCCGCCGCGCCCAACCTGGTGGACATCATTGTCGACGGCCGATCGGTGAAGGCGCTCGCGCAGATCAGCAAGCAGGGCTTCACGTACGTCTTCAACCGGGAGACGGGCGAGCCCATCTGGCCGATCGAGGAGCGCCCGGTGCCGACCGATACGGACATCCCGGGCGAGCGCCCATCGCCGACCCAACCGTTCCCGACCCGGCCCGCGCCGTTCGAGTATCAGGGCGCCGTGACAGACGACCTCGTGGACTTCACCCCGGAGATCCGGCAGATGGCGGTTGACGCGGTCGAGGGCTACCGGCTCGGTCCGATCTTCACGCCCCAGATGTGGGACGGCACGATTCAGCGCCCCAGCAGCGGCGGCGGCGCCAACTGGTCCGGCGCGGCGTTCGATCCGGCGACCGGAGTCCTCTACATCCCCTCGCGGAACGCCTACTCCGTCCGGCAGTACCGGGAGCCGAGGCCCAGCGAGCCGGCGACACTGGCCGTAATCGAGCGGCGCGGGCAAGGCGTGACCCGGCCGCAGATGCCGCAAGGACTCCCGCTCTTCAAGCCGCCCTACTCGCGAATGACCGCCATCGACCTGAATACGGGCGACCATGTCTGGATGAAGCCGACCGGCAACGGTGACCGCATCCGCAATCATCCGCTGCTGCGCGACCTCGACCTCCCGCCGCTCGGCGGCGACGCCAGCCGCGCCGGTCCCCTGCTGACGCCGGGCCTCCTGATCTACGCCCTGACCACCGGTGGAACGAACGATGGCCCGCGCCTGGCGGCGTTCGACAAGGCGACCGGTGACGAGCTGGCGTCGGTCGACCTGCCGGGCGGCGCCATAGGCACGCCGATGACCTACCTGCTTGACGGCAGGCAGTACATCGCACTGACCGTGGGTGGCGGCCGTGTCCCGGAACTGATTGCCTTCGCCCTGCCGGAATAGACAACCGCTGTCCGCCAGCGCGATAGGCAAGGCGATCCGATAGGAGCTGCACCTTTGGCAGATGTGGTCGGCACCTCCGGCGTCCAGCGGACCAGGAACTCACGCCCATGAATGCTCAGACTCAACACATCCGCGAAGCGCTCAGCGCACACGAATCACTGGCTACGGACCGAGGCCGCGTTCTTGGGCAGATCGTGTTCTGCGAAGGATGTTGCTGCGGTCGGACAGACAAGGGGTTCAAGCCGGTTCCCCGCGACTGGATCAAGCAGCAATGGAAAGACGAGAAGCTCAACAAGTCGGTGCAACTGTCGATCTCCGGATGCCTTGGCCCGTGCGATCTGGCCAACGTCTGTTGTGTCATCTCACCCGAGGGGATGCAGTGGTTTGGAGGTCTTCAGGAACAGTGGCAATACGACTTGCTTCTGGATTGGGCCCACGCCTCGCGTGATGCGGGTGTCTTGCTCGAGTTGCCGGATGAACTGGATCGCCACCGGTTTGAACGGTTCGCTGTCGGGTGTGGCTCGTTCGCGGTAGGAGCCACCCCACTCGTTCATGAAGGTCCAACGGCAACGCGCACTCCCTCTTCGGTGCGGTGTTGAGCGTGGACAACCGCCCTCGTGCGCCGAACGCCCTACTGGCCAGTGGGGTCGGCGACCGCCGTGGAGCCCCAGGCCGCCCTCCACGCCGCGGCGGCGGACTCCTTGAGCGTCTCGGCGTCGGCCGGCAGCAGATACCGCTCGGCGACGAGCGCGTCCGCCGCTTCACTGTAGCGCCTCACGTACTCCGCCTCGCCACCGGGATAGCGCTCCTCCAGCGAGAGTCGCGAATCGCCAGTTTCGACGCGCTCCGCCCTGGTGCGCGGAAAGGCGATCATTGAGCCGTTCACGCCGCACAAGTCCCCTTCCGCGAACCCCGCGGCGCGCACCGCCTTGCCCATCGTCGAGAGCGGCGCCGCCACTTCCGGCACGATGACGCCAGCCGTCAGATTGCCGTCCTCGTCGAGGATCGGCACGAACAGCGGATACTTCTCTTCGCTTTCCTTCGGTGGCCAGACGGAAAAATCACGCACGCCGAGCTCGCTGATCGCAGAGTTGTACGGGCGGTCCGGGATGGTCGGATACTGCTCGCCCTGCTCTTCAACGGCTACCGCCGTCCCGTCGGCCACCGACGGCGCGCGCGTCGCCGGCGGCTCGACCCCGTCCCGCACCCACTGCACGGTCGCGTCGAACGCGGCGCGGTAGTACGGCCACGGCCGCACCGGGTTCCCCGGGTCGCGGCACCCGGCGTCGCCCTGCAGATGGGCGGTCGCGAGCATCCAGTAGCGCACGTTCGCCGGCAGCGCCAGCGCCTGGCCGCTCGTGTCAGTGAGGATGAGCGAGGCATGGGCGCCGTAGTACTCTGAGTCGGCGTCCACCTGGATGATGTTCGGGCAAGTGCTCGAGGCCGTGCAGGCCGCCAGCAGCCCGTCGGTCGTGCCCGTCAGCGGATCGGTCGTCGTCGCGAACGTGAACGGGAACTCGTCCATCGGGTAGTTGTGGTCTTCGTGCTGGCGCGTATAGCGGCCCGGCTGCGCGAAACGGGCGTTGACGAACATACGGCGGGCGCCGGCGACATACGCCGTCATGCCGTCGAAGACGCGCCGCCCCTCGGCATCCTCGTTGAACCCCTGGTAGACGAAGTCCCTGACCATCCGGCCGCTCTGCGACGACCCGACGGCTACCACGTGGTCGAGCACCGGCATGCCCTCCACGAAGAGCGGGCTGGGCGTGCCCCGATCGTCGGCGGAGCGGTAGCGCGCGAACGAGACCCAGTCGCGCATGGCGCCGAACCCCAAGCCGTGCACGATGGGATCCCGAGCCTCGTACACGAACTCGTAGATCGTCCCCGCATCCGTTCCCGCTGGGGGCCTGACCGCGACCGTCATGTCGTCGACGTAGTCCCACTGGTCGGCCGGAACCGTCTGGCGCGGATCGTTCTGGAGCTGGCGATGCGCGAGTGTCGCGGCGGTCTTCTCGAGCGTCGCTGCCGGATACGTCAACCGCCCGAACGCGGCGCCGGCCGGGTCCTGCCACTCCTCCATCGACGTGCCGGTGATCGCTTGACCGTTGTCCGTGGCAAGCGGGAAAGTCGCCAGCACTGGACGCGGGCTGCCGGCGCCCGGCGCGCCGTGCAACCAGCCGCTCGATACGAACGTGTAACCCTGGTCCATCAGGAACGCGTTACCGGCGTTGTCGGCCGCATAGCCCCGCCCCGCCTCGTGAAAGTAACCGAAGACGATGTTGCGGCCGCGGTTGTTGATCTCGTACACCAAGACACCGTTACCCCTCGTGATGTCGACCGGCTTGAGAATGTCGACTTCAAAGGTGTACTCGACCAGCCCGTCCGGATTGCGCGGGGCGTTCTGGAGATCGACGATCCCGGCGTTCTGCGGAGCATTCGGATCAGCTACGGCCGTGGCCGTGCCGAGCAGAATCTCGTAGGCGCCAACCTCACCGAACGACCGTCCGCCGAACGCCGCCTCACGGCTGGTGATGTCGAGCCGGGTGACGCGCGAGTGTGCGAGCGAAGGCGATGCGGATTCCTCCGCGACGGGCGCACCCGCCCCTTGGCATCCGCTCAGCCCGATGCCCAGTACGACCGTCAACAGATGGCGTCGGAACCACATCACTCACCTCCAGCCGCGCCGCCCGGTGCGCCGGTCTCCGGACCGGCTTCCCGGACGCCCGGGATTTCGTCAGAAGGTCCGCGTGAACCCCCCGCTCGAGCCGCCGAACCGCGAATTCACGACGTTATTGAAGATCGACCCGAACGAGTAGCTGAAGCCGACCCGGAACTGCCACTCGTAGTCGGTGGCGAGTTGCCGCTGGCGTACCAGGATTTCTTGATCGGACGCCGCCTTGCGCGGGAGGTAGATCTGATCGCGGATGAGTGAGCTGTCAGCCCGCAACGTCAGGAAGAAACCGCGGAACAGCCGGATATCCAGCGAGCCGAACGCCACGACCCGCCGCTGCTCCGGCGCGTCGAGAAACTGGGAGAACTCGAGCGTCAATTCGCTCTCGCCCCACGGTTCGTTCACCTCGTACGACGTCTGCACGGCGTGGTTCAGCCGGCGCTCGTCCATAACGTCGAAGATGGTCGGTTCGATGTAGTTGAGCGCGTTGTAGCCGGCGGTGTACAGCACGGTGAATTGCCGGCGCGTCGATTCGGAGTAGGGGAAAAAGTTGTACTGGAGGGCGGGGGCGGCACGCAGCGACAACTCCTGGTTGCGGAACGTACTGTTGACGGCCGAACCACCGACGCCGACACCCATGTGATCGCCCAGGCTCTTGATGAAGCGCACGTCAAGCGACGTGTTGGTCTGGACGTTCGTGAACGTGGAATCCGTCAGCGTAAACCGGTCGGTGCGGTAGTTCGAGAAGACCCCGAAGCGCATCCGCCATTCTTCCGTGTCGCGGTTGGCCGAGAACGAGCTGTTGATCGACCGCCTGGACTGGCGCTCCTCCTCATCCCAGCGCCCGTCCACACGTGCGCGAAAGACCCAGAAGTCCCACGGGTCGTCCTCCGGTTGCGCCGTCACCACCCCCCGCCGCGCCCCGAGCGGCCCCCCGCTCGGCGCGGCGGAAACCTGCAATTGCTGCGCGAGCGGCGTTTGCGCCGCATAGCGGACGAGTCCGAGGCTCAGCATCTGCGCCAGGCTCTGCCGCTCGCTGTCGTCCGTGTCGTCCTGTGTCGTGAAGAAGACGATTCGATCGTCCAGCCCCTCGAACTGCTCCAGGCCATAGAAGTCCATCGTCCAGGCACGGCCGCCGCCGCCCGTGCTCTCACGCGTGATCAACACGTGCACTTGCGCGTCGGGCAGATCGCGGACGTAGTTCACGAACGTGATCTCGCGGCGAAGGTAGTCGTCGTCACACGGACCGCAGTCAAGGAAGACGCGGAGAACATCGGCGCCACTGCCCTGCTCCGGCTGGGCCGCTAGGGGCACCGCCGCCGGACGCGCGGCCTCCGCCGCCGCCGGGTGGGTGACGGCGTACGAGAGCGTCCCAACGAAGCAGACGGAAAGAACGATGACCGAACGGACCGCCGGAAGGCGCATGGACGCGGCATTGTACTATTTCGCCCATGCCCGCCTTGCCCGAGAGGGGCGCGAGCGCGCCGCCCTTCGAACTGTGTGACGGCGATGGCGCCCCGCACGCGTTGACCCCTGGCGGCAGGGCTTCAACCGAAGCGCCGGCGGCCACGCTGCTCTTTTTCCTCAAGCAGGACTGCGCGACCTGCAACGTGACGGCGCCGGTGGTCGAGCGGGTCCACCGCGGATTGTCCGGTGCGGGGCTGCGCGTGATCGCCATCTCTCAGGATGACGCAGAATTCACCCGCGCGTTCGTTGAACGTCACGGCCTGACTTTCCCCTGCGCCCTCGACGCGGACCTGACCGTGTCGGAGGCCTACGGCTTCGATGCGGTTCCGGCGCTGGTGCTCGCCGGTCCGGACGGCATGGTGCTGGCAAGCTGTGAAGGTTGGGCCAGGGCCGAGGTTGCCGCCATGGTCGCCCAGGCGGCCGCGTGCTGCGGCGTCGATGTACCGGCAATCGAGCCTCCGGATGCTCCGCCGCTGCCGGCGATGCGGCCCGGCTGCGGGTCGCGCGTCCACGATCCGGATGTCGCGCGGAGACTGGCGGCCAGGCGTGCCGCCGGGGCGCTCGCGGCGCGGCGTGTCCGTATCCCCTCCGGTCTCGACCCGTTCGAGTTCCTCGACGAGCAGGGACTGACCGACGGCCTGCCGGTGGTCCCGCCCACCGCGGAACGCGTGGCGCGGATGCTGGAAGGAACGACACTCCCCCCGGGCGAAGTCGTGGCGGACGTGCCGCCGAATCTGGTGCCGGCAACCGTCGAGAAGATTGCGATCAACGCCGTCATGGCGGGCTGCCGGCCCGACTACCTGCCGGTCGTCATCGCCGCCGTCGAGGCCGCATGCACCGACGCGTTCAACCTCCACGGCGTGCTGGCGACGACCTATTTCGTCGGACCGCTGGTCATCGTCAACGGTCCGATAAGGCAGCGTATCGGTCTCAACTGCGGCCGCAACGTCTTCGGCCAGGGCTCACGCGCGAACGCCACGATCGGCAGGGCGCTGCAGTTGGTGGTCCGCAACGTCGGCGGCGGGCGTCCGGGTGAAGTGGACATGGCGACCCTTGGCCAGCCCGGTAAGTACACCGCGTGCATCGGCGAGAACGAAGAGTTGAGCTGTTGGGACCCGCTCCATGTCGAGCGCGGCTTCGATCCCGGCCAGAGCACGGTGACGGTATTCGCGGCGGAGGCGCCGCGCGCCATCCGCGACCAGCTATCCCGCAGCGCGCGGTCCCTCGCCACGAGCATGGGGATCTCGATGGAAGCGATCGCCCACCTCAAGCTGCACCGCATGGACCAGGCCTTGCTGGTCGTCTCGCCGGAACACGCACGAACCTTCGAGCGCGACGGCTACACGAAACGGCAGCTCCGGGAACGGATCCAGGAGGTCACGTCGAGACCGCTCCGCGAGCTGCTCCCGAACGACGACTGCGAGAAAGGGATGATCCCAAGGAACATCCCGGTGGATTGGCGCGACGATCACGGCCGGCCGCTTCCCGAGGCCCTCGACAGGCCTCTCCCCAAGTTCCAGTCGCCCGACCACATCCTGATCGTCGTGGCGGGCGGGACCGCCGGCAAGTTCTCGGCCGCAGTGGGAGGCTGGGCCAGCGGCGGCCTCGGCTCCAAGGCGGTGACGATAGCGATCGACGAATAGACGGTGCGATGCTGGTGCGCGAGTCTTGCCGGCCTGGAGGCCGGCGGACCAGGCACGCGCCACGACTCGCTACACCGGTGCGCCGGCCTCCAGGCCGGCAAGACAACTCACTACTCGTAGTACGCCGGCACCTTGTCGAGCTCCTCGAACAGCGCCAGGTCGTGCTCGATCCAGAACGTCGCTCCCACCTCCTCCACGAAGGCCTCGATCCGGTCCATCGACGCCAGGGTTTCTTCCCGGTCAGAGTTGAACGTCGGCACGCGGCGATCCGCGCGGCTCAGGCGGAAATGATAGAGATCGCCCGACAACACGAGAGGACCGGTGTCGGCAAGGTCGAGGAAGAGCACCTGGTGTCCCGGCGTGTGACCTGGCGCCGAGAGGATGCGGACCCGGCCGTCGCCGAAGACGTCGTGGTCGCCGTCCAGGATGATGCGTTCGGCGTCCCGCATGTTCTCGTAGAGTTCGGACTGCGCCGCCGGCACATCGCTGGCGCCGCCGAACATCGCCTCGTACTCGGGGCCCTGGACCAGCCAGGTCGCGCCTTCGATCTCGTTGGCCACGCCGACATGGTCGTAGTGCATGTGGGAGAAGGCCACGTAGTCGAGCGAACTGAGGTCGAAACCGAGATCAACCTCGGCCAACTGGCTGGCCAGCGTCTGGTCGAGCCGGTTGTTGCCCTGCCAGCCGTCCGCCTCGGCCGTCGACGAGGGGAGGCCGCCGTCCCATAGCATCCGACCGTCCGGATGCTCCACGACGTAGCAGGGCACGATCAGCTCGCGGACGTCCGTCTCGTCATCTTCGATGCTGAAGGCCTCCAGGGTTTCGAACCGGATGTGGCCGCAGTTGAAGACGTAGAGCCTGAGGGCCGATGCCGGCGTCTGCTCCGCCGACGGCGCGTCGGGTGCGGGCGCCGGTTGCTCCGACGGCGCGGGCGCCGTGCAGGCGCCGCCGGCGTCTGCCCCGGCCAGCACCGCCGCCGCGATGACGAGTCTGGTGAGTCTGGTGAGTCTGGTCATTTGGCACTCCATCGCTGCTGTTCACCGGCTGTTCAACGCATAGGATGACACGCCCCGAAAGACGCTGAACGTCGATGCGCGCTTCCGGATGCGGCGAGAAAATGACGGTGTGCTAGAGTGCGGTCCACTCGCGCGAGAACATCCCGGTGAACGAGTCGATTGTCATCCTGGACCCGACGGACGAGCGTCAACCCATGGACCGGCAACTGGCCGGCCGGCCGGCCGCGCTGGCCGGTCCGGTGGGGATTGTCGACATCTCCAAGCCACGCGGTGATGTCTTCTGCGACGAACTGGAGACATTGCTGCGCGCGCAGTCGCCCGGACTCGACGTCGTACGGCTCCGAAAGCCGACGTTTACCCGGCCGGCGCCCGCCGATCTGCGGGAGGAAGTCGCCGAGAAGTGCCGGACGGTCATTCAGGCGCTTGCCGATTGAGGGTCGTGCACGTCGTGCAGTGTGCACGACTTGGTTGACTACGAAGCACGTGGAATTCCAACCGTGATGGTGGCGTCATCGGAGTTCGTCTCGGCCGCCGATCTGCAATCGAACGCGCTCGGCATGCCGGGCATCGCGACGCGCGCCGTCTACGTCCCGCACCCGATTCAGGACGCGACGGACGACGAGATGCGCGAGAAGGCGCGCGCGGCGCTCGATGCAATCATCGGCGCCGTCACCGCCTGACTCCCCGAATCATGCCCGGGACCGTCAACATCGAGCGCGACGGCGACGTAGCCATCCTCCGTCTCGACAATCCACCGGTCAACGGCCTCAGTTGGGCCATGCGCGGCCTGTTGGGCGAACGGTTCGAGGCGGTCCGGGCGGACGATACGGTGCGGGCCATCGTCATTGCCGGCGCCGGACGGATGTTCTGCGGCGGCGCCGACATTCGCGAGTTCAGCGACCCGCCGCCGCCAAACGCGCCTGATCTCCCCGCCGTCCTCGATCGCATCGAGGCCTCGCCGAAACCCGTCGTCGCCGCCATCCATTCCGTCGCTGCGGGCGGTGGTCTGGAGCTGGCCCTCGCCTGCCATGTCCGCCTCGCGGCCCCGGGAACACGCCTGGGTCTCACCGAAGTCACCCTCGGAATCGTCCCTGGAGCGGGCGGAACGCAGCGGCTGCCGCGACTGATTGGCGTGCAGGCGGCGCTCGACGTGATCGTGGGCGGCAAGCTCCATCCGGTCGAACGCGCCGTCGAGTACGGCTTCGTCGACGCCTGCGTCGACGGTGATCTGGTTGCAGCCGCGGTAAACCATGCCCGCCGGCTGGCCGATGACGGCACGCCGGTACGTCGCGCCTCCACCCTGGAGGAGCATCTCGACGCGGTGCGTGATCAGCCCGACTTCTTCAGGCACTACCGCGATCGGATGGACCACCGGACGCGGGGATTCGAAGCGCCGTACGCCGCCGTCGACTGCGTGGAGACGGCTTTGCACCTCCCCTACCCGGACGCACTCAAGCACGAACGGGCGGTGTTTTCCCGTTTGCGCGGCTCCGATCAGTCGAAGGCGCAGCGTCACGCCTTCTTTTCGGAGCGCGAGGTGGCCTGCATTCCCGACGTGCCGAAGGGAACGCCAGCCCGCACCATCGATAACTCGACCGTCATCGGCTGCGGGACGATGGGGGGCGGCATCGCGATGAGTCTGGCAAATGCCGGCATCCCGGTGACCGTGGTCGAGTCATCGCGGGAAGCGCTCGATCGCGGCATGGAAACGGTCCGCAAGAACTATGCGCGGACCGTGCGCCGCGGGCGCATGACCGAGACGCAAATGCGCGACCGCCTCTCCCTGATCGTCCCGACGCTGGACACGGGCGCCATCGCCGGCGCGGACATCGTCATCGAAGCGGTCTTCGAGGAACTGCCGCTCAAGCAGGAGATGTTCCGAACCATTGACGCCACCGCGAAGCCGGAAGCCATTCTCGCCACCAACACATCGTCGCTCGACGTCGACGCGATTGCCGACGTCACGTCGCGCCCGGAGCAGGTGATCGGCACGCATTTCTTCAGCCCCGCGCACGTGATGCGCCTGGTCGAAACGGTCCGCGGCGCCGCGACATCGCCCGAGACCATCGCCACGGCCATGGCGCTCGCCAAACGCCTCGGCAAGGTGGCCGTGCTCGTCGGCAATTGCGACAGCTTCGTCGGCAACCGGATGATGTACGCCTACCGCCGTCAGGCCGACTTTCTTCTGGAGGAAGGCGCGTCGCCACAGCAGATCGACCGCGTCATTCGCGAGTTCGGTCTCCCGATGGGGCCCTACGAAATGGCCGATCTCGCCGGTCTCGACGTGAGCTGGCGGATCCGCCAGCGGCAGGCAGCCAGCCGGCCCGCGCACCTGCGCTACTCGCCCATCGCTGACCGGATCTGCGAGCTGGGCCGCTTCGGCCAGAAGACCCACGCCGGCTGGTACCGCTACGACCCCGGACACAGGACACCGATTCCGGATCCGGCGATCGACGCGTTGATCGGACGGGTCTCGGCGGATCTCGGGATCGAGCGCCGCAAGGTGAGCGACGACGAGATCGTCCCACGGTGCCTCTATCCGTTGGTCAACGAAGGGGCGAAGATCCTCGACGAGGGCCTGGTCCTGCGCGCCAGTGACATCGACGTCATCTGGATGCTCGGTTACGGCTTTCCGCGATATCGGGGCGGCCCGATGTTCTGGGCCGACCGGGTGGGCCTTGGAACGATCTACGAGACGATGCAGCGCCTGCACGACGAGCACGGCGAATGGCTCACCCCGGCGCCACTCCTCGAACGGCTCGCCCGGGAGGGCAGGACGTTCGGCGACTTGGACAGGCAGCGGTCATGACCGCGCCCGCGAAGCGGGAGGCCGGAGCGGTGGATTCGCGCATCGCCGCGCCAGCCGCCGGCGCCGACCTCGTCGAGTGGTACTTCGAGCAGGGCTGGACCGACGGCTTGCCCGTCGTCCCGCCGACTCCCACCACCGTCGACGCGATGATCGGCGCGCTGGGGGGTGATCCGGATCATCTCGAAGCACGCATTCCGCCCCGCTGGGGGAATCTGACCCGCGAGGTGCTCGCGGTCAACCTCGTGCTCGCGGGTTGCCGTCCCGGTTACGCGCCGGTCGTGCGCGCGGCGCTCCTCGCGCTAACGAGCGCCCCCTTCAATCTGCACGGCGTGCAGGCAACGACCCATATGGCGGCGCCGCTGGTGGTGGTCAACGGGCCGGTCCGCCGCGAGATCGGACTCAACGCCAGCTCCAACGTCTTCGGATCGGGATGCCGGGCTAACGCGACCATCGGTCGGGCCATCCGTCTGGTGCTGCTGAACGTCGGCGGGGCCTGGCCGGGCGACCTCGACAAGAGCACACTGGGCCACCCCGGCAAGTACACGTTCTGCATCGCCGAGCACGAAGAAACAAGCCCGTGGGAGGCGTACCACGTCGAGCGCGGCTACCGCGCCGACGACAGCACCGTCTTCTGCATCGCCGCCGAGGGGCCGCACAGCGTCACCAACCATGTCGCCAACGACCCGGAGGGGATCCTCGACAGCGTCGCCTCGGCAATGAGCACCATCGCGCACAACAACGCGGTCAGCAGCGGCTCCTGCGCCGTCGTCATCGGCCCGGAGCACGCCGCGACAATTGCCGCCCGGAGCTGGACGAAGGGCGACGTACGGGACTACCTCTGGAACGCCGCCCACAACCCGTGGGAAGAACTCACGTTCCACGACCGGTACGGAAAGATCTACAACCGCAACCTGCCGGCCGAGTACCCGCGCGAGCGGGGAGCCCGAATCCCGGTCGTCCCCTCCCCCGACAACATCCACCTGTTCGTCGCGGGCGGCGAGTCCGGGCGGTTCTCGGCGTTCCTCCCGGGCTGGGGACACATGACGTCACCGGTGCTCCGTTCGATCGACGGACGGCCGCCGGCCAGCGGCGAATGCGTCGACGGAACGTGCGCGTTGTGACGAGCCGTCGCGCTAACCTGTTACTGATGACGAGCGAAGAACGCCTCCCGGACGGCCGCATCGTCTACGACCCCCGCGGCACCGTGACCGCGGAGCCCCGAGCCCTGGCGCCGCGTCTCGAGTCGTTCACCGGCATCCGCCTCGGCGTCCTCGACAACACGAAGTGGAACGCGTCGAAGCTGCTGCGTGAGACGGTGGCGCGCCTCGGGTCCGCAGTCGCTTTCGCCGAAGTCCGGAACTACGCCAAAGAGAGCTTCTCACGCCCCGCCGCAGGGGACCTGCTGGATCGGATCGCGGCGGAGAACGACGCCGTGGTAACCGCCATAGGCGATTGAGGCTCCTGCACGTCGTGCAGTTTGCACGACGCGGTAGGCCTGGAGGAACGGGGAGTTCCGGTCGCCGTCATCGTGACCGATGCGTTCCTGCACGAAGCCGATGTACAGCGCACGGCACTGGGAGCGGAACACCTCGCGCCGGTGGTCATAACGCACCCGCTCAGCACGCTGACGGATGAACAGATAGCGGCGCGCGCCGTCGAAGCGGCAGCCGGCTCCCGTCGAGTCCTTGTGCGTTGAGTCGCGACGGACGGACTCCGACCCTCAACACCCCGGCCGGCCGGTAATCGAGTGCGGCGCCCCTGAACTCGCGCGCGCGATATCATGCGGCCGTGAAAGTCGATCTCGCCTACGGTCGGGGGCGGATGCCGGTCGACCTCCCCGACGGCCGGACGACGGTGATCGAGCCCTCCTACCTCCATGGCCTGCCGGACGAGGCGAGCGCGATCCGCCACGCGCTCCGCTTACCGATGGGGACGCCGCCCCTCGCCACGCTGGTCAGCCCGGACCAGACCGTCGCGATCTCGGTCTGCGACATCACGCGGCCAATGCCGAGCGAGCGACTGCTGCCGGTCCTGCTGGAGGAGCTGTCGCACGTTCCCGACGAACGGATCTTCATCCTGATCGCGACCGGCACGCACCGCGCCAACACCCGCGATGAGCTGGTGGAGATGCTGGGAGAGCCGCTCGTAGATCGCTACCCCATCGTCAACCACAACGCGTTCGACGACGACATGCTCGTCCAGCTCGGCGAGGTGGAACCGCAGGTCCCGGTCTGGCTGAACCGTCACTGGGTCGATGCCGACATCCGCATCACCACCGGCTTTGTCGAACCGCATTTCTTCGCCGGCTTCAGCGGCGGGCCAAAGCTGGTGGCGCCAGGCCTCGCCGGGTTCCGGACCACCATGCGCCTGCACGACGCCGAGATGATCGCCAGCCCCAACGCGCGCTGGGGCATCACGGTCGGGAATCCGATTCACGACGCGATCCGTCGGATCGCGGCAAAGATCGGTGTCCACTTCAGCGTCGATGTCGCGATCAACCGCGACCGCGAGATCACGAGCATCGCCGCGGGCGAGATTTTCGAGGTCCACAAGGCCATGTCGGCACGGGTGCGGCAGAGCGCGATGCAGGCGTTCGACGCGCCCTTCGACGTCGTCGTAACCACCAACAGCGGTTACCCTCTGGATCAGAACCTCTACCAAAGCGTCAAGGGAATGTCCGCCGCCGCCCAGGTGGTGAAGCCGGGCGGCGCGATTGTCTGCGCCGCCGAGTGCGCCGACGGGCTGCCGTCACACGGGGAGTACAAGTCCATCCTCGAGGCGCGCGACTCCCCCGAGGCGCTGCTCGACATGATCTGCGCGCCGGGCCACAACCGGCACGATCAGTGGGAAGTGCAGATTCAGGCGCAAATCCAGCGACGCGCCCAGGTCTTCCTGAAGTCCGACGGGTTGTCGGCGGACGACGTCCGGGCCGCGCACCTGACACCGATAGACGACGTGGAGGCGGCGGCGCGTGAGCAACTCGACCGTGCCGGGCCGGCCGCACGGCTCTGCGTGCTGCCGGAAGGACCGCAGACGATCCCCTATCTCGCCGACTGACCCGCCCGGCCATCGTCGCCTGCGGCTCCGATGGCCGCCAGCCGTACCTATCCAGGAGTCAGAATGGCCGGATGATGGCCATGATGACGGCCACCACCACGGTGACAGCCGTGAGCCAACGGAGTTGCGCCGAACTCTCCGGACGGCGGAACACCAGCGGCACGATCATCGCGAGCACGGCCCAGCAGGCGATCTTCACGATCACCCACCCCTCCCAGGGCATCTGCTGCATGCCATGGATCCCGAACCCGGTAACGAAGACGATGAGCGCCATGATGCCGGAACGCATCAGGAGGGGGCGTCGCTGCTCCGGCACGGGAGCGGCAAGCGCCACGTACGACGCGCCGACAAGGAACATCGCCGCGGCGATGTGAAAGACAACAAACCACAGATACATCCGGGCCGAACTCCCTTCTACTGCGAACCGCCGGCGGCGGAGAAGCTCAATTCGGGGTCGTAGCGCAAAACACTGCGTTCGATCGAGATGAGCACGCCGGACAGTCGCGCCGCCACCTCACCCACCCGTTCGCCGAAGGTGCGGGCCAGTATGCCCGGCTCATCCAGTTCGGCGAAGCTGGCGTGGTTCTCGACGAGCTGCCAGGTGGACACGCCGGGACCGAAATAGCGCTCGTAGACGCCGAACACTACGTTCGCCGTCTGAAACCGCGGCAGGTTGTCCAGCAGGAATTCCTGCCAGTCCGCAGTCCGGCCTGGGGCCACCTGCACCGTGGTGACGCGGGCCAGCGAGAGTCCGCTCACGTCCTGCGACTCGACGCTCAGTTCAGGGTGATAACGGACCGCATAGCTCTGACGGCCGGCAAGCGTCTGCCGCACGCGATCGCGGATGCGCGCAAGACGATCCGGGTCCAGAGCGCGAGCCAAAGGCCCGCCGGTGTCGAACTCGCCCATGCTGTTGATCGGCGTGACGAAGAGACGTTCGTAAGTGTTGCCGAACTCGGCCGTGCTCCATGCCGACCGCCACGGCACGCCCGCGCGGCGCAGCGCCGGGTTCACGTCTTCGAGCTGAATCTCGATGTACTCGTCCAGCTCGCGAGGGAGTATCTGCACGATATCCACTCGCATCCAGGATCCCGGCTCGACTTGCTGGGCGCGGACGCCCGACGGAATGTCCGCCAGAACCAGCCCGGCGGCCACCACTGTGGTCGCGACCACGATGCGCCGAATTCCTATTCCTCTCATGACGACCTCCACCGGACTCCCGTCCAGATCGGCATCGACGCTACTCTACCACCAGTTATCGGGCGGACGGGGCTACTCGGCGTGGGCGTCGGCTATCGCCTGGCGTTCGTCGACGCGCCAGAGCAGCAGTCCGCCCACGATGAAGAAGACGAGCAGGCTGGCCACACCGACCCGCTGGCTGTAGAGGTCGCTCAGCACGCCGAGCAGCGCCGGCCCGAGGAACGACGTCACCTTGCCGGAGAACGCAAAGAAGCCGAAGAACTCCGACTCGTGCTTCGGGGGCACGAATCGCGCCATGAGCGACCGGCTGGCGGACTGGTTTGGGCCGGCGAAGACCCCCACAAGCACGGCGGCCACCCAGAACCAGGTCTGGTTGGGCGCGAGCGCGGCGACGATCGTGGCCGTCGCAAGGGCTCCGACACTGAGCGCAACCGTTGCGCGGCCGCCGATCCAATCGTCGAGAAAGCCGAACGCAAGCGCCCCCAGGCCGGCCCCGACGTTGATCACGATGCCGAACGTCACCAGTTCCGTGAACGTGAAGCCGAACGTCCCGACTGCGTAGATGCCGCCGAAGGCGAAGATGGTTACCAGGCCGTCGTTGTAGAAGAGACGGGCAAGCAGGAACAACAGTACCTGCCGGTATCGCCGCAATTGACGCGCGGTGACGGCGAGGTCGCTGAAGGCGCGCCGGACGCTGACGCCGCCGGGGGTCCAGTCGTCCTTGAGAAAGATGAAGGCGGGCACGCTGAACAGCAGGAACCAGCCGGCAACGAGCAGGTTCGTCGCCCGCAGATTGAATCCCTCGTCCGTCGGGATGCCGAAGAGCGGCGTCTCCGGAACGAAGACGACGAGCGCCACCACCAGCGCCGATAGACCGCCGGCGTAGCCGAGACCCCACCCGTAGCCGGAGATCCGCCCGATCCGATCGGGTGGCGCGATGGAGGGCAGGAACGCGTTGTAGAAAACCAGACCGAGTTCGAACGCGACGTTGGCGACGACAAAGATGCCGAGGGCGACGACGACGCCGTTCGCCGTGTCCGGCGTCACGAACGTGAGGGCGGCGGTCGTGACGACGCAGACGAGCGAGCACAGGAACAGGTACTTCCGCCGGTCGCCCCGGTCGGCCAGCGCGCCCGCAATGGGCGCCAGCGCGGCGATGGCGATCGCACTCACCATGATCGCGCGCGACCAGAGCGCGGTCCCCCGCCCCGGATCATCGGCGAACGCGGCGGTGAAGTACGCGGAATAGATGAAGGTCACCACCAGCGTCGTGAACGCGGAGTTGGCCCAGTCGTACAGGCTCCAGGACCAGAGCGTGGCGCGGCTGGCGACCCGTCCGGACGGGGATGGCACGGGTGCGCCGGCGGCAGGGGGCGGATTCGGAGGCGGCGTCGACATCGTCACGTTCCCATAAGATAAGCCCAACCGGAAGGATCACACCATGCCGCTCTTCGTCCTGATCGCGCGCGACCGTCCCGACCCCCAACGACGCCGGCGTATCCGCCCCGCACATCTCGAACATATGGACGGCCTGGAAGCGGCCGGGCGCGTGCGTTACGGCGGACCCCTGCTGAACGACGACGGGGAGATGGCGGGAAGCCTGATCATCATCGAGGCGGAGAACCTCGAGGAGGCGAAGGCGACCTTCGGGCGGGATCCGTACGTGAAGCAGGACCTGTTCGCTCACTTCGACGTGGTCGAGACGCGACAGATCTACCCGAAGGCGTAGGGGCGGTCGTCACGCCGCGTCCCGGCCGGCGCCGGCCCTGGCGGGGCATCGCACCCGGTCCTGTCAGCGCGGCACGACGGGGAAGCGGGGCCGATCCGGCTCGAGCTGCGTTCCGAGCGAATTCAGCGCAATCGACACCATTCGGTAGCCTGCCACGGTTATGACGACATCGATCAGCTCCGGGACGTCGTAGCGATCCGACAGCACGCGCCACGTGGCGTCGCTGATGGTGTCGGTGCGGTGCAGCTCGTCGGTCGCACGGATCAGGGCCGCCTCGAACGGATCCCAGCCGGGAGCGTCGGCTCCCTCGGCGATACGGCGGATCTCTTCGTCGCTCATCCCGATGCGGCGCGCCGCCCGAACGTGCTGCGACCATTCGTACTCTGAGCCGCAGAGCCAGCCGATCCGGAGAATCAGGATCTCGCGGGCGCGCGGCGACAGCGTCGTGCCGAGGCGGATGTAAGCGGACTGCACCGCGCGGGGCCGGTAGAAGACCGGGTTGTGCGCCAGTGTGGCATAGAGATTGAGGACCGGGCCGCCCTCTCCCTGCGGGTCGAGCAGCTCGCGTACCTCCTCGGTCCACTCGCCGCGCGGAATCGGATCGATTCGGGGGACGGCGAGCGGCATCGGGGGCGGTCCGGCCGGCTCCATCGTCCGGGCAATGTCCGCGGGGAGCCGGTCGCTGAACCGCGGGTCCGGCTCGACTCCCAGGCTGTTGGCAAGCATCGAGAGAAGGATGTATTCGGCGCCGATGAAGATCACGTCGATCATCTGCGCGGTGTTGTAGCGATCCGCCAGCGCCGCCCAAGTGAGGTCCTCAAGCATGGAGTCCCGGTACACGTCATCCGCCACACGGAGCATCTCGCCGTCCCAGGTTTGCGCTGCGACGCCCGGGGCTTCCGCGATGCGGCGCAGATCGGCGTCCCCCAGCCCGTAGGTCCGCGCCTCGGCTGCCAGTTCCGCCCAGATCGCCTCCGACCGGGTAAGCCACGCGGCCCGCAGGCCGATCAGCAATCCGTCCACCACCGGCACCGTCGAGCGCTGCCGCAGATAGCGCGCGAGCGGACCCAGACCGTGGAGCGCCGGTGGATGCCGCGCCAGGGTGCGGAGCAGCGTGGTTGCTTCGTCCGGATCGACGCCCCAGGTCTCGATGCCGGCCCGGACATCCTCGGTCCAGGCGGCGTCACCCGGTCCAATCGGCGCGACCCGGCCCTGTCCGGCCGCCCTGCCCGCGAGAAGCAGGAACAGCAGGAGAACCGCCACGGCCGCAACAGCACCCTTCGGCACGGCACCATCATACGCCGTCCGGCCGGATGCGACGCCGGTCGGGCGCAGCCCGGGGAGACTACGACGGGCTGGTAGAATCAGCCGTCCCGATGGCGGCTCCGGATCTCACCCCGCTCTTCTCCCTCGACGGCAAGGTGGCGCTGGTTACCGGCGGATCCCGAGGGATCGGCCGCATGATGGCCGAGGGGTTGCTCCGCGCCGGCGCATCGGTCTACCTGACGGCGCGAAAGTCGGGCGCGTGCGAGCGCGCGGCGGCGGAACTGTCCGCCCTTGGCCGATGCGAGGCGTTGCCCGCCAACGTGGCCACCGCCGATGGCCGCGCCGCGCTGGTGGAAGCAATCCGGGCGCGGGAGGACCGTCTGCACATACTGATCAACAACGCCGGCGCCACCTGGGGTGCGCCGTACGCGGAGTATCCCGAGTCCGCGTTCGACAAGGTGCTGAACCTGAACGTGAAGGCGCCGTTTCTCCTGACCCGCGACCTGACCCCCCTGCTCGAGCGGGGCGCGACCGCGAGCGATCCCGCCCGGGTCATCATCGTCGGTTCGATTGACGGCATTCATGTGCCCCAACTGCTCGAGACAGGCACGTTCGCCTACTCGACGAGCAAGGCGGCGGCGCACCATCTGATGAAGGCTCTGGCGGTCGAACTGGGTCCCCGTCACATCACCGTGAATGCGGTCGCCCCGGGCTTCTTCGAGAGCAAGATGACCGCAGGCATCCTGGAGACCCACGGCCAGAACATCGTCGACGCCTGCCCGCTCGGCCGAATCGGACGGCCGGAGGACATGGCGGGAATCGCCATCTATCTGACCTCGACCGCCGGCGCCTACACGAACGGCGCGGTCATACCCGTCGACGGCGGCACGCATCTCACTCGCCGCGGCGCGCCCGAGCGGGCGGCGGCCCTGGGCAAGTGATCTCAAGGGGAGTCGTTTCATGATCCACGCAAGCCCGTTTGCCAACATCGAGATTCCGCTCCAGCCGCTGCACGACATCCTCCTGGAGCGTGTCGATCAGTGGCCCGACAAGCCGGCGCTCATTGACGGTCCGTCGGGGCGGACGCTTACCTACGCGCAATTGCGGGGAGCGGTACGCGCCGTCGCGGGCGGGCTGGCCGCGCGCGGGTTCTCGAAGGGCGACATCTTCGCCATCTTCAGTCCGAACGTGCCGGAGTACGCGGTCGCCTTCCACGGCGTCTCCATGGCCGGCGGGGCGGTGACGACGATGAATCCGCTCTACACGGCCGAGGAGGTACACCGTCAACTGTCCGACTCTGGCGCGAAGTTCCTGTTGACGATTCCGCAATTCCTCGAATCGGCCAGCGAGGGCGCAAAGGGCACCAGCGTCGAGGAGATCTTCGTGTTCGGCGAGGCGGAGGGGGCAACACCGTTCACGGCGCTGCTGGGAGGTGGCGATCCGCCCGCGATCGAGTTCGATCCGCACGAGGATCTCGTTGCGCTGCCCTACTCCAGCGGAACCACCGGCATGCCGAAGGGGGTCATGCTGACGCACTTCAACCTGGTGGCGAACCTGTCGCAGATCGATGCGGTCGAGGGGATCGACTCCGAATCCGTGCTGATTGGAATCCTGCCCTTCTACCACATCTATGGCATGACGGTGATCATGAACGCAGCCCTGCGGTCCGGCGCGACCATCGTGACGATGCCGCGCTTCGACCTCGAACAGTTCCTCGGGCTGATTCAGAAGCACAGGGTGACAACGGGCTACCTGGTGCCACCCATCGTCCTTGCGCTGGCCAAGCACCCGGCGGTCGATCAGTTCGACATCTCGTCGCTGCACGACGTGATGTCGGGCGCCGCACCGCTTCCGGAGTCGGTCGCCACCGGCGCCGCGGCCCGCAACAACATCCATGTCCGGCAGGGCTACGGCCTCACCGAGACGAGCCCGGTGACCCATACCAACCCGATCAGTCGCGAGCTGCGGATCACGTCGGTCGGCACGTCGCTCCCGAACACGGAGTGGCGGATCGTCGATATCGAGACGGGCCAGGATGCCGCGGAGGGCGAGCTGGGCGAAGTCTGCGTCCGCGGCCCGCAGGTGATGAAGGGCTACCTCAACAACGAGGAAGCGACCCGCAACATGATCGACACCGACGGCTGGCTGCACACGGGCGATATCGGCAAGGCGGACGCCGACGGCTATCTCTACGTCGTCGACCGCCTGAAGGAACTCATCAAGTACAAGGGCTTCCCGATCGCCCCCGCCGAACTGGAGGCCGCCGTCCAGTCACATCCTGCCGTCGCCGACGCCGCCGTCATCCCAAGTCCGGACGAGGAAGCGGGGGAGGTGCCGAAGGCCTTCGTCGTCCTCCGCCCCGGCGCGCAGGCGACGCCGGACGACATCATGGCCCATGTTGCGCAGCATGTCGCCCCGCACAAGAAGGTCCGCCGGGTGGAGTTCGTCGATGCGATCCCGAAGGTACCTTCCGGAAAGATCCTCCGGAGGCAACTGGTGGAACGCGAACGCGCCCGGACCGCTTAGAGTCTGCGCCGTGGAACGGTGCAGGCTCCTAGTCCGGCGCCGGCAGGTAGGCGAGCCGGTCACCGCGGTACGACCCCAGCCACAGTTCATCGCGGATCTGAATGGCCGTGGTCGACGCGATGAACCCGGCCAGGGCAGGTTGCGTGAGTATCCGCTCGAACTCCAGAGTCTCTGGATCGATGGCGGCGACGTTGCTGGTTTCAAGCGTCGGCTCGCGCGGATCGGTGATGGAGTTGCCATCCTTGTCGGTGTGACCGGCCGCGAAGATGACGGAGCCGTCGAGCGCCATCCGCAGATTGTCGGGCCGGAGCCCGAGCTGGATGACCTCCTTCTCGATGGGCGTCCGGCCGCGCGACAGGCGGGTCAGCTTTTCCTCCGCCCACCCTGCGATGTAGAGCACCTCCCCATCCGCCGACACCTCGATCCCGTTCGCCGCCGTGTCTTCGCTCCCTGGAATCACCTCCCAACCGCTGTCGGCGTGCCATTCCCAAACGCCAATCCCGGCGTTTGTCGTGGCGAAGCCGCCGTCCGGAAGGGCGACCACCGAGTTGAGCCGGGCGCCCTCCGGAGCCACCGCGCAGCCGACCCAGGCCAGGCTGGGGGGGTTGTTCCGCGCGTCCACCTCGAACACCTCGATCGATTCGCGCGAACCGTGATGGACCACGAGCAGGGTGTGGACGCCCTCCCCTCCCGAATCGAGGTAGAGCCCGTGGTGCTGCGAGGTATCGGGGTTCGCGTCTTCGAGCGGACCGGGGCACTGGGGCCACGTCTCTGCATCGAGCCGCTCTTCGCTCGTAGCGGTCGGAAAAAGAAGCGTCGACGTCTTCTCGCTGATGTTCAACAAGTGGATCCGCCCGCCCTCCCGCGCGCCGGACGCAATCGCCCACTCCGCGCCGGGGATGACCGCGATGTCCTCGGGGCTGACCATGTCGCAGATGAACCCAACGTCGCCGACCGGCTCGCACGGATGCTCGCCCGTCACCGCAAACTGCGGCGGGGCCGGGGCCTCGTCCGCAACCGGCTCCGGCTCGGGCTCCGGCGCCGGTCCTCCGCAACCTGCCGCGACCACCGTGACGAACGCGAGTGCCGCCAGCTTCGTCGCCTTCATGACGCTCCCTCCCGGATCGAAAGTGGCGACAGGATACCACCGCACCCTGCACTACACTGGCATTCCCCTTGGCTTCAGGTTCCGTGACGGATGAACGGCGGTGAGTTGAAATCCGACGGCCAGGCTCCGCGCGTTGACGCGGGTCGCCTGGCTCTGGTCGTCCTCGTCGGGACGCTCCTCTGGCTGGTTCCCGTGCCGGCCGGGGTGCAGCCGCGAGCGTGGCATCTTCTCGCCATCTTCGTCGCCACCATGGTCGGGATCGTCGTACGCCCGATGCCGATGGGCGGCTTGGCGTTCGTCTCGGTGTCCTTCGCAGTCCTCTCCGGCACGCTGACGATTGCCGAGGCCACCGCCGGGTTCGGCAACACCGTGGTCTGGCTCGTGGTCGCCGCATTCTTCATCGCAACCGCTTTCGTCAAGACGGGACTCGGCACGCGAATCGCGTACCACTTCATGCGCCTGCTCGGAAAGCGTAGTCTCGGGCTCGCCTACGGCTTCGTCGTGACCGATCTGGTTCTGGCCCCGGCCATGCCGAGCAACACGGCCCGCGCCGGCGGCGTCATCTTCCCCATTCTCAAGTCCCTCTGTGTTTCCCTCGGAAGCGACGCGGCCCACGGCACGCAGCGCCGGATCGCCGGTTTCCTGACGCTCACCGCCTACCAGGGCGTGGTCATCACCAGCGCGATGTTTCTCACCGCGATGGCCGCCAACCCGCTGGCGGCGGAGCTGGCGGCGCAGCAGGGCGGCGCGATCTCATGGACGCTCTGGGCCGTGGCAGGATTCGTTCCCGGCGTGCTCAACCTGCTCGTGGTGCCCCTGCTCATCTACCGTCTGTATCCGCCGGAGATTACGCACACTCCGGAAGCACCCGAACTGGCGCGGGAGCGGCTCCGCGAGATGGGCGCGATGTCGCGCGACGAGTGGGTCCTGCTGGCCGTTTTCTTTTTCCTGCTGACCCTCTGGATCCTTGGCGGCGCGCTCGGCATCAATGTGACCGCGACGGCGCTGGCAGGCGTGGCCGCAATGCTCGCCACGGGCGCCCTCGCGTGGGAGGACATCCTCAACGAACGGAACGGCTGGGACACCTTCATCTGGTTCGCCGTACTCGTCATGATGGCAAGCCAGCTCGGCGAACTCGGTATGCTCGGCAGGTTCACGGAACGAGTCTCGGGCCTGGTGGGCGACCGGCACTGGCTACCCGCCTTTCTCAGCCTCAGCCTGATCTACTTCTACGTCCACTACTTCTTCGCGTCGGCCACCGCCCACGTGAGCGCGATGTACGCGCCGTTCCTGGCCCTCTCCATCGTGGTCGGCGCGCCGCCCGTGCTCGCCGCCCTCGTCCTCGCGTTCTTCAGCAACCTCTTCGCGTCGATGACGCACTACGGCACGGCGCCCGCCCCTATCCTTTTCGGGTCGGGGAACGTGGACATCGGCACCTGGTGGACGCTGGGCGCGCTCATCAGCGTGGTGAACATCGTGATATGGCTGGGCGCCGGCAGCCTGTGGTGGCGCCTGCTCGGCCTCTGGTGACGGCTTCCCGCTGACCAGCCTGGCCGCCACGGTGGAGAGCCCGAGCCGGTGATCCGCCGGGTCGATCCAGCGAACCGCGACGTCCCGGACCGCGGATGGCCTCGCCCGGAGACGCACGTAGATCGGTTCGATGTCGAGGTCGAAGTGCGTGAATCCGTGGCGAACTACTTCGGCCGGCTGGACCCTTTCAATGAGCTGCGGATCGATGCCGGCCTGATTCAGGAACGCGCCTACGGACTGAGCGGCATCGCGTTCCGGCGGCGACCACAGGCCGCCCCAGATGCCGCGCGGCGGGCGTTGCTCCACGAGGCAGGCGCCGTCCGGGTCAACCACGACGAAGAACCGGCTCCGCTCCAGACGGCGGCTCCGGCGAGGCGCTTTCTCCGGATAGCGCTCAACGTCGCCCGCTATGTGCGCCTGGCAGTCGGCGCGGACCGGACAGTCGTCACAACGTGGCCGGCGGCGGCGGCAAACCGTCGCGCCCAGGTCCATGATGGCCTGGGTGTAGTCCGCCACCCGTTCGGCCGGGGTATGGGATTCCGCCAAGCGCCACAGCGCGTTGACGGTCGCCGTCGAGCTGACGGCCCCCGGGATGCAGTGGCGGCGCGCGAGCACGCGCTTGACGTTGGCGTCCAGAATGGCGGCCCGGCGCCCGTAGCCCTGCGCGACAATCGCCGCCGCGGTCGAACGGCCGATACCCGGCAGCCGCTCGAGGGCCGCCACGGTGTTCGGCATGACGCCGCCGTGCTCCCCGGCGACCATGCGCGCCGCGCGGTGCAGGTTGCGTGCCCGAGCGTAGTAGCCCATGCCGCTCCACAGATGCAGCACTTCGTCGAGATCAGCCCGCGCCAGGGCTTCCACATTCGGGAAGCGGGCGACGAACCGCTCGAAGTACGGCAGTACGGTGCGCACCTGGGTCTGCTGCAGCATGATCTCCGAGACCCATGTGCGGTACGGCGTGCGTTCCCGCTGCCACGGCATGTCCTTCCGGCCGTGAACGTCCCACCAGGCCAGCAGCCGCGCTGCAAAGGAAGGCATGGCGCATGCTGTCATACATCACGCTACGCGACGGCAATGCACACTCCAGCGAGAGTCCGCAACACCGTGGTCGCCGGCCTGCGCCGGGCCGCCGATCCGATCCGGGCGCCCCAGCAGCAGCGTTACGCGAAGTCGCAGATGCCCTACCACGGCGTGACCGTCCCCCAATTGCGGCGGATTACCGGATCGGTGTTTCGGACGCTGCCGCTGCCCAATCCCGACGCCTGGGAAGCCGCAATCCTCGCCCTGAGGCGCGAAGCCGAGTACCGCGAGGAACGCTACGCAGCGATCGAACTCCTGAACTTCCGGCCCTATGCGGACTGGATCGCATCGGAGCGGGTACCTCTCATGGAGGAGCTCATCGTCACCGGCGCCTGGTGGGACTACGTCGACGCGATCGCGGGCCGCGCTCTGGGAGTCCTCCTCACCGCACACCCCGAGTCCACGGGCACGCTGCTACGCGATTGGGCAGTGTGCGACAACATCTGGAAACGGCGCTCGGCCATCCTGGCGCAACTCCGCAGCAAGCGGGCGACGGACACGCAGCTCCTGACGGATGTGATCGAGCCGGCGAGCGGGAGTTCTTCCTCCGCAAGAGCATCGGCTGGGCGCTGCGCGAGTACTCCAAGACCAATCCGGAATGGGTGGCAGCGTTCGTGGAAGCGCACGCCGGCCTGTCCAACCTCAGCCGCCGCGAGGCCCTGAAGCACCTGGAGCGCCGCGGACTGCCTGGTTCATCCGGGCCTCGTAGACCTTGACGATCGCGCTTTTCGGTTCGTCACCGAATCCCATCTCGATGGCGGCGCGGTAGGCGGACGCCATCGCCTCCACCAGAGGCAGGGACGCATCGAGTTCTGCCGCCGCCTCCTGGATGTTCACGATGTCCTTGTAGGCCGCCTGCAGCGAGAAATCGCCGTCAAACCGCCGTTCGAGGATGCGCGGCACAAAGTGCTGGCTGGCGAAGCTGCGGGCGTTGCCGGTCGTGAGGACCTCGGCGACCTGCTCCGGCTCCAGCCCTGCCTTCACCGCAAACGGAAGGACCTCGCAGAAAGCGGCGATGTTGATGTCGTAGACGATGTTGTTGACCGCCTTCAGGAGCTGTCCCATGCCGATGTCTCCGCAGTGGACAATGAACTCTCCCATCGCGTCGAGACAGGGCCTCGCCCGGGCGAACAGCTCCGCGCTTCCGCCGAACATCATCGTGAGGGTTCCCTGGTCGGCGCGCAGGGGCATCCCGGAGACCGGGCAATCCGCGTAGGCCAGTCCGGCGTCCGCGGCCCGGCGGGCCAGACTGCGGGCCGCTCGATAGTTCATGGTCGTGGTATCCACGACGGCCGGGGTTTCACCCGCGCGAACCACCCCCCGCGCTCCGAACAGCACCTCGCGCGCCTCTCTGTCGGTCGGCACGCAGAGAAAGATCAACCTGGCGCGCCCCGCCAGATCCGCCGGATCCGCCGCGACGGCGGCGCCTGCCAACCTCAGGGACTGCGCCGCTTCCGGCCGCGGATCCCAGACGACGAGCGGAATACCCACCTTCAGCAGGTTCCGGGCCATTCCGGAGCCCATGCGGCCGAGCCCGACGAATCCGACGGGGGCATGGTCCATTCGCGCGCGCAGAATACCATCGGCCTGCGCGGCTTGCGCCGGACTGCCACGGAGTCCATGATTGGCAGGACTGTTCGGGATCGCGTGCCGGGGCGCCCGGACAGCAATGAATGCCGGCCTGCAGGCTGGCGTACCAACCAAGGGGAGGTTGAAATGAGCATGACGACGCACGGTCGGCGCCTCGTGCTGGCCAGTGTGCTCGTTGGGCTGTGGACAACGGCCGCAACGGCCCAGTCGAACGGCGCGGCGGCGACGGCTCCCACCCCGCTTCTATACGCGGAGGTGGTTGAAGAAGCCCGTGCCCTGGTGCGCGCGGACATCGCCGAGCGGGGCTACCCGGGTATTGCGATCGCGGTGGCGGTGGACGGCGAGACGGTCTGGTCCGAGGGCTTCGGCTACGCCGACCTGGAACACCGGGTTCCGATGCTGCCATCGGTGAAGTTCCGGGTCGGCAGTATTTCCAAGTCCATGACGGCGGCGGCGGTGGCGAAGCTGGTCCAGGAAGGACGTCTGGACGTTGACCTGCCGATCCAGCACTACGTTCCGTCGTTCCCGGAGAAGGCCCATCCGATCACGACGCGGCAACTCGGCGGGCACCTGGGTGGAATCCGTCACTACGAGGGAGACGAGAACTTCATTCGAGACCCCTACCCGACGGTGCTGGACGGTCTGGACATCTTTGCCGACGATCCCCTGCTGCACGAGCCTGGCGCCGCGTTTGCCTACACGAGCTACGGTTTCAATCTGATCAGCGCGGTGGTCGCGGGAGCGGCCAAACAGCCGTTTCTGGACGTGTTGCGTGACACAGTCTTCCGTCCGCTCGGCATGCGCGACACGGTCGCCGACTTCGTGACTCCCATCATCTCCGGACGGACCAGCTACTACGCGCGGGACGCGGAAGGCCGCGTCGTGAACGCACCGTTCGTAAACAACAGCTACAAATGGGCGGGCGGCGGCTTCCTCTCGACGACCGAGGACGTCCTCCGGTTCGCCAACGCGCATCTCGACGACGGGTTCCTCTCGGAAGCGTCACGGAAACTGCTCTTTACGGAGCAACGCACCCACGACGGCGAGGAAACAGGCTACGGCTTCGGCTGGTTTGTGCGAACCCGCGAAGACGGCCGGCGGCTCCTGTCCCACTCCGGCGGCTCGGTCGGCGGAACGTCGTTGATGGTCATGGAGCCCGAAACGCGCGTGGTCGTGGTTGGATTGATCAACCTGACGCGGGCCAATAACAGCGTCGTAACTGAAGTGCTCGACCTCTTCCTCGCCGCCGCGGCGGCGCGTTGAGCCTCCTTCCGCTCCCTTTCGGAACGCGGAGGTCCCGGCCAACCCGGAGGCAACGATGTCACCACACTGCTCGACCAAAGTGACCCTTGCGGTCGCGCTCCTCACGGCGTGGCTCGCGGGCGCCTTGTGGGAACCCGGGATACTGTTGCGCGCGCAGCAGGGCTACGAGCTGGCAGCCGACTGGCCGCAGTACCCGCCAGACATGGAGTTCGAAATGGGGACAGGCATCGCGGTCGATGGCGACGACGTGATCTACACGATCTCGCGGGACGTGGATCACTGGGCCGCCCACCCGCTCGCGATGACCCGGTACCGCGGAAGGGGCACGATTGCCCGCTGGGACCGTGACGGCCGATTCCTGGGCAGGTTCGCCGACGACCAGGAATTCATCGGGCCGCACGCGATGTTCGTCGACCCCGACGGGTTCATCTGGGTGGCCGACCGCGAGGGGCAACAGGTCGTGAAGCTGACCCCCGAAGGGGAGGAAGTGCTCTCGGTCGGGGAGTACGGCCAGTACGGCGACGACTCGGAGCATTTCAATGGACCGACCGGTGTTGCATTCCTTCCGGACGGTCGGTTCGTCGTCTCGGTCGTGGGCAACGTGTGCGGCACGGCGCTTCATCCGTACGTTACCGCGCCGGGACAGATCGCCCCGGAGCGACTCCAGCCAATGCCGAACTGCCGGAGCCGCTTCGATGTCTTCACGGCGGAGGGCGACTACGTCGGGCCTTATGAACCGGTTCCCGATCCGGGGCTGCCGCTGAGTGTTGCGACCTATGGAGACAGGGTCTATCTCAGTGTGACGGGCTCCGAACAGGGACGGCAGGACCTCCTGATCGTCGACGCCGAGACGGGAAGCATCGTCGAGCGACTCGTCGGCGCCAACGTCTACGTTCACCAAATGGCGATGGACAGCCACGGCGATATCTACGTCGCGTCGGTGCACCCGGAGCACGGGGGCCAAGCGCGCGGCGCCGCGGGTCCGTCGTTCGTACGCTGGAAGCAGAGGTAGGGGGTGCGTCTGGACGGCCAGCTCATCGTCTTTGCGACCCGGACCACGCGGCCTGGTGTCGTATTGATAGTCCTCGCCTTGCTTCTGGCCGGCGCGACACGATTCGCATCGGCGTCACAGGAACCCCGGAGCAGTAGGGACACCTCCACGCCGGCCCTCGAAATCGATGGTCCGCCGGCCCCGGTGGCGCCGGCCACCATCACCCGCGACGCCAACGGGCGCGCGACGGTGCGAGCCGTCCGTCTCGATGACCCCCTCAACCTGGACGGCGTGCTGGACGAGCCGATATACGAGAGCGTCGAACCGTTCGGCGAGTTCATCCAGCAGGCGCCCGACGAGGGAGCTCCCGCCACCGAACCGACGGACACGTGGATCTTCTTCGACGACGAGTCGATCTACGTGGGGGCGCGCGTGTACGAGTCCGTCCCCGAATCGGAATGGGTCGCCAACGAGATGCAGCGCGACTCGTCCCAGCTCATCAACAACGACGGATTCCTCGTGGTCTTCGACACCTTCTATGACCGGAGGAACGGCTTCGGCTTTCGGGTCAATCCCATCGGAGGGTTCAGCGACCGTCAGATCACCGACGAGGGGAACCCGAACTCCGACTGGAATCCCGTGTGGGATGTACGCACCGGCCGCTTCGATGGCGGCTGGACGGTGGAGATGGAGATTCCGTTCAAGTCGCTGCGCTTTCCTCGCGGACGATCGCAGTTGTGGGGAATCCAGGTAGGCCGGGACATACGCGCGCACTTCGAAGAGGCCTACCTCACGGCAGTTCCCATTTCGGCGGGACCGGGACAGTTCCGGGTGTCGGCGGCAGGCACTCTGGTCGGTCTGCAGGTGCCCGACGGCAACCGCGCCTTCGAGATCAAGCCCTACGCCATTGCCTCGCTTGCCACCGACCGGACAGTAGTGCCTCCGATCTCCAATGCCGGCGACGGGCGCGTCGGCGGGGACCTCAAGTACGGACTTACCGAGAATCTGACCGCGGACTTCACCTGGAACACCGATTTCGCCCAGGTCGAGGTGGACGAGCAGCAGGTCAACCTGACGCGGTTCAGCCTGTTCTTCCCCGAGAAGCGCGAGTTCTTCCTGGAGAGCCAGGGAATCTTCGACTTCGGGCGGGCGGCCGGCTTCGGCGGCGTTGGCGGATCCTCGCGCGGAGGTTTCAGCGGAGGACCCGGCTCCTTCGGCAGCGGGGATGTACCGACCCTCTTCTTCAGCCGGCGGATCGGCCTGGATCAGCGCCGGACGGTGCCGATTCTCGGCGGCGGACGCCTCACCGGAAAGGTGGGCGACTTCAGCGTCGGGGCCATCAACATTCAGACCGACGACTCCGAGGTTACCGACGCCGTCGCGACCAACTTCAGCGTGCTTCGCGTCAAGCGGGACATCCTGCGGCGGAGCCGCGTCGGCGCCATCTTCACCAACCGGTCCGTGTCGCTCAATGGCGACGGCGCAAACCAGGCGCTTGGCGTCGACGCGGCGTTCTCGTTCTACGACAACGTGAATCTGAACGGGTACTACGCCCGAACGAGCACGCCCGGCCTGGACGGCGGCGCGGAGAGCTATCAGGCCGCCTTCTCGTACGACGGAGACCTGTACGGTTTCGTCTTCGATCATCTGCTCGTCGGCAGGAACTTCAATCCCGAGGTGGGTTTCATGCGGCGGGAAGACTTCCGGCGCAGCTACGTCTATGGGCAGTTCAGCCCGCGACCGCGCGGCATCGAGGCGGTTCGACAGTTCACCTGGGGGGCGGGTCTGGACTACATCGAGAACAGCGCCGGGCAGGTGGAGACGCGGATCCTGCAGGCACAGTTCCGGACCGACTTCGAGAACAGCGACACCCTGAGCGCGGATGTGCAGCACGACTACGAGTACCTGGCCGAGCCGTTCGAGATAACCGGCGACGTGACCATCCCGGTCGGACAGTACGAGTTCCGGGACTTCCGGGTCTCCTATGACATGGGACCCCAGCGGCGGGTGGCGGGCAACTTCTCCCTGCAGCACGGCGAGTTCTTCGACGGCAGGATCACCGCGGTCGGCTATTCGCGCGGACGCATCGAGGTGACGCGACAGTTCGCCGTCGAGCCAAGCATCTCGCTAAACCGGATCGCCCTGCCGCAGGAGTCGTTCACTTTGAGCCTCGCCACGACCCGGCTCACCTACACGTTCTCGCCCAGGATGTTCGTCAGCGCCCTGCTGCAGTACAGCTCGACCGACCACGTGCTCAGCACGAACGTTCGGCTGCGCTGGGAGTATCAGCCGGGAAGCGAGTTGTTCATCGTGTACAACGATCAGCGGGACACGTATCTCAACCGGGGCTTCCCGATGCTCGAGAACCGCGCCTTCGTCGTGAAGTTCAACCGGCTGTTCCGCTTCTGAGAGGCAGCCCCGCGAATGCCTGCCGTCTGACGCGTTCTGAAGGAGAGTCACGATGCATCACCTTCGATCCGGTACCCGGGGTCTGCTCTTCGCATGTCTCGCTGTGGCGCTGGCAGCCGGTTCCGCCCATCTCGTCGCGCGGGAAGTTGCCCAGGAGGCAGAAAACGGGGAAACCCGCACCGACGCGAACGAGGATCTCCCGCTCGAGGTCGACCGCTGGGTGCCGTTCGACATGACCGAGGGGAGCTGGATCTCGCTCGACGTCAGTCCTGACGGCGAGACCATCGTCTTCGACTACCTCGGGGACCTGTTCACGATTCCGATCGGCGGGGGCGCCGCGACGCAGCTCACGTCGGGCATGGCTTTCGACGCGCAGCCGCGGTTCTCGCCCGACGGGTCTCGCATCGTCTACACCTCGGACGCTGACGGCGGACAGAATCTCTGGGTCCTCTCCCTCGACGACTCCGACACGAAGCAGATATCGCGGGGCGGCTCGAACCGCGCCGAGTCGCCCGAATGGATGCCGGACGGCGACTACATCGTCGCTTCCATGGGCGAGTTCCGGGGGAACGACCTGCCGAAGCTGAAGTTGTTTCACGTTGACGGCGGAACCGGTAGCCAGCCGGTATCCGAGCCTGACAACCTGAAGATGCTCGGACCCGCAGTGTCGCCCGACGGCCGCTACATCTGGTACTCCCGGCGGACCGGCGACTGGACCTACAACGCCCAGTTCCCCCAGTACCAGCTGGAGGCCTACGACACCGAGTCGGGCGAGCGCTACAGGAAGTCGTCGCGCTACGGCTCGGCGATCCGGCCCACGCTCTCACCCGACGGCCGCTGGCTGGTGTTCGGCACCCGGCACGACGACCACACCGGGTTGGTGTTGCGCGAGCTGGAGACCGGCGAGGAACGATGGCTCGCCTACCCGGTGCAGCGCGACGACCAGGAGTCGCGCGCGACGCTGGACCTGCTGCCCGGCATGTCGTTCACCCCCGACTCCGCCCATCTCGTCGTGTCGTACGGCGGGAGGATCTGGAAGCTCCCGATCGCCGGCGGCAGGGCGGAGGAGATCCCGTTCCGGGTCCAGTTCGACCTCGCCCTCGGCCCGCGCCTCGATTTCGACTACCCCATCGAGGACACGCCAACGTTCACGGCCCGCCAGATCCGTGACGTCGCGCCGTCCCCCGAGGGTGACCGACTGGCGTTCACCGCCCTCGACCGGCTGTGGGTGTCGCAGGCGGACGGCGCCAGTCCGGCCCGCGTCACGACCGCCGACATGTCGGAGCATTTCCCCGCGTGGTCGCCGGACGGCGACTGGGTCGCCTATTCCACATGGGATGGCGAGGCCGGCCACCTCTACAAGGCGCGGTCCGACGGCAGCGGCGAGCCCGTGCGCCTGACCCGGGACGCCGCCGCCTACTACGCGCCAGCGTGGGGACCCGAGGACCGCATCGTGGCCCTGCGGGGACCGGTCCGCGCCTACGAGACACAAGGCGAAGGCGGCGCGCCGGGCACCGAGATCATCTGGGTACCGGCGAATCCGGAAGGCGACGAGGGTGGACCGGCGACGCTCATCGCCCCGTCGGAACGGCGCTCGAACCCGCATTTCGTCGAGGGTTCCGACCGGATCTACCTGTTCGGCGCGCCCGACACACTGATTTCGATGCGCTGGGACGGCACCGACGAGAAGGAGCACGTCGAGGTGCGCGGCCCGACGCCGAGCGGGTCCAGCGATGGACTGAATCCGACGAACATCGAGATGGCGCCTCGGGGCGATCAGGCGTTCGTCGAGCTGCAGCGGCAGCTCTACACGGTGACCGTGCCCAGCATCGGCGTAACGCCGACGATCAACCTGTCGAACCCCCGCAACGCCGCCTTTCCGTCCCGTCAAATCACCAGCATCGGCGGCGAGTTTCCCGCCTGGGGCGCCGACGGGCGCACCTTGCACTGGTCGCTGGGCAACGCGCACTTCGTATACGACCTCGACGACGCGCGGGCCTACGAGCAACAGGCGGAGGCCGAGGACGATCAGGACCAGGAAGACGCTGCGGGGCAGGATGCGGAATCGGACGGCGACGACGACGAGGAGGACGACACGGGCTACCGGGCCCTCGAGTACCGCGTCGTGGTCCAGGCGACACGCGACATGCCGACCGGACTTGCCGTGCTGAGGGGCGGACGCGCCATCACCATGAACGGCGACGAGGTGATCGAGAACGCCGAGATCGTCATCCGGAATAACCGCATCGAAGCGGTCGGGGCGAGCGGCTCGGTCGAAGTCCCGGACGGGGCGCAGGTGATCGACATCAGCGGGCGCACCGTGCTCCCTGGCTACGTCGACACCCACGCCCATCTGCGGGCTCGGGACGAGCTGCACCGGACGGACGTCTGGCCCTACCTCGCGAACCTTGCCTATGGGGTGACGACGACCCGCGATCCGCAGACCGGCAACACCGAAGTGCTGTCCTATTCGGACATGGTCCGCACGGGCGAGGTGCTCGGACCCAGGGTCTACTCCACCGGCCCCGGCGTCTTCTGGCAGGACGGCATCGACACGGCCCGGGAGGCCAGGGATACCCTCAGGCGCTACACCGACTACTACGACACCAAGACCATCAAGATGTACGTAGCGGCGGCCCGGAAGGGTCGCCAGCACATCATCATGGCGGCGCGGGAACTGGGGCTCATGCCGACCACCGAGGGCGCCCTCAATATCCGGCAGAACCTCACCGAGACGCTGGACGGCTACCCCGGACTGGAGCACTCGATCCCGATCTTCCCGGTCTACGGCGACTACGTGAAGCTGTTCGCGGAGACCGGCCGGGTCTACACGCCGACCCTGCTCGTCTCCTACGGCGGGCCGTGGGCCGAGAACTACTTCTATAGCCGCGAGAATCCGCACGACGACCCGAAGCTGCGCCGCTTCGTGCCCCACGACGAGATCGACGCACGCACGCTACGGCGCGGCCAGTGGTTCCGCGGCGATCAACACGTCTTCTCGCGCCACGGGGAGTTCGTGAGGGATCTCGTCGAAGCGGGCGGCAAGGCCGGCGTCGGCAGCCACGGCCAGCTCCAGGGCCTCGGTTACCACTGGGAGCTCTGGGCGATGGCGTCCGCGGGAATGAAGGAGCACGACGCACTCCGCATGGCGACGATCTTCGGCGCCGAAGCCATCGGCCTGGACGGCGATGTCGGCTCGATCGAGGCGGGCAAGCTCGCCGATCTCGTCATCCTGAGTGCGAATCCGCTCGACGACCTCCGGAACACGAATTCCGTCGAGCAGGTCATGCTGAACGGCCGGCTCTTCGACGGCGACACGCTGGACGAGGTCTACCCGCGGCAGCGTCCGCTGGAGCCGCTGTGGTGGTGGGACGACGAGCCCGACGGCGTACCGGGTGTCGCGCGCTAGATAGCCACGGCTGGGCGACCATCGGAGCCGCAGGCGACGATGGTCGGTCAGTCAGAGCGGCGGCCGCCGTCAGCCGGCCGCACCGGCGGTGTCCCGCAAGAATGCCCTCCAGGCATCACGGTAGCGCGCACCACCGGCCTGGTACGTGTCGTTGTGCCCGGCGCCTTCGATGAGGCCGAAGTGCGCGGGCCGCGCCGCCAGCTCGAACAGACGCCGGCCATGGGTCGCTGGTCGCCATGGAGCACGAGCGTCGGGACCTCGACGCTCCCGATCTTCGACTCGTTGTCCATCCGGGTGCGGACCAGGAAACTCGGGACGAACCAGTAGTGTTCGCGCGCCAACGCCGGCACCGAAAGGAACGGCGATTCCAGCACGACCGCTCCGGCCGGCCGCCGGAGCGCAACCTCGATTGCGACGGCCCCGCCGAGCGACCGGCCGAACAGGACGATGCTGCCCGCCCGCACGGATCGGGCCGCTACCGCATCGCAGATGGCAAGGCCGTCGCGGTACACGCCGGCCTCGTCCGGAGTGCCTTCACTGCGGCCGTAGCCGCGATAGTCGACCAGCACGACGGCCACGCCGAGTTGGTCCACGAACCACCGGGCGTTGTGCAATCGGTCGCCGATGTTCCCGGCGTTGCCGTGATACCAGATCAGCACCCGGTCGTCCGGACCATCGATCCACCATCCGTGCAGCACCACACCGTCGGACGCCGTGATCGAAAGTTCTTCGGCGCGGAGGCCGAAGTCAGCCGGCGTGACGGCCAGCACCCGTGAAGGAAAGAAGATGAGACGCCGCTCCTGCAGCATGAGCAGCGCTACGAGCGCGAGCCAGGAGAACGCCAGGAGTCCGAGGGCGGACAGTGTCATAGCAAGCATTCCCCTGGAGGTCACCTGCGCGCGATTGTAGCGGCGAGCGATCGGGAACTGTCGTCGCGAAGGCTGGCAAGGCACCCGATTGCCTGCTGGTGTCATCGCCCGCGCTGCTGCAGGAGCTTGAATCGAGCCTGCGCCGCAAGTTTGCGATGACTGCGGCGACCGATGCGTTTCTGAACGCCTTTCGAGCTCAGGTCAGGTTGGTCGAGCCGATGGCCTTGCCGGCGCGTGTCTGCCGCGACGAGGACGACGACCTCGTACTGGCCACTGCCGTGGCGGCCGGGGCGGACCAGATCGTGACCGGTGATCGGGACCTTCTCGTACTCGGCGCCTACGGAGGCGTGCGATTGGTGTCGCCACGACAGTTTCTCGTGTGGCTGGACGGGATAGAGGATCCGGACCAATGAGGCGCCCTGCCGGAAATCGACGGTGTGGCGGTCGTCGACCGGTGGCCAGCGCCGATTGCGGTTTCCTGGGCGGGTGCTTAGAATCGGGGCGTCCCTGGACCGCCAACGGAGTGAAGCAATTGCCTCCCGCATCCTGGATCCCCTCTACGCTCTTGAACAGGCGAGCGCCCACCGTGCTGTCGAAGGAATCACCATCGACGAGGCTCCGCCAGGTCTTTGCCTGGAGCGTGACACCAACCACGAACGCCAGGAAAGGGCGGAATCCTGACCGATAGTCCGGCGCGCCCTTACGGAGGTCGAACTGCATGACAGACCCACGGACTGACGAGAACCAAGAACCCCAAGACGACGGGCGCCGCGGCCTGCTGGACCGCTTCCTGGGCAGCATCGAGGCGGTAGGCAACCGCTTGCCGGATCCCGCGATTCTATTCCTGATCCTGCTGGTCTTCACCTGGATCGCCTCGGCGTTGCTCGCGCCCATCGAATTCACGGAAACGCACCCTCAGACCGGTGAACCGATCCGCATTCAGAACCAGTTGACCGGCACCGCACTGACCCAGTTCATGGTCCGGATGGTGCCGACGTTCGCCGGATTCCCACCCCTGGGCGTCGTGCTCGTGGCGCTGCTCGGCGTCGGCGTGGCGGAGAAGACGGGCTTCATCAACGCGGGTCTCAAGGTGATTCTGGGCGTCACGTCGCGCAGCCTGCTGACTCCCATGCTCTTGCTGGCCGCGATCGTCAGCCATACGGCGGCCGACGCCGGATACGTGCTGGTGATTCCGCTTGGCGGAGTGATCTTCTATGCGGCGGGCCGCCATCCGCTGGCCGGGATTTCGGCCGCGTTCGCCGGCGTTTCCGGTGGCTTTTCGGCCAACTTCATCCCCTCCGGCATCGACCCGCTGCTGCAGGGCTTTACGCAATCCGCGGCGCAGATCATCGATCCCGCACGGCTGGTCAATCCACTCAGCAATCTGGCCTTCACCGCCGCGTCGTCGCTTCTCGTGATCGCGGTCGGCTGGTATCTGACCGATCGCGTGATCGAACCCAGACTTCAGGCAACCGCCATCGACGGCGATCCCGACGAGATGCCGAAGATGGAGGAACTGACCGCCGAGGACCGGCGCGGCTTCCGGGCCGGCGTGGGCGCGCTGGCCGCCGGGCTCGTGCTGCTGGCCCTGGCCACGCTGCCCGCGGAGTCGCCTCTGCGTGCGGACGACGGATCGTTGACGAGTGTCGGGGCGCCCCTGATGGGCATGATGGTTCCGCTGATCTTCCTGCTGTTCGTCATTCCGGGCGTGGTGCACGGCTACGTATCCGGAAGCGTCAAGACCCATCGCGATGTCGTTGCCGGCATGACCGCCGCAATGGGAACGATGGCCTACTACCTGGTCATGGTCTTCTTCGCGGCGCAGTTCATCGCCGCCTTCAACAGCTCGAACATCGGCCTGCTGATCGCGCTGAAAGGGGCGAACTTCCTGCGCGATCTGAACCTGTTTCCGCAAGTCACCATCATCGGCATCATCGTTCTGACCGCGGTGGTCAATGTGTTCGTAGGCTCCGCCTCTGCCAAGTGGGCGCTGCTTTCCAGCATCTTCGTGCCGATGCTGATGGACCTGGGGATCGCCCCCGAGCTGACGCAGGCCGCCTATCGCGTCGGTGACAGCGTGACCAACATCGTGACCCCGCTTATGCCGTACTTCCCGCTGGTCGTGGTGTTTTCGCAGCGGTACGTCAAGACGACCGGCATCGGCACCGTCGTGTCACTGATGCTGCCGTACGCCACCGTGCTGTTCGTCACCTGGACGCTGTTCCTGGTCTTCTACTGGCTGGTCGGTCTGCCGCTCGGCATTCAGGGGGCCTACGTCTATCCGTGACCCGGACAGGGTGCGGTCCCTCCACCGGGCCGGAGCCCTGTCAGCGACGGCCGATATGGGCAGCGCGATCGAGCAGCGCGCGGACGCGTTGGTGCGTCGCCAGGTCGTCGCGGCGAATCGCTTCGGTCGGCCATCCAGGCCGGGTGTTCCGCATGGCCTCGTAGAGGTCTATGGCGAGCCGGACCTTCTGCTCCACCGGCAGTCTGGAACGGGAACTACGCGCCAGGCGTTCCGGCATTACCCAATCGCGACGCGCATAGTTCCGCAGGTCCACGGCATCAAGCCTCGACACCGGCGACCTCCATTTCGCGCCGCGCCTGTACCGCGGGAAGGGCGGGATCGATGGCGACATCGTCCCACCGGACGGTCTCGCCCGCGCTCACGGCCCGCTTCAGGGTCGCGCCCTGGGCGAGGCCTATCGGCAGCGCGCCGCGGTCGAGCGATGTCCGCGCTGGAAGCAGTTTGCCGTAGACGGTGTACCCGCCTTCGCCGTCCAGGGTCTCTCCCGCCGGGAGATCGCGCTTTGCGGTCGCCGCCACGTCGCCGACGAAGTTGCGCGTGGCGCCCGTGGGCCTGCCGAGCAGGCCGGCCGCCAGGATCGACACGTTCAACTCCAGTCCGATGAGGTGGAAGGGCTTGAACATCGCCGAGTAGCGCCCCGTCGCGTCGGTGTTCATGCCGTATTGGCGGAAGCAGGCGGCGGTGTAGTCGTTGGGCGCCTCTATGACGACGTAGACGCCCCAGCGCAGGTCGTTGGGCACCGGCCGGCCGTCGCGCTCGATGGACGACACCACCTCGACCTGCCCCTTGTGGTGAAGCTGCTCCCCGGCCTCCGCCGGCCGCAGCACATGGGCGAGATCGTTCTGCCCGCACGGCGGGAACCGCAGTCCGTCCGGCGGCGGCGTCAAGCCGGTGGCATTCGCGATGGCGGCCATTTCGATGGCCGACTTCGTGCCGTGGCGCGATCCAGCGTCCAGAGCGGGTAGCTGGTCGTCGCCAGATCGTGGCCGGCCTCGAATACCCCCTGCTTGTGGCTCCCCGGCAGAAGCAGCAGCGGCCCGTTCGCGGCCGTCACCTCGTCGAGGAACACCGCAATGTTCATCGCGCGTGGCTCTGGCATCTCGTCGTCCCGATGCCAGGTGCCGAAGTCCTGGTGCCACTGCCAGATTTCGCCGTCGAATGCGGCCTTGGCGTTCACCTTGTACTGATGCATGTAGACCGGGCCGTCGACGAGCTGCATGACCGGCTCTATCAGACGCGGGTGACCTGGTCGTCGAACCGGGCGATTTCCTCGGCGGTCAGCTTCATGACGACTCTCCCTGCCTCTCGCGTACACTGGGCGCCACGCCCAACACAACCACGTCACGAAGTTTACGTGGAACGAGATGCGCCAACTCACGGACTTCCGCGTCCTGACCTTCGACTGCTACGGCACGCTTATCGACTGGGAAACGGGAATCTGGGATGCGCTGCAGCCGCTGATCATGCACAACGCCGCGCCCGGCGTGACGCGCGACGCGGCGCTGCGCGCGTTCGCGGAGTGCGAGAGCAGGCAGGAGCAGGCCACTCCGGATCTCCGGTATCCCGACGTGCTCGCGCGCGTGCACTGCGCCATCGCCGAACACTTCGGGCTTCCAACCAGCAACGAGCTCGACGAGGCGTTCGGCGCCTCCATACCCCACTGGCCCGCGTTCCCGGACACCGCGGACGCGCTGCGCATTCTCAAGCGGCGCTACCGGCTCGTCATCCTCTCCAACGTGCACCGTGACGGCATCGCCGCCTCCAACCGCAAACTGGGCGTCGAGTTCGACGCCGTATACACCGCCGAGGAGATTGGCTCCTACAAGCCGGCCGACGCCAATTTCGAGTACCTGGTGGGCCACCTCAAGTCGGACTTCGACCTGGATCGGTCCGACATCCTCCACACCGCCCAGAGCCTGCACCACGACCACGCGCCGGCCAGCCGCTTCGGACTCGCCAATGCCTGGATCGACCGGCAGCGACTGTCCGAGGGCGGAGGCTGGGGCGCGACGGCTCGGCTCGAAACGTTGCCGCCCACCGACTATGTGTTCTTCACCCTCGGCGAAATGGCGGAAGCCGCGCCGCGACCCCGATCACCACGGCGGCGGCGGCGACGTGCTGCACCATCAGCGTGAGAACGGCCGGAATCGTGGCTCCCGGAAACGCCGCGGCGCCACCCTCGGTCAGCATAAACAAGTCGGGGAGCAGCGAGAGCAGCAGAGCGCCGATGGCGATCCGCCAAAACAGTGGAACCGGCTGCTCGGACCGGCGATTGACTACAACCGCGACCACCAGCCCCGCGACGACGCCGACGACTGTCAGGAACACAGTGGGTCCCGCCGTCGCCAGCGGTTGGAATTCGGACGAAATGTCGAAGACCGCAAGCGACGCAGCGCGCACCGCAAGAGTAGCAACCAACGCCCCGAGAATCGTTCGCAGCCATATCCTCCAGGCGCCAGCTCCTGCCGCCGCCAATCGGTCTGCACTCATCGGTCATCCTCCCTTCGCGCGACGCGCCGGCACATGGTCCGGCAGCTCGCCGCAAGGTCCGCCGCATGGCGCATGGTTCATCTCCCGTACCGAAGCGATGGTGAGTTGGGATCTTAGCTGGATTCGCGGCCGCTCAGCCCGCCGTCTCGATCAGTTCACACGTCCTTGTCACAGGATCGATTCCCTCGAACCGGCGAGCGGCGTCACGGCACGCGCGGGTGACATCGCCCGGACCCAGGAGCGCGTCCAGAACGTCGGCGACCCGCGGCCCGCTGAAGGCCGCCGGGGACAGCGTGCGCGCCACGCCGAGCCGCTCCAGTCGAACGGCGTTGTCCGGTTGATCGAACGTCATCGGCGAAACGAGTTGTGGGCAGCCGGCTCGCAACGCCTGGGCGGAGGTCCCGATGCCGCCGTGATGGACGATGGCCGCGGACCGCGGCAGCAACCAGCCGAACGGAGCGTAGCTGATGTGGCGCACACCGGTTGGCAGGGCGCGCGGCATCTGGTCCTCGAAGCGGCTCAGGAGGAGGCCGCGGCGGCCCAGATGCCGGCAGGCGTCAGCGCCGGCCCGGAAGAAACGCGCGGCCTGCGCATTGGCCGAGCCGGCTACGAAGACCACCGGGGGATCGCCGGAATCGATCCACTCCTCCAGGGCCGGCTGCGGCGCCGTGGCGTCCGCCGCGTCGTACAGCGGAAAACCGGTCAACTCCGTGTTGGGTGGCCAGTCCGGTTGCGGGGCGGCGTACCAGTCCGGGAAGAGCCCGACGACGCGCTGAGGTGAGTGCCACCACTCGCGAACGATGTGCCGTACCGGCGGCATGTCGAATTCGGCTCGCACGGCACTTGCCGCGGGCGCCAGGGCGAGATCGGTCAGATAGTCGGCAACGGTCATGACCGCTCGCTTGACGGGCATCGACTGCCGCTGGAGCGAACGCAGCCACACATGCGGCGCCGCGGGATCGCACGCGCTGAGAAAGCAGGCGGGCTGCAGGTGCAGCGTGACGAGCGGCAGACCCAGGGCGTCGTGCGCGGCCCGGGCGCCGAATGCCAGGCCGGATGCCACCAGCAGCGGCGCCTTCCCTGCGGCCTGGTCCCGCACCACCCGGACCATCTCCGAGGCATGGCGCCGGAGGCTGTTCCCGAGGACGGTGAGCCCGCGCGCGGCGTGCCAAATGTGAGGATCCGCGAGGGTCTCCTGGTAGTCTTCCTCCGTTCCGACCGGGACAAACGCCAACCCGACGCGCTCGAGGAGCGGCGCGAAGTGCGGGTTGACGACTATCGACACGTCGTGGCCGCGCCGCCGTAGCGCAAGGGCGATGCCGATGGGCGGGTGCACATCGCCGTCGCTGCCGACGGGAACCATGAGAATGCGCATCCGCGAGGAACGGCGCGTCAACGCGAGCGGTGACCCATTCGCCGCCGCCCTCAGGGCAGGGTGTCGAAGCGAATGTTGAACCAGGTGATGCCGTCCGTCTCGCGGATGCCGTGCGGCACGCCCGCCGGGATGAACACGAGATCGCCTGTGCCGATGACGCGCTCCTCGCCCCCCTCTATCGCTGCGCCGCGCTCCCCGTCGACGGGCTCCCCGTCCTCGTCGACTATCCGTCCGCCGGTGACCAGCGTCCCGGAGCCCTCCCGGACGACGTAGACGTCGGTCGTGCGCGGATGCATCAGCGCTGTCTCACCACCCCGGATACGCCGGATGTTGACGTTGTAGCTCCCGCCCTCCAGCAGCCGGAGGGTAGTGCGCTGCTCGGCGTCCATCTCCCGCACGATCTGCTCGAGTTCGGCCAGCGGGAAGTCGGCCGCGCGATCCGTCGGAGCCTGTTGGCGAACCTGCACCTGCGCTCCGGCCAGAAGGCCGCCACCGAACACGCCGAGAACCACGGCGCCGGCTACCAGCAACCTGCGATTGTTCATGATCGCTCTCCTTCGACCAGGACGCGACGCGTGCTCGATAGAAGTACGCCGCGCCACCCGTTGGTCCCGGACGTTAACACGAACTTCGGCGGGCGGTTTCGCGGTCAGGGATCCCTGCCGGGCCTACGATGTAGAGTTCCGGCTTCAGGAGAGAAACCAATCATGAATGAGGGCTACAAGTGGCTTGAGAGCACCGCCGCGCGCATGAAGCAAGACAAGAAAAAGGGCGCGGCCCCGCAAACGGAGCGCTTGACCGTCCGCGAACTCCTCGGGAAGTTCGGCTACCGGCAGCGTAGGGAATGGATCAACAAGCACATCCGAAACGGGCTCGATAGGTTCGGTTTGCGAGTCGATCAGGACATTACCGTTGTTTGGCTCGACTCGCAGATCACGATATCACTCGGCGCCGAAGCGTCAGGCGAGTCCACGCCTCGACCGCCCGATCCGACTTACCGCGTCTCGATGATCCCGGCCGCGAACTGCAAGCCTAGGAGTGTCAAGCCCGACAACCGCCTGGAGGAAGCCACCACGATCATGCAAATGAATGCCTATTCCCGGCTTCCCGTCATGAAGAACGAGCGCGACGTGGCGGGAATACTCACATGGGAGTCGATCGGCACGCGACTGGCGTTGAAGCGCGACTGCACCTAAGTTCGCCAGTGCATGGAATCAGCCGAAGTGATTGCCGGCAGGACGCGACTCTTCGACGCCATCGGGATCGTCGCGAAGCACGGTTACGTACTGGTGCGTGGCGAGGACCGGAAGATCACAGGCATCGTGACGGTGACGGACCTGACCGACCAGCTTGGCCAATTCGCTGGACCGTTCCTCTTTCTCGGCGAGATCGAGGGGCACCTGCGAAATCTCATTCACGGCAAGTTCACGCTGGATGAACTGAGGGAAGCGTCCAAACTGGAACGCCCGGTCGAGGGTTCATCCGATCTGACGTTCGGCGAGTTCTGCCGGCTGCTGGAAAACGCCGACAACTGGGCGGTGGGGAGCGAAGAATCCGTCCGGTTCGTAGATAAGCAGCTTGTAGAGTTGGGCGTCGATCCGTTCCAGGGCGCAACCAAGACCGCCTGCCGCGCTGGCCAGTATCCTTGCGAACGTGTCCCGCCACCCGGCGCCGCCCAGACGGATGCGTCCGGCGTCGATCTGCCAGCAATCGCGCACTGATCGGTCGAGCACGGTCGCCGTACCCTTGCCGTACGGCGCGCGCTCGGCGGCCGCGATCAGGGTCTCGACCTGCGTGTCGGGAACCGGAAAGGACAGCGATCCCGCACGTTCCACCTCCACGCGCGGCATCGGCGCGAGCAATCGACCGTTCGCGCAGAAATCGCCGGGCCGGTCGATCGACAGGAGCAACTCCTCAACTGCTGCTTCAATCTCGCCTCGCTTCACTCGACCCCCCCAGCCCAAGTACGCAACGCCGCGGTTCAACCGCGGCGGTCCCCGAGTGATGATCCATGAGGGTCCCGACGGTTCAGCACACGAGCAAGGCGGCCGAACATCAGCTCGACTACCTCTACGTGAACAGACCGCTACTCAACCGGTACCGGACGCGACAGAACCCTCCTCACCCCACCGCGGTCGGATCGAGCACAGTAGCTCCCGCCGGCTCGAAGTGCCGGACGTTCCGAGTCACCACCGTCAAGCCGTTCTCAATCGCCGTCGCGGCGATCAACAGGTCCGCGCCGCCATGGCCGACGGCCTCGCAGAGACGGCCCCACCGGCGGGCCACGGAGAAGTCGATTGGGAGTATCCGTTCGTTGTACAGACTGATCACTGTATCCAGCCACGCTGCGAGCACGCGGGCAAGCGCCGGGTCGCGACGCCACTGGCTGGCAACGCCTCTCTCGATTTCACCAACCGTCACAACGCTTACATGAAGGTCCGCCGTTCGCTGTGCCCGAATCCAGCGCACGATGGCGGGGTTGCGTTCCGGTTTGCGGAGCGCCGACAACACATCGGTATCGATCAGGAACATCAGAAATCTACCTGACGAGGCGGCAAGCGGATGCGCTCGAACTCGCCGCCATCCTGCGGCATCGCGAGCAACAAGTCTGCAAAGCTCGGGGCGTTCGCCCGTCGCAGGCGACGCAGGTGCTCGTAGTCCTCTTCACGCAACACCACGACGACCGGCCTGCCGCGGCGAGTTACGTGTTGGGGCTGCCCCGCCAAAGCCGCATCCACGACTGCGCTGAAGCGGTTCTTTGCATCCTGAAGAGACCAAGTGGCTCCACGCTCCGCAATCTGTCTAGCCATACTGGCTAGATTATTGACCTGGCCAGTTAGGTTGTCAATTCCGGCGTGGGAAGTCGAGTATAGAGTCATTCTTGGGACATACCATTAGGTACCCCCCGCCGCCCCCGGAGGTCACAGTGATCGAACGCATCCCTCAGCATCGCAAGTCTTCCGCTGCCTGCCGAACAGCGATTGGCTTCCTGACGGGAATTCTCCTCGCGGCAGCCATTCCGGCCGCAGCACAGACTCTGACGTCGAGGGTCGAGGGCACCGTACAGGACGAAACCGGAGGCGTCCTCCCGGGCGCATCGGTCACCATGACGGAAGTCGATACGGCCATCGTGCGGGAAACGGTCACGAACGAAATCGGACTCTACCTGTTCCCGCAGGTTCCACCGGGGACCTACCGGGTCGAGGCGGCGCTGTCCGGCTTCAGAACCACCGTGATCGAAGATGTCCGGGTCGCCCTGAACGCACCCACGTCCATTGATATCGTCGTCGAGGTCGGAGCGCTGACCCAGACGGTCGTCGTTACCGCGTCCGCGGCGCAATCGCTAGTGAATGCGGCCGATGCGGCGATCAACACCAACCTGAGCCGGGAACAGGTCCGCGAGCTTCCGCTGAGCGGCCGCAGCGTCGTCCAGTTGGCTCTCACCCAGGCGGGGGTTACCGGGCGGGGCGGCGCGCGCACCGCGTCGATCAACGGCACCCGAGGAACCTTCAACAACTACACGCTGGACGGTGTCAACAATCAGGACGCGTTCATCCGGACAGACGCCCTGTTCGGGATCATTCCTCTCAAGGAAAGCTTCATCGACGAGATAAGCATCACCACCGCGAACTCGGACGTCGACGCCGGTCTGGGCGCGTCGCAGACCCAGTTCGTGACGCGTTCCGGCAGCAACGCCTTCAGCACCGAGGCGTTCTTCTACCACCGGAACGAATCGTTCAACGCCACCAACTTCTTCAACAAGCTCGCGGGAATAGAAAAGGAACGGATCCGGGTTCATGAGTTCGGCTTCAACATTGGCGGACCTATCATCCGGGACAAGTTCTTCTTCTTCGTCAACTACGAGGAGGAACGGGAGCCGAGGACGACGTCGGTCGTGCGGACCGTCCTGACGGACTCCGCGCGCAGCGGTGATTTCAGCTACGTGAGGCAGGACAACGGTCAGATCGCCACCGTGAACCTGTTCGAGTTGACGGGAATCACCCCTGACCCGGTCATTGGATCACTGGTTGGTTTGACGCCGGGTCCCAACGACACCAGCGCCGGCGACGGGCGGAACACGGCCGGGTATCGCTTCAACAGCCCCGGCGACAGCAACTCGGACTGGTTGGTGGTCAGGGGAGACTACGTGATCAACCCGAGACACTCGGCAACGGGCTCCTTCCATCAATTCCGCCAGGACTCGCCGAATGACGTGTTCAACGACATCGATTCCGCGTTCCCCGGCCTGCCGGGAGCGGGCCAGGGCTCGACTCGCAGACTCGCGTCGTTTGCCGTGAACAGTACGCTCGGCCCGGGCATCCTGAACGAAGCACGGTTCGGTTTCCAGGCCTACGGAGTCGGATTCGCCAACAACGAGAGCTTTCCCGACGGCTACCGCCTGAGCTTCGGGGGGTTCACGAATCCGGTCCGTAACTTTCTGGACCAGGGTCGTGACGTTCGAACCCTGGAGTTGAGCGACAATGTCACGTGGATCCAGGGAGATCACACGTTCAAGGTGGGCGGCGGCGCGCGGTGGACGCGGGTGGATTCCTTCAACGACGCCGGACTGTTGCCAACCTATTCTCTGGGCTTCGGTACGGGCTACCCCGATCCCCTGATCCCCGGGCTGTTTCCCGGTGGGATCTCCTCCGATGAGCTGGACGCCGCCTCGACGCTCCTGGCGACTCTTGGCGGAATTGTTGACGAGGTCGATCAGACCTTCAACGTCGTCTCCACGACGTCGGGCTTCGTCGATGGAGCCACCGAGAGAAGGGTTCTGACCCAGAACTTCTACCACCTGTATGCCGGCGATACGTGGCGGCTGGCCCCGGAGACCAGCCTGACCCTGGGCCTCCGGTGGGAGTTCCACTCGGTCCCGGACGAGGCCCAGGGCCTCGCGTTGCTGCCGGTGGGCGGGGTCGAAGCGGTGCTCGACCCGAACGCTATCGTCGATCTGGCCGGATCGGCCAACGGAAGACCCTTCTTCAACAACGACTGGAACAACTTCGCCCCGAATGTCGGCGTGGCACACCAGTTGACCGACAAGATGGTTCTGCGCGGTGGGTACGCGCTGAACTACGTGCTCGACAACAACCTGACCACTGCGTCGAACGCCGTCGGCAACAATGCCGGTCTGAGTCAGCCCATCGTACTGCCGGGGCTTGGCGGCACCGTCAGCGGCGGCGGCCTGGCGCCCGTTCCGGCGCCCGAATTCAAGATTCCCCGGACCGCGCGGGACGGCATCCTGGCCGATTCCACTGCCGCCCTGTTCACGTTCGATCCCGACATGCGGACCCCGTTCGTGCAGCAGTGGAACGCCGGGTTGCAGTACCAGCTCCTGCCGAATACCGCCATCGAGGTGCGCTATGTCGGCAATCGCGGCACCCGGCTCGTCCGGGCCATCGATCTGAACCAGCTCCTGTTGCCTGAGGATTTCGTGGAGGACTTCCGGCGCGCGCAGCGGAACCTTGCCGCCAACGGGGATCCCAGAATCGGCGAGCCCCTGCAGGTCTTCCCGCGGCTGGGTCTCGGCGGCTTCCTGCAATCGGGCGGCGTTCAGAACTGGATTCGAAACGGCGAGATCGGGCAGTACATCGGCAGCCTTCTCGCCCCGAACCGGGTTTTCTTCTTTGCCGGGGAAGGCGGGGAGCGCTTTGGCGCGACCCTGCCGGCAAGCTACTTCTATGTGAATCCGAACACTTTCGTCGGCGACGTCGTCGGCAACAACGCCTATTCCCAGTACAACGCGCTCCAAATCGAGGTGCGCAGGACGTGGCGTTTCGGCTTTACCGGTCAGTTCAACTACACCTGGGGCCAGGTGATGACAGACTTCTCCGGCACAGGCGCGAATTTCCGCGGGCTCTTCGACAACGCCCAGCCCGATCTCGAGATCATGCGTCCCGACTACGACATCACGCATACCCTGAACGGGAATTGGGTTTGGGAAATACCCGCCGGCGAAGGGCGGCGGTGGCTGGACAACCGCGGCGTGCTGAGCGCGATCGTCGGCGGTTGGGACCTGACCGGATTCGTCAGGATCCGTTCCGGCGAAACGATAAACATCATCTCGGCCCGAGGCACCATCAACCGAGGAGGTTCCAGAGCGCTGACGAATACCGTGCACCTCACCGGAATCAGCGTCGACGAGCTTCAGAATCGGACCGGGGCCTACCGTCATCCTGACGGCCGGGTGACCCTCTTCGATTCCGGCCTGCTGGCCGACGGCGGCGGCGGCAACCCCGATTTCTTTCGGAATCCGGACATGCTCGAGGCGGGATCGCTGCCCATGTCACCCATCAGCGGACCCTGGTACGCGACGCTGGATATCGGGCTTCGCAAGAACATTCCTCTCGCGTTCTCGAGCGCCGCGCGGCTACAGCTTCGCGTGGACTTCTTCAACATTCTCAATCGGACCAACTTCAACGTGAGCAGCGACCCGGGGGCCGGTGTCGACGGACTGGGCGTCGTCAACCGTCACAATCCCAACAGCACGGAGTTCGGCCTGATTACTGACGCGTTCTCGGCGCGAGAGATCCAGGTTGGTCTGAAGCTCACGTTCTGATCGCGGCGCGCTTCGGCTACACTGGCCGCTTCCCTGGTTCCACCGGTCGCCCTGGGTAAGTCCATGCAACTGACGTACCGTGGCGCTACCCTGCCAGTCGTTGCCCTGGTTTGGGCAGGGGTTGCCATAGGTGGCTCGTTGATTGCCGCCCCGTCCAAGTTCCAGGCGGTCTCGTTATCGCTGGCGCAGTTGCTCGAAGTCGGCCGCGCCCAGTTCTTTTGGCTGGGCGTTGCCGAGAGCCTCCTGTGCACCGCCCTGATCGGTCTCCTTGCTTTGCGTCCCGCTAATGCCCGGTTGCGGATGGGGGCGCCGATCCTCGTGTTCGGCGTGCAGTGGTGCGTATTTCGGACCATGTGGATCACTGATTTCGGACGAAGTGGATCGGGCA
>CAZWUJ010000003.1:0-195800 GCA_964636705.1 uncultured Vicinamibacteraceae bacterium
AAGGCAGAGGTCTGCAAAACCTCCATCCCCGGTTCAAATCCGGGCGGCGCCTCCACCCCACCCCCACAACCGTGGTTGACGGTGAACGGAAACCACCAAGTGCCTGACAGGACTGCAACCGTCGCCCGGAACCGCGCACCCGGTGCGGCGAGGCGAGCAACAATGGTTGCCGGCGGATCGATGCCGACCCGCCGGCCGTGTGGGATCGCCGGACCGCGCCGGAACCTCGCAACGGGCCTGGCGATCCTGGCAACGTTCGCCCTCGCCGGTCCAACCGCCGCGCAGCCGGATACCCACCCTCTCGTCATCGAAGCGCAACGGTTGGCGTCACCGTCGAACGCCGGGCGCATTGCGGCGATCGAGGCAATCCTCGACCGGCGTGGCCTGCCGTACGTGACGCACGAGTTTCCCGGTCCAGGCAACGCGGACGATCCACGACCCACGGGGCGCAACCTGGTCCTCACCTTCGGCGCCGGGCTGCCCGAGGTCGTCGTGGGGGCGCATGCGGACGCGGCCATGCTCGAGGACGGCTCGCTCAGTCACGGCATGGTGGACAATGCCGCGGGCGTCGTCACACTGCTCGAACTGGCCGAGTCGCTCCGCGACGATGCGCCTGACCGACAGGTGCGCGTGGTGTTCTTCGACATGGAGGAGATCGGTCTCCATGGATCGCGGGCCTTTGCTTCGACCCTCGCTCCATCCGACGTTGCCGGCATGATCAACGTGGACATCGTCGGCTACGGGGATGCCGTCTTCTTCGGCCCGGACGGATCGGACGACTCCGCACCGCCCGGCGCCGACGAGGCGACACTGGCCGACCGCGTGCGGGAGGTCTGCGCCGTGCAGGCGCTCGTCTGCGTCAGCACGCCGCGGATGCCGCCGAGCGACGATCGGAGCTTCACCAGCGCCGGAATTCCCGCCGTCTCCCTCGCTCTGCTGCCGGCGGCGCAGACGCACCAACTCTGGCTGCTCCTCAACGCCGGCCAGGAGAGCGGCCTGCAGGATGGCTGGACGCCCGAGGTGCTTCGAACCATTCACACCAGCCGGGACACCGTAGACCGGCTGGAGCCGGAAACACTGACCCGTGCGACAGAGTTGCTGACGAAGCTCGTTCGCGATGTCGCCGCGGGAGGCGGCTGAATTCGCATGTCGCCTCTGCCACCAGGATGATGCTCATGAGTTCAGCGGCACGCGCGCGCATCGCGGGGCTTGCGCTGTTCGCCATCAATGTGGCGTACACGGCCGGCCTGTTCGTAGCCATGCTCGGACCTTCCGGAAACGGAACCTTCGATCTGGCCCCGGTGCTGGCGGCGCCGCTCCTGCTGGTGCCGTTCGGCCTGCTCATGTTGCGGCCGACCGACCGGCATGCCTGGTTGTTGGCACTGATGTGCAGCGGTTTCTTCGCCTTTGTCGGCGGCGTTACCGCAGGACTGGCTTCCGGCGCCGGAACGGCGATGGCGATCTACCGGCACCTGGTCATGACGATGTCGCCGGCGCTGTTCGCCTTCCTGTTTCTAGTCTTTCCCGCCCGGACCTCGCTCGACGAACGCGCGCCACGTCTCAAGTGGTGGATCATCGCCGCAGGCGTCGTTCTCGCGGCAACGTCAAACATCTGGCAAGTGCTGCTTGGCATGCCGCTGCCGAGAAACGCCGAAGAGACGTTGCTGCTGCCGGCTCTTCTCGGAGGCTCGCGCCGCGTTCTCGACTTCGCGTACGTCGCGGGAGCGTTCGGTACCGGACTGTACGCACTGGTCTGGAACGCCACACGTTCTCCGCGGGCGGAAGTGCGATGCAAAGTAGGCGTGCTGGCGGCCGGCACATCCGTCACCGTAATCCCCTGGGTGGCGATCGTGCTGCTGGAACTGCTCAACGTACCCTCTCCGCGATGGCTGGGAGTGATGGCCGCGCTGAACACGCCGTTTCTTCCCGCCGCTTTCGCCTACGCGGTCGTTCGGCATCGCGTCATGGCGACCCCGGTGCTGCTGCGCCGCAGCGCCCGGTACGTACTGGTGCAGCGGGGACTGGCCATCGCGAGCGTGCTGGCGAGCGTTCTCGTGGCCATCACGCTGGTGGGGCTCGTGCAGCAACTGCTTCCGCAGGAGTCGGAATTCGGCGTGCCGGGCGCCGTGGTACTCGCGGTCCTGACCGGGGTCACCCTGGCCCGTACCGGCACGCAGGTCGAACGGCAGGTTACGGGCCGGATCGACCGCCTCTTCTTCCGCGAGAGCTACGACGCGCGCAACGTGCTGGAAGCGCTTGCCGAACACGCCGACGACGCCAAGGGGCGAGAAGAGCTCGCGGCGATGCTGAGAACGGAAATCGATGCGGCGCTTCATCCGGCGTCCGTTGCGATCTACCTGGAGGATCGGCAGGACCGGCTGGCGATGATGGCGGCCGCACCCGTCGATTCGCGTGCACCCGGGTGGCTGGATCCGCGGATGGAGGTCTGGGCCCCACTCGCCGCGCAACGGAAGCCGATGGTCGTGCCCGCCAACGGCACCACACGGCCCGAAGCCTCGGTCGGTCAGGAAGGACCGGCCGGAGAACTCAACACCGTGCTGCATCCCGTCGAAGTCGAATGCCTGGCGCCGCTCGTGGCCCGGCGGGACGCCCGCCTTGTCGGCCTGATCGCGCTGGGACCGCGGCGGTCCGAGGAGCCGTACTCGCGGGAGGATCTCCAACTGCTTGGTTCGATCGCCGACCGCGCCGGCTTGACGGTCGAGAACATTGGCCTGAGCGAGGAAATGGCTGACCGGCTGGAGGCGCAACGGAGCGCCGAGCGGGAGATCGCAATTGCCCAGGATGTGCAGCGGCAGCTTCTGCCGGCCAGGGCGCCGGATCTGCCCGGCTTTGTCTGCGCCGGCCACTGCACGCAGGCAAAGTCGGTGGGCGGCGACTACTACGACTTCATTCCGACGGGTGCGGACGGGGTGACGCTGGTGCTTGCCGACGTTGCCGGGAAGGGCATCGCCGCGGCGCTACTGATGGCCAACCTGCAAGCCACCCTGCGCGGCCACCATGCGCTGACCCGGGACGATCCCATCGGCCTGCTGCAACGCGTGAACCAGCAGTTCCACGCCACAACTCCCGGCAATCGGTACGCCACGCTGTTTCTCGCTAACTTCGACCGGCTGACCGGCCGCCTGCTGTACATCAACTGCGGGCATGTGCCGCCCCGCGTGGCGCGGGCCGACGGAGTCATCGACAAACTGGAGACCACCGGGTGGGTGATGGGCATGTTCGACACGTGGATGGGGGAGTCCGCCTCTACCACGCTTCGGTCCGGGGACACGCTTATCGTGTGTTCCGACGGGGTGCCGGAGGCGATGAACCACGCGGACGAGCTCTTCGGCGACGACCGTTTCGATGACGTGCTTCGCGCGAACGCCCACTTGCCGATCCCCGAGCTGATCGCGGCCGTGCAGGCCGAAGTGCACGCATTCGCTGGCGACCGGCGCAGCGACGACCTGACGTTGCTCGTCGCGCGGGTTACGGCGTGACCCCGCGCTCCACGAGCGCGTCGAGCGCGATCCGGAACCAGACCGTAAACGCCTCGGGCCGCTCGGCTACGGCGCCGTGCACGTCCTCCAGCGACATCCACTTCCAGTCGCCCACCTCGGCGCTGTTGGGGGCCGGTTCGCCGCTGTAGCGGCCGATGACGACATGGTCGTACTCGTGCTCCGTCAGGCCATGGTCCAGATCCGTGCGATAGATGAACCCGAACGCCGTCTCGAGCGGGCAGTCGAAACCCATCTCCTCGCGCAGCCGGCGGTGCGCGGCGTCGAGCACGGATTCCCCCGGCCGCGGATGGCTGCAGCAGGTGTTCGACCAGAGCCCGCCGGAGTGGTACTTGCCGGCCGCCCGCTGCTGCAACAGCATGCGGCCGGCATCGTCAAAGACGAAGATCGAGAACGCCCTATGGAGGAGACCCTCGCGGTGCGCCGCCATCTTCTCGGCGACGCCGGTCTCGCGGTCGTCAACGTCGACCGTCACGACCTCTTCGATCACGGGCTGAACCATGGCGCAACGACGCCAGCGTACAGCATCGCGCTGCTGGCCATACCAACGACCATGGCTGGAATCGCGACGAACCTCTGCCCCGGCGGAAAGAAGCGCAGGAGCCAGGCCCCGCTCAGGCCCAGCACGAGGAGACCGAAGCCGACGGGCCAAACTACCGGCACGCCGGTCAGATAGGTGAATTGCAGCTCGTCGAAAACCCGTGACTCCGGGATGGGTCTGCCAAACAGCTCGTCGGCGATGTGCGCGGCAGCGGGCACGATGCGGTACTGCGAGAAATAGGCCAGCGCGACGATAGCCGGAAGCGCCTTCCAGCGGGCGCAGCCGTAGCAGCAAAGGGCAACAACGAGATACGTCACCATCGGACCAGCCAGATGCGCCAGCGCCACCGCCCTGATGGGGGCGATGGCCGCCGCGGCTGCCAGATCGCCCGCGGCAATCGCCGTTCGGAACGGGATGTTGGTCCATCCCACCGCCATCGGATAGAAGCGCAGGTCGGGAACGTCGAGCAGCCAGTACACGACGTAGTGGCCCGCCTCGTGGGGTAGTACCGCGAGCGGAGCGACGGGAAGGCCAGCCAGGAACCACCGAAACCCGACCCGCCAGAAGGATGGAGGTGGCGCGGACATTGCCTGTTCCATGCGATCGCCTTCGGGCGGCGACATCGTCAGTTTCCGAGCGCGGCGCGATTCGCTGCACGTCCGGGGCTGCTGTGGCACAGATACGACAGCAGCAGGTAGCCCTTCGCGTCCAGATCGGCATCGCCGTCGAGAACGAACTTCAGATGGTTGACGCGACGATCGACAAGGCTCCACCAGAGTTCGTGCGGCAGGACGGCCACGGATCGACCAGGCCAGGCGACGAGCGCCTGGCGCTTGCCGCCTGCACACGCGCCAAGACGATGGAGCAATGCGAGCAACCGCCGGTCGGCATCGGCGAACTGTCCACCGCGCTGAGGCGCGCGCGCGAACAGTCTCTCCAAGCCGATGCGAGGCAAGACACCCTGGGTGGGACTGACATCGAGATGGAGCATCGGCACACGCGCCACGCCGTCCGACCCATGTCGGATCGTGGCAAGGCGGGTCGCCAGCTCAAGGCGCCGCGGACACTTCGACGCTACGGCGGTGACGTAGGGAACGACTTCGCTCGCGGGGAAGTTGGCGAAGCAAATGCGAATGACCGGCGTCGGGCGATGTGTCATCAAGCCTACGTAGGCCACCGCCGCGGAGGAGGGGAGTGGCCGGACGGAAGCGCTCAGAGCATCGCGCACGTTCCTGGCCAAGCCAGCCGTCGTGATGGACTTGACCGCGGTGAGAACCTGATCCAGCCAGGCGGACGGCTGGGCCGCCCACAGTGGCGACAACCTGACAAGACTCAGGAATATCCCGGGTTCGGGAACACGGGAAACGCCCTGGCGCGTTCCCGCGCCGGTCACGTACGCATCAACTGTGACGTCGTACTCCAACCAGATGTGGTCCAGCATCGCGCGGAGCGACGCACTGGCCATCCAACGACGACACAACGTCTGAATGCTCGGCCACCAGTTCGGCGCCGAACCCGCTTCCGGCAAGTCGTGCCGAGCCAGGATGGCGGCGCCGCGAGGATAGATGGCGAGAACGAGATCGACCTGGGGCGCCGCATCGCGCAGCCGGCACTCGAAGTAGATCATCTTGGACGCTGCGGCGGGCAAGTGCTCGACGGCCACCTGCAGCCGTCCGATGGCGTCGCGTGATACCAGTGGGCTCGGCAGCCGCGTCCCAGCGGCCTGAAGCGTGGTGGCGAGCGAGTGCATGTGCGTCGACTCGCGAGGGATCGCCGGTGAGCAGCGTTACTCGCCGGTCCAGGCGTATCCGCCCGTCGGGTCGTAGATGGTGGCCGGACCATCAACACCGATGCCTCCAGCAACCGCCTCGAGTTCCTCGGCGGACAGTTCGTCCGTCGGGGCGGGATCGGGCAGCACGAACAACACGTCGCAATCTCTGCCCTTCTCGATGAATTTCACCCGGAGGTTGTCCGGAAGGTCGTAGTCAGCCATCGCCCGGAGGGTTGTTCGCGGATCCGCAAGCAATCCCCTGCGGAAGTCGATGTCCGCCGCAGCGCGTGCCAACACTCCGTCGATCCGAGCCGTCATGTCGTTGTTCGCCATTGTCCTGCCTCCTGGAATCGTCTCGTCCGGCCCACACGCGGACACCGGTTCGGCGCCAACGTGTCGCCGGTGGCTCCGGCCGCCTGACCGGAGCCACCGGCTTGCCGTCAACTACTCGCGATCTACTCTTCGCTGAAGATCCAACCGTTGCACAGGTTGATGTGCAGGTCGCCGATACCACCCGCGACCGCCTCGAGTTCCTGATCCGTCAGTTCGTCGGTCGAGATCGGATCAGGCAGCACGAACATCGCGTCGCAGTCGCTGTCCTTCTCGATGAACTTCACCCGCAGGTTCTCCGGCATCGGCTCGCCGGCCATCCTCTCGAGCGTGGCGCGCGGGTCGGTCAACAGCCCCGCACGAAACTCGCCGTCCAGAGCGGACTTCGACAACACCTCCTGCACGCGGTCGTTCACGTTCTCAGCCATGTCATACCCCCTCGCGATGATGAATGGAGCCCCGCACCATGCTTCGGCTCCGATGATCGAAGTGAACGCAAGCGACATGCCATGTCCCGAAGGGCGAGCCGTGCCGTCCGGCTGCCACCCAGACACGGTGCGCGAGCGAGTTTCGATGGGCAACAAGACGGGTCGCGCGTCGCCCTGGCGGTGATCGGAAGTTGCAGGCGATGACGCCAGAGTTCCATCTGAAGTCGGCAGAAGCGGGTGAATCGGGATGTAACCGAAGATCCGCGCATCGGCGCCGGCCCGGTTCGGGCGCGCGCCGCAGGAGCGCTTTCTTCATTGAATTCAGGGCCCTGTTGGCGGCGGCGAACGCTCCTGTGGACGGGCAACACCGATTGACACGCCTGCCGGCGCACCGGGCTTCTCCGGCCTCTTATGCCTGAACAAGACCGGCGTGTAACCGCCGACGCCCCCCCAGGGGGGCTCGGAAGCGCGGATACGCGCGCTGGCGACCGCCGGATGCGGCACGGAGTTTGCGTGTATGGCCGGACGTGAAGCGAGCCTCGACTCTCCGGCAAGCAGCCTGCAAACCACCCTCGCCCGCTGGTCGAATCGGTTTGCTCGCGAGCCTGATTGTGGTTTCCCTGACATGGGCGCCGGTGGCGTTCGGGCAGGCGACGGCCAGCGGCATAGATATCGGGGCCGTAGTAGCGACGGTCCTGGCCGAGAGTCCCGACATCGAACAGAGTCGCCTCGCCATCGAAGCAGGCGCCGCAGACAGGATGACGGCGGCCAGCCCTTTCGACTTCCGGATGCACGCGTCGGTGGTGGGTGGGAACGACAGCCGCGACGTGAGCGGAACCTTCGGACCGGCGGGCAGCCTGACAACGCTCACGTCGGGGACCAAGCTCTTCCGGTCGGGCATCGCCATCTCCACGGACCTCTCGCTCGGGAGGTTCGGCGGTCTCGGCTCTCTGCCAGTCAACCAGGCGGAGTCATCGATTTCCATTCAAATCCCTTTGGCGGGCGGGCGTGACGGTGGAGCCGCGGCGGGTGTCGAGCGCTCGACGGAGCAATCGTACCGGGCGGCCCTGCTGGACCGCGGTCACGTGTCGGCGGTGGCCGTGCTGCAGGCCGTTGCCAGGTACTGGCAGTACACGGCGGCGCAGCAGCGGCTTGAAATCCATCAGGCCTCGGCCGGACGCGCGGAGGTTCTGGTCGAAGTTACCGAGGCGCTGATTCGCGCGGACGAACGGCCCGCTTCCGACCTCGACGTAATGACCAGCAACCTGGCCAACAAGAGGACCGCCGTCTCGGCCTCCGAGCAGGCCGTGATCGACGCACGGTACGCCTTGGGGCTTGCGATGGGTCTGCAGGCCAATCAGGTTCAGGAGCTCGGCCCACCGCTGACCTCTTTTCCCAGTCCTCCGAGAATCCTCGATCGTGAACCCGGCCCGCTTCCCTCAATGTTGGTACGCACGGCGATCGACGCACGGCGTGACCTGGCGGCGGCCAGAGCCCGACGCGACGGGGCGAGGCTGGCGTGGCAGGGAGCCTTGCGTGATCTTCGTCCCCGTTGGGACGTTGTCGCCACAGTCGGCCATACGAGTCTCTCTCAGGGGCGAGATCCAGGGACCTCCGTTGCACCACTGACACGAGACGCCGGAGGCGTCACCAGTTTCGTGCAGATTCGCTATGAACCGGTCGCCACCAACAGCGCGGCGCGCGGCCTTGCGCTGCGAACGGAGGCGTCGTACCGATCGGCAACCATCGCCGCAGAAGACCTCACGCGCCGAATTGGCGCCGATGTCGAGGTGGCGGCGGCGGCGCTCGACAACGCGGCAAGCGAGGTGGCGATCGCCGAGGAGGCAGTCCTGCTCTCCAGACGCTCCGTCGAGACCGAAGAAGCCAAGCTCCGCCTCGGTCTCGCTACGTTGTTCGACGCGATCCTGTCCGTTGATGCCCTCACCAACGCGCAGCTCCGTCTGACGGACGCGCAGTACCGGTACTCCGTCGCGCTCGCGCGCCTCCGGTTCGAGACGGGCACGCTCCTCCAACACGATGAAGACACCGTCTCTGCGGACACCCGTCGCATCATGACATTCGCACTGGAGGAGGGACTTCAATGAGCCGGGACCGAGTGTTTCGAAAAGTGGCGCTGGACCGCCTCGCCTCTCCCGAGCAACTCGACAAGTTGCTGCAGGTGACGCGGCCACGCAGTTGGATTGCCCTGGCCGCGCTGGGGTGCCTGGTTGGATCCGCTGTTGTCTGGGGGTTTGAGGGCAGCATCCCTTCCAGGGTTGGCGGCCAGGGCATTTTGCTCAAGAGCGGCGGTGTTCTGGAAATCGCGGCAGGCGCGGGTGGCCGGATCACCGACATCGCGGTGAATGTCGGCGATGTGGTCGGCGAGGGGCAGGTCGTGGCCCGTATCGCCCAGCCGGACATCCTGAACCAAATCCGCCAGGTACGCCTTGCGCTCGACAACCTCCAGGTTACGCATCGGCTGACCGCTACTCACCGGCAGCAGGAGATCGACCTGCAACTCGCCCAATTGCAACAACGACGCGACGGGCTCGAACAGTCGATCACTGCCGCGGCGGCGAACCTCGTCTGGCTGGGCGACAAGATGGCGGCGCAGGAAGAGCTTGTGGAACAAGGTCGATTGACACGTCAGGCTCTGATTGACACCCGCCGTCAACGTGACGCGACGGCGGAAGAAATGCGAGCCCGCCAGAACCAGTTGGCGGAGCTGCGAATCCAGGAACTTGCAGCACGGGCCCAGAACGCAAGGACACTGCAAACGAGCGAATACGAAGTCGTCCGGGCGCGGACGGAACTGACCCAACTCGAGCGCGAGTTGAAGGAAATGTCCGAGGTGCTCTCCACCTTCTCCGGCCGAGTCATCGAAGCAATGGCGGAGCAGGGTGATCTCGTAGCTCCCGGACAGCCCCTGCTCCGATTGGATCGCACCGGGCGAACTGTCACCGGACTCGAAGCGGTCGTCTACGTGCCGTCAGCACACGGCAAGCGAATCCGAACCGGCATGACCGTACGGATTGCCCCCGCATCCGTTGCGCCGGAGGAGTACGGCTACCTGCTCGGCACGGTCACCTACGTTTCTGACTTCCCGACGACATCACGCGCGGTTCAACGGACGCTGCGCAATCCGGAACTGGTCGCCGCCCTGACCCAGGGGGACGCACCGTACGAAATCCGCGCGGACCTGCGTCTCGATCCGACTACCGTGAGCGGCTACCGCTGGTCGTCATCCGAAGGGCCACCGATCGACATCCTGACCGGCACGCTTTGCAGTGTGCTCATCACGGTGGAGCGACGGCGACCGATCGACCTCGTAGTTCCGCTGATCCGTGATCAATTCGGACTCTGACTGTGGTTGCCATGTCCGGCTGGCTGCGCCAAGTGATCAGTTCGTTCCATGCGGAACACGAGAAGCTGTTTCCACTCCAACTCTCCATCGGTCTTCCGAGGCGACGCCGTGTCCACGTGCCGACCGTGCTGCAGATGGAAGCGGTGGAATGCGGAGCGGCGGCGCTGGCGATGGTGCTCGCGTGGTTCGGCCGTTTCGTGCCCCTCGAGGAGTTGCGCGTCGCCTGCGGCGTGTCGCGGGACGGTAGCAAGGCGGCCAACATGCTGAAGGGAGCGAAGCGATACGGACTCATTGCACGGGGCTTTCGCCGCGAGCCGAAGGACCTGCACCGATTGTCCGTCCCGATGATCGTCCATTGGAACTTCAACCACTTCGTAGTCATCGAGGGATTTCGGCGGAACCGCGTGTTCCTGAAAGATCCTGCGGCAGGACCCCGCGTCGTTTCCGCGGAGGCGTTCGATCAGGCGTTCACCGGCGTCGCATTGACATTCGAGCGCGGTCCTGACTTCAAGCGTGGCGGCACACGACGCCGGCTCGTTGCGGCGCTCCGGCAGCGGCTTGCCGGAGCCTACGCCGCGCTGGGCTACGTCGCTGGGACCGGCCTGTTGCTGGTGATTCCCGGCCTGGTTGTTCCGACCTTCTCCAGGCTCTTCGTCGACGACGTTCTCGTCGGGCGCGCGGCGGAGCTTGCACGCCCCCTCTTCCTGGCGATGGGAGTCACGCTGGCGGCAACCGGCACGCTGACCTGGCTGCAGCAGCGCTATCTGCTCCGGCTGGAAACGAAGTTTGCAGTGACCACCTCGAGCCGCTTTCTCTGGCATGTGATGCATCTGCCAATGCAGTTCTTCTCACAACGCTATGCAGGCGATATCGGTTCTCGCGTAGCCATAAACGACCGAATCGCCTATCTGCTGTCCGGCGAGCTGGCTGCCGCTTTCATCAGTGCGTGCATGGCGGTCTTCTACGCCGCGCTGATGTGGCAGTACGACCGCACGCTCAGTCTCGTGGCGCTGGCGACGGCGGTCCTGAACGTCGTCGCGCTGAAGTACTTCTCCGCGAAACGCGTCCACCTCAATCAGCAACTGCTCCACGAACAGGCGCGCATGCTGGGCACTGCCATGGGTGGATTGCAGAGCGTCGAGACGCTCAAGGCGATGGGCGCAGAGTCGGACCTTTTCACCAGATGGTCCGGCTATCAGGCCAAGGCCGTTGGCACCGAGCAACGGTTGAAGGTGCAGACCGAACTCTTGTCGACCGTACCTCGTGTCCTGACGCCTCTCAGCACGGCATGCATCCTGGGGATTGGTGGCCTGAGGGTCATGGACGGCGGGATCAGCATGGGAATGCTCATCGCCTTTCAGGCCCTGATGGCCGGTTTCATCACGCCGATCAATCGGATGGTGGATCTCGGCAGCACGCTGCAAGAGGTCAAGGGGGACATGGCGCGCCTGGACGATGTCCTGTCCGCCACCACCGACCGTTCCCCGACGGACAGTGATTCAGTGGCCGCGCCGGACGCCGGCGCCGACGCAGGCGGTGCGTTGCCGTGGGCAACACCTGATCGGCAGGTCAAGCTCTCCGGATACCTCGAGCTACGGGACATCAGTTTCGGCTATAGCCCGCTCGAGCCACCACTGGTTGATAGGTTCAGTCTGGTACTGAAGCCGGGTCAGCGGGTGGCCCTCGTCGGGGGCTCCGGCTGCGGAAAAACGACGATCGCGAGACTCGTTTGCGGCCTGTACGAGCCCTGGAACGGCGAAATTCTCTTCGACGACCGGCCACGACGGGCGATTCCGCGACGATTGATGACTACTTCGTTCTCCGTCGTGGATCAGGACGTGTTTCTCTTCGAAGGATCCATCCGCGACAACCTGACACTCTGGGACTCGACGGTGGCGGAAGCGGACATGGTGCGTGCGGCAGCGGACGCTTGCATGCACGAGGAGATTTCCGCACGCCCGGCTCACTACCACAGCCCGGTAGAGGAGGGTGGCCGCAATTTCAGCGGGGGCCAGAGACAGCGACTGGAAATCGCCCGTGCGCTCGTCACCAACCCGACCGTGCTGGTGTTGGACGAAGCAACCAGTGCGCTAGATCCGACCACCGAAGCCCGGATCGATGACAATCTCCGCCGTCGCGGCTGCACCTGCCTGATCGTCGCACACCGCCTGAGCACAATCCGCGACTGCGACGAGATCATCGTGCTTGATCGGGGTGCAATTGCCCAGCGCGGCACGCACGACGAGTTGATGGAAACGGACAGCTTCTACAGCCGGCTGATCGCGGCCGCCTGAGAACCAGGCCGAAGCACAACCGCACGATGACAACGAACGAGACCGCGCACCGAAAGACGTCTCTCTTCTCCGAGTCCGATGTCAGCTTCGAGGCCGGAGCAAACCGTCCGTTCATGCTTGACGACGGGTCGGTATGGCTCGTGCAGGAGGGAAGCGTTGACATCTTCTGTCTGCGCTTCGCCGCCGGGGGCAAGCTTTCCGGGCGAATGTTCGTCACGCGGATCGAACCGGGGAGTTGCCTTGTTGGCACGATCGCGGCCAGCGGAAACGATGGGGCGCCGCCCGGCGTGCTGCAGGCGGTGTCGCGACCCGGTACGACACTGTGCCATCTGGCGCCGGAAAAAGCACGGGAGCGGCTCGGCAAACGGCACACGCACGATACCGCGGCCCACCTGATTGACAACTGGGTCAGTACGGTTTGCGACGGACTGAACACCGGCCCGAAACCGCGGGACTGCCGTTCGATCAGACAAACGTCCAGCGTCCAGATCGATCCGGGCGCAACGGTCTCGTCCGCCGCGGGCGTGTCCTGGATCGCACACCACGAGGGCAGATCGCGTCTGCTGGGACGTCCCGAGATGCCCATGGAAGCGGCATTGACTCCGTGCACCGGACGGACTTGGTTCGAGACCGACGGTCGAGTGAACGTCGCGGCGCTCAGCACTCGGACCGTACTGGCAACTGGCGACATCTGGGCGGCCCTGACCACGTTCCAGTCGATCGTCATTCAGTACGCCTTGCTACGAATGGAAGAGGCCGCGAATATCGAGGCCGGCCGGCAGCAACAGCGCGACCTGAACCGTACCCAGTTGTTGACCGCTGCGTTCGCCGATCTGCTTGCCGCGTACGACGCATCGACGGCGGGGTTGATTGGCCCGACGAGTGGCGCGTTCCGTTCGGGCGAACTACCGAACGACGCCGGCGACGCGTCGTTTGCCGACGCATGCACGCTTGTTGGCGAGGAACTTGGCCTCCAAATCGCGGTAGCGCCACGCTCCGAAACCGCACTGGCAAGCGACCCGGTGACGGCGACGGCCAGGGCTTCCGGTCTGCGTGTCCGACAAGTCCTGCTGGAAGAGGACTGGTGGCGGACTGACAGCGGACCGCTGCTCGCGCGGACCGAGGGCAATCCGGGCCAATGGGTCGCACTGTTGCCGGAGGCGCCCGGGCGCTACAGGCTGCATGGACCCTCCGCCACGGACGATCCGAAGCGCATGACGGGCGCCGTCGCCCAAACGCTGGCACCGGTTGCCTACAGTTTCTATCGGCCCTTTCCGGCAACCGAGCTCTCGTTCCGTACGATTCTGCGTTTCGGCATTCGCGGATGCGGCCGGGACGTGGTGAGGGTGGTCCTGCTCGGTCTATGCGGCGGGCTGCTCGGACTGGTGACACCCATCGCCACAGGTGCCTTGTTCAACACGGTCATTCCGAGCGCGGAGCGGGATCAATTGTGGCAGGTGACCCTGATTCTTCTCACCTGCGCGATCGCCACGGGGATGTTCGAACTGGGCCGCCGGCTGGCCCTGGCGCGAGTAGACGGCCGACTCGGCGCCACCGTGCAGGCGGCAGTTTGGGATCGACTGCTCGGGTTGCCGCTCGGCTTCTTTCGGCCGTTTTCGGCCGGCGATCTTGCCGTGCGCGCAATGGGTATCGATACGATGCGGAAGACCCTTTCCGGCGCCACCGTAACCGCGGCGCTGGGCGGGATGTTCTCGCTCTCCAATATCGGACTGCTCTACTACTACGGGGGCAACCTTGCCTGGTGGGCGGTGCTCCTGCTGGTTGCGGCCGTTGGCGCGACGCTGTCGGTTGGCTACGGGCAGCTTCGACTGCAACGCCGCATCGTCCCCCTCACGACCAGGATCTCCGGCCTCGTCCTGCAGCTCCTGAACGGCATATCCAAGCTCCGAGTCGCCGCCGCCGAGGGCCATGCGTTCGCGCAATGGGCCAGGTTGTTCAGCGAACAGCGCCGCCTGCAGATCCGATCTCGCACCGTGAGCAACTCGCTCGCAGTCTTCAACACCGTATTTCCCATCCTGGGTGTTCTGGTCATCATGGCCGCGGCAACAGCCGGCGGTACTGTCGCGGCGTCGATTCGGACAGGTGACTATCTTGCTTTTTCCGCCGCCTTCGGCGCCTGCCTGGCGGCGTCCGTATCCCTGAGCGCCGCGGCTGTTCAAGTGCTCGGTCTGGTGCCTGTCTATGAGGCGGCCAAGCCGATTCTTGAGGCAGTGCCCGAGACAACCGACGCGAAGAGCGATCCGGGGACGCTGAGTGGCCGGATAGAGGCACATCACCTTACCTTCAGCTACCGGCCGGACGTCCCCGCCACACTGCTCGATGTGTCGCTCGCGGCACGGCCAGGGGAGTTCGTCGCGATCGTCGGACCGTCCGGATCCGGCAAGTCGACCCTGCTCCGCCTGCTGCTCGGCTTCGAACAACCCGACACGGGATCGGTCTTCTTCGACGGGCAGGATCTTGCGGGGCTCGACGTGCGAGCGGTCCGCTCGCAAATCGGCGTCGTCCTGCAGTCGGGGCGCATCATGGCGGGAGATTTCTTCTCCAATATCGTCGGTCTAGGCGCCCACACTCTGGATGATGCGTGGGCCGCGGCCCGTCTGGCGGGGCTCGACGACGACATTCGCGCCATGCCGATGGGAATGCACACGGTCGTCAGCGAAGGCGCCAGCACCTTGTCCGGCGGGCAGCGCCAGCGCCTGCTGATTGCCCGGGCGATCGTCAACCGGCCCCGCATCCTCTTCTTTGACGAGGCGACCAGCGCCCTCGACAACCGGACTCAGGCAATCGTCAGCAACAGCCTTGCGCAGTTGAATGCAACGCGCATTGTCATCGCACACCGCCTCAGCACCGTTCAGCACGCGGACCGGATTCTCGTCATGGAGCAAGGCCGGATCGTCCAGTCCGGGCGCCACGCCACGCTCATCAATCGCGACGGACCTTTTGCCGAGTTGGCAAGACGACAGGTGACGTGACTTGCGCGAAACACGGTGCTGCGTGCCGGGGCGCTGCCCGCACTCGCGCCGGAGGTAAGCAATGGGACACTGGAAACTTGATCCCGCGCGTCTCGCGATGCTCCTGATCGCACTGCTCGGCGCAATGGCGGCCGGATGTCGGGAGCCGGAATTCGCCAGGGGAGAAGCGCAGGCGCTCGCGGACGGCCCGATCACGATCGCCGCGGTCTGGCCCTGGGAATCGAGAGTGGCGCTCCGGTTCGGGGAGGGTCTGCAGTTGGCGCTCGACGAAGTGAACGGCGCCGGAGGCCCGCTCGGCCGGCCACTCACGGTGCTGCGGGAAGACGACCACGAATCGGTGGATCGCGGGCGCCTCGTGGCGCAGCGCCTTGCGCAGAACGACAACGTCGTCGCTGTCATCGGTCACATGCAGTCGTATGTTTCCCTCCCGGCGGCGGCCATCTATGACCTTTCCGCTGTGGTGCACGTTGCGCCCACCGCAACCGACCCACGACTGACGCAGCAAGGTTACCGACGGTTCTTTCGGATCACCTTTACCGATAGAGAGACGGGCGCGCAGATGGCTGACGTCGCGGCGGCCCGCGGCTACCGTCGCGTGGCCATCTACTACATTCGGAACGCCTACGGGCGAAATCTGGCAAACGCGTTCGAGGAGCGGGCAATCGAGCGGGGACTCGGCGTTGCGGATCGTCAGTCGTACGATCCGGACACCAGCACCGGGAACCGCGCCCTGACGGACATCCTGGCTGCCTGGCGGGATCTGGCGCTGGACGCCATCTTCATCGCCGCCGAACCGCGCCGGGCAGCGACGATGATCCAGGCGGCGCGCACGCAGGGAATCACGGCCGCGATGCTGGGTGGCGATGCGCTCGGCACGAGCGGGTTCATCGAGCAGGGAGGTGACGCTGTGGAGGGAACGATTGTTGCCACAGCATTCCATCCGAACGATGAGCGCGAGGACGCGCAGCGGTTTGCCGCAGCGTTTCGGCAACACTACGGCATCGAGCCGGATGCGTCCGCCGCCCTTGCATACGACGCGGTTCACCTGATTGCCCACGGCATCGAGACGGCTGGATCGGTCCAACCGGATCGGGTGGCCGATGCACTGCGGGCAACACGCAATTGGCGCGGGGCCACCGGTCGCGTGTCATTCACCGAAACCGGAGAGCTGGTGGATCGGTCGCTTGGCACGGTTACCGTGCGTGAAGGTGACTTCGACTGGCTGGGTGGCGCACTCGCCAGCCCCACGGAGAACGACTGAAATGCCAATGAATGTCGACGAGCGGGCGTCGGTACTGGGGGATGCCGGAGCCACGCCGGGCGAGATCGAGGAGTTGCTGCGTTACAACACCAACCGGTTCGATCCCGGAGCACTCACTAGGCTTGCTCGCCTTCCACTCGACGATGAACTGTTCGTGGAAGCGTGGGAACGTTACTCTCAGGATGCGGCAACATCCGGGACCTGGGCAACTCTGCGCCGTGCCCTCCCACAACTCCGCTTTCCGGTGGAGCGAGGCATCAGCCGCACGTCCGCGTACCGGGGAGCGGTGCTCCGGCTCGAACCAACGCCGGAAGATACGGCGCCGTTGCGTCTGCATCGACCGGGAGACCTTCGGATCGTGCTCCATCGGACACCGGCCGGCCGATTGCCGGTCCTGATCATTCCGCACAAGCCGGACTTCGTCCTGCTCACGCAGGTGTTCACCGGATGGAACGAGCCGGTCCCGGTCCCCGCTGCGCTGGGAGCGACCATGGTGGCCGGTTACCCAAATGCGGATCGGACGCGCCGCCTGAAGATGAACTGGCTTGCATCGCATCCCGATGCAAGCGAGTCGGACTGGCATGTGGCCTTCCGGTCGTTCCAGTCGCGGAAAGCCATGTACCTGGACCGGTTCGTGCTCGCGTCGGCCGCCCCGTACAGCGGCGTGCCGGCGGCGCGGCTTGGTATCGACGCAACGGCCTGGCAGCGCATTTCGCTTGCCATCCGCATCGAACATGAGTCGGTGCACTACTTCACGCGCCGCGTCTTTGGCTCGATGCAGAACCGGCTCCTCGATGAACTCATCGCCGACTACGCCGGTCTCGTCCACGCGATCGGCCGATACCGGGCTGACTGGGCCTTGCGATTCCTCGGTCTGGAGGACTTTCCGGCCTACCGGCGGGGTGCGCGTCTGGAGTATTACCGGGGCGATCCGCCGCTTGGGGCTGGCGCGTTTCGTATCCTGCAACGCCTCGTCAAGCGCGCGGCACACAACCTGGAATCCTTCGACAGGACGCAGGCGTCCACTTCACGGCCAGCGAGCCGTCTTCGGACAGTCGTGGCGCTCACACGGCTTACGGTGGAAGACCTCGCCGCGGTAGATGCTCTCCGGCGATTGGAAACCGCCCAGCGTCAGGTGGAACCGTTGTTCGCGTCGAGATGCTCCGTAAACCGGACTGCCGCCTCCGACCCGCCCTTCGTTGACTCCGGCGAATTGCACCAGGAACGACCGCCGCAACATGCACATTGAGCCGACTCTGGGCGGAGGTCTTCGGGCGTTGTTGGACGCGGGCCATCGTGCGGGCTACTCCTTCGAAGTGATCTGCGGCCACCCGGCCAATGTCGTGCGCGCCGTAGACCGCAACGCGGCGGGCTTCATCTTTCAGACGTGGCCCGGCTTCCTGGCGCTGCAGCGACGTGACGACTACCTTCGGTTGACCGACAAACCTGCGCAGAAGCTGTTGCTGGCCCAGGTTGGACTTCCGTCGCCTCGCCTGCTTGCCTGCATCGCGGCGGACGACGACATCGGGGAAGTGCTCGAGTCCGCGCCCGTTTCGTTTCCCTGCGTCGTCAAACCGTGCATCGGCACCTACAGCCGCGGCGTCTTCACTCACCTGCGAACGCCACGGCTTCTCCGTGAAGCCGTGCAACGGAGCACGACCGCTGGCCTTAGAGTGCTGGTCGAGCAGCAGATCGAAGGAGCACACTACCGGATCCTCTGTGTCGGAGGCAGCTTCGGAGGGTGCGTCGAACGCCGGCCGCCCAGGGTGATCGGTGACGGCAGGCGGACAATCGCAGAATTGGTCAGCGCGCGAAACCGTGAGCCTGGTCGTGGCCCGATGGGGGAGCGCGGCCTGCTTCATCCCATCGTGATCGACCGCGCGGCCGAGGCGTACCTCCGGCAGAACGGCCACACACCCGACAGCGTGCCGCCGGCTGGGACGATCGTCTCGCTCAGCCGGCTGGTGACGGGCCGGGCGGGCGCCGACTTCATCGACGCGTCCGACCGGATCCACCCCGAGACGGTCGGCCTCTGCGAGGCATTCGTCCGTCGCCATCGTCTCTTCATGGCCGGCTTCGACTTGATCACACCCGCAATCGGGCGGTCGATCCGAGACGTCGGCGCGATCAACGAGGTGAACGTCCGCGAGGTCGACGCGACCTGCATCGAACAGTGCAATGTCGGCAACCCCCGGCCCGTTTCCGACTACGTCTGGGAACGCCTTCCTTTCGACCGGATTGCCGCCCCCTCCTTTCCCATCTGGTAGCGGCCCGCCAGTCCAGCGCATCGCATCGGAACTGCCGGGCTGTTGTCCACCCGGGATCCCCTGCCCCGCGGCGCATGGCTGTCCGAATGCGGGTGGTAGAATCGCCCGACCGGCCGCAGGCCGGCAGAATCCATGCGCACGCAACTCTCGCGGGCGGGCGTTTTCCGGGCACCATCGTGCCGCCCGGCGCTGATAGGGGAAGGGTCATGAAGAAACTGACGGGTCTTGCGGTGCTTGTTTCACTCGCGGCGTCAGCGCCGGCCTCGGCGCAGGTGACTATTTCCGACTGGCGCGGGGCGTCCCTCGCGGTCGAAGCAGGGACGCTGGACAACGACGGGGTGCGGATCGCCTATCACACGGCGGGGGAGGGGCCGCTCGTCGTCTTCGTCCACAGCATCACCGGCCCGTGGTTCGACTGGCGGCACCAGATGGTGGCGCTGGCGGCGGAGTACCGCGTGGTCGCCATGTCGACCCGCGGCACCGACCGCAGCGACAAGCCGGAGGGAGTGGAGCACTACACGATGGCGAAGATCTCCTCGGACATCGACGCCATCATCCGGCACTTCGGCGAAGAGCGGGCGATCATCATCGGGCAGGACAGCGGCGGCTTCTACGCGTGGCACTTCGCCATGACGCACCCGGAGCGCGTCGAGCGCCTGGTCTCGGTGGGCACCATCCATCCGGAAGGCCTCATCCGCGAGCTGGCCGCGAACCCCGCGCAACAGGAGGCGAGCACGTTCCAGCGGGGAATGCAGGAGAACCCCAACGCGGGGGAGCAGTTCGGCCAGCGGATACGTAGTGGGCAGGCGCGCCCCGGCGATTCGGAGGAACTGGCGGCACTGCGGCGGGAAGCCTACGAGCGCCTCGATGGCGAGTCGGTCGCCAACTTCTACCGCGCGAACTGGCCCCGGCCGCCTTTCACCCCGGAGACGGAAGGCTTCGGATTCCGTCCCGGCGAGTTCCCGCCGGTGCAGGCGCCGACCCTGCTGATCTACGGCAAGGACAGCGGGCCGTTCACGAACGGCACGCTCGACGGCACGTACCAGTGGGTCGACAACCGGCTCACCATCCATGTGCTCCCGGGCGTCGGCCACGGGCCGCATACGCAAGTGCCCGAGTTCGTCACACCTACCATCCTGGAGTGGCTCGCCTCCAAGTAGCGACCGCCGCCCGTCGCATCGCTCCAGCCGCCCTGGCCGCCTGGCTGCTGGCCGCCGGGGCGCAGCCCGCCGGGGCGCAGCCGCCGCCGGACGAAGCGTGGCGCACGATCGAGTCGCCGCACTTCCGCATCACCTTTCCCGGGCCTCTCGAGGTGCTCGCGCGACGGGCCGCCGAGCTCGCGGAACGGGCGCGGGCGGATCTGGGCGCGGAGTTCCTCGACGCGCCGGGCGGACGGATCGACGTCGTGCTCACCGACCATGCCGATCTGTCCAACGCCGTCGCCACCGTCTGGCCGTCGAACCGGGTCGTGGTGTACGTCCGCCCCCCCGCCGACTCCGTCAGCCTGGGCTACTTCGACGACTACCTGGAGCTGCTGCTCGTCCACGAGCTCGCGCACATCCATCACCTCGACCACGCGGCCGGGCTGGGAAGGCTGTTCCGCTGGCTGGTGGGCCGCTCCCCGACATTCCTCTCGTTCCCCGGCACGCTGGAGCCCGGCTGGGTAGTTGAGGGAATCGGCACCTGGTACGAATCCGCGCTCTCCGGCACCGGGCGGGTCCATGGGACGTACCACGAGATGGTGCTTCGGACCGCCGCCCTCGAAGGGCGGTTCGAAACCCTCGGCCAGGCAGAAGGCAATTCGCCGGCTTGGCCGGCCGGCGCGCGAAGCTATGCGTACGGCTCGCTCTTCGTCGACTACCTGCTGGAGACCTACGGGCGGGATCGGATGGGAGATTTCGCCCGCAGACTGGCGGGCCTCCGCAATCTGACCCCGAACCGCGCCGCAACCCACGTCTTCGGCGTCCCGCTGACGGAGGCGTGGGACGCGTGGGCGAACCGATGGCGCGAGGCGGCGGCGCGGCTCGACGGCGAACTGGCGAGGTACGGTCCGATCACGGAACCGGAACGGCTGACCCGCGGCGCGCGGTACGCGCAGCACCCGGTCGTCTCCTCCCACGGCGAGGCATTGATCTACGTCCGGTCCGATGGCCGTTCCGACCCGCGGCTCGTGGCCGAGGATCCGGCGGGAGGCGGCCGGCGCACCATCACGCGGACGAACCATGTGACGACGTTCGACCTGCTGTCGTCCGGCGCCATCGTCTTCGCCCAACGGGAGTTCGCGGATCGGTACCGCATCTTCAGCGACCTGTACATCGCCGAACCGGACGGATCCGTGCGCCGGGTGACGGAGCGCGCCCGGCTGACCGCACCGTCTGCCGAGCCGGACGGCCTCTCGGTCGTCGCCGTCTCCGAAGGCCACGGGACGCAGCGCCTGGTTCGAGTGGCCCTGGCCGACGGCGCGGTTACGGAGCTGGCGCCGCCGGATCCGGAGGTCTACTGGGCCTACCCGTCCGTATCGCCGGACGGGCGCTGGATAGCGGCCAGTCGCTGGGCCGACGGCCGGCACGACGTGGTCATTCTGGATGCCGCGGGCCGCCTCCGGCATCGCGTGACCAGCGACCGCGCACTCGATTTCGCGCCAGCGTGGGGTCCCGATGGGCGGCGCCTGGTGTGGTCGTCGGACCGCATGGGGATTCCGAACATCTTCGCGGTGGCGATCGATCCCGCCACCGGCGCCCCCGACGCGCCCGTCATGCTGACGAATGTCCGGACCGGCGCCCTCTTTCCGAGCGTCGATCCATCCGGCGCCTGGCTCTACTTCTCGGGCTACCACGCCGACGGTTGGGAAGTGGAGCGCGTTTCGTTCCAACCGGCGGACGCACCACCCGCCCCGGCGCCGGCGGCGCGGTGGGATCCTGCGGGAACGCCCGCCGCAACCGGTCGCCAGGCCGTCACGGCGCCGGGCCCCGGTCAAGCGCCGAATCCCTCCCCGCCGGCGCGCCCCTATCGGTCGATGCGGACGTTGTGGCCCACCTGGTGGCTGCCTTCGCTGCGCGAACCGGTGGCCGTCGCGGGAACGGCGGACGGCCGCGTGCCGCGGCGGCAACTATTGGGATGGTCGATCGGCGGCCAGACCTCCGGCGTCGATCTGGTGGGCCGCCATGCCTGGGGCGCCCGCGCGCGCGCCTTCACGTCGGGTGAGAAGGGCGAGGGGCTGTTTGCCTACGACTACCGCGGCCTGGGGAACCCCACCGTCGGGTTCTTCGTTTCCCAGCAATGGCGTGAAGACGGATTCCGGATCCCTCCCGAACAGATCCACCACCCCAGCCCCGATGCGTTCTACGTCCTGGCCCGGGAACGGCGGGCCGCGGCGTCCGTACGCCTCGACCGCCCCTCTTTTCGGACGCCGGTGTCGCTGGCGCTGTCGGGTGGCCTGGTGCGCCAGGACCGGGAGCCGCTCGACGGCACGCTCCGTCCCACCAGCCAGGTACGCCTGCGCCGGCCGTCCAGCACGCTGGGCGAGGGGGTCGTTACGTTCTCCGTTTCCACCGCCCGTTCACATGCATTCCAGATGGGCGCCGCAAGGGGCATTGCGGCGTCCGTCGAGACGCGCATGCGCCGGGACCTCGACGTATCGCCGTTGCTGCGGGGCGCTCCGGGGGATCGGAGCGTCAATGACGTCATCGGCCGTCTGCGCGCCTTCCTGCCGCTTCCCTGGCCCGGCTCTGCGGCGTCCGTCCTGGCGTTCAGGGCGACGGCCGGCGCCGCGGCAGGGCCGGGATCGGGCGCCGGGCATTTCAGTGCCGGGGGATCGTCCTTCACGGTGCCGCCGCAGTTCTCGATCCTCGCCGCAGCCCGCCCGTCGGTCCTGTTTCCCGTGCGCGGTTACGAGACCGCGGTGCGCTCGGGACGGCGCGCATGGTCGTCCTCGCTCGAGTACCGGATGCCGATCGCACTCGTCAACCGCGGCGCCGGCGCGTGGGCGGTGCATCTCGACCGCATCCTGGGTTCGGTCTTCGTGGATGCGGGCGATGCCTGGGGCACCGTGCGCGACCCCCGCCGGACCGCGTCGCACGTTCTGTTGTCCGCCGGCGCGGAAGTGACCGGCGATCTGCTCGTGGCCTACACCCCCGTGCGACTGCGCTTCGGCGTCGCCTTCCCGATGGTGGATGTGGAGGGTCCCCGCTACTATCTGCGGTTCGGTCTGCCGTTCTGACACCGCCACACCTCGCTGATCGTTGACAGACCGGAGCCGCGTTCGTATAACCGGGTTGATGCACCTAGCTGCAATCGGACTGGTCATCGCGGCGCTGCTCATTCCCGCCGGGGCCGTGGCGCAGGACGCGGAGGAACGCCGGCCCGGCGTCCCCGCGCGCCCGCTTCCGGCCGAACCGGTCGTACTCGACTCTGGCGAGTACGGCCAGATCCACGTTTCCGTCGTCACCCGCGGCCTGGAACATCCCTGGGGTCTGGCGTTCCTGCCGGGAGGCGACTGGCTCGTGACCGAACGCGTCGGCCGGCTGCGGCGCATCGCCGCCGACGGGACGCTCGATCCGACGCCGATCGGCAACGTTCCGGTGGTGCAGGCAGAGGGCATCGCCGGCCTGCTGGATGTCGCGATTCACCCCGAGTTCGGGGAGAACGGGTTCGTGTACCTCACCTATTCCAAGCCGGCGGGAGAGATCCCGACCGTCACGTTGGCGCGCGGGCGCCTGGACGGACACAGGCTCGCCGGCGTCGAGGATCTGCTTGTCGTCGATCCCCCTGGCAACGGTGGCTCCCGCCTCGCCTTCGGACCGGATGGCATGCTCTACATGACGGTGGGCGGCGCCTTCGGGATGAGTCGGCAGCGCGCGCAGGATCCCAACGACCTGGTGGGCAAGGTGCTGCGCCTGCGGGACGACGGATCGGCGCCCGACGACAACCCCTTCGCCGGCCGGGCGGGCCACCGGCCGGAGGTGTACTCGCTGGGCCACCGCAATCAGCTCGGCCTCGCCTTTCATCCGGAAACGGGGCAGCTCTGGGTGAGCGAACATGCACCCCAGGGGGGCGACGAAGTGAACATCATCGAGCCGGGCCGGAACTACGGATGGCCCGTCGTTTCCTACAGCCGGGAGTACTCGGGCGCTCGAATCTCCACCTCCCCGTGGCGGGAAGGCATGGAGATGCCCGCCATCCTCTGGGTGCCGTCCATCGGACCCTCCGGGTTGACGTTCTACGACGGCGATCGCTTCCCCGACTGGCGGGGGAATCTCTTTTCCGGATCGCTGCGGTTCGGGACCATGCCCCGCACCGGGCACGTCGAACGGATCGTCCTGAATGAGGAGGGCGAGGAGCTGCGGCGGGAGTGGCTCCTCATGGAGTTGCGGCAGCGAATCCGGGACGTCCGTCAAGGGCCGGACGGCCTGTTGTATGTCCTGACCGACGCGGACGACGGCGCGATGCTCCGGATAGAGCCGGTGGACGGAAACGGCGCACGGTGAGATAATCTGGGCTTGCGTTATGGGGCCGCGGGTGGCACCCTTTGCGGAGTTGTTCCGCAGGAGGATTTGAAAATGACTCGCAAGCTGAGCATTTGGAGCCTGTTGGCGCTGCTGGCGGTCGCCGTGGGATGCGGCGGTGGTGGCGGTGAAATGGCGCCGGCGGAAGAAGCGCCGATGGCGGAGGCGCTGCCCCCCACGACGGGTGACGGGGCGCCGCTGTTCGAGGTGGACCCGTTCTGGCCGAAGCCGATGCCCAACAACTGGCTGCTCGGCTCGACCATCGGTGTTGCGGTCGACGCAGACGACCATGTCTGGATCGTCCACCGCGGCAATCTGGGCGCCAACGAGATGCCGGCCGCGCTCGACCCGCCGCTTGCCGCCGAGTGCTGCTTCCCGGCCCCGCCGATCCTGGAATTCGATTCCGACGGAAACCTGATTCAGCACTGGGGCGGACCGGGCGAGGGCTACGACTGGCCCGACTCGAACCACGGGATCGCGGTCGACCACATGAACAATGTCTGGATCGGTGGTAACGGCGGCGCCGACTCGCATGCGTTGAAGTTCACGCACGCCGGCGAGTTCCTTCTGCAGATCGGTGAGCACGACCACGAAGAGCCCGACAGCATGTCGACCACGCGCTACTCGCAGGTCGCCAAGGTGTCGATTGACGCCGCGAACAACGAGGCGTACCTCGCCGACGGCTACGGCAACAAGCGGGTTGCCGTGGTGGACATGGACACCGGCGATCTGAAGCGGTTCTGGGGCGCCTACGGGAACGAGCCGGACGACGCGGACCCGCCGCGCTTCGATCCGGACACGGCTCCGGCGAACGGCGCCGTCAACACCGAGGCGAACGCACATGATCCGCAGTTCCGCAACCCCGTGCACTGCGCCGACCCGACCAACGATGGCCTCGTCTACGCCTGCGACCGCCCCGGCAACCGGGTGCAGGTGTTCACGACCGAGGGCGAGTTCGTCGAGGAGATCTACCTCCAGACGAGAACGCTGGGCGCCGGCGCGGTCTGGGATGTCGCCTTTTCGAGTGATCCCGATCAGTCGTTCGTGTACGTCGCCGACGGCATGAACGAGAAGGTGCACGTCCTGCGCCGCCAGCCGCTGGAGTACATCTACAGCTTCGGCAGCGGCGGACGGATGGCGGGCCAGTTCTACGGGACGCACAGCATTGCAGTCGACTCCCAGGGCAACGTCTATACGACCGAGACCTACGAAGGGAAGCGGGTGCAGAAGTTCCGCTACATCGGCATGGGCAATCCGATGGGCGACGTCGGCGTGCCTCACCCGACGAACTAGGGCGCAGCCGGACCGCGGAGTCTCTTGATGGAGGCCGGGTGCCCGATCCTGGATCGCGGCATCCGGCCTCTTGCTTTTGAAGGGATCAGACAGGACGGACGATGACGATGCGAATCATTGCCGGGTATGTAGTGATGGCTTCCCTGTTCGTAACCGGCTGCGGTGCGCCCGAGCCTCCGCCGGAGCCGCCGCTTGACATGCGGCACAACACCCGCGATCTGATGGCCGGGATGATCGACGCCTCGGCGGACGCGCTTTGGGACGCGGTAGGCACGATACTCGACGATGACGGGGAGACCTACTGGGAACCGGAAACCGAAGAGGATTGGCTCGCCGTCACCGGCGCCGCCATGACGCTGATGGAATCCGGCAACCTGCTGATGCTCGGCACCCGCAAGCGTGACGACGAAACCTGGATCCAGTTCTCCCAGGAGATGATTGATGCCTCGGCCATCGCACTGGACGCGGCACAACGGCGCGATTCCCAGGCAGTCTTCGACAGCGGGGAAATCGTCTACAACTCCTGCAACAACTGCCACAGCCTCTACTGGGTCGGCGACGCGCAGCGCGGACGAACGATCCGCTAGTCGCGACGCGTCAGGTCGGCGATTGCCGGCGCAGACGGTTCGGCGCAGAGTTGCGCCTCGACATTGGCGCCCAGATCGGAGGCCGTGTCGTGCCGCGCTATGTTCAGGAGGTACAGACGGTAGGCGGCCGGATCGCGCCCCGGGTGCCCGCAGACCGCGACGGGATCCCCCCGCGTGAGCTCCGTACCATCAATGCCCGCTCTCGCGAGGCGGTCCGCCGCCCGCCACTCGACCGCCCAGGTGCGCGTCGTGCCGTTGCTGTCGGTTACACGGAGATGCAGCAGGGAGTGAGGGTTGCCGAACAGGAACGCCTCCACTTCGCCTTCGAGAACAAGCGTCCGTTCGTCGTCGTAGATCTCGGAGATAGGGTGGTGGGCACCTACCGGAAGGCCCGCCAGAAGCAGGCTGGCGACGATCGGCGCGAACAGCATCCGTCTCGTCACGCTCCTCACCCTGGCGACCATGATACTCCCGCTTGACGGGCAGGCGCACCTGACATTTCACTGACACGGATTTACTGCCGGCCACGCCGCCGGTAAGCTCAGACTACTGTGCCGTCCGCGATGCGTCTGCTGGTCGTCGAGGACGAACCGAAGGTGGCCGCCGCGCTTCGCACCGGGCTGGAGAGCGAAGGCTACGATGTCGCCGTCGAAACGGACGGCGACGCGGCATTTGCCCGTCTCGCGACCGACCACTTTGACCTCCTGCTGCTGGACCTGACCCTGCCCGGCCGTGACGGGCTTGACGTGCTGGCCACGGCCCGGCGCCTCGGGATTACGACTCCGGCGGTGGCGCTGACCGCCCGCGACACGCTCGACGACCGCATTGCCGGCCTCGACGCGGGTGCCGACGACTACCTGGTGAAGCCATTCGCGTTCGCCGAATTGCTGGCGCGCATTCGGGCCGTCAGTCGCCGAGGGCGCCCGGCGGAGGCCGATCACCTCACCGTCGATACGCTGACCATCGACATCCCGGGGCGGCGCGTTACCCGCGCCGGCCGGGTGCTCGACCTGACCTCGACCGAGTTCGCACTGATCGCGTGTCTCGCCCGGTACGCTCCGGGCGTCGTCACGCGCGACATGCTGATTCGTGAGGTCTGGCCGGACCAGGCCCGGAGCCTGACGCTCGACAACGTGATCGATGTGCATGTCTCGCGGCTCCGACGCAAGGTCGACGCTGGGCACGGCGTGGCGTTGATCCGTACCGTACGCGGGATCGGACTGGCGCTTCGGGCCGAGGAGAATGCCGGGTGACATTCCGGGTACGGCTGACGCTGTGGCACATGGCGGCGATGGTGGTGGTGCTCGCCATCTACGCTGCCGCGGTCATCACGCTAGTCACGCGCCAACTCTCGGACACCCTCGATGGCCGTCTTCGCAGCGACTACCGCTGGGCGACCAGCATGGCCGAGCGGACTCCGGACGGCTCGCTCACCTGGTTCGAGGGAGATCCCTGGAACGAGGAGAGTCCCTGGCTCCAGGTCTGGACGCCGGACGGGCAGGAACTCTTCCGGACCGCGGTTGCCTGGCGGCTGCCCGTGCCGGAGAGTGAAGGGCTCGCCGGTGCTCCGGATGGACGAGTCGTTGCGGTTCCGGCGGAACCGGCGCCATTCCGTATCCTGACCGACCGGACCGTCGTCGCGGGCGATCCCGTGGTGATTCAGGTGGGCCGTTCCGAGGCGCTGATGCGCGAGGAGGTGCGCGACCTTGCGCTGTTGCTGATTCTCGGTCTGCCGCTGAGTGTCGCCGCGGCAGGGCTGGGAGGCTACTGGCTTGCCCGCCGGGCGCTGGCGCCGATCGATCGGATGACCGCACGCGCCCGCGAGATCACGGCCCGACGCCTGCACGATCGCCTTCCCGTCGATCATCCGAACGACGAACTGGGCCGGCTGACCATCGTCTTCAACGAGATGCTGGCGAGACTCGAGTCGTCGTTCGCCGAGATGCGCCGCTTCACCTCGAACGTGTCGCACGAACTGCGCACGCCGCTCACCGCCATCCGGAGCGTCGGCGAGGTATCGCTCCGGGGCCGCCCCGATCAGGCGGCGTACCGCGCGACGATCGAGAGCATGCTGGAGGAGGCCGATCGCCTCGGCACGCTGGTCGAGCGTCTCCTGACCGTCGCTCGGGCCGACCATGGCGACCGCCCGCGCGCCGACGAATCCATCGATCTTGGGATGCTGGCCGACACGGTGGTGGAGCAACTCGCGGTGCTGGCGGAAGAGAAACAGCAGTCGCTCACCGTGACTCGCAACGGCTCGCATCCCGCCTGTCGTGGGGACCGGATCGTGCTGCGCCAGGCGCTCGTCAACCTGGTAGACAACGCCATCCGCCATACGCCGCCGGGCGGCGCCATCGACGTGCGCGTCGACGCGGAGAACGGCGACTCGCTTCTGGAGGTGCGCGACACTGGACCCGGGGTGCCTGAGGAGTCGGCGATGGCGCTGTTCGACCGCCTCTACCACGATCCGGGAGATCCGGCCAACGGCGTTCCGCCCAAGGGGCTGGGTCTGGCCATCACCCGCTGGGCGGTCGAAGCGCACCATGGACGGCTCACGTACTCCCGGACCCCGGCCGGAGAAACCGCGTTCCGCATATCCCTGCCCTCCACATGATGCTGCGCCGCTGGCTGATCTGGACCCACCGCTACCTGGGCATTCCCCTCAGCGTGGTGTTCGTCGTCTGGTTCGCCTCGGGCATAGTGATGATGTACACGGGCGGAATGCCGGAAATTGCACCGGCAGAGCGTCTCGAACGGATCGATCCCATTGATATCGCAGCGGTTCGGGTGACCCCGGCCGAGGCTGCGGCGCGCGGCGGCGTGGACGGAACGCCGCGCCGGGTAACGTTGCTCACGGTGCTGGCGCGTCCGGCCTATCGCTTCGATGACGTGACGGTGTTCGCGGATGACGGAGCACGACTGGCGCCCATTGGATCGGCGGCAGCGCGGACAGCGGTGTTGCGCTATACCGGGGCGCCGGCTGCGGCAGTTGCGTACGACCGGCTCGTCGTGGATCCCGATCAATGGACGTTAACGGTTCGCGCCGCCTTGCCCGCGCACCGGTTCGTGATAGACGACGCGGCGGGGAGCGAGGCCTACGTCTCGCAGGAGACGGCCGAGGTGGTGATGCTGACCACCCGGCGGAGCCGCGCTCTGGCATGGGCGGGCGCGATCCCGCACTGGTTCTACGTCCGGGCCGTGCGGGTGGAACAGACACTGTGGTCGCGCGCCGTCGTGTGGACATCGATAGTTGGCTGCATGGTCGTGCTGCTCGGGCTGGCGCTCGGGGTAACGCAGTTCCGCTGGCGGGCCCGGGGACGCCGGATCCCGTACGCCGGATGGATGTGGTGGCACTACGTGACCGGGGTGGTCTTCGGTGTCTTCACCCTGACGTGGACCTTCAGTGGACTGCTGTCCGTGGAGCCGTTCGACTGGACGCGGGCGCGCGGGCTGGAGTTGCCGAGCGACACGCTGGCCGGGGGGCCGCTGAACCTGCAACGGTTCCCGGCGATCGAGGCGGCGGCGTGGACCCGCGCGGTCGACGGCCGTGAGGTGAAGGAAGTGTTGCTGCGCCAGGTGAACGACGAGCCCTACTACGAGGCCCATCTGGCCCCGGCCCCTGCCGCAGCGGCGGTTGCCGCCGGCCAGATGACCGCGGGCGCGCCATCGCCGGGGACGGCATCCGACAGGCGGCTGATCGCGGCGGAGACCCTCGCGTCAAGAAAAGCGCCGTTCGACACCGCAACGCTGGTCTCGCGGCTGGAGGAAGTGGCGGGCGTTCCGGTCGTAGATAGCGAACGACTGGACTCGTACGACAACTACTACTACGGCCGGCCGGAGGACGCGGCGCCACTGCCCGTGGTGCGGGTCCGGTTCGCCGACCCGATGGAGACATGGGTGTACGTCGATCCGGCGGCGGGACGGATCGTCCGGAGCGTCCATCGATCCAGCCGGGTCGAACGATGGCTGTTCAACGGCCTGCACAGCCTCGACTTCAGCTTCTGGTACGACCGGCGCCCGCTGTGGGACATCGGTGTGATCCTGTTGAGTTTCGGCGGCCTCGCATCGAGCGGGATTGGTCTCTGGGTCGGTGTCGGGCGAATTCGTCGCGCGGTCTCGCGATGGCGGACGCCGGCTGCTTGATGCTGCGAACCGAGTGGCACGCCGGCGTGTCTGTTACGTGAAGAGGACGACTTCGCGGGCCTCGGCGGCATGCCGGAGCCGCCGGTCGAGTGACGCCAGAGGAAGTCCAAGCCGTAGCGCCACCTCAAGATAGGCGCTGTCGTACGCCGACAGGCCGTACTGTCGTGCCAAGGCGACCAGCGTGTGGTCATCATGGTCACGGTCAAGCGCGAACGGGAGCTGGAGAATATCGTCCAGGATTGCGTCGGTGTCCGTGGCGCCGAGCCGCCCGCGCCTTTCGTTGACGAGCAGAGCGTTTCGCAACTCGTACCACCAAATGGCCGGTACGACGGCCCCGTCCTCCACTACACGCTGCATGGCTCGGCCGGCCATTGGGTCGTTCTCATCCGCCAGGCACCAGGACATCACGATCGAATTGTCCAGCACAATCGGCATCAGAACCGATGTCCTTCGTGAATTGTCTCAATGAGCTCCGCGAGCGGAACTCGCTTCAAGCGGCGGCGGCGCTCGACGATGCGACGAGCCGCTTGGCTGACGGCTTCGCCATCGGCACCCTGTACGGGTACCAAGCGGGCTACTGGCCGGCCGCGCCTCGTGATGATTACACTCTCGCCACGAGCGATTCGATCCAGCAGGCGAGGGAGATGGGTCTTGGCTTCGTAGGCGCCCACTCGTTCCATGGTGACTGAACTCTCAATGACCAACTAGTCTGATAGACCAGTCTATCCTTCCGTGGGTTGAAGCAGCAAGCGCCGATCCCACTCCCCGTGCGCGGGAAAATTGGCGGACTCACGCGGCGCCGGCGACCGCGACCAGCCACTGACCATCGACGCAATGGACGGTAGCGCGGACGCCGTAGACCTGGGCGATCCGATCCGCCGTCAGCGTCGCCTCCCGCGGGCCGTCGGCGACGATGCGGCCCGCCGCCATCCAGGCGAGACGGTCGGCGAATCGGGCGGCCAGCCCGATGTCGTGCGTCACGACGAGAACGCCTCGGCCGGCATCGGCGCTCGTGCGCAGCAGGCGCATGACTTGGTGTTGGTGTAGCGGGTCAAGCGCCGCCGTCGGCTCGTCCGCGATGAGCAACGACGCCTCGGCCGCGATCGCCCGGGCCACATGCACGCGGGCCAGCTCGCCGCCGGAGAGCGTAGTCGCGGCCCGGGTCGCAAATGCCGTAAGGTCACAAACTCCAAGGGCGCGCTCGACGGCCGCGGCGTCGACCGTCCGCAGGCGGCCGAGCGCCACCCCATGGGCGAAACGTCCCAGCGCTACCAGGTCGCGGACTCGGATCGGCCAGGCGAGGGGGCGCACCTGCGGCAGGTAGGCGATTCTGCGCGCCCGCTCGGCGGCAGCGAGCTGGGCTGGATCGTCCCCGCCAATCACCACGCTCCCACCGGTGCGCGGCACCGAACCGAGCAGGCCGCGCAGGAGCGTCGTCTTACCCGCGCCGTTCGCGCCGAGCAGCGCAACCAGCTCTCCCGGGCCCACGCGCAACGAAGCGTCCACGACCACCGTTTGGCCACCAAGCGCGACGCTCAGTCCGCAAACAGTCAGATCAGGCATTGCGGATGCTTCGGCGTGCCGCGATCCAGATGAAAAACGGCGCGCCGATCAGCGCCGCCACCACACCCAGACGCAACTCCGCGCTGGTAGGCGCGATGCGGACGCCGATGTCGGCCAGCACGAGGATCAATCCGGCCAGGAGCGCGGATGGCGCCAGTGTCCTGGCCGGGTCGTGATCGACGAGGGGGCGCACCAGATGCGGTGCAACGATGCCGACGAAGCCGATGGCACCGGCGACTGAGACCGCGGCGCCGGTCGCCAGTCCAGCGCCGACAACGACGCGGCGCCGGGCGCGCGGGAGGTCGACACCGACACCCGCCGCCGCCTCTTCGCCCAGGGTGAGGGCGGACAGGTTGCGCCGCGACAGCGCCAGCAAGGCGAGCCCGCCGATACCGAACGGCGCGGCGAGCATGAGGTCGGCAAAGCTCCGGTTCGCGACCGTCCCAAGCGTCCAGCTCAGCATGTCGGCAAGCGTGAAGGGATTCGGTGCGAAGTTCAGCAGAAGCGCCATCATCGCGCCGGCAAAACTGGACAACCCGATGCCGACCAGGATCAGCGTCACCATCGATCCGACGCGGAGCGCGGCGACCGTCAGCAGGGCCGTAGCGGCAAGAGCTCCCGCTATCGCGGCAAGCGGCATCGTGAAGGCGCCTACATCGACGAGTCCGTAGTAGATGACGAAGGTCGCGCCTAGCGACGACGTGGCGGAGACGCCCAGCACGCCCGGGTCGGCCAGAGGATTGCGGAGCAGCCCCTGCATCGCGGCGCCCGAGGCGCCGAGCGCGGCGCCCACCGCGAAAGCGGCGAGGGCCCGCGGCAGGCGGATTTCCCATACGACGATCTGATCGCCGGGCGATCCGGCGCCGGCGAGCGCGGCGGCGACACGGCCGAGGCCCAGCGGTGTCGATCCGACCAGGCATGCGGCGACGATCGCGGCCACGGACGCCCCGGCGAGCCCCCAGAGAAGCACGCGCCCGGTCAACGCCGCAACTCCACCAGCGCTTCCATCGCGTCCATCAGGTACCAGCCGCCGCATGTGACGGTCGCCCCGTCAATAGCGGTCATCGGGCCCTCGGCGACGCGGCGTGTCGCTACCGGGTGGCGGAACGGCGTCCAGGGACTCTCCCGGTCCTGCTCCGCGCCGAATCCACCGACCGCGTAGCGATCCGGCGTTTCGTAGGCGAGGCGTTCAAGCGGGATGGACCGCCAGCCGGGTTGCCGTTGGAAGTTGTCGAAGCCTGCCATCTCGATCAGCTCGTGGACGAGAGTGTCCGGTCCCGCACTCACGCCGGCGGGCGAAAGGTAGAGGACGTCTTCGTCCGTGGCTCGCGCGGCGGCTCTCGCTTGATCGAGCCGGACGTCCATCTCCGCCACGATCGACTCCCCGCGCTCCGGGACACCGAATGTGGCGGCGGCGCGCCGAATGGTGGCGCGAATGCTATCGATATCCTGCATGAAGCCGAGCGCGAGAACCGGTACACCGGCCTGCTGGAGAAAGAGCGTCGTGCGCGGGCCGCCGCCGTAGCTCCGGACGACGAGATCGGGCCGAAGCGCGAGCACGTCCTCGATGCGCTGGCGGACCGTCGGCAACCCATCCGCCTCGTCGCGCAGGTACGAGAACTCCTCACGGGCGTCGAGTGACAGGGCCAGGATGCGATCCCGGTCGGCGAGCCCGAGGACGTACTGATCGGCGCAGTAGTCCAGGCTGACGATGCGGCGGGGAGGATCCGCCGGGGCGGCCGCTGTGCGCTCGGTGACCGGAACGGGTTCGTCAGGCGCGCCGGTCGCTTCGTCGACCGCCGGCAGCCCCGGTCCCTCTACCGCGCAGCCGGCCAGCACGCAGCCCGCTGCGAACAACGACCATGGTCTGCGTGCGAAAGCGGCGTCGCGAGCGCCCACTGCATCCTCCTTGCCTCCCCATCGGAAGCAGTACGAGGTGTGACCGGACCGGTCTCCTGGCTTGCAGGCGTTGCCTACTTTCCGCGCCTTCCCACCCGAAGGGCAGTGGCCACCGTGCGGATTTCGTACCTGCTCACAGTTGCGAGGGCAGCGTCGGTCTAACCACCGAACTTCCCGTCATCCGGTCACAACCGTCTTGCGGGGGCACTCTAACACGCGGTCCCGAAGGCGGGCAATTCGCGGCCCCTGACCGGCGTGTCAAGCGGACGGCCGGTCCTTGCCGGCCGCCTTCAGGTCCTCATTGACACTCTTCGAGCCGGTCTGCTACGCTTCGCCGTCGCGATGAGGTTTCTCGAGCAGCGGAACAGTTCGTGCGAGACGGGCGGGACGGATGCCCTGTACGCGTATTGGTGGCGCTACTCGTTTGGGCTGCCTGCTGGGGAGGCTGTCATCCGCATCTGATCGACGACCGACGGACGACACCAAAGCCTCTTCAGCCAGCCGGTTGAAGAGGCTTTTTTTGTGTCCGTTCGCTGGCAGGACCAATGCCCAAAGCCTGGATCTGCGCGACGGTGACCGGTGACACGACAGACGAGTTGCGCACACGCCGCGACGCGCAGGCGGGAGCGGATCTCGTTGAACTGCGTCTCGACACGGTCAAACGGCCGAACGTTGCCGGGGCGCTTGCCGGTCGCCGGGCGCCGGCAGTGGTCACCTGCCGGCCCACCCGGGAAGGCGGCCACTTCACCGGTAGCGAGAAGGAGCGGGAAGCCATTCTGTTCGAGGCGGCGGCCCGCGGCGCCGAGTATATCGATGTCGAGCACGACGCGCCGTTCGCCGGCCGACTCATCCGGTCACGCCGGGGACAGGGCGTCGTGGTGTCGCACCACGCATTTGATCGCTTGCCGGAGGATCTCGCGGCGCGCTACCGGGCCATGCGCGCCACCGGCGCGGAAGTCATCAAGTTGGCGGTAGCCGTGAGCAGCCTGAGCGACGCCCTGCGCGTCACGTCCGTCGGCAACCCCGTGAACGGAGAGGACGGCGCACGGCGCGTGCTGGTCGCCATGGGCGCCGCCGGAATCCCGTCGCGTCTTCTCGCCGGCCGGTTCGGATCGTGCTGGACCTATGCTGGGGACGGTGTCGCGCCGGGGCAGATCGACCTGACCCGCATGCGCGATCAGTTCCGGGCCGGCGACGTGTCCTCCCGCACCGCAATCTATGGCGTGCTCGGCTCCCCGATCGGTCATTCCGTCTCTCCCGCGATGCACAATGCCGGTTTCCGCGCGCTTGGCATGGATGCCATCTATCTGCCGCTCGAGGCGGAGAGCGCCGGCGATTTCGCTGCCTTCGCCCGGACCGTCGACCTGCGTGGGGCCAGCGTGACCGCGCCGTTCAAGGAAACGGTGGGGGAACTCGTCAGCGCCCGGGACGACGCCTCGTCGGCCATCGGCGCCGTCAATACGCTTCGCAACGTCGACGGCCGATGGGTGGGCCGCAATACGGACGTTGCCGGTTTCCTGGCCCCGCTGCGGCCGCGAATGCGCCTTGCCGATGCGCGCGCCACTATTCTTGGCGCCGGCGGCGCGGCCCGGGCCGCGGCGCACGCGCTCCGGCAGGCGGGCGCCGTCGTGACGGTCCGGGCGCGGCGTCCGGAACGGGCGGCGGAAGTTGCGCGGGCGACCGGTGTTGCGTCGGCGCCGTTGCCGCCGGGTCACGGATCGTGGGATCTGCTCGTCAACACGACCCCGGTCGGAACGTTCCCCGACGTCGACGCAAGTCCGCTCCCCGACGGGCCGTTCGACGGAGAACTCGTCTACGACCTGGTCTACAACCCGGGATCCACCCGGCTGCTGGCAGACGCAGCGAACGCCGGGTGCGAAACGATCGGCGGCCTCGCGATGCTGGTGGCCCAGGCGGAGGACCAGTTCACGTGGTGGACGGGGCAGCGACCACCGTACGGACTGTTCAGGAACGCGGCGGAGGCGGACCTCGCACGCCAGGCGGGCGGCTGAACGGATGACCGAGGACACGATCGAAACGACGTTCGAGGAGTTCGCCAGACTGGCGCAACAGGGAACGTTCATTCCCGTGTGCCGCGAAGTTCGGACCGATCTGTTCACACCCGTTTCCGCCTTTCTGACGGTTGCGGAGCACGCGGACCACGCATTCCTCTTCGAGAGCGTTGCCGGAGGGGAGCGGGTCGCACGCTACTCGTTCCTCGGAAAGGATCCCTTCCTGGTGCTCCGGTCTCGCGGCGGGCAGACACTCTGCCGCGAGGCGGGTGGGAACCGCGGCCGATCCATCGAACGGCCCGAGTCGTTCATGGACGCGCTACGCGACGTGATGGCGCGATACCGGGCGCCCCGCGTGGAGTCGCTGCCCCGGTTCACCGGCGGCGCCGTCGGCTACTTCGGATACGACACCGCCGCCTGGTTCGAGCCCAGGCTCGGCGACGCCCGCGACGCCCGCCCGAAGCCGGACGAGCAAGAGGGCAGCGGCGCCGCGGACGATGCGGCGTTCATGCTGTTCGATACCGTCCTGGCGTTCGACCATGTGAAACAGCGCATGCTGATCGTCGCGAACGCGGCGGTCGAAGAGGGTTGCAACCTTCAGGCTCGCTACGATCTCGCCGTCGCCAGGATCGACTGCCTCCGCGCCGAGCTGCGGCGGCCGATTCCGGCGCCGCGCGCCGCGCCCGACGCCCCGGTCGCTTTCGAGTCGAACACGACCCGCGAGACGTTCGAGCAGGCGGTTCGGACCGCCAAGGAGTACATCGCGGCGGGCGACATTTTTCAGGTCGTGCTGTCGCAGCGCTTCGACGCGCAACTCGCCGCCGACCCTTTCGCCGTGTATCGGGCCCTTCGCTACGTCAATCCGTCTCCGTACATGTACTGCCTCAGGATGGGGGAGCTGTCGATCGTCGGATCGTCACCCGAGATGCTCGTCCGGGTGGAGAACCGCCGCGCCGAGACGCACCCGATTGCGGGCACCCGGCCGCGCGGCGCCACGGCAGAGGCCGACGAGGCGCTCGCCGCAGAACTTGTCGCGAACGAGAAGGAACGCGCCGAACACGTCATGTTGGTCGATTTGGGCCGAAACGATCTGGGACGCGTATCGGCATACGGCTCGGTGCATGTGCCGGTCTACATGACGTTGGAACGGTACTCGCACGTGATGCACCTGGTGTCCCGGGTCGTTGGCCGTCTGAGCGACGAGCACGACGTGCTGGATGCGCTCGCAGCCTGCTTCCCGGCGGGAACCGTATCCGGCGCGCCGAAGATTCGCGCGATGGAGATCATCGAGGAACTCGAGCCGACACGGCGCGGCGTATACGCCGGCGCGGTGGGGTACGTCGACTTTGCGGGCCATCTCGACTGCTGCATCACGATCCGGACGATCGTGATCCGCGACCGGCGAGCCTCGGTGCAGGCCGGCGCGGGCATCGTCGCGGACTCCGACCCTTCGGCGGAGTACGAGGAAACCCGCGCGAAGGCGTCGGCGATGTTCCGGGCGATCCGGATGGCGCAGGGCGACTCCGGTGGAGACGGAGGTGCGTGACATGGTGTTGGTGATCGACAACTACGATTCGTTCACCTACAACCTGGTGCAGTACCTGGGCGAGCTGGGGGCCTCGCTCCACGTGCGCCGGAACGACGCCATCACGCTGGCCGACGCGGAGCGGATGCCGATCGAGCGGATAGTGATCTCCCCAGGGCCCGGACGCCCCGAGCATGCGGGCATTACGGTCGACCTGATCCGCGCGTGCGCGGGACGCATCCCGATTCTTGGGGTCTGTCTCGGCCACCAGGCGATCGGCCTCGCGTTCGGCGGGACGATCGTCGCGGCGCCGGCCCTGCTGCACGGGAAGACGTCGACGATCGAGCATGATGGGAAGGGTCTCTTCGCCGGCCTGACCGACCCGTTTCCGGCCGGGCGGTACCATTCGCTCGCAGTGGACCACGAGAACCTCCCGGAAGACCTGACGGTTGCCGCGACGGCACGCGAGGACGGCGCGATCATGGCGCTGCGCCACCGGTCGTGGCCCGTGCACGGCGTGCAGTTTCATCCCGAGTCGATCCTGACCGGCACGGGCAAGCACATTCTTCGCAACTTTCTGGAGCGTGAAGTGTGACGGAACCGACACCGCGGGGAGTTCGGGCGCGTGGCGCAATCGAGACGCTGCTGCGGCGGGAGGATCTCGTTGCGGATCAGGCGGAGGCGGTGATGGAGGAGGTGATGTCGGGCGGGGCGACGCCTGCCCAGATCGCCGGCTTCCTGGTTGCTCTCGCCATGAAGGGCGTCCGGCCGCCGGAACTGGTCGGGCTCGCGTGCACCATGCGGGCGCACGCCGTGCGGCTTCCGGCGGCGCGCGGGGCGTGCTTCGACACCTGCGGAACCGGCGGTGACCGGTCTCACACGTTCAATGTCTCGTCGCTCGCGGCAATCGTGCTGGCGGCTTCAGGCGTCGAAGTGGCGAAGCACGGCAACCGGTCGGTCTCCAGCCGCTGCGGCAGCGCAGACCTGTTCGAGGCTCTCGGGGTGAGAGTGGATGCCGCGCCGGACGTCGTGGCGCGGTGTCTCGACGAGGCGGGAATCGGTTTCTTCTTCGCGCCGGCCTTCCATCCATCCATGCGTCATGCCGGCCCCGTCCGCCGCGAGCTGGGGGTGCCGACCGCGTTCAATCTGCTCGGTCCGCTCACGAACCCGGCCGGCGCGCGCCGGCAGGTGGTTGGCGTTCCCCGGCCGGAGCTGACGGACCTGGTGGCGCAGGCGTTGCTCGAGTTGGGAACGGAGCGGGCCTGGGTGGTGCACGGTACGGCCGGCCTTGACGAAGTGTCCACCGTTGGACCGACGAAGGTGTGCGAGGTGCGGGGCGGGGAAGTTGCCGCCTTCTTTCTGTCTCCCGGCGACTTCGGCCTCCCCCAGGGACACCTCGGCGACCTGCGGGTCGACGGGCTGGAAGCGAGCGTCGCCATCGCGCGCGCCGTGCTCGGCGGAGAGACGGGCCCGGCCCGCGACTTTGTGCTGGCGAACGCGGCTTCGGGGCTGATGGTTGCCGGCCGCGTCGAATCGCTCGGGGATGGTGTGGCCACGGCGGCGCGAGCGATCGACGAGGGATGGGCCCAGTCCACGCTTTCCGCGATGGCGCGCGTCTCGCAGGAGGGCAGTGCGTGACGTACCGTCCCGACCTCCTCGAAACGATCGTCGCCGCGACGCGGCGCGACCTCGCGGACCGGATGCAGTCCGCGCCGGCTGCCGCCGTTGAGCGCGCCGCGCGCGACCGCCGGCCGCAGGGTCGGGCGTTCGTCGAAGCGCTGCGCGGGGCGGGCCGTTGCCGGGTGATTGCGGAGTGCAAGCAGCGGTCGCCGTCGCGGGGCGTAATCCGCGAGAGCTATGACCCGGCGGCGATTGCGGCCGGGTACTCCGAAGCGGGGGCAGCGGCAATCTCGGTCCTGACCGAGCCCGCGTTCTTCGACGGGGCTCTCGAGCATCTTGCCACGGTCCGCCGATCGGTTTCCCTGCCGCTGCTTCGGAAGGACTTCATCGTCGACCGCCGCCAGCTCGTGGAGGCTTGCGCCGCGGGCGCGGACGCGGTGCTGCTGATCGTAGCGGCGCTTGACGACCGCGCGCTGCGCGACTTGACGGACGCGGCCAACGGACTCGAACTTGCCGTTTTGACCGAAGTGCATGATCGTCACGAACTCGATCGCGCGCTGGATGCCGGCGCCGAGATCATTGGCGTCAACAACCGGAATCTGCGCACGCTGGAGGTGGACCTCGACGCGTCGCGGACGCTCATCGAGGCTATCCCGGCAGACGTCGCCGCCGTCGCGGAGAGCGGCCTGCGCGATGCGGCGGACCTGGTTGCGTTGCGGCAGGCGGGGTACGACGCGTTCCTGATCGGCGAATCGCTCATGCAGAAACCCGATCCCGGCCTGTCGCTGGCCCATCTCCTGAACGGAGCGGGTGAGATCCGGCGGGGTCCGAGGCGGGCGCCGGCCAGGGCTCGGGTGACGGCGCAATGGTGAACGTCAAGGTGTGCGGAATCACGCGGGCCGCGGATGCGGAACTTGCAGCGGATCTGGGCGCCGCCGCGGTCGGCTTCATCTTCTGGCCGCGGAGTCCGCGGTACATCGAGCCGCCCGCGGCCGCGGCGATTGTCCGGACCCTGGCAGGCGGCGTGGCGCCGGTCGGCGTGTTCGTCAATCCCACTCGCGACGAGGTCCGCGAAGTCGCCGCCACCGTCGGTCTCGCCACCGTGCAGTTGCATGGCGACGAACCGGCGACTCTGTGCGCTGGCCTGCCGTACGACGTCTGGAAGGCGGTGCCCGTCGATTCCGATCCGAAGGGCACGTGTGCCCGGGTGGATCAGGTGCCGGAGGACGTGACGGTGCTGCTTGACGCCTCCGACCACACACGCCGCGGCGGCACCGGCCGTACGATCGACTGGACGGTCGCCGCCACGGTCGCGTCCAACCGCCGGATCATGCTGGCGGGCGGTCTGGCGCCGGAGAACGTCGGCGCGGCGCTGGAAATGGTACGGCCGTTCGGCGTCGATGTGTCCTCGGGCGTCGAGGAATCGCCCGGCCGAAAGAACCCGGACCGGCTGCGCGCCTTCTTCGACGCGGTGCGCGCCGCTGAGCAGCCGGCCGGCGACGGCATGCCGGTCGAACGGTTGCGCGCGCTGGAGGACCCGCGATGACGACACCTGTTTTCCACCAGCGTGATCCTGATGCCCGTGGCTACTTCGGCCCCTATGGCGGCCGGTTCGTCCCGGAGACGCTGGTCGCTCCGGTCGAAGCCCTGGCCGCGGCCTATGACGAGGCGCGCGGCGATTCGGAGTTTGCGGAACGGTTGAGCGGCCTGCTCGAACGCTATGTGGGCCGCCCGACTCCGATCACCGAGGCAGCGCGCCTGCGGACCTCGATCGCGGTGGAGGCGGGCGTCCAGACCAACGAGGTGGCGCGCATCCTGCTGAAACGTGAGGATCTTGCGCATACGGGCGCCCACAAGATCAACAACGCGCTGGGTCAGGCGCTGCTCGCCGTCCGCATGGGGAAGCGGCGCGTCGTCGCGGAAACCGGAGCGGGACAGCATGGAGTCGCGACAGCCACCGCCTGCGCGCTGCTCGGTCTCGACTGCCACGTCTACATGGGCACGGAAGACATGGCGCGGCAGGCGCTCAACGTCTATCGGATGCGACTGCTGGGCGCGGAAGTGACGGGCGTCGACGCCGGGAGCAGGACCCTGAAGGACGCGATCAACGAGGCGATGCGGGACTGGGTGACGAACGTAACCGACACCTACTACCTGCTGGGCTCGGTGCTCGGCCCACACCCGTACCCGTTGATGGTGCGGGAGTTCCAGTCGGTGATCGGCCGTGAGGCGCGTGCGCAGATCCAGGCACTGACCGGCCGCAGCCCGGACGCGGTGGTTGCCTGCGTAGGGGGCGGCAGCAACGCCCTGGGGATCTTCGACGGGTTCGTCGACGATGAGAGCGTCCGGCTGATCGGCGTCGAAGCGGGCGGCGAGTCACTTGCCCCGGGCTGCCATGCCGCCCGCTTCGCCACCGGCATGGCAGGTGTGCTGCAGGGGACCCGCACGTTCATCCTGCAGGACGGCGACGGCAACATCGAGCGGACGCATTCCATATCGGCCGGGCTCGACTATGCCGCGGTCGGACCGGAGCACGCGTGGTTGCGCGACCTCGGCCGCACCGAGTACGACTCGATTTCCGACGCCGATGCGCTTGCCGCGTTCCGGCAGTTGGGCCGGACCGAAGGCATCCTGCCGGCCCTCGAAACGGCGCATGCGGTGGCCTACGCCGGACGCCTGGCGGCCACCCTCGGCGGAGATCGGATCGTCCTCGTCAACCTCTCCGGGAGGGGCGACAAGGACGTCGAAGCAGTCCGCGATCGAGAGATGGACGACGGCGGAACGGCCCCACGGAGCGTGAGTTGATGTCGCGACTGCAAACGACGTTCGCCGCGGTGCGGCAGCGAGGCCGCCCTGGCCTGGTGACGTATATCACCGCGGGAGACCCCGACTTGGCCGGCTCGGCCGCGATTCTTCGGGCGCTCGATGAGGCGGGCGCCGATGTTCTCGAGGTAGGCGTGCCTTTTTCCGATCCTCTGGCGGACGGCCCGGTCATACAGCGCGCTTCGGAACGCGCTCTCGCCGCCGGCGCCACCCTCCGCCGGACACTGGATCTGGTCGCGGAGGTGCGACCTTCGATCCGGGCCGGCATCGTGCTGTTCACCTACGCCAATCCGGTGGTCCGGATGGGGCTCGACGGTTTTGTCGAGCGGGCGTCGGGCGCAGGGGTCGATGGCGTGCTGATGCTCGATCTGCCGATAGAAGAGGCAGACGGCTTGCGGGCAGCGCTGGACGGGACGGAAATCGATCCGATTTTCCTGTTGTCGCCGACGACGACGAACGAACGGATCAGGCGCGCCGCGAAGCTGGGAAAGGGATTCCTGTACGGGATCTCCCGCCTCGGCGTGACCGGCGCGAGAGATACGATTGCGGAAGGCGCCGAGGCCCTCGTCGCTCGGATTCGCGCGGAGTCCGACCTGCCGGTGGCGCTCGGCTTCGGGATTTCGCGGCCGGAGCATGTGTCGGAGGTGACGCGTTGGGCAGACGCCGCGGTGGTTGGCAGCGCGCTGGTTGACGTGATCGCCCGGTCCCAGCCGGATCGAGCCGCTTCGGAGGCGCGGCGCTACGTCCGCTGGCTGCGCGGTGAGGACGGGGCGGGGAGGCGGTGACTCGCGAAAGCGGCCGTGGCGAGACCGTGACGCGACGGGATGGAAGGCGCGGAAGGACGCGGGAGCAAGAAACCATGGGGGACGACGGCAGGACGGTGACGCCGGGGATATCGACGGCGGACGCCGGCAACGACATCATGACCAGGCTGGGCGATTTCCGCAGACGGATAGATCTCCTCGATGAAGAGATCGTCCGTCTGTTGAATGCGCGAGCCACCTGCGCCAACGAGATCGGCCGGCTGAAGGGACACGTCGGCATGGAGATCTACGAACCGGCGCGCGAGCAGCAGGTGCTCGAACATGTGCGGCAGAAGAACCCCGGCCCGCTCGACGGGGACGCGGTGGCCCGGGTCTTCGAACGGATCATCGATGAGTCGCGCCGCCTGGAACGGATCACTTCGCAGGCACGCGAACAATAGGCAACAAGACGACGGGGACGAAGGAGAACAATCATGGTTGTGGTGATGGAGGAACGGGCCTCGGAAAATCAGATTCAGCATGTCATCGCGACGCTGGTGGAGAAGGGGTTCGACGTGCACCGTTCGACCGGCGCGCTCAAGACCGTCCTGGGCGCGGTGGGTGGCAACCGGGAATTCGACACCGGATTGCTGCAGGTGATGGATGGCGTCCAGCGCGTGCTTCGAATCACGGAACCGTACAAGCTGGCGAGTCGAACCTTCAAACCGGAACGGACGGTCGTCTCGATGGGCGACTTCCGCATCGGCGGCGACGAAGTGATCGTGATGGCCGGTCCTTGCTCGGCAGAAACCGAGGAGCAGGTGGAGGCGGCGGCCGAGACCGTCGCCAGCGCCGGCGCCAAGATGCTGCGCGGTGGCGCGTTCAAGCCGCGCAGCTCTCCTTACAGCTTCCAGGGCCTGGGCGAGGCCGGCCTCAAGATGATGCGCGACGCCTGCGACCGGCACCATCTGAAGCTGGTAACCGAGGTGATGGACGTCGGCCAGATCGATCTCGTGGAGCGCTACGCCGACATGCTGCAGGTGGGCGCCCGCAACATGCAGAACTACTCTCTCCTGCGGGAACTGGGCCGGCGCCGGACGCCAATCCTCCTCAAGCGCGGCATTTCGGCGACGATTGAGGAATGGCTTCTTTCCTCGGAGTACATCCTCTCGGGTGGAAACAGCGACGTCGTGCTGTGCGAGCGAGGCATCCGGACGTTCGAGACGTATACGCGGAATACGCTCGACATCTCCGCCATTCCGGTGATTCACAAGCTGAGCCACCTTCCGATCGTCGCGGACCCGAGCCACGGCACCGGGCTGCGCAACAAGGTGGCGCCCATGGCGCGGGCCGCCGTGGCCGCCGGCGCCGACGGTCTAATCATCGAGGTGCACCCCGACCCGGACCACGCGAAGAGCGATGGTGCGCAGTCGATGTTCCCGGCGCAATTCGAACGCTTGATGGCGGAACTGCGGATCATCGCACCCGCCATCGGGCGGAGCATCTGCGTCGAACCGGCCGCCCGCCGCATTCCGGCGCGCGCGTGACCTGAGTTAGGACTGCCTGACGATGTCGGACGACGCACGCCGGCTACCGGTGGTGCAACCGGAACGGCCGGGAGCGATCGGGGAGACCGGCGAGCCACCGGTTTTCGAGAAAGTAGCGATCGTAGGTCTCGGCCTTATCGGCGGCTCGATCGCGCTCGCGGCGCGACAACTCTGGCCCGCCGGGCTGGTGATCGGCGTCGACGACAAACCGGTTCTCGAACGCGCCATGGTTCGTCACGCGATCGACGTGGCATCCGACGATCCGATCGTCATGGCGGAGGCCGACCTCGTGATCCTGGCCGCGCCGGTGCGCGACAATCTGACGATCCTGGCCGACCTCGAGCAGCACGTTTCCGGACACGCCGTCGTCACCGATGTAGGGAGCGCCAAGAGGGACATCGTTGCCGCCGCACGCGCTCTGCCCGCGCGCCTCACCTTCATCGGAGGGCACCCGCTCGGCGGCGCGCCCCGGAGCGGCTTCGATCAGGCGCGCCCCGATCTGTTTCGGGCTCGCCCCTGGCTCTTCACTCCGGCCGACACCCGGCACCCAGGGACGCTCGACCGTCTCTGTCGTTTCGTAACCGCGCTGGGTGCCACGCCCCGCGTCGTGACCGCGGAGGCGCACGATCGTCTGATGGCGTTTCTGAGCCACCTGCCGCAGTTGACGGCAAGCGTGCTGATGCACGTAGTCGGGGAGGAAATCGGAGCAGAAGGACTGGCTCTGAGCGGACGTGGACTCTCCGATACGACGCGCCTGGCATCTAGCCCGGCCGACATCTGGCGGGACATCTGTGCGACGAACGCGGACGAGATTCACGTCGCCATCGATCGGCTCATTGCGGAACTCGAGGCAGTGCGGGACGGCTTGGCCGACGGCGATGCAATCGATCGCGTCTTCGAGTCGGCCGCGGCGTGGCGCGAGGCGGTAGTGCGAAGAAACCCACCGGTCAGCTAGGCTTCGTTGGGCGGCCATCGGAGCCGCAGGCGACGATGGCCGGGCAGCGGCTAGCGGAAACGCTGTCCGCGAACCTCGATCCGAGTCCGGCCCGAGAGCACGACGTCGTCCTGTCGCTTCAGATTCAGCCGCACTTCGAACCGACCCGGGTAGTCGAAAGTGTGACGGACTGAGAAGCGGCGCCGAATCTCGCTCACTCCCGCCTCGAACGGCGCGCAGTCAGGTGTGCTTTCCGAAATCGTGTCGTCTCCCCAATCCCATTCGATGGTGGCGCAGTAGAGTTCCTCGTTGTCGTCGGGTCCACCCCGGAGCTCCGCCACGAACAGAATATCGGCGCCCGCGAACGCCACGCGCGGTGTCGCGCGAAGCCGCAGTTCAGGATCGTCGTCCTGATCCTGGGCAAAAGGCGTCCCACCGCCGATACTGACGACAACCGCCAGGCAGGTGAGGAGTCGGTAGGCCATGGGTCATTGTACTCTCACCCGGTTCCCCGCGGTGGAAGCACGTTCACCACCGATATAATTGCGCCAATGTCCCGCCCGCCCATGCCGGAGGTGACCGCCGGCGCACAACCTCCCGCGGCCACCGATGCGGATCTGGTGGCCATTCCCGTTCTGGGCGATCCGGCGACCGACCCGCTGGACGATCTTCCGGGCCTCGATGCCGCAGCGGCTGGCGCGATCACCCGGGCGCGCAGCTCGGGGGAGTTTCGGGCAAAGCGCCACGAGACGTTGGTCCTGCATCTGCGGAGCGACGCCTGGAAGACGCCGCGCGTAGTCCTGGTGGGCGCGGCGGCGGCGAAAGCCGGCACGGTAGACGCGGCCAGCCGCGAGACAGGTCGGTTGCGCGATGCCGCGGCGGTGGTCGGGCGCCTTGCGCGCGCGCGCGATTTCAGGCACGTGGCCTTCGTCTGCCGCGGTCCGGGCGATCGGCCGGCGCTGGCGCAGGCAGCGGCCGAGGGCCTGGTCCTTGGCGATTACCGCGACACCCGGTACAAGACCGAACCGGACGGCGCGGGACGCGCGAATGACGATAATGGCGACCAGGGTGCGCGGGTCTGCACGGTGCTGCAGTCGGACGGAACCGCGGAAGAAACAGTCCTTGCGGCGATCCGGCGCGGCGCGTCACTTGGCGACGCAACCAACGTGGCCCGTCGTCTCGCGAATGAGCCTTCCAACATACTGACGCCCCGCGTCTTCGCGGAGGAGGCAGTCGAGGCGGTCGAGGCGTGTGGAATCAGCGCCGAGGTGCTCGACGAGAACGCGATCGCAGATCTGCGGATGGGACTGCTCCTCGGCGTAGCCCAGGGAAGCCGCGAGCCGCCGCGCCTCCTGGTGATGCGCCACGACCCGCCCGACGCTCCGCCGTCGCCGCTGCTTGCCCTCATCGGCAAGGGAGTCACCTTCGACAGCGGCGGTATTTCGATAAAGCCGGCAGCCGGCATGGAGTGGATGAAGAGCGACATGGCGGGCGGAGCCGCCGTGATTGGCGCGATGTGCGCGATCGGCCAACTCGGCGTTCGGCGCCGGGTGCTCGGCGTCGTACCCATGACCGAGAACATGCCGGGTGGCCGCGCCATCCGTCCCGGCGACATCCTGACCGGCGCCAGCGGTACCACTGTCGAGGTAATCAATACCGACGCAGAAGGACGACTGATTCTGGGTGACGCCATCTGGTACGCGCGCCAACAGGGAGCTACTCACCTGGTCGATGTCGCGACGCTGACCGGCGCCTGTGTCATCGCCCTCGGTCACGCCACGAGCGGACTGTTCGGGCGGCCTGACACCTGGTCGAGGGCGGTGCGCAGGGCCGCCGCGCGCGCGGGTGAGGCGGTCTGGCCACTCCCTCTGTACGAGGAGTACCGGGAACAGCTCCGGTCCGAAATGGCGGACCTGATGAACGTTGGCGGCCGGCCTGCGGGCGCCTGCACAGCCGCGTCGTTCCTTGAGGCCTTCACCGACGGTCTGCCCTGGGCCCATCTCGACATCGCAGGAACCGCGTGGCACGAGAAGCCACGTGACGATGCTGCGGCCGGCGCGACGGGCGTGATGGTCCGCACCCTCGCCGCGCTGGCCGACGACGACAGCTCCTGGGAGGCATGATGCTCCTGCAACCAATGACTCCGACCGTGTACGAAGTGGTGGAGCAGACGACGGAGCAAACGACGGTAGCTGACGTTCTGCTCGGATCGTTCGCCTTCGTCGGCGTGCTCGGCCTCGCCGCGGTGCTGCTCGGCCTGGCAATGGCGGGCGGACTGATCCTGCTCCACCGGAGCCGCAACGATCCGACGTCCGGGAGCGGCGCCACGCGACTTGGTATCTAGCTCGGTCAGGCCCGTCTGGCAACCTGCACCGTTCCACGGCGCAGCCTGCTAGACCAGCGCTACCGGACGTGGGCGTCGATTTCTTCGAAGTAGTCCGACTTCACGAGCACTTCGCGCGGCTTGCCGGCCGTGCCGGCCGAGACAAGCCCGTCCGCCTCCATCATGTCGACAAGGCGCGCGGCCCGGCTGAAGCCAATTCTGAGCCTGCGCTGCAGATAGGAAATCGATGCCTGACCGCTCGATACGACGATGCGCGCCGCCTCGTCGAAGAGGTCGTCGTGCTCCATCGGCACTGCATCAGGCGTCGTCTCATCCTCGGTGATCGATTCGTCGTAGCCAGGGCCGCCCTGCTTCCGGAGATAGCTGCAAAACCGGGCGGTTTCGCGCTCCGAGATGTACGGTCCATGGAGACGCATGCTGCGTGACGTAGCGGGCGCCAGAAACAGCATGTCGCCCTTGCCAAGCAACTGCTCGGCGCCGTTGGCGTCAAGGATCGTTCGTGAATCGATCTTCGATGAGACGCGGAAGGCGATGCGCGAGGGGAAGTTCGCCTTGATCAGCCCGGTGATGACATCCACCGACGGCCGTTGCGTCGCCAGGATCAGATGGATGCCGACCGCGCGCGCCATCTGGGCCAAACGCGCAATGGACTCCTCTACATCCTTGCTCGCCACCATCATCAGGTCGGCCAGTTCGTCGATGGCCACCACGAGATAAGGAAGCGTTTTCGGCAGCGTGTCGTCGTCGCCCTCGTCGACCTGCGTCGTCCCGTCCCGGTTCTTCGTGGCTGCCTCCGCTCGCAGCAAACGGACGTTTCGGTTGTACTGGTCGATGTTTCGGACACCTTCGGAGGCGAGTTGCCGGTAGCGTTCCTCCATCTCCCGCACGGCCCAGCGAAGCGCGTTGGTTGCCTGCTTCGGCTCGACAACGACCGGGGTCAGGAGGTGAGGGAGGTCCGCGTACATTCCCAGCTCCAGCCGTTTCGGATCGATCAGGATCATCCGGACGTCTTCCGGCGTCGCGCGGTACAGAATGCTCGTCAGCATCGCGTTGAGCGACACCGACTTGCCGGTGCCGGTCGCTCCCGCAATCAGCAGGTGGGGCATCGTAGCGAGGTCGGAGACGACCGGTTCGCCATGGATGGTCTTCCCGAGCGCCAACGCAAGTTTCGATGTTGAACGCTGGTACGGTTCCGACTCCAGCATCTCGCGAAGCGAGATCGGAGCGCGCACGGGGTTCGGAATCTGAATACCGACGGTGTTCTTGCCCGGTATTCTCTCGATCAGAACGGACTCGGCCTGCATCGCCAGACAGAGGTCGTCCGCCAGACCCGTCACCTTGCTGTATTTCACGCCCGGGTCCGGGCTGAATTCGAAGGTCGTGACGACCGGTCCGGGTTGAATCTGGGAGACCAGTCCCTCGACGGCGAACTCCCGGCACTTCTGCTCAAGCAGCCGCGCCGCATCCATCAACCGGCGCTCGTCGACTTTCTGCGCTCGCTTCGGCGCATCCAGCAACGTGATCGGCGGAGTGCAATACTCGCCCGGGCGCCGCGCGCTCGGACGCTCTGTTTCCAGCGGCAGACGAGGTTCCGCAGTCCGGTCGGTCTGCTTCGACCGCTTGATCGCCGGAGGCGCCGGGAGCGCTATCGTGCCGGCTCGATCGCCACCGCCGGGTAGCGCTTCAGCCGGCGATCCTTCGTCCGCCACCGCCGACGCCCGCTCACGGCGCGCTTTCACTCCGGTTTCGGCCTTCGCCAGAACGTCCACCCGCGCACTGGACGCTCCCGTCTTCGCCAGATGCTTGTTGACTACCTCCTGGCGACGGCGCGCCTTGGCCCTTTCCGTCCACCAGCGGTGTATCCAGGCGTTGACGCTCCGCGCGGCGCCCGCGATCGTCCCGCCGCCCTGCGCGAACCACTGGCCGAGCGATGCCTGCGTCGACAGAATGATCGAGAGGAAAAGCAGTGTGACGACCACGACCAGGGCGCCGGCATAGTTGAAGTAGCCGGACAGCCCGGTCGCAAACCAGCCGCCCAGCATACCGCCAGGTTCAAACGACCGGCCCGTCGCCTCGGCCGCGCCGAGGGCAAGACTGAGAAGCGCCGCCGCGCAGGCAAACATCAACCCCAGGCCGGCCAGCCTCGTGTAGCCCGCCGTGATCGGGCGGCACCAGAAGGCGTGCCAACCCAGTGTTCCCAGCGTTATCGGGACGAGGACCGCGGAAAAACCGAATGCCTGTTGCGACAGCTCCGCCAGAAACGCTCCGACGGGGCCCGCCAGGTTCATGGGGGGAGTCTGACCGCCCGTCTTGAAAAACCAGACGGGATCCGTGGCCTCGTAGGTGACAATGGCGATCAGCCAGAACAGCGCCGCCCCGAACAAGGCGATGCCAACGCCCTCGCTGATGCGACGCGACAAGACGTCTCCAGACACGATGTGATCTCCATCTGACAGCCGGCGGCGAACGTACGCGCCGGACCCGTTCATCACACTACTATCGGCACGAGCAGGCGTTCGGGTCAGTCGCAGGCTGCTGGGAAGGCCCGCGCAGGCAGGGAACCTGATGGCGAGTATAGCACGCGCCCGCCAGAGTCGGCGGCGGGGGGAGGATGGCGGCCGGACAGGACCCGACGCGGCGCGTCAGCCGCGCATGCCGGCCAACACCGTGTCCAGATCGAGCAACTCGGCGAGGCACAGGGTGCCAGGGCGCCGCGCCGGGTCGAGTCCGGCCACCCGGCAAATCGTGGCCGGATCGTGATGGCCCGACTGGCTCGAGGCCGCCAGGGCGTTCACCAGTTGTTTGCGGCGCTGCGTGAACAGTTGCCGAACGAGGGCATCGAAGCGCACCGGGTCAGGGGGCCTGGGAGTCGGATCGCGGAATGTAAGCGTCACCACCGTAGAGCGGACACGTGGCGCTGGCCGGAACGCCCCGGGGGGCAACTGCAACACGCATTGCGCTGTGGCGTGAAGGCTGGTCAGGACCGCCAACGGACCATAGTCGCGCATCCTCGGTGCAGCCACCACGCGATCTGCCACCTCGCGCTGCAACATCAGGACGGCATCGTGGAATCGGGCGGCGCGAGCGGATCGGAGCACGCGCGCCAATATGGGTGTGGCAACGGAGTAGGGAAGGTTGCCAACTACGCGCAGCGGTGTCCCGGGCGGCGCGGCCTCGTCGAGGAGACGCCCCCATTCCGTCAGGTCTCGCCCGAGAATGTCCCCCTCGATGACCTGCACGGTCTCGGGAACGAGATCCCGCAGCTCGCGGGCGAGTACGGGATCACGTTCGACGGCCAGAATCTTTCCGGCCCGCGCGGCGAGTGGAAGGGTCAGCGCACCGCGTCCGGGGCCGATCTCCAGTATCCGTTCATGGACTCCCGGCGCGATGGCGTCGATCACCCTCTCGACCCAGGCGGGCGCCAGAAAGTGCTGGCCAAGCCGCCGGCGGCGATTACTCGTCCTGGGTATCGTCCGTGTCGTCCGTATCGAAACCGCGCGCTTCGAACCACTGATCCCGCCAGAGTGCTTCCGCCTCGTCAATCTCCTCCTCGCTCAGCCCGAAGTGATGGCCGAACTCATGGATCACCGTCTCGACAATCATGTCGAGGACGTCATCCTCGTCCTCGGCATCCTCGAGGATCGGCTCCCGGAAGATGGTGATCCGATCGGGCAGCGTGCCGCTCATGCCCCATTCACGCTCCGTTAGCGGCGTTCCCTCGTACAGTCCGTACAGCGTGTCGGGAGGCGTGATCTCCAGTTCGTCGAGCGTCTCCCTGGACGGCCTGTCTTCCACCACCAGCACCACATTCTCCATCAGCGCCCGCAACTCGACGGGAATCCGCCGCTGCGCGTCCGCCACCAGTTCTCCGAACCGCGCCCTCGTCACAACGACTCTTTCCCTGGCCGTCGGGGGACCGGTTCCACGACAACCGGGTCCACGACGTACGCGCAGTCCGAGCGGGCGCCGCAGCGGTCGCAGAGCGGTCGCGGCTTGCAGACACGTCGACCGTGCAGGATCAGCGTATCGGACGCGACGGTCCATTCGGCGCGCGGAAACAACCGGCAAAGCGCGGTTTCCGCGGCGACCGGATCCCGGGTCCTGATGAGGCCGAGACGCCGGGTGACGCGCAGTACGTGCCGATCGACGGGGAATCCCGGAATCCCGAGTGCATGCCCGATGACCACGTTGGCGGTCTTGCGTCCAACTCCAGGCAGCCTCACCAGTTGGTCCATGGAAGCCGGAACCTCGCCGTTGTGGTGTTCGACCAGCGCACCCGCCATGCCGAGCAGCGCTCGTGCCTTCGCCCGGTAGAAGCCGGTTGTCCGGATCAGCGGCTCAATGGAAGCGGGGCGGGCGGGCGCCAGCGCGCGCGCGTCGGGGTAGCGCCGGAAGAGTGCCGGCGTCACCTCGTTGACGCGCGCGTCCGTGCACTGCGCCGAGAGAATGGTCGCCACCAACAGTTCGAACGGCGTCGAGTAGCGCAGTTCCGTATCGGCCCCGGGATGTTGCCGCTCAAGGGCTCGCAGGATTCTCTCCGCGACCGCCGCCGATTCGTGCGCGCGCTCCTCCGGTGTGACCGGAGCTCTCTCAGTGGACGGCATCCCGGGGAGGCGTCACCTTCGGCGGCGACTCGCTGAAGTTCCGGAGGTGATTCTGCAGCGCGGAGATGAGGTTCGGGATGAACTGCGCAGGAACCACGATTTGCGCACGGACCGGCGCGCGGAGCAGCCGGTTGGTATCCGCTCGCCGAACGTCGTTTTCGGTTGGCGGTTGCACTTCGCAGAAGGTAAGCGTGAAGTCGTACGGCGTGTGAGAGAGAGCGCAGAAGTTCGAGTAGAAGCGCGGCGCGTCGCCCGGTTCGTCCGGCACAACGGTGAAGTTGATCTGCTTGCGTTCAGCCATGATTCTCCTGTGTGACGTCGCCGATGCGACGTATGACGATCAATATGTTCGCATGACGCCGATGACGACACCCTGCACTTGCACGCGTGCGGCGTGCACCGCGTTGGTGGCGATCCCGGGCGTGACATGTCGCAAGTGGACGCGTTGCCCCTGCTGCCGGTAGCCCCGGACCGCCACGGCCTTTCTGTCGATCACGGCCAGTACGAGATCGCCGTTCCGTAATGCTCTCCGTTCGCCAATGATCACGATGTCGCCATCCCGGATCTGCTCGTCCAGCAAGGTATCGCCCCGGACGGAGAGCGCATAGGCATCGTCCCCCCGGGCAAGGTCCTCCGGCACCGCCACCGTCTCCCGGGGAAGCACGGCGTCTATCGGCTTGCCCGCCGACAGATAGCCGAGCAGCGGAACATCGACGGCGCGCGCACCGGTTCGCGCCGGTAACAGCTCGATCGATCGGCTCCGGTTCCACGATCGCCGTATGAATCCCTTCTCCTGCAGGTTCGTCAGATGCTTGTGGACGGTGGCGAGCGACGAGAGGCCGAATCGCCGGCCGATTTCCTCCAGGCTGGGTGGCCGGCCCTCCCGGTCGATGCACTCCCGGAGGTAGTCGAGGATCTGCCGTTGCCGACGAGTCAGAGTCGCTTGCACCTGAGTCTCCCGCCGCAGTGTATCCCACACCAAGTCAGCCTCCGGGTGCGTGTTACAGTGAGGCTGTGCCGTGGTTGATCGCCGTCGCGGCAGTGGTGGGAATCGTCGGCGTCGGACAGACCGGCGCCCTCAGTGCCGCGGACGGGCGCGCGCTGGAAGAAGCGCTGGACCAGATCCTGCTCAACGCCGCGACCGAACATACGACCGGCGCGCCGCGCACCGTCACTATCGCCGACCGCTCCCTCAACGCCTGGTTTCGCTTCCAGGGTGCAGACTTCCTGCCCGCCGGCGTGGCGGATCCAGAGCTCACCTTTGAAGGGGAGGGCCGGGTAAGGGCTCGCGCGACGGTCGATCTGGACGGTCTGCGCGCCCAACAGCAGGAGCGGAACCTCTTCGATCCACTTCGCTACCTGGCAGGCCAGCTCCCGGTCAGCGCCGTCGGGCTGGTGCATGCCGCGGAGGGAACGATCCGTGTGGACGTCGAGTCGGTCGAGGTGGGAACCGTCCCCGTGCCCACTACTCTGATGCACGAACTGGTCCGGTACTACACCCGCTCCGACAGCCAACCCGATGGCGTCGCTCTGACCGACTCGTTTCGTCTGCCGTATAGCATCGAGACCATCCGGATAGATCCACACCGGCTGGTGGTGGTGCAATAAGGGGTTGCGGCAGGGGTGGAAGCCCCGGCAGCGAACGATACCGCGGCGACCGACTGGCTCGATGCGCCGGTAGTGTCACTCCATGGCGTTGGACCGCGCCGCGTTGCCGACCTGGAGTCGGCGGGTATCAGAACCATCGCGGATCTCCTGCTCTCGCTGCCGCGCGGATACGAGGACCGGGCGCCCACCGGTTCCATCGCCACGCTGCAGCCGGGCATGTCCGCTACGGTTGCAGGTCGAGTAGTCTCCTGTCGCCTTCGCCGGACCCGCCGTTCCCGGTTCACGATCATCGACCTCGTCGTGGAGGACGAGACTGGTCGGGTCCGCGCCACATTCATGAATCAGCCGTACCTGGCGAAGCCTCTTCAACCGGGGCGGCGCGTGGCGCTGCACGGCCGATACGACCGCGGCCGGGCCGGGCCGGAGTTCACCAACCCGGAATACGAAGTGCTTGCAGAAGACGGTGAAGAAGACGGTGCGTCAACCCTGGGTGCGGGCAGGATCCCGCACGGTGCGGACCTTCACCGCGGACGGATCAGGCCCGTCTATTCCTCAATCGGCATCTGCACGTCCAGAATGCGGCAGCGCTGGGTGCTTGAGGCGTTGGCGCGCCTGCCGCCGGCAGACGCCGCCGCGGAGAACGCGCAATGGGATCCGCTGCCGTCCGAGATCCGGTGCAAGCACCGTTTCCCGTCGCGTGCCGAGGCACTGCGGAGCGTGCATTTCCCGCCGGACGGCACGTCGCTGGAGGAACTCAACGCCTTTCGCACTCCCTCCCAGCAGCGGCTTGTCTTCGAGGAGTTCTTCCGGTTCCAGGTCGACTTGCTGCGCCGGCGGCGTTTCGCGACGCGGCACGCGCCGTCCCGACCGTGCACCGTCGATGATCGGATTCGCCGCGCCGCGCGGGAGGTCCTGCCATTCCGCTTGACCCGCGACCAAAGAGTCGCGCTCAAGTCGCTTGTCGACGACCTGCGGCGACCGACGCCGATGCGGCGCCTGCTGCAGGGCGATGTGGGAGCCGGGAAGACCATCGTCGCATTGCTTGCCGCACTGGTGGTAATGGAAAACGGGCGCCAGGTTGCACTGATGTCCCCCACCGAAGTGCTCGCGGAGCAGCAGTACGCCAGCGTGTCGCGCCTGTTGGCGCGATCGCGCTTTGCGCCGCTTCTGGTGACCGGCACGCTCGCGCCAACCGCCCGGCGTGAAGCGGCTGCGAGTATCGCGAACGGTAGCGCGCGGTTCGTGGTCGGAACGCACGCGTTGATTCAGGAAGGCATCACCTTTCGCGATCTCGGGCTTGCGGTAATCGACGAACAACATCGCTTCGGCGTGATGCAGCGCGCGGCCCTTGCCGAGAAGGGGCTCCATCCCGACTTGCTGGTGATGACGGCAACCCCGATCCCGCGGACCCTCGCGCTGACGACCTACGGGGATCTTGATGTCTCGGAACTGCGCGAACGCCCGGCCGGACGTCAACCGGTCGCCACCCATCTCCGCACGATGTCACGCCGCGCCGAGGCCTACGACCGCGTGCGGGCCGAGGTGCGGGCCGGTCACCAGGCCTTCGTGGTCCATCCACTGGTCGACGAGTCGGCGACGCTCGACCTCCGGGGCGCAACCGCCTTGGCGAAAGAACTGGAAACCGCCGTTTTCCCGAACCACCGTGTCGGCCTTGTGCACGGCGGGCTGCCTCCGTCCACGCGACAGCGCACCATGGCGGCATTTGGCGCGGGAGTCATCGACATCCTCGTGGCGACCACCATCATCGAGGTGGGCGTCGACGTATCGAATGCGACGATCATGGTGATCGAGCAGGCGGAGCGATTCGGCCTCGCGCAATTGCATCAGTTGCGTGGCCGCGTCGGGAGGGGCAGGGCCGCATCCACCTGCATACTCGTACATGCGACGGCATTGGGCGGCCCGGCCCGGGCTCGCCTGGAGACCCTTGCAGCCACCGCGGACGGCTTCGAGATCGCCGAACACGATCTGGAGCAACGCGGCCCGGGCGACGTTCTCGGGACGCGCCAGTCGGGTCTGCCGATGTTTCGGGTTGGCGATATCGTTCGAGATCACTACCTGATGGCTGAGGCGCGGCGTGCCGCGGAGGCATGGACGAACTCGAACGAGAGCGGAGTTGACGGCGTGGCGCCGGGCGGCGCCGCGGACTACGTGTAGATGCGCATCATCGCGGGGGAACTGAAGGGCCGTCGCCTCCTCGCTCCCACCTGGCCCGGATTGCGTCCTACATCGGATCGCTTGCGAGAGACGCTCTTTGCCATCCTGGGCGGGGCCGTCCGCGACGCCGCGGTACTCGACGGCTTCGCCGGCAGCGGCGCCATCGGTCTGGAAGCACTCAGCCGGGGGGCGGCTTCCGTCACCTTCGTCGAGAATGACCGCCGCGCCGCATCGCTCATCAAGGCGAACGTTGAGAGGTGCGGCGTCTCCTCGCGCGGGAGGATCATCCAAGGGACGCTGCCGGGAGCGCTCGGCCGCACTTCCGACCCCACCGTCTTCGATCTGGTGCTGTTGGACCCGCCGTACGAGTTTGATGACGGGACGATCAGTGCGATACTCTCCGCACTCATTCGGCGGACGACGCCGGGTGGCCTGCTGGTGATGGAGCGTCCGAGTCGCCGTAGAGCGCTTGAAGTAGAGGCAACGGGGAGTTCTGCACTGGGCCACACGCGTCGCGTGAGGGCTGGGGATAGCGCACTGGATTTCTACCGTTGCGGCAAGGACGAGTCTGCCGCCACCTGACGGCAACTGGGCGATGGGAACCACGCCACGAGAACGGGCCGGAGACGCGGGCGACTATCCGCAGCGGAGACCGAGAGTAGCCGTCTATCCGGGCTCGTTCGATCCCCTGACCAACGGCCATGTCGACATCATCCAGCGGGGCGCCCGCTTGTTCGATCGGATCATTGTCGCGATCCTGGTGAATCTCGAGAAGTCGCCTCTTTTCTCGGTTGACGAGCGGGTCGAGATAGCCCGCGAGGTTTTCCGTGACCAGCCAACCGTGGAAGTGGAAACGTTCCACGGCCTGCTGGTCGACTACGCGGAGCGACGCGGCGCCGACGTGATCGTCCGCGGGCTGCGTGCGATTTCCGACTTCGAGTACGAAATGCAGATGGCCCTGATGAACCGGCACCTGCGCCATTCCATCGAGACCGTCTTCATGATGCCGGACGAGCGCTATACGTATCTCAGTTCCCGCCTCGCCCGCGAGGTGTTCGCGCTCGGCGGATCGATCTCCGGACTGGTGCCGGGCGTGGTCGAGCGGCGCCTCCGGCAGAAGGTTGAACCGGCGAAGCCCGGCGTCACAAACTGAAGGTAACGAGTCCCCGTGACGACCACGACGAAACCCCGCTTTGCGCGGCGGCTCGATCGCGTCGAGCCGTCGGCCACCCAGCTCGTCCTCCAGGCGGCGGCCCAACTGCGCCGGGAAGGCGTCGACGTAGTGGACCTGGGCGCCGGTGAACCCGATTTTCCAACTCCCGAGCCAATCTGCGATGCCGGGATCGCGGCCATCAATGATGGCTTCACCAAGTACACGCCAAGCGCCGGCATTCCGGAACTGCGTGAAGCCATCTGCGCCCGCTACCGCGCCGACTATGGCGTGACGTACCAGCCGGACGAGGTAATCATCACCGCGGGCGGCAAGCAAGGACTCTTCAACGTCGCGATGGCGCTGTACGGTCCGGGTGACGAGGTGGTGACCCATGCACCGTACTGGCCGTCGATCGTGGAGCAGATCAAGGTGGCCGAAGCGGAACCGGTCCTGGTGCACACGGCAGCGGAACGGGGCTTCGCGGTAACCGCCGACCGCATTCTGGAAGCCGTGACGCCCCGCACGCGGGCCATCGTCATCAACTCGCCGGGCAACCCGACCGGCGCTCTCATCGCGGAGTCCGAACTCGAGACGATTGCGCGCGAGACCGCGGAGGCCGGAATCTGGTTGGTTGTGGACCTCTGCTACGAACGGCTCATCTATGACGGCACGCCCCACAACCTGGCAAGAGTGACCACCGAACACGCGCGTGACCGAACCGTGCTGGTCGGCAGCGCGTCGAAGAGCTGGTCGATGACGGGCTGGCGGTGCGGCTGGGCGATCGGGCCCGCCGCGCTCATCAAGGCGGCTGACGTGGTGCAGGGTCATGCAACGACGAATGTCTCGTCGATCACCCAACGCGCTGTTCTGGCCGCCCTGACGGGTCCGGACGATGATGTGCTCTCGATGCTCGACGAGTACCGGAAGCGGCGAGACCAGTTGATCGCCTGGTTGGCGGACGAGCCAGGCTACCGCTTCATGGCGCCGGCCGGCGCCTTCTATCTCTTCCCGGATGTCTCGGAACTGCTTTCACCCGGCGGCATCCGAACGTCGGCGGAGTTCGCGATCCGACTGCTCGACGAGGCGCACGTTGCGCTCACGCCGGGGGAGGCATTCGACGCTCCGGGATTCGTGCGGCTGTCCTATGCCGCATCCATCGACCGACTCCGGGAGGGCGCGGAGCGGCTGAAGCGGTTCGCCGCCAACCTGACCTGACTCGCCACGCTCGGGAACCGTAGCGGCTGTCAAGCTGCGTCTCGCCACCGGATTGCGTCAGCGATTGGCGACTAGCAGGACGGTCAAGACGTAGCGGTCCGGATCAGGATCGAGAAGCGTCCGCAGATTGAAGTTGCCGGTGTTCACGTAGGAGACCTCATCGATACGCGTGAAGCGGACGCCTCGCAGGGAAAGCGCCTCCGCATCCTGCGAGCGCAGGACCACCAGCACGCGCTCGGGAGAGCGAAGGAAATCGCGTACCGCCTCGAGGCTGACCAGTTCCGTGTGCGGCGTGCCGACGTAGTAGACCAGGTTCCGATCGAAGACCCGGTACCGCCCGTACGGCTCGTCCTCCCGCCGGGCATCGGAAACCAGAGCAGCCATCTGCTCGACCGGGGCGGGGCCGGGACCAGCCAACACCATCACATGGGTCTCTATCGCGGCCACAATCACGGCAGCCGTGATGGCGATCGGCACGGCGCGCGAGTAACGCGGCCTCCACGCCGCCCCGAGCGCGGCGACAAGCACCAGGCCACCCGCCGCTGCAATGGCGTCAGCGACGTCATCGATCACCACGCCCGGACGTTCCACCAGCAGGGGACGCGCGTACCAGATTGCTGCGCCGATCAACCCGACGAACATACCCGCCCCAACACCGCTTGCCGTGAAGAGTCGCCGCTCGGCCGGCGTGGCCTCGGCCCGCATCGCCCGCGCTATCGCCCGGGCGATCAGAACTGCGAGCGGAACCAGCATCGGGAGAATGTAGCGGGGCTGCTTGCCCACCGACAGCGTGTAGAAAACCAGCGGCACCGCGGCCCAGATGACGAGTCGCACCGCACGCGTGTCGATTCCTCCATCCTGTCGGAGCCGCCGTAGCGCGGGTATCCAGAGCGTCATGAACGGAGTCCATGGGAGCATTCCACCTGCGATGATCGGAAGGTAGTACCAGATCGGCCGCGGATCGTTGTAGCGGTCGCTGGCAAATCGATCGAAGTTCTCCGCGAAGAAGAAGCGGTCGAGATACGCGACGCCATGCTCCAGCGCCATCGCGCCGTACCAGGGCAGTGCGAGCAGAAGGAAGACCACCACTGCAGGCAGAAGGTCGATCGCACGCGCCCGCCAGAGGGGGCCACCGCGCCAGCGGTCGAAAACCGCCGCGGGGAAGACCGCCAACGCCACTAGCAGGGGTCCCACCGGCCCCTTCATCAGGAACGCGGCGGCGGCCGCGATGCCGGTGACGACCAGCCATGCACCCCTCCGTACACCACCCGATGCGGACGCATCGTCGCGCGACGCGTCCTCCAGCAATCCCACCAGCGACGCCCAGGTGGAAAGCGCAATCAGGAACGCGAGCGGCAGATCGGGCAGCGATTGGCGAGCCATTCCGACCGTGGCGAAGGCGGTCGCCGCCACGGCCCCGGCGATCAGCGCCGTTTCCGAGCCGTAGTACCGTCGCGCGCACGCCCAGGCGACCAGGACCAGTCCGAAGCCGGAAAGGGCTGACGGCAGGCGCGCCGCCCAGGTGCTGACGCCCGCCACCTGATAGGCGGCGGCGGCCAGCCAGTAGTAGAGAACTGGCTTCTCGAAACGCGGCTCGCCATTGAAGTGCGGCGTCAGCCAGTCGTCCCGTTCGACCATCTCGCGGGCGCTCTCCGCGTAGAAGGCCTCGTCCGAATCGGTGAGCGCCGGCCGGCCGAGTCCGACGAGAAACGTCAGCCCGCAGAGGCCGACGAGGATGGCCGCGTGACGGAACACCGTAACGGATTATACGTCCCTGCCTTGCGGTCGAGCGGTGGAGTTGACACACTGGTTGTATGCGTATCGCAGTGGTGGGAGCGTCGACGGATCGACGCAAGTACGGCAACAAGGCTGTCCGGGCGCTGCTCGCGCAGGGGCACGATGTGGCGGCGGTCAATCCCGGGCGCGCCGCGGCGGGCGAGTCGATCGAGGGAGTGCCCGCGCATGCCTCGTTACGGGAAGTCCCCGGCTCGATCGAGGTCGCGACCTTCTACGTGCCCCCGTCGGTGGGGGAGCGCCTGCTCGCGGATGTTGTGGCCTGCGGGATACCGCAGATCTGGTTGAATCCCGGCGCCGAGAGCGATCGGTTTCTCGCCCGGGCCCGCGAGCTGGGCCTCGAAGCGCGTCTGCAGTGCAGCATTCTTGCCGTCGGCGATTCGCCCGCCAACTACAGCTAGCCCTTGACAACGCCTCAGTCGGTTCCTATGCTGTTGGGTGGTCTGCCGCCTGAAATCCTCTCAGGTGGCGCTTTCCTGAGTATCCTGGCCGCGCGCGGCCCACTCACCACACCAACCCTTACCCGAAGGTTCACCCCAGCATGGCCGAAAAGAAGCACGCATCCACCGGAACCGCCGCCGTAGCTACGTCAGATGCTCCGGCGCCGGTCGACACCGATAAGGACGTCGCCGAACCCGAGGCGGAACCGTCGCAAAGATCCCGCGGCAAGGGACGGGGAAAACCGACCCTCAAGATCGCCGACCTGAAGGAGATGGGCATCACGCCCCTTACCAAGGTCGCGCAGGAACTGCATGTGGCGGGCGCCACCGGTATGCGGAAGCAGGAACTGATTTTCCAGATCCTGAAGGCGCAAACCGAGCAGAGCGGGTTCATCTTCTCGGAGGGAGTGCTCGAGGTGCTGCCGGACGGTTTCGGCTTTCTCCGTGCGCCCGACTACAACTATTTGCCCGGACCGGACGACATCTATGTTTCTCCCTCCCAGATCCGCAAGTTCGACCTGCAGACCGGCGACACCGTCTCCGGGCAAATCCGCCCGCCGAAGGAAGGTGAACGCTACTTTGCGCTGATCAAGGTAGAAGCGGTCAATTTCGAGTCTCCGGATCAGGCGCGCGAGAAGATCTTCTTCGAGAATCTGACGCCCCTCTATCCGCTGGAACGGGTTCGGTTGGAGACGGCCGCGGACAATCTCTCGGCGCGCGTCATGGACCTGATGACGCCCATCGGCAAGGGGCAGCGCGGCCTCATCGTCGCCGCACCCCGGACCGGAAAGACGATGCTGCTGCAGAACATTGCGCAGTCGATCGCCAGGAACCACTCGGAGGTGTACCTGATCGTTCTTCTCATCGACGAACGGCCGGAAGAGGTGACCGACATGCAGCGTTCGGTCGACGGCGAGGTTATCTCCTCGACGTTCGACGAGCCGGCTCAGCGCCATGTGCAGGTGGCCGAAATGGTGATCGAGAAGGCGAAACGCCTGGTCGAGCACAAGAAGGACGTGTTCATCGTGCTCGATTCGATCACCCGCCTCGCCCGCGCCTACAACACGGTGATTCCTCCTTCCGGCAAGGTGCTGTCGGGCGGTCTCGACTCGAACGCGCTGCAGAAGCCGAAGCGGTTCTTCGGGGCGGCGCGCAACATCGAGGAGGGGGGCTCGCTCACCATCATGGCGACCGCGCTGGTCGACACCGGCTCCCGCATGGACGACGTCATCTTCGAGGAATTCAAGGGAACCGGCAACATGGAGATCCACCTCGACCGGAAGCTGGTCGACAAGCGGGTCTTCCCCGCGATCGACATTCAGAAGAGCGGCACCCGCAAGGAGGAACTGTTGCTCAGCAAGGAAGACCTGAATCGCGTCTGGGTGCTCCGCAAGGTGCTCCACCCGCTCTTGTCGGTCGAAGCAATGGAACTGCTGCTGGACAAGATGAGCAAGACCAGATCCAACGCCGACTTCCTGGCGTCCATGCAAAGGATGGGATAACTGCCATGCCAACCACGATCAGACTCCGCGACAACGGGCCGTGCCTCATTGACGGTGACGATGTCACCGTCGTGGACGCGGAAGGCAACCGGTACGAAGTTGCCAGGCGACCCTTCTCGCTGTGCCGTTGCGGGCACTCGGAAAACAAGCCGTTCTGCGACGGATCGCATCGGGGTGCGGGCTTCGATTCCGCGCCGCGGGCGGACTCGTAGGCCGGGAGGCCGGCAGTCTGCGCCGTGGAACGGCGCAGGCCGCTAGGCGGCGCCAGCCGGTCGGGCCGGTGCGGCGAACATCAAGCCATCCCTCCCCGCATCGACAACGACGTTGTCGCCCTCCGCGTACTCGCCCTTGAGGAGACGTTCGGCCAGCGGATCGAGCACGCGACGCTGAATCGTGCGTCGCAACGGGCGGGCGCCGTAGGCGGCATCGTATCCTTCGGCGACCAGCCGGTCCGTGGCTGCTTCGGTCAGTTCGACGGTGACGCGCCGATCGGCCAGACGACGGCCGAGCGCCGCCAGTTGCATGGCGGCAATCTTCCTCAAGTGGGAACGTCCGAGCGCGTGGAACACGATGATCTCGTCGACGCGGTTCAGGAATTCCGGCCGGAAGTGCGCGCGCATGACCTCATCGATCCGGCGGCGCGTTCCCGCGTCCAGGTCACCGTCCCCTTCCGCGGCCAGACCGGTACGCCCGGCAATGAGTTCGCTTCCCAGATTGGAGGTCATGATGGCGACTACGTTGCGGAAATCGACGGTTCGCCCCTGTCCGTCGGTCAGGCGGCCGTCGTCCAGAAGCTGCAGCAGGACGTTCAGGACGTCGGGATGCGCTTTCTCGACCTCGTCGAACAGCACGACAGCGTACGGCCGGCGGCGCACCGCCTCGGTCAACTGGCCCGCCTCGTCGTAGCCGACATAGCCCGGCGGCGCGCCCACCAGGCGCGAAACCGTGTGCTTTTCCAGGTACTCCGACATGTCGATCCGGATCAATGCCCGCTCGTCGTCGAAGAGGAACTCGGCAAGCGCACGCGCAAGCTCGGTCTTGCCGACACCGGTCGGCCCCAGAAAGATGAAGCTTCCGAGCGGACGGTTGGGGTCCTGAAGGCCGGCCCGCGCCCGGCGCACCGCGTTCGCCACCGCGGCGATGGCATCGTCCTGGCCGACCACCCGCTCGCGGAGGCGCTCATCCATCCTGATGAGCTTCTCGACTTCACCCTCGACCAGCTTGCTGACGGGAATATGCGTCCACTTGCCGACAACCGCAGCAATGTCCTCCTCGTCCACCTCTTCCTTCAGCATCCGCGGCGCTTCTTCGCTGGACGCCGCGTCCCGACTCGTCGCCAGCCTCTGCTCGAGTTGAGGGATACGTCCGTACTGAAGTTCCGATGCCCGCGCATAGTCTCCCTCGCGTTGCGCCCGCTCCACCTCAAGGCGCAGACCTTCCAGTTCCTCCTGGAGCCTCCGATCGCCCTGAATCTGCTCCTTCTCGTGCTCCCACTGCGCCCGCAGCCGCTTCCGTTCCTCCTTCAGGCCACCCAGCTCCGTCTCGAGCCGCTCCAGGCGCGCCTTCGACTTGGCGTCCTTCTCCTTGCGAAGCGCTTCCCGTTCGATCTCGAGTTGCATGAGGCGCCGTTCCACCTCGTCAAGTTCGACCGGCAGCGAATCGATCTCCATCCGGAGCTTCGACGCAGCCTCGTCAATCAGATCGATCGCCTTGTCCGGCAGGAAGCGGTCGCTGATGTACCGGTTCGAAAGGACCGCGGCGGAAACCAGCGCCGAATCCTTGAACCTGACGCCGTGGTGAATCTCGTAGCGTTCGCGCAGGCCGCGCAGGATGCTGACGGTGTCCTGCACGGTCGGTTCGGCCACCATGACCGGCTGAAACCGCCGCTCCAGGGCAGCGTCTTTCTCGATGTACTGGCGGTACTCGTTGAGCGTCGTCGCCCCGATCGTGTGCAACTCGCCGCGCGCGAGCAACGGCTTCAGCATGTTCGAGGCGTCAATCGCGCCTTCCGCGGCGCCAGCGCCCACTACCGTGTGCAACTCGTCGATGAAGAGAACGATGCGGCCCTCCGCGTCGGTAATCTCCTTCAACACTGCTTTCAGGCGTTCCTCGAACTCGCCGCGGTACTTCGCTCCTGCGACGAGAGCTCCCATGTCGAGCGCTACGACTCGCTTCTCCTTGAGACCCTCGGGGACGTCCCCCCGGACGATCCGCTGCGCCAGCCCCTCGACGATGGCGGTCTTGCCGACCCCCGGATCACCGATCAGGACGGGGTTGTTCTTGGTTCGGCGGGACAGCACCTGGATGGCGCGGCGGATCTCCTCGTCGCGACCAATTACCGGGTCGAGCTTCCCGCCACGCGCCAGTTCCGTCAGATCACGTGCGTAGCGTGCCAGCGCCGAGTGCTGTTGCGCCTGCGGATTCGGCTGTTCCCGTCCTCCATTCATGATTGTTCGTCAAGCAAACGCGCCAACGATTCGAACTGTTTCCTTGCTTCCGGCGTCAGGCTTCGAGGAAGCGTGACATGTGCCGTCGCATATTGATCGCCGTGGTCGTCACCATTCCTGAGCGCGGGCATCCCCTGGCCGCGGATTCGGAAGACCTGTCCCTCCTGTGTGCCGGCCGGCACCCTCAGCCGGATCCTCCGCCCCCTAATCGTCGGCACCTCCACCTCGCCACCGAGCACCGCGGTAGCGAGCGGCATCGACGCGCGCATGTAGAGATCGCGCCCCTTCCGGGTGTAGACCGGGTGGGGGGCGATCTGCACCCGGAGGTACAGGTCGCCCGGTGCGCCACCGCCGGAGCCCTTGCCTCCCTCTCCAGCCACACGCACGCGCGAACCGGTGTCGACGCCCGCCGGAACCCGGACATCGACCGTCCGCTTGCCGGCATCACCGGTCAGACTCAGACGCTGCGTAATGCCACTGAACGCCTGCTCGAGCGTCAACTCCATGGCGTACTCCACGTCCCGACCCCTCCGGGCGGCCGCCCGCCGCCCGCCGCCGGCACCGCCACCGGGAAAGCCGGGGCCTCCGCCAAAGAACTCCTGAAAGAAGTCGGAGAAACGCTGGGCGCCGCCGCCGCTGCCCTTGCCGAAGCCACCACCGACCCCGCCGAACAGGTCGCGCAACTCGTCCTCGGAGATTGACCGAAACCCGCCGCCTGACGTTGTCCAGTGGAAATTGCCAGGCCCGCCGCCCGTGAACGGATTCTGCCCAGCCGCGCGGGCCCGCTCGTATTCCTTCCAGTTGGCGCCGAGTTCGTCGTACTTCTTCCGGGTCTCGGCCTTTCCAAGCACCTCGTAGGCTTCGTTCGCCGCCTTGAAGCGGCGCTCGGCTTCGGGATCGTTCTGATTCACGTCGGGGTGGTACTGGCGCGCCAGTTTGCGGAACGCCTTCTTGATGGCGTCCTGGCTGGCTGATCGCTCCACCCCGAGCGTCTTGTAGTAGTCCCTGAATTCCATGAAACCGTCTCAATTTCAGTATAGTGGCGCGCGCGATGCCGAGTTCAGCTGGCGCCACCGGCTCCACCTTCTTTACGTCGCGCTGGGGCGTCATCGCTGCCGGCATCGGCATGGCGGTGGGGGCCGGCAACCTGTGGCGGTTCCCCCGCATCGCCGCGGAGAACGGCGGCGGCGCCTTTCTGATTCCCTGGCTGCTCTTCCTCTTCATCTGGTCGATTCCGCTTCTCGTCGCAGAGTTCGGTCTGGGACGCGGGGCGCGGCGCGGGCCCATCGGATCGTTCGCCACCCTCATCGGTCGACGGACAGCCTGGATGGGTGGCTTCGTTGTCGTAACCACCGTGATGATCATGTTCTACTACTCGGTCGTCACCGGGTGGGCGCTCAAGTACTTCACGGCGGCACTCACGGGAGATCTCGGCTCCGGCGCCGATACGGCAGCGTACTGGGAGCGGTACAGCGCGTCCGTCTTGCAGCCGATCGTGTTCCATGTCGTCGCCATCGCCGCTGCCGGCGCCATCGTCGCGCGGGGCGTGACGCGCGGCATCGAGCGCGCCAACCGCATCCTGATCCCGACACTCTTCGTTCTGCTGCTCCTGGCGGTGGCGCGCGCAGTAACGCTGCCTGGCGCGGGAGAGGGGTTGAGATACCTCTTCGTGCCGGATCTGGCGCGACTGGCTGACTACCGCACCTGGTTGGAGGCGCTGACGCAGTCCGCCTGGTCGACCGGCGCGGGTTGGGGACTGCTGCTCAGCTACGCGGTCTACGTGAGGCGTGACGATGACGTGGTGTCAAACGCCATGTCGATCGGGCTGGGGAACAACCTCGCGTCGATCCTCGCCGCGATGGCGATTCTCCCCGCCGTGTTCGCGATCCTTCCGACTACCGATGCGCTCGACGCCATGGCGGCGGGGAATACGGGGCTGTCGTTCATCTGGATCCCGCAGGTGTTCGCCCGGATGCCGGCGGGGGAGATCTTCCTGCCGGTGTTCTTTCTCACGCTCTTCTTCGCCGCGCTCTCGTCGTTGATCGCGATGGTCGAGCTGGCGGTGCGGGTACTGCTCGATGGCGGCCTGCCGCGCCAACGGGCGGTGGGCCTCGTCGTGGCGGCCGCCGCGGTCTGCGGGATGCCCTCGGCCGCGAGCCTGCAGGTGTTCGACAACCAGGACTGGGTATGGGGACTGGCGTTGATGGTGAGCGGGTTGTTCATTGCCATCGCGGTGATCCGGTACGGCGCCGACCGGTTCCGCACGGATCTCGTCAATACCAATACTGCGGGCCGCCGCGCCGGACCGCTTTGGAGCTGGCTCCTGACCTGGCTCGTCCCGATTGAGTTCGCGGTCATGTTCGCCTGGTGGATGTACCAGTCGGCGACCGTCTACGACCCGGAGGGGTGGTGGAGCCCGATCCGCGTCTACAGCATCGGCACCTGCGTCGCGCAGTGGGGAATCGCGCTGAGCATCCTGTGGCTCGGCAATCGCCGTCTCGCAAACGCGAGCCTTGCCGCGCCGCATGCGGGCAAGGGACTATAATCGTTACGACTGTCGGCACACTCCGTGCGCGGGCAGAATCCCAACGACAAAGGAGCGACAACGTGTATCCAGAGTTCTTCATCGCACCGATGAGGGAGGAACTGACCCGGCTCGGGGTCCAGGAACTGCGAACCGCCGAGGCGGTCGACGCCGCGGTCAACGGCACCGCCGGGACACTCATGGTAGTGGTCAACTCGGTTTGCGGTTGCGCCGCCGGCCGGGCGCGTCCCGGCATCGCACTGGCGCTGCAGCACGCCACGCGGCCGGATGTCGTCGCCACGGTGTTCGCCGGTGCTGACATCGAAGCGACACAGCGGGCGCGCGGCTACTTCGCGGGATATCCTCCCTCTTCGCCTTCCATCGCGCTGCTGCGAGGAGGCAAGCTCGTCTACATGATGGAGCGGCACCAGATCGAGAATCAGGAGGCGGACGCGATCGCCCGCGACCTGGCGGCTGCCTTCGACGAGCACTGCACGACGGCGACCCAGGCAGTCAGCTAGGAGTCTGCGCCGTGGAACGGTGCAGGCTGCTGGATAGGCCCGGCTGGGCGGCCATAGGAGCCGCAGGCGACGATGGTCGGGCTAGCGCTGCCGTTCCACCCGCGTACCGAGCGGCGCCTCGACCGGTGCGACGCCGGTCGTGTGCGCACGCCGCTCTGGCGGTGGGGGTTCGATCCGCGCCGGAGGATCCGCCGAGACGATCGGCAACGGGCGGCCCCCACGCGTCCACGCCCCGTGCGTGAGGTCGGCCAGGAGATCAAGAAAGGCCGGATGATCCCCGGCGGCGGCAGAGCGTTGCATCGGAAGGTTCAGCCCTCGACAGACGGCCGCGGCTTCCGTATCAAGGTCGTAGAGGATCTCCAGATGATCGGCGACAAAACCGATTGGGGCAATGACGGCGGCGGCTAGTCCCCGGTCGCGCTCCACGCGGAGATAGTCGCAGACATCCGGCTCGAGCCAGGGATCCTCGGGACGTCCGCTTCGACTCTGGTAGGTGAGCGCCCAGTCGGAGGCGCCGGCGGCGATGGCGACCAGTCGCGCCGTTTCCAGGAGTTCCGCTCGATATCGGCAGACCTCCGCCATCGACGCCGGAATGCTGTGCGCGGTAAAGACAATCCGCGCGTCCCGTTGCAATCCCGGGGGCAACCGGCCCCGCGCGTCGGCGACTCTCTCCGCATTTGCCGCAATGAAGCCGGGATGGGTATGCCAGCCGGCGGCGTAGATCACTTCTACGTCGGGACGTCCCGTGGCATTGAGTGTCCGGCGCGCATCGTCCACGTTCTGGCGGTACTGCCCGCAACTCGAATAGCTGTGCTGCGCTGCCAGAATGATGCCGAACGCGCGACGGACACCCGCGTCCGCCATAGCGGCCAGTGTCTCGTCCAGAAATGGATGCCAGTTGCGCATTCCCATCCACACGGGAAGGTCGACGTTGGCGGCGGCAAGGCGGGCCCGCAGGCCTCCCGCCTGGCGCCGGGTGATCTCGGTAATGGGTGAGGTGCCTCCGAATTGCTCGTAGTGATGCGCCACCGCGTCAATTCGCTCGGCGGGTATACGCCGGCCGCGCAGCACGTTGCGAAGGAAGGGACGAATCTCATCGACACCTTCCGGACCACCGAAGCTGATCAGCAGCACCGCGTCGAACGGGCGGTCGGAGACTGTCACGGTCGAATGATAGCGGGAGCGATCCGCGTGATAGGATGGGCGGCTGCCGGGAGGCGACCGACATGCCCAGATTTGCCGCGAGCGTGGCGATGATGTTCAACGAATGGGATCTGCTCGACCGTTTCGAGCAGGCGGCCCGCGTCGGATTCGAAGGGGTGGAAATCCAGGCGCCATACGGCGAATCCGCCCAGGACATTGCCGACCGGGTACAGCAACACAATCTGGTGGCGACGCTGATGAATGTCCCTGTCGCAGCCGGCGCAATCCCGGGAAGAGAACAGGAGTTTCGTGACGGCCTGTCGCGCGCGTTCGAGTATGCGGAGGCGTCCGGCTGCGGCCAACTTCATTGCCTGGCGGGACGAACTGACGACGCCGGCGCGGAAGACACCTTCCTCGCCAACCTCGAATGGGGATCGGAACGGGCCCGGCCACTAGGTATCCGGCTGCTGCTCGAGCCCCTCAACACGCAGGACAACCCGGGCTACTTTCTGACCGGGTCGGCGCAGGCAAGACGCATCATCGAAAGACTGGGCGCGGACAACGTCTTTCTACAGTATGACTTCTACCACATGCAGATCATGGAGGGATATCTGGCCGAGACTGTCCGGGCCAATCTGGACATCATCAGCCACTTCCAGATCGGTGGTGTTCCGGGCCGCAATGAACCGGACGAAACCCAGGAGATCAACTACCCGTACCTGTTCGAGGTAATCGACGAGATCGGCTTCGAAGGGTGGGTCGGCTGCGAGTACCGACCCGCCGGGGAGACGATCTCGGGCCTGGAGTGGGCCCGCCCGTACGGAATCAACCCCGGCTAAGCACCCCCACGGCGGATCGTTGCCGCCTGATGTGGGGTAAAATAGACGTTCCCTTGGTCGGGGCGTGGCTCAGCCTGGTAGAGCACTCGGTTCGGGACCGAGGGGTCGGAGGTTCAAATCCTCTCGCCCCGACCATCCTTCACGGCTTACGGACCCTCGTTCGTCGTCACGAACTGCTGAGCTTCGCTGTACCCGGGGTCGCTGGCGTCCCCGATCCAGAAGTCGGCCAACGTCGCATAGAACCCACGGGCCGCCTCGCGGTCGCCGGCAGCAGCGGCAGCGCGGCCGGCGCCCAGGAGCGAGCGCATCCGGTTAGGCATCCGGAGGAGAGACGTCTCGAACTTCTCCAGCGCTTCGGCCGGACGATCCAGTTCCAGCAGAATCTCTCCGTACAGCTCGTACGGCGGCTTGATCGGGCTGGCCGCACCATTGGGAGCACGGAGCGTCTCGACGATTTCAATCGCCTCGCCCATCAACGCGGTCGCCTCGTCCGCCTTGCCCTCGGCGGCGCGAATTGACGCCGCTACTTCACGGTAGGCGATTCGATTCTGGTCGCCGCCTTCGTCGGCCAGCGCCTTGAGTGCGGCTTCCGCTTCGCGGGCTGCCGCAAGATTGCCGGTCCGCACCCCGCTCAGACCGGTCGCGAGCAGCTCGTGCATCGAGGAATCGTCAGTCACCGGCAGGACGCGCCACTCCTCGGTCTCTACCACATAGCGGGCATTCACGAGCGGCAGCGTGGTGACTGCACGCCGTTGCTCGTCGCTCTCGGCGATGAGGTTCTCCAGTCGCTCGATCCAGACACGCGCCTTGGCGTAGTCGCCGCGCTGCAAGTCGCCGTATTGCCCCCAGTCGAGCGAATGGACCGCGTCGCCCACACTGTCTCCCGGCTGCAGGAGAGCCATTGCGGCGTCGTGAGCCGACTGGTTGTGGTTCGAAACCATGTCCCACATACCGTGCTGAATGAAGATGTGCGTCGGCATGTGCCGTGCGTGCGAAACGGCGGGCGCGGTCTCCGCGTAGCGCAGTGCCGCGGCAAGCGCGAGCGGCGCATGGATCGGATCGTCGAACGCGTGGATCGTGTAGTGGAGCGCCCCTGGATGATTCGGGTTCTCGCCGGAGACTCGCAGGCCGATGTTCCCCGCTCGCACCTCCAGGCGCAGCGATTGATCACCCAGTGCACGCGATCCGGCCAACATCGAGAGCGCGTAGAAAGTGGCGACCTCGTCGTCATCGGGGTAACGGTCGTAGAGCCGCTCCATCGCTTCCATGTAGCGGACCTGCCGTTCGGAGTACGAACCCTCTTCGGACCACAGCTCCTCTACCGCCTCCAGGAAACCGCGCTCGCGATCCGTGGGCGCCTTGGCGGCGCGTTCGGCCCGCGTGGGAGCAAGGCGCTGCAGCACGGCACGGGGGTTCTCCTCGTCCAGGCCACGACCTGCACCGAACAGCGGGTGGTTGTAGCAGAGCGTTTCTCCCCAATAGGCGAGGGCAAAGTCGGGTTCAAGCTCCTGAGCCGCCTGGAACTGCTCGATCGCCTGCTTCCAGCCGAAGCTGTGCAGAATGGCGACGCCCCGCAGAAAGTGATTCTGCGCCTCTTCCGAGCGGGCGGAGGTGGGAAAATCGAGCGAACCCACCTCGGCAAACTGCGCAACGGCGGGGGTTGCCACGCCGAGGGACAGCAGCAACGCAACGATCAAGGCAGTCGTACGCGTGAAAGTCTTCATGGTGATTCTCCGTTGCGACAGTACCCGGAGAGGGTAGCACAAGCAGGGCCTGGTTCCGCCGGCAGTTATAATCCGCCGGGTAACCCACTGGGGCAGCACCCGACCATGCGCATTGCACGTCGTATCCTGGTCAGCGGCCGAGTGCAACGGGTCGGTTTTCGTGCGTTCGTCGCGAACGCCGCGCGGCGCGAAGGGCTTCGCGGCTTCGTCCGCAACCTGGCGGACGGACGCGTAGAGGCGGTTGGTGAGGGAGATCGGGAAGCGGTCGAGCGCTTTGTCCGGGCGTTGCATCAAGGCCCGCCGCTCTCGAAGGTGGTGGACGTGATCGTCGAGGACCTCGGCCTGTTGGACCTGACCAACGGGTTCACCGTTCGGGTGTGATTGCCGCATCCACCCTGCCGGGGGTCGCCGAAGGCCCGACGGAGGCTATCGAGAACCAATGGACGCGCTGAAGCAACTGATCCGTGAAGTACCCGACTTCCCGAAGCCGGGAATCCTCTTCTACGACATTACGACGCTCCTGATGGACCCGGGCGGCCTGCGTCAGGCGATTGAATGCATGGTGGAGCCGTACCGAGACGCGCGCCTCACCAAGGTGGTGGGCATCGAGAGCCGTGGTTTCATCCTGGGCGCGGCGGTGGCGGACCGACTCGGCGTCGGCTTCGTGCCGGTCCGCAAGCCCGGGAAGCTGCCATCACGATCGGTCCGCAAGGAATATGCACTCGAGTACGGCACCGATGCGCTCGAGATGCATGAGGACGCGGTGAGCTCGGAAGAACGAGTCCTCATCGTCGACGATCTGCTTGCCACGGGTGGCACCGCACGGGCGGTCGCCGAACTGATAGGAGAGTTGGGCGCCACCGTTCACGCACTGGCGTTCCTGATCGAACTCGACGATCTCCATGGCCGCGACCAACTCGTCGGGCACGAGATCTTCTCGGTCCTGCACTACTGATGCATCGAGCGCCAGCGCCGTGGACCTCACGCTGATCGTTGTCGCCGTCGTGCTTGGCGTGGCCGCGGCGGGCGTGGCCAACCGGCATCGGCGCGAGCAGCGCCGGGAACACCGCGAGCGGCTCGTCGCCCTGCTGATCACTACCCTTTCACCGGCGGTCGCCCGCGCCGAGCCACGAGAGTTGCTGGCGTGGCGGCACTCGGTGGACGCCGTCCGAGGACTATTCCCAGAGGCAGTAGCGACAATCGAGGCACGGACCGGCGAGCGTTTTCCCTTTTCACGAGCCCTTGTCGAAGACGCACATGCACGGTGGACGGCCGACTGGCTCGCCTGGGAGCGGCGACACGACACCGAATACCGTGAACGCGCCGCGGCGCTGGAGGCGGAGTTGCAGGCGGTCGACGGGGATGATGCGGCGATCGCCGCACGCGCGAGGGTCGCCGCGCTCGAGGACGAGAAGCTGCAGACGTACCAACGCCGCTACGAGGAGTATGTCCGCGTCGGCAAAGGCCTTATTGCACTGACCGACGCGCCGCAATGAAGTAGGGCACACCGTGTACACTGACCGTTCGCGCGCGTGTAGCTCAGCTGGATAGAGCAGCCGCCTCCTAAGCGGCAGGCCCCCGGTTCGAATCCGGGCACGCGCGCCACTGCCGCGCGGTCCATTCTGGACGCAGGTAGGAGAAAACAATCCGGCCGCGCGGCGACCGGCAGACGGGCACGGCGCCGTGCATCGCGATATCGCCATGGTCCTTCAACCTGCCCGCCACGAGCTTCATTGCCAGCATGTGCTTCGCCGACGCACCCGTCACCGTAAGGTACTGCGACTGGTACGACGTGGCTGCCCTCTGGTCTGACCCCTGCGGCAACACCACGGCCAACGGCTCGCTGAACCACCCTGCCTCGAACCCGTGCCGGCGGCCGACTGCCTCGACAGCTCCGCGGACAGCTCCTCAAAGAGCTCAATGAGCTGCTCACGGCCAAGGGGTCCACTCAAAGCGCTCTCCCCCTCGGGCGTCCAGATCCCGCGGGTCCGGTATCGCCCCGTGCCGCAGGAACGCCGCCGGCGCGAAAATCACCGAGTACAACCGTGTCCACGCACCACCCAGGTGGTGTCAAGGAACGGCTCTCGCTCGTCTACCCACGCCGGTCGCTCGTGCCCGTGCAGCCACGCCACGTGCTCGACCATCGCGGCAAGCAGCGCATCCCACCTCGTGCCCGTCAATGGCACCCGCTCGGCGAGCGCCGCTCGCTGTTCGGCCGCGCTGCGGCCATGAAAGCTCCGCGGAAGCTGACACCGCCTCCGGCGGGCTACACGTCGCGCCAGGCGTAGTGGTTCCAGCCGAACGCTTCCTTGACCGCCATCGACAGGTCGAAACCATGCTGGACCGAAACCGGCACGGTCAGGTTGAAGTCGAAGGGAAAGATGCTGTGCCCTTCGAACTCCTCGTTCCATGATCCGACTATGAACACCGGAGCCGGGAGCCGGGGCGTTCCGAGTTCTCCGCTCCAGTCCCTCTCGATGTACTCGTTCAGATGGACGTCACGCAGCAGCTTGAGGAAGTCGGTGTACGTCCCGCGTTCGATCTGCAGCGTCGGAAAACCCGGTTTGGCGAACCCGGGCGAGAGGTTGGGAATCACCATGACGCGCTGGCCGCTGAACACGTTCGTGATGGAGTGCATCGTGGCGTAGTTCGTCCGCAGGATGGTGAGCAGATTCTCGATGTAGGGACGCGTCACGGGCAGCGTGAGGGGCACCGGAGTCGGCTTGAGCGCGGCATGGTGATAAACGTAGATCGCATCGAAAAAGGTGGACCGAAGCTTCCGGTCTTCCGTGATGTCGCGTGTCGACTCGAGGTACACCTCGTCGCCCACGAGGTACGGGTAGGCTCCGTAGATGTCGTGGAACCGATTCCGAAGCATCCTGATCGCCTCCCGGATCGGCACGTAGGCGCTCGCGTCGGGAGGAATCGGCCCCCACGTGTGCGAGCCGAAGATGAAGATCACGGGGCGGCCGTCCAGCAGGAAGATCCTCACCGGAGTCTCGTCGCGCACCTCTACCAGGAAACGAGCCATCTGTTCGAAATCGTCCCGTAGCCGGTCGACGACGCCCGCGGTTCGGAAATCGAGACGGGCCGACGGATCGGCTGCGTTCCGCAGGTTCGCGATCGTGTTCTCGTAGATGAGACAGGCGTGGCGAGTGCCGGCGTTCGTTGCCTGGAGGTATCCCTGGCGGTAGTTGTCCTGGTTGGAGTGGTTGTCGCGATCGCGTGACGGAATCCAGCTCAGGGCGTCGACCGTGACGCCGAACTCGTTCTTCAGATCGTTGAACGTCGTCTCGACGACCGGATCCGACGAGAGGTAGTTCCCGCCGAGAAAACGTGTGGTCTGAAGCGCCACGGGCCGAACTGTCGACTTGTACCAGCCGTAGTGCCAGGCAATCGTGATGGGCCGTCGTTGCGTCCGCAAACCATTGAAGTAGCGGTCCACCGAGTGCTGGATCGAATCTACCGATGGGGCATCGATTGCGCCTCGCCCGAAGACGTCCGCCCGGCTGTCGAAACCGCGAGCCGGCTGCAGGCGGAAACCTCGGCGCGCAAAGAGAACCGCAGCGGCCAGGTCTCCGTCGCCGGGGCCGAGCTCGCCGTTCCCGTCTATGTCCGCCACCCACGAAGGGAGCAGCACCGGGGCCTGGGCGCTCACCATGTTTCCGGGGGAGGCGGCGGCCGCCAAGGCTCCGCCTGCCGTCGCCACGAAGCACCGGCGGGTAACGGGCTGCGCCTCTTGTGAACGTCCCATCGGTCGCTACTTGCGGGTTCGCCCTGACACCGCTACCGGATCGCCGTAGTTTATCCTCCCCGCAGGCGGGATAACGTAGCCTAACATCCGGGCACCCTGTCAACCCCTCGCGGGCCGTCTTGCTAGTCTTGTCACGCATTCTGTCCCATGCTCGGAGGCTTCGTTCACGAGATCGACTCGATCCTGTTCGCCGTGGACGGGGTGTACCTCTGGTGGTACGGCCTCGGCTTTGCACTCGGGTTCGCAGAACTGCACGTCTTTGCCATGCGCAGCCGGGCCCAGTTGCATCTCACACGGCGGTCGGTCTGGAACCTGAGCCTTCTGATGACGTTAGGCGTCCTGGTGGGCGGACGCGCCGTCGAGGTGAGTTTCGACGAGTGGTTCTTCTACCGGGACCATCCGGAGCTCCTGCCGTCGTTCTGGCTCGGCGGCATGGCGACACATGGACTAATGGCGGGCGGCTTCCTGGCGGCCTGGGGCTTCGCAAGATGGCGGCGGTTGCCGTTTCACTATCTCGCCGACGTGCTGGTCATTCCGGCGGCGTTCCTGCTTGGCATGGGGCGGATCGGCAACTTCATCGACGGCCAGATCGTCGGTTCCGTGACAGATGTCTGGTGGGGCGTGAAGTTCCCCGACGCCGACGGATTCCGGCATCCGGTCGTGCTCTACGACGGCGCCAAGAACCTGGCTCTGATGGCTTACCTGCTGCACGTCCGACGGGGAAACCGGACGCCCGGGGCCGTCGCTGCACGCTTTGTCTTCTGGTACGCGGCGCCCAGGATCGTGATCGACCTGTTCCGCGACTATCCGACGCATCGTCTGGCGCTCGGCACGGGGCAGACCCTCAACCTCGTGATGGCGCTCGTCGGCCTGGTGTTGCTGTACCGATCGCGCCTTCGCCGGACGGAGCGCCTGCGCCGACTGCCGGCTGTCCCCAACGCATCGGCGCCGCGGGACGCGGCTCCCACTCTCAGCCAGCGTCTGGCGTTCGCGCTGCTGCTAGCCTTTTGTTTGACCATCCCGAGCAACTGGACCCAGAACGTTCCCGAACGGTACGGCGACCGCCATCCCGGCCTCGTCCACTCGTGGCTCTATCCCGACATCGACACGACTCCGCCGTAGCAGGCGAATTTGGTAAGCTAACCGGTCGGGGAGGTGGCGGCGCGCCAGCGCCGCGCATCGAATCATGAAGCGCTCAGAACGGCACCACCTGAAGGAGAACCCGCTCGCAGTCATCCTTACGGAATTGTCCGGGACCGACTGGCTGAACACGCGTGCGGTCACCGGGGCCGCCGTGGTCGTTGGCGCGCTCGTTCTCGCTGGGGCCGTTTTCGGATGGCAACAGTACCGCTCGTCGCAAGCCAGTGCGCTGCTAGCCGCCGCGATGGCGATTGTCGACGCACCGGTTGCCGCAACCGAGACCGCGGACGGCGCCAGCGGACCGGACCCGTCCACCGACACCGGCATGCCAGGCGAGTTCCCTACGGTGGAGGCCAAGCTCGAAACCGCGGTGCCGCGACTGCTTGAGGCGGCGGATGCCTATCCGAGCCTGTCACAGGGCATTGCGGCGCGGTACCACGCCGCGGTGGCACTCGGCGTCCTCGGCCGGACCAGTGAAGCGGATGCGCAGTACGAGCGGGTCATGGAACTGGACGGCGGCGGAATGTACGGTCGAATGGCCCGCCTGGGCCGGGCCGAGGCACTGCTCGCCGAGCGCGACTACGACGGCGCGATTGCCCTGCTGGCCGAGGCATCGGCCGCGTCGGCTACCGACAGCGCGGGACTCCCGCGCGATGCGTTGCTGATGCGGCTTGGTCAGGTGTACGCCCTGGCTGGACAGTCGGCGGAAGCGGCGTCCACGTTCCGGCAATTAATCGATGAATTCCCGGCCTCGGGATACCGCTTCGAGGCACAGCGCGAACTCGACACCCTCCCGCTGCCGGGCAACGGGTAACGCGTTCGCCTTGCCTGGCGCCCCAGCCATGCACGCCGGCAGTTTCACCGTCGGCCTGGTGCAGATGAAGTGGCCCGGATCCGAAGCCGCGGCGCAGGACGCGGCGGAGGCGGGAATCCGCGAAGCGGTCGAGCGGGGGGCGCAGATCGTCTGCCTGCAGGAGCTCTTCGGCGCCCGCTACTTCTGTCAGGAGGAGGATGCTGCCTGTTTCGACCTGGCCGAGGCGCTGCCGGGCCCGACCACGGTACGGTTCGCGGCGGTAGCGCGCGGGCTGGAGGTGGTGCTGGTCGTGCCCGTATTCGAGCGGCGGGCCGCGGGCCTGTACCACAACACGGCGGCGGTGATCGATGCTTCGGGAGAACTGCTTGGAACCTACCGAAAGATGCACATCCCGGACGATCCCCAGTTCTACGAGAAGTTCTACTTCACCCCCGGCGATCTGGGGTACCCGGTGTTCGAAACGCGCTACGCGCGCCTCGGTGTGCTGATCTGCTGGGATCAGTGGTACCCGGAAGCGGCGCGCCTGATGGCACTGGGCGGAGCGGAGCTGATCTGTTACCCCACGGCCATTGGATGGCCCGCCACCGGACCCGGACCGGACGGCGAGTCGGAACGCGATGCCTGGCGTACGGTCCAGCGGGGACACGCGGTGACGAACGGAGTCTGGGTGGCCTCGGTGAATCGCGTCGGGGTTGAACACTCGGCGTCGGGCGGCCTGAGATTCTGGGGAGGCTCCTTTGTCTGCGATCCGGCGGGGCGGATCGTGGCGGAAGCGTCGGAGGAAGCTACGGTCGTCGTCGCACGATGCGAACGTAGTCTCGTCGAGGAGCAGCGCCGTGCCTGGCCGTTCCTTCGCGACCGGCGGGTCGAGACCTACGCGCCCTTGAGCCGGCGGTTTCTCGACGGCGGCGAATGAGCAGGCGCCTCGGCGCGGTCCGAATGCCGGCCGAGTGGGAACCGCATGCGGCAACCTGGATGGTCTGGCCTCACAACCGGGACGACTGGAGGGTCAAGACCGCCTCCGTCGAATGGTGCTACGTCGAGATGATCCGCCAACTCGTACGGGGGGAGCGCGTAGCGCTCGTCTGTCAGGATGCTCGCGTGCGCCAGCGCGCGTGCAACCGCCTCGAGCGGTCCGGGGTCGACATGGCCCGCGTCGATCTCCACCTGATCCCGACGAACCGGTCGTGGATTCGGGACAGCGGGCCAATCTTCGTCGTCCGCGGCGCGGGAACGCGCAAACGGGTCCTGGCGACCGACTGGCGATTCACGGGGTGGTCGCGGTACCGCGCGCACGCACTCGACGACGCGCTGCCCCGATGTATCGCGCGGCGACTCGACATCGAACGGATCGAGGTGCGGGAAGGCAACACCCGCGTCGTACTCGAAGGCGGGAGCATCGATGTCAACGGCAAGGGCACGCTACTGACGACGGAAACCTGTCTGCTCGGACGCGTGCAGGCACGCAATCCCGGGTTGTCACGCGAGGCGCTGGAACAGGTTCTCGCCCGCACACTGGGAGTTGAGCAGGTGTTGTGGCTGCCGGGTGGAGACGGCGACGCGACGCTGGCCGGCGACGACACGCATGGACATGTCGACAACCTGGCGCGCTTCGTCGGAACGGCGACCGTATTGGCGGCCGAGACGCATGACCGGAACGATCCGCGAGACCCGGTGTTCGCGGCGAACATGGCGCGGCTTCGATCGATGCGAACCACGCAGGGCAAGGCCATCGACATCATCCCGATCCGGATGCCGCGCCCGCTCGTCTTCGAAGGGGAGCCGCTGCCCGCAAGCTACCTCAACTTCTACATCGCCAACGACGTCGTGCTCGTGCCTACGTTCAATGATCCGGCAGATCGTGATGCGCTCTCGACGCTCGCACTCTGCTTCCCGGACAGGGAAGTGGCAGGCGTCCACGCCGTGGATCTGATCGTCGGGCTCGGTGCGATTCACTGCGTAACTCAACAACAACCCGCCGGCCCCGCGAAGGCGTGACAGGGGGGCGCTCAGCCTTCCACCGCCGCTGCACCATCGTAACGATCGACCGGAACCGGCTGACCGTCGACCACGACGGCGCGGTCCTTGAGATCGAATGCCGGGGGCCGACGCCTCGCGAGACGGTCGGCCGCCGATGCCGCCAGCGCGGTTGCGAGGATCGGCAGGGCCACGGTCGCGTCGGCCGACACCGTCACCCGGTCCGCGTCTCCGGCCAGTTTTCCCCAGCTCTCCGCCTCGTCGAGCGTCGAACCGCTTGCGCCGCCGAAGTGCGGCACGTCCGTCACTACCTGCAACGCGTAGCGGTGTCCCTTGATGTCGCTTCGATAGAACGCCGCCTGCACGCTCGCCTGGTTGATGAAGTTCTTCGGCGTTCCGCCTCCGAGAACCACGGACGCGGTACATGGCCGGCGAATGACGAGATTGGCCGACTCGATGACGTCGCCAATGACATCGATCTGACCCGCGCCGGAGGCATCGTGCCTCGCTTGCGACAGCCCCATCCCGAGAGACGAGTCGGCTATGGCGGGGCAGAAGATCGGAACCCTCGCCCGGTACGCCGCAGTCAGGATGCCGTCCGCTTCGGTCTCCGTCCAGAGGCGTTCACCGAGACGGTACAGAAACTCGCGCGTCGTGTACGGTCTCGGGTCCAGGGTCGTGGCGAATCGCGCAATCCAGTTGTCGTTGCGGATGAACTCGTCCTCATCGACGAACGTGTCGTACACCCGGTCGATGTGAGCCTCGGCCAACGCCCTGTCGTCGGCCCGGGGCGATCCGAGGAAGTGGCGTTGACCGCGCGTCTCGTGCAGGTCGTGGTACAGGTTCGCGCCGGTCGACACGACGCAGTCGACCGCCCGCCGGCGAATCAACTCCGCGATGACCAACCTCAGCCCTCCCGCGCTCAACGCCCCCGCGACACCCAGGAAGATCAACAGCTCGTCGCCGAGCATCCGCTGCCAGATCCGATGTGCCGTAGCCAGGTTTCGTCCCTGGAACGAAATGCGTTCCATGCGGCGAAGAACCTCATCCGCCGGCAGGCCCGCCTCCACGCGGAACGGTTCGACGGGTGTCTCGAGAAACTGTGACTTTCTGGGCTTTGTCATGGAGAAATGGATGGATACTGTCGTTCGCGCGCACGGACTGCGTCCGGCCGACGGACGTACAGGGGCTGCACGGCGTGCGGCTCGACCGCCTGATCGGCCGCTTCAGCAGCAAGTCCAAGCATCGCGGGAGCGAGCGGAGGGGGCGATGCGAGCAATCTCGCATTGGCTCCGAGACGAGCTTCAAGGAGTTCGCGCGTCGCCTCGATGCCGTCGCCAATCACCGTGACCGGCCGGCCCTCCAACCGGGGTGTCAGCTCGCCGACGAGCAACGCGGCCGGACCGACCCGTGGCTCATCGAGGGCGGCACGGCCGTCGGCGTCATAGAGGCCGCTGAAGATCTCCCGCCGCTGGCCGTCCATCCAGACCACAATACGCCGCCCCGAGCGTTGCTCCCGGGGACCGTCCTCTGCCGCAATCCGCGCGAGGACGTCCAGTGTCGAGAGCGGAACGACCGGCCGGCCGGACGCCAGGGCAAGCGCCTGAACAGTCGCGATACCGACGCGCAGCCCCGTAAACGATCCGGGGCCTATCGCGACCGCGTAGCAGTCCATCTCGGCCAACCCGACGCCCGCCTTCCGAGCCAGCCCGATCAGGTCCTTGGGCAACCGCTCACCGTGCGTCCGCGTCGGATCGCCTTCAATGGCGGCAACCACGCGGCCGTCGCGAGCAATCGCCGCGCTGCCACCCCATGTGCTCGTATCCAGCGCCAGAATCCACATGAATCGGCCCCGACGATGGCGATGCTACCATCGACGCGATGACCTCCTCGCCACAGTCGCTGACGGAGGCACGCCGACATGCTACCCCCGCGATGCGTCAGTACCTCGACGCCAAAGCGGAGCATCCGGACGCCCTCGTCCTCTTTCGGATGGGCGACTTCTACGAACTCTTCTTCGACGATGCGGTGACGGCGGCACGCGAGCTCGAACTGACGCTTACTTCGCGCTCGAAGGACGCCTCGGGGAACGGGATTCCGATGTGCGGCGTTCCCCATCACGCAATCGACAGCTACCTGATCCGTCTCGTCAAGAAGGGGTACCGCGTGGCGCTGTGCGAACAGATGGAGGACCCCAGAAAGACGAAGGGCCTCGTCCGCCGGGAAGTGGTGCGCGTCGTTTCGCCCGGCACGTTGACAGACGCAGCCTACCTGGAGTCCCGTGAGCCGGCGTTTCTGGTGGCGATAGCGCCAGTGGATTCCCGGCTGGGGCAGAAGTCGATGCCGGTCTATGGCCTGGCGACGGCCGATCTGTCGACCGGGGAGTTCCGCGTGTCCCAGCATGCAGGTGCGTCAGCCGCGACATCGGTGGCGGACGAGCTGGCATCACTCCGGCCGCGCGAGTTGCTGCTACCGTCCGACAATGGCGCGACACCCAGCATGCCCGGGCTCGACGCCAGCATCCACGTCACCGGGGCAGCGCCGTGGACCTTTGATCTGGAGCATGCGAGCCGGGCGCTGATCGAACAACTCGGTACCGTGTCGCTCGACGGCTTCGGCCTGACACCGGATCGCCACGCGCCCGCGATCCGTGCCGCGGGAGCGCTGGTCCACTACCTGCGTGAGACACAGAGAGCCGAGCTTCGGCACCTTGCCACGATAGAGTTCCGACCCGAAGCGGACTACCTCGCGTTGGACGCGGCGACATTCGAGCACCTCGAGATTCTGCGGAGTGCGGACAACGAACGTGCCGGATCCCTCGTTGCCGAACTGGATCTGACCAGCACCCCCATGGGAGGGCGCCTGCTCCGCGCATGGCTCCAGCGCCCACTCGCCAGACGCGATCCGATTCGCGACCGCCTTGATTCAGTCGAGGAGTTCGCGGCCGGCACGACGATCCGGGCGAGGATCCGCACCGTGCTGAAGAGCGTGCAGGACCTCGAACGGCTAGTCTCCCGCGTCGCGCTCGGCACCGCGGGACCGCGGGAATTGCTTGCCCTCGGTCGCTCCGTCGCCGCACTACCGAACCTCCTGCCGCTCGTGGCCGAATTGCGCGCGCCGCTCTCTGCGAGGCTCGCCGGCGAGCTTGACGAACTGGTGGACGTCCGCGAGCGCATCCTCTCGACCCTGACCGACGACCCGCCGGCGCTCGCTCGCGACGGTGGCGCCATCCGCCAGGGGGTGGATCCCGAGCTGGACACACTGCGGAACACCAGCGGCGACGCGAAGCACGCGATCGCCGCGATGGAGACATCCGAGCGGCAACGGACCGGCATCTCGAACCTCAGGGTCCGATTCAACCGGGTTTTCGGCTACTACATCGAAGTGTCGAACTCGAACCTGCACGCCGTGCCCGACGACTACACACGGAAACAGACAGTGGCGACGGGCGAGCGGTTCAGCACACCGGCGCTGAAAGACTACGAGCAGAAGGTGCTCACCGCCGACGAGCGGATCCTGGAGCGTGAACTGACACTCGTAGAAGAGCTTCGCCTCGCGGTTCTGGCCGAAGCGGAACGGGTGCAACGGACGGCACGCGCCCTCGCGGCACTGGATGTCCTGGCGGCGTTCGCGGAGATCGCCACGCGGCGTGACTACGTCAAGCCGGCGATCACCGAAGACCGCGAAGTGACCATTGCGGATGGCCGCCACCCGGTGGTCGAACGAACCGTCGACGGCTTCGTTCCGAACGATCTCCGCCTCGACGACGCCCACCAGGTGGTGCTGCTCACCGGACCCAACATGGGTGGCAAGTCGACCTACCTCAGGCAGGCAGCGCTCATCGTGCTGATGGCGCAGGCGGGTTCGTTCGTGCCGGCGCGCGCGGCGTCAATGCCGGTGACGGACCGGATATTCGCCCGGATCGGCGCTTCCGACAACATCGCGCGCGGCCAGTCGACCTTCATGATCGAGATGCAGGAGACAGCGAAGATCCTCCACCAGGCGACTTCGGACAGCCTCGTGCTGCTTGACGAGATTGGCCGCGGCACTGCGACATTCGATGGACTGAGCATTGCCTGGGCAGTCGCCGAACACCTGGTTGCCAACCCGCGCGCCCGGCCTCGAACGCTGTTTGCCACTCACTACCATGAACTGACCGATCTTGCCGACACGCACAACGCGGCAGTCAACTATCACGTCGCGGCACGGGAATGGAAGGACGGCATCGTCTTCCTGCGAAAGGTCAAGCCGGGACGGTCCGACCGAAGTTACGGCATCCACGTCGCCCGGCTCGCCGGCCTGCCCCCCGAGACGGTGGCCCGCGCCCGAACCATACTGGCGGGCCTCGAGCGCGACGAGTTGTCGCGCGGCGGGCGGCCGTCGTTCAGCGGTGCATCCCGCGTCAGCGGCGACAGGCACCCTCAGCTTGCCTTGTTCGAGCGTCCGGCGCCGTCCCGCGCGGAGGAAGAGGTCGCAGAACGGATTCGGGCCCTTGATCTCGATGAGACGACACCCCGGGAGGCCCATTCGCTGCTGACCGGCATGCAGGAGCTTCTTGGGGCGGACGACCGCGCGCGAAACGGTTGATTGCAGGCTTTCCGGGCCGTGTGATAGCTTGCAGTTGGAATGTGGAGTCGGCGGTCGGTCCCCCTCGCCGGAATCCCGGACAGGAGACGCCATGACGCGAGAGCAGCACGCACGTGAAGTGTTGCTGCAGGAGGACGACGAGTACCGTCGTCTGGCCGAGCAGCACCAGAAACTCGAGTCCCGCCTTGATGAGCTGCTCGGCAATCCATATCCCTCCGGCGCCGATGACCTGGAACGAACCACCCTCAAGAAACAAAAACTGCAGGTGAAGGATCGAATGGAACGGATCCTCCGCCGCCATTTGTGACCATCGACCGCGCCGGAATGCCGTTTATCGTGGTGCCCACCGCCGCAGGCGGAGCATGCTGGCTTGCCGGTCTGCCGGCGGCGGGTGGGGCGCTCTTTCTTCTCGCCGGACTCATCACTCTGTTCTTCCGCGACCCGGACCGCACTCTCCCCGCCGGCATTGGCCCGGAGGCTGTCGTCGCGCCGGCGGACGGCAAGGTGCTGCATGCGGGGGAACCCGATCCTGAAGTTGCGCCCGAGGGCGAGTGGTGGCAGGTGAGCATCTTCCTGTCGCCGCTCGACGTCCACGTGAACCGCTCGCCAGTCGGAGGCCGAGTCGTCTCCGTGACCCGCCGGCGCGGTCGTTTTCTGCCGGCGTTCCATCGGCACGCGGCTGGCCGGAACGAGCGCACCGAGGTGCTGGTCGATCATGACGGTCAGCCGGTCATCTTCCGGCAGGTAGTGGGAGTGCTGGCGCGCCGTGTGGTTTGCCGCATAGAGCCCGGAATGCACGTGGCACAGGGCCAGCGGTTCGGTATCATGAAGTTCGGATCGCGCATGGATGTGTTTGTCCCCCGTACCGCTTCGCTTGCGGTGGCGGTCGGGCAGACGGTTCGCGGCGGGGAAACCGTGCTGGCCAGACTCGGGAAGGCGCAACGATGAGTCCAGTCCTTGCGATGTTGAAACGGCAGCCGAGGCAGCGGCGCCGAGGCGCCTACCTCCTGCCGAGCGTCTTTACGGTCGCCAACATGTTCTGCGGCTGGGCGTGCATCGTGCTTACGCTCAGAGGGGACTACGTGACCGCGGCTCCCTTCATCGGTTTCGCTATGGTCCTGGACGTTCTCGATGGCCGGATCGCGCGGGCAACCGGATCGACAAGCGAGTTCGGCACGGAGCTCGACTCGCTGGCCGACGTCATCTCGTTCGGCATTGCCCCGGCAACCCTGGTGTTCGCCTGGGGACTCGAATCCCTCGGCCGGGTCGGTTGGGCAGTGGCCTTTTTCTGGCTCACCGCCACCGCCGTGCGCCTCGCCCGGTTCAACATCCAGGGGCACGAGGGTGACAGACGCTATTTCATCGGGCTGCCCAGCCCGGCGGCGGCGGGAGTTCCGGCGGCGACCATTTTTGCCTGGCCGGCGGGCTTTGGAGTGCCGACAACCACCGTAATCGCTGTGTCGATGGTACTGATCCCGGCGGCTCTGATGGTGAGTCGCCTCCGCTTCCGGAGCTTCGGGGCCCTGATTCCCGGGCGCCGCCGCTCCTACCTGACGCCGGTCGTGATTGGCGCCGTCATTGCCGCGATCGCGGCGCAACCGGAAGTCGTGCTGCCCTTTATGGCCTACGGCTATCTCGCCTCCGGCTTGATCGGGGCTGCCTGGAACCGAGTCCGTCACCCTCAACGGAAAGAGGCCACTTCGCAATCCAGTTCGGAACGCCAGTATCGACGTGCCTGACCATCGTCGCCTGCGGTTCCGATGGTCGCCCGACCGCGCCTATCCAGCAGCCTGCACCGTTCCACGGCGCAGGCCGCTAGCTCAGCGGGAAGCGGAGCGTAACGGTCGTCCCGGCACCCTTTTCGCTGGAGACGTTGATCGTCCCCCCGTTTAGCTCGACGTTGCGTTTCGCGATGGCCATCCCGAGACCGGTCCCGGACGTGCGTGTCGAAAAGTACGGCTCGAATACCCGTGCCAGCGTCGCCTCGTCGAGACCAACACCGTCATCCTGAATCTGTAGCGCCACCCCGCCGGGATCCGCCGATGCCATGATGGTCAGCGTTCCCTCGCTCGATATCGCGTGAAGCGCATTCTCGATAACGTTCGTGAGCGCGCGGGCGATCAGCGTCCGGTCGATCATGAGACTTGGGAGCGTCGCCGGAACGTCGACCCGCAGGTGAATCCGCTCGTTCAGACCGATGCGGTACGGTTCGACCACATCCGTCACCAGCGCCGACAGCGACGCAGGCTGCCGGGTAACCGAGGGCGAACTCGCGTAGTTCGAAAAATCTGACGAAATCCGGCGCAGGATGCGCACCTGCTTCAGGATCGAGTCGATGCAGTCGCGCATCACCGGACCCAACGGCTCACCCCGGTCACGGTGGACGCGCAACAGGTGCTCAGCCGAAAGCTGCACCGGCGTCAGCGGATTCTTGATGTCGTGCGCCACCTGCCTGGCCATCTCCGCCCACGCTTCCAACCGGTGAGTTCTCTCGAGCTGGCGGCGCTGTTCGCTGAGATCGTGCGCCATCCGGTTGAACGACCCCACGAGGCGAGCCAGCTCGTCAGCCGACCGGGTGGCCACGCGCGCTTCAAAGTCCCCGCGGGCGATGCGGCGTGTCGCACGTGTTAACCGCTGAACCGGATCGGCGATCCGTTCCGCCATGTAGTAACCACTCGCGGCGCCGAGCAGGATGAGCAGGGTGACGCCAAGCAGAATGCCCCGGTCGAGACTGGCGATCTGCTGCTCGATCGCCTGCTGTTGGGGTGCAAGCGGGATCGTCAGAATGGCGTCGGGACCGACGGAGCGGATTGGCACCGCCGCCACGAGGTACGGCTGCGAACCGACGCGATCTTCGGCGACAAAGCTGGGCGCGCCAGCCAAGGCAATCGCACTGTAGACGGGCGCCGGTGTCCGGACCGGCAGCAGGCCGGACGCGAAGAGGTCGCGTTGACTGGTAGCCAGCAGTTGCGCGCCATCGTAGACGTGCACGTCCTGATCGAGAATCTGGCTGACGAACACGAGTAGATCGTCGGTTACCACCGGAGCAGCGTCACCGCCCGCCTGATCCAGCTCGTCGAGCACCCGCTGTGCCGTTATCGCCGTCTGTGCGGCCCCCGCCTCGATATCCGCCCGGAGTTCCGCCGTGGAATAGTTCCGGATGATGACCGCGAGCACCAGCACCGGAGCGACTGCCACAATGACGAACGCGAGGAAGAGTCGGCGGTAGAAGCTGACCCTCAACTCCCGGACCAGTTCCCGGCCCAGGAGGTATCGCTTGCGCGTGAACGGCTGTGACAGCGTCAGAACGAGTAGCCAAATCAGAAACGCGGTTCCCATGATGGCAACGATTCCGGCCAACTGCACGGCGTGATCGAAGTTCGCGAGACGCTGATGACCCACCGCGTAGATGCCGCTCCGATCGTTCGAGATGTAGACGTCCCACTGGCTCCCGCCGGCTCGAAGCGTCGTCCAGAACGGTTCTCGGGTTGCGTAGATCCGGTCAAACAACGCCTCATCGATCGTCCAGGCGATGGTGCCCGACGTGAAGATTGGCGAGAGACCCCAGCCGTAGATTGCGAGTGCGGCGGCGCTGTCCACACCGCCCGGCCCGACCGCATCGGTGCTGGGCGCCTGAAGCAGATCGTAGTACGGACTCGCTGTCGGGACGAATGGGAGCGACCGGTAGTCAAGCGGGACGTGGACGACCACGGAACCGAGGAGGCGCCGGCCGCCTACTTCCAGGCCGCCAGCGCCTGGCGACCCGCAGATCGCCCGCTCGGCATGAAGCAGCCGGCGCTCCTGGGATCCGAACGGTGACACCTCGCCGTACACGGTCCACTCGCACGACGTGGCCTGAAACGACTGGGCGGTCGCGGTGTACTCCGGGAAGTTCAGGGCGAAGCGGCTGGCCAGCGCCCCCGCCGCGTCGTACAGCTCAACGGCCGACGACAGTCGCTGATCCGCTAGATCGGTCTGTCGCCAGAGGGCAAACGCCGCGTCGGGGGTCGGCGGGTCGGCCAGCCCGGCCAGCGGCAACGTCGCCTCGCTGAGATACGCGTCTATGTCGGTTCGAGCTCGGGACAACGAGGCAAGGAGCGCCTCAGGATGGCGGGCGGCCGCTGGTGAGAACTCCATCTCGATGAATGTTCGGCGAGCGGCGTCGCGATAGTGCGCGATCGAGGGGTAAGTGAAGAGCGCCGGCAGGACGAGGCAGCCAAAGAGAATCGTCAGCCGGGCCGACTCCGAGGCGTGCCGCAGCAGCGGGGCGAGCCGCCGCGACATCAGTGCGATCCCCACGGCGGCGCCCGCCCCCGCAAGGTACGGCCCGGCCGGTACCGGAAACGCGGCGGAGATCACGACGGCGGGAAGGATCCAGGCCATGAGGCCAGCCAGCCCCAACCGGAAACGGCGCCGGTTCCAGCGTGCGTCGGCCAGCACCAGCGGCTGCGCGCCAAGCCACATTGCCGAGGAAGCGCAGACGAGCAAACCCAGCAGGACCGCGTACCTTGCCGGATTCCAGGGGTCCGGGGACGCGTCGACCAGATTGACTAGCGATCCGGCGATGCCGCGACCGAGTACGGCATCGCAACCGGCAAGCCAGAGGGCGGTTGCCGCGCCGGCCCCCAGATGTCCGAGCAGCATCACGCCACGAGGAGAAGGAGGCCGGGTTCGCCAGACGAAGCGCGCACCGTCGACAAACCGAACGACCGTACCCGCAATCGTCGCTGCGAGGATGGAGAGGAGCACTATGTCGGCGAATGATCGGACCACGAACCGGCCGGCGAACAGTCCGTCGTCGATCGGTTCCCCAGGTGCGCTGACGTACCAGAGCAGACCCGTGGCCATCGTCAGTCCGGCCGCCCCGAGCAGTGTGCGGCGAAGTATCTCCCGGCGCGCCGCACGACGAGGCGCCAGGGCAAGCTCCGGCAACGCCGCGAGCAGTAGCACGGCTGCGACGAACCCGAGAGACAGGCGGCGCATCGTCCGCCACCACTCCCCGCGAGCCCGGTGCAGATCCGCGGTCGCCACTTCGACATCAAGCAACGGGGCGCCGTCGAACGCGGTCAGGACAAAGCGGCTCGACCCGACGGGCGAGGCCTCACCCCCCGGGAGGCCTAACACGGCGGGCCGAAGCGCTATGGAGGCAAGCGGCGAATCGATCAGCGATGGTCCCCGGGTCGGCGCGAAACCACCGGATGGCGACAAGGCGCGTTCCGTCGCCACCGATCCGATGTGGCGGGCGGGAGCGATGGCGTCGGCCGGGGCATGGACCGGCTCTACGTAAACGAGATGCAGGCCGGCCGCCCCCGTGGTGACGAACAGCGCAGCATCTGCCAGGCGCTCGGGCGGTATTTCCGACGGTTGCCCACTCCACGCGCGAGGCGTCCCGCCAGCGTCGTAGATCGTGATGTCGAGACCTGTCGGACCGATGGAAGCCACGAGGTCGAACAAGGACGCCGACGCGGGAGCGGCGCCGCCGAGGCGCTCCGTCACTTCCGGATGTTGCGCCACCGCCACCGCGCTCTCGGCAAGTTCAGTGGCGACAGTGGTGAATCGGGCGCTCACCTGACGCTCCAGCCGGCCGAGCGTGTCTTCGGTTGAACGGCCAAGCCAGAAGGGCTCCACCACCCATCCGACACCGAGAAGCAGGACGGCGCCGGCAATCGCCACAGTCATCGTCCGGCGCACGAAACCGAGGGCGTGGTTCATTGCGGCAACGGCGGTGGTGGCACGCGCAATTGGTGCCACTCGGCCATCTGGGCTGGGGGCACCCGCTCAGCAAGCGGTAGCAGGGGATGCGGCGGGAAGGAAATCGCGAGGCGTGGCGGTCCCGCCGGGGCCGCCAGCGCAAGAAGGCGCCCACCCGTTGTGATCAGGGCCATGCGAGGCGCTGGAGCGTATTCTCCGTCGGCCTCGGGATCGGACGCCGGCAGCAGATACGGCGGCGAGGCCAACTCGCCGGGTGCGTCATAGCGGCCGGCCGGCTCGCCGGTCTCGGCGTCGAACAGGTGCACGGACTCCGATACGCCCGTCACCAGCAGGAGTGACCCGACCAGAATCGGCCCGCTGGTAGGTCGATAGTCCAGAAACCGGCGCCAGCGTCGCGCGCCACTTCGCTGATCCAGCGCGCGCAGTACGTTGTCGCGCGCCGTGAAATAGACCCGCGCGTCATCGACCGCGGGCATGCCGACGATGTCGCCGCCAGTGCGCCAGTTCCATTCGTGGCCGCCGTCGGAAAGCGCGAGTCGGTACAAGTGGCGGTCCGTCGATCCGACAAAGACGGCGTCATCGGACAGGATCCGCTGGGGCTGCCCACCCACCGCGCCCTGCCATAGGATGTCTCCCGTGACGAGGGCCACAGCGAACACACGACCATCGTCTAGCGGCACGTAGAGTCGGTCGCCGGCAATAGTGGGCGCGACCCCGGGCGCTGTGCCGATCGAACGCCGCCACACCGCGCTACCGTCATGACCCCTCAGGGCGAACAGGTCTCCAGTGGCGGTCGCCGCGATCAACCATTCGCCCACGAATGCCAGCGGTCCGGCAATCGAAGTCTCGAACAAACGGGTCCATTGATGCAGGCCATCCGCCGCGCGACGGGCCGTCAATCGAGGCCCGTCGGCGACGACTACCAGTTGCTGGCCGACCACCGGCGGTTGGTCCACCGGCTGTTCGACCGACCAGAGGATCTCTCCGGACTGGAGTTCAACCGCAGTCAGCCATCCGTTGCGCAAGGCGATGTAGGTGGTTCCGGCGTCCCACGCGGGCGCATGGAGGGGACCGGTGTCAAGCTGCAGTGTCCAGGCGACATCCACCGGTAGCAACCGCAGGGCCGACGCCCGTTCATCAGGGGTGCCTTCCGCCTGACCGTCAACAACCTGCGGAGCAATCCCGATCCAGCAGACCGCCGCACCCGCAACAAACGCACGGATGCGCGCCCGACTGGCGCAACCGGCAGCCATCCCCGTATAATAGCGGCAGCCGCGAGTTGTCCTGGCCCGGTCCTCCTTCCTTGCGGGGCATTCGCGATACCTCCGTGGACAGGTGAACCATCAGACCATACTGGTTCTCGATTTCGGCTCCCAATACACCCAACTGATCGCCAGGCGCCTGCGCGAGTTGTCCGTCTATTCCGAAATCGTTCCCTTCGATACGGACGCGGCTGCGATTCGGGAGCGATGCGCGGCCGGAGTGATCCTCTCCGGCGGACCGTCGAGCCTTTCGGACGAGGGAGCCCCGCGGGTCGATCCAGCCATCTTCGAAACCGGGGTGCCGGTACTCGGTATCTGCTACGGGATGCAGGCGATGACCGGTGTGCTGGGAGGCGGCGTCGTGCCGGCAACGGAACGGGAGTACGGAGACGCCACTGTTACCCTGCAAGAACCGGACGGCCTCTTTGACGGCGTACCGGCCACGCTTCGCGTCTGGGCGAGCCATGGCGACCGGGTGAGCCACGCCCCCCCCGGCTTTCGGGTTACGGCGACCAGTCCCAACGCCCCGGTCGCGGCGATGGCCGACACTCGCCGGCGGTTGTACGGGCTGCTTTTTCACCCGGAAGTGGTCCATACCGAGTATGGCGCGCAGATCCTCCGAAACTTCACCGGCCGCGTCTGCGGTTGCGCTGGCGACTGGACGATGGCTTCGTTCATCAAGGAGGCGACCGACCGGATCCTTGCGCAGGTGGGACCGGAGGGACGGGTCGTCTGCGGGCTGAGTGGCGGGGTGGACTCTACCGTCACCGCACTGTTGATCCACCGGGCGATCGGCGATCGACTTACGTGCATCTTCGTCGACAATGGGCTGCTGCGGCTGAACGAGGCGAAGCAGGTGGAGGAGCGCTTCACGACCCGAATGCATCTGCCGCTCGTCTGCGAGGATGCGTCGGAAACATTTCTCAAGGCGCTGAGCGGGATTGCGGATCCCGAGGAAAAGCGAAAGATCATCGGACGTACCTTCATTAACGTCTTCGAAGCGGTAGCGGGACGACTCGGGCGCTTTGACTTCCTGGCGCAGGGAACGCTCTATCCCGACGTCATCGAGAGCGTGTCGGTAGTCGGGCCGTCGTCGGCGATCAAGAGCCACCACAACGTTGGCGGCCTTCCCTCACGACTTCGGTTCGAACTGGTGGAACCCCTGCGCGAGCTGTTCAAGGACGAGGTGCGCACGCTGGGAGGAGAGTTGGGGCTGGAGACCGACTTCGTCTGGCGTCAGCCGTTCCCGGGTCCGGGGCTGGCCGTCCGCATCCTTGGCGAGGTAACCGGGGACCGGCTCGATCTGCTTCGGCGCGCAGACGCGATCGTCGTGGACGAAGTCCGGCGTGCCGGACTGTATCGGAAGATCTGGCAGTCGTTCGCGGTGTTGCTGCCAGTCCAGAGCGTGGGAGTCATGGGGGACGGCCGAACTTACGAGTACACGGCAGCCATCCGCGCGGTGGAGAGCCGCGACGGGATGACCGCCGATTGGGCACGGCTGCCACACAACCTGCTGGCGTCAATCTCGTCACGCATCGTCAACGAAGTTCGCGGCATCAACCGCGTTGTCTACGACATCAGTTCCAAGCCCCCCTCCACGATCGAGTGGGAATAGGCGGCGCCCCGGGAAGGAGTCCTCCGGACGTGTCCGATTTCGTCCACCTGCACCTGCACACCGAGTTTTCCCTGCTCGACGGCGCCTGCCGCATCGGCGAGATGCTTGACCGCGTTGCGGAGCTGCGGATGCCGGCAGTGGCGGTGACCGAGCATGGCAATCTGTTCTCGGCCGTCACGTTTCACGATGCGGCGCGCGAGCGGGGGATCAAGCCAATCATCGGGTGCGAGGTGTACGTCGCACCTGGCTCACGGACCGACCGTACCGGGCAGCCGGGCGACACGGCGAACCACTTGGTGCTGCTCGCGTCTAACCCCACCGGCTACCGCAACCTGATCAAGCTGGTGTCGTCCGGATACACCGACGGTTTCTACTACAAGCCCCGGATCGACAAGGACCTCCTCGCGGAGCACGCCACGGGGCTCATCGGACTGAGCAGTTGCCTCAAGGGGGAAGTAGCGCAGCGCCTGACCCGCCAGCAGACCGCTGAGGCGCGTGCGGCGGCCGCTACGTTCCGCGACATCCTGGGCGTGGGGAACTTCTACCTGGAGATGCAATACCAGGGCATCCCCGATCAGGAAGTGGTCAATCGGGGACTGCAGCCGATCGCGGCAGACCTCAACCTTCCGCTCGTCTGCACGAACGACGTTCACTACGTGCAGCAGGCGGACTTCGAACCGCACGACGTCCTGCTCTGCATCGGTACGGGCAAGAACGTCGAAGACGAGAAGCGCCTCCGCTACCACGGCGACCAGTTCTTCCTCAAGACACCGGAGGAGATGAAGGCGGTCTTCGGCGACTTTCCCCAGGCGCTTCGCAATACCCTGGCAATCGCCGAGCGGTGCGACGTCGAGATCCCGGGGAACGTCTACCACCTGCCTCACTTCGAGGTACCGGAGCCCTTTGCAAGCCCGGATGACTACTTCGCGCACGTGACGCGCGAAGGGTTCCGGGAGCGGCTGAAACGGCTTGAGGATCATGCCGGCCGCGGCCTGCTCAAGCATTCACTCGACGAATACCGCCAGCGACTCGATTACGAGATCGGCGTAATCCAGAACATGGGCTTCGCCGGCTACTTCCTGATCGTCTGGGACTTCATCCGTTACGCGCGAGAGCGGGGCGTACCGGTTGGTCCGGGACGCGGTTCGGCGGCCGGAAGTCTGGTCGCCTACTCGCTTCGCATCACCGACCTGGATCCGCTGGAGTACGACCTGATCTTCGAGCGCTTCCTGAATCCGGAACGGGTTTCGCTCCCCGACATCGACATCGACTTCTGCGAACGCCGGCGCGGAGAGATCATCGAGTACGTCACCCGGAAGTACGGCCGCGAGAACGTTGCCCAGATCATCACGTTCGGGACGATGAAGGCACGCGCGGTGGTGCGGGACGTCGGGCGCGTGCAGGGACTCTCCTACGCCGAGGCGGATCGGGTGGCCAAACAGATTCCCGCGACGCTCGACATGACACTGGAAAAGGCGCTGAACGAGAACCCGGTGCTCCGCGAGATGGTGCAGGGCGACGCCAGGGTCGAGAACCTGCTCAGGGTCGCGCGCCGCCTTGAGGGAGTGACCCGCCACGCATCGGTTCACGCCGCGGGAGTCGTAATCGCTCCGAAGGCAATCTCGGAGTTCGCACCGCTGTACAAGAGCCAGAAGGACGAGATCACGACCCAGTGGGGCTGGAGGGAAATCGAGCGCGTGGGACTGCTCAAGATGGATTTCCTCGGCCTGAGCACGCTGACGCTCCTGCACGACGCGGTCGAGATGATCGAGCGCACGACGGGAACCCGAATTGCCCTCGACGGCATTTCGCTCGATGACGCCCCAACCTACCGGCTGTTCGCCGATGCCCAAACGAACGGCATCTTCCAGTTCGAGAGTTCCGGCATGCGCGAGGTGCTGCGCAAGGCGAAGCCTCAACGGTTCGACGACCTGATCGCGCTGAACGCGTTGTACCGACCGGGACCGCTCGGTGGCGGCGTGATCGACGACTACATCAGGCAGAAGGAGGGCATGCAGAAGATCGCCCATGCCACACCGGAGCTCGAGCCCATTCTTCGCGAGACCTACGGCGTTATCGCCTACCAGGAACAGGTAATGCGAATCGCCGGGGAACTCGCCGGCTTCTCCATGGGCCAGGCGGACATCCTCCGCAAGGCGATGGGGAAGAAGAACGAGGCGGTGATGGAAGGGCAGCGCGAGCCGTTCATGCAGGGCGCAGTGAAAGAGGGCCTGCCGCACGACACGGCAAGAGCGCTTTTCGACCGGATCAAGCACTTCGCGGGGTATGGCTTCAACAAGAGCCACTCGACTGCGTATGCGCTCCTCGCGTACCAGACGGGGTACCTGAAAGCGCACTATCCAGCGCACTTCATGGCGGCGCTGCTGACGATCGAGCGGCACAACACGGACAAGGTGGCGCTTTACATCGCCGAGTGCCGCGACCTCGGCGTGTCCGTCCTGCCACCGGACATCAACGCCAGCGATTGGCCGTTCGGCGTCACGGCGGACGGAATCCGGTTCGGCCTTTGCGCCGTCAAGAATGTGGGTGAGGGCGCCGTGGAGGCGATCCTCGAGGGGCGCCAGCGCGTGGAGCGATTTGCCTCGCTGCATCACTTCTGTGAAGAGGTGAGCCTGAGGCAGGTCAACAAGAAGGCGGTCGAGAGCCTGGTCAAGGCGGGAGCATTCAACTCCTGTCGCGCGGAGTCCTCGCGGGCGATCGCAAACGAGGCCGACATGAGACGGTGGGGCGCCCAACTCATGGCGGGGATCGACTCGGCCCTCGACCAGGGTGCCCGGCGCCAACAGGATCGTGCGCAGGGTCAACATGACCTGTTCGGCGATGGCGAGGGCAGCGTGTTGAGCGAGGCGGTGAGGCGGCTGCCGGACGCTCGGCCCTGGACCGAGGCGGAACGGCTCGCCCACGAGAAGGAGGCGCTCGGCTTCTACCTGAGCGGCCACCCGATCGACCGGTTTCGAGACGACCTCGCCCGGGCCGACGTCAAGCCGATAGAGAGCCTCGATCGCCCGGCGAAGTCCGTTCGCGTCGGTGGAATTGTCGCCGGCATACGTCGCCTGAAGACCAGGAAGGGCGATCCGATGGCAGTGATCACGCTCGAAGACCGGGGTGGCCGCATCGAGGCGGTGGTCTTCCCCGAGGCGTACCGAAAGTACGGCCGGATGCTGGAAGCCGATCGGCTGGTGGTGGTGGAAGGCAAGCTGGAAATCGACGACGAATCGCCCCGGCTCACCGTCAGCGATGTAAAGGAGCTCGACACGGTGCTGGGCGAAGCGGGGCGCCTCCTCGCAATCCGAATCGCGTCACCCCCCGCCGACAAGGCCATGTTCATGGCGTTGGCGGAAGTGCTTGGACGGCACTACGGCACGGGCAAGGTAGCGATCGATATGGAGCTCCGCGATCACGTGCCGCCAGTGCGGGTCCGCGCAGAACTGAGCCGGGCACGCGTCAATCCGTCCGAGGCCCTTGTCGCTGACGTCGAGACGGTCTGCGGGAAAGGGACCATCACCTGGTAAGGACGCGGTGAAGAGCGACGGCCCCAACGGCAGCAACCCACCGATCTGGCGGCATCTGGCGCCGGGGGATCCCGCGGCGGCGAAGCGGATCGAAGCGGCGCTCGGTGTCCATCCCACCGTGGCTCGACTCCTGGTGCAGCGTGGCCTCGCGGATCCGGATGCGGCGAACGGCTTCCTCCATCCGAGCCTCGACCAGTTGCATGACCCCTCGGCGTTGACCGACCTGGACCGTGCCGCCGATCGGCTGCAGCAGGCGATCGCGCGGAACGAACCGATCACGATCCACGGCGACTACGACGCCGACGGCGTAAGCGCCACCGTCATGCTGCGCCGCGTTCTGGAAATGCTTGGCGCCGACGTAACCCACTTCATCCCGGAACGGCTGAGCGACGGCTATGGTCTTCAGCCGGAGACGATCGACCGGCTGCGGGGCGAAGGCCGGCGCGTTGTCGTGACGGTGGACTGTGGCATCCGAAGTGATGCAGCCGCGGAACGGGCTCACGAGCTGGGCATCGATCTGATCGTCACGGACCACCACGAACCGGGTGCGACGCTGCCCCGGGCGTTCGCGGTCATCAACCCGCGCCGGGCCGACAGCGTCTATCCCGATCGCAACCTCGCGGGGGCCGGAGTCGCTTTCAAGTTGGCGCAGTCACTCTGCCAGCGGACGGATCACGTGGCATGGCTGCCGGGTTTGAGCAAACTGGCTGCGATTGGGACGCTGGCCGATGCAGTCCCGCTTCTGGGTGAGAACCGGATCATCGCCAGGGTAGGGTTGGAGCAACTCTCGAAGGGACCGAATGCCGTCGGATTGCAGGCGCTCCTCAATGCGAGTGGCCTGTCCGGGAAGGCAATTGACAGCGACGCGGTCGCCTTCCGCATCGCGCCTCGCATCAACGCCGCCGGACGGATGCGATCGCCCGAGCTTGCAACCCGCCTGCTGCTTGCCAACCGCCCCGAAGCGTCGGCGGAAGCACGTCGGCTGGCCGAGACTCTTGATGACGAGAACGCTCGGCGGCGTTCAACCGAAGCCGCGATCGCCGCCGAAGCCCGCCGGAAGGTCGAGAATGATCCGGAACTGGCGGCCGAACGCCTGCTCGTGGTTTGGGGCGAAGAATGGCATCGCGGCGTCATCGGCATCGTGGCCTCAAAACTGGTCGAGACGTTCGGGCGACCGGCGATTGTGCTGTCGATTGACGGTGGAGTGGCGCATGGATCAGGGCGTAGCGTGCCCGGCTTCGACCTGCTGATGGCGCTCGAGACCTGCGCCGACCTCTTTACGCGTTTTGGGGGGCACCGCCAGGCAGCCGGCATGGAGATCCCGGCCGACCGGCTCGCCGGGTTGCGCCACCGGCTTGCCGGGTACGCAAGGAGGCGCATCGATCCCGAAATGCTGGTTCCGGAGTTGAGAGTCGACGCCCCGCTGCCGCTCGATGCCATCAGCGGCAGGTTCGTCGCCGGACTCACTGCCATGGAACCCTTCGGGCCAGGAAACCCGCGACCCGTGTTCTCGGCCGACGGGGTGGACGTGGTCGAAGGACCGCGCCTGCTGAAGACACAGCATCTACAGATGACGGTGCGCCAGGGTACAGCACGCTTCCGAGCCGTCGCCTGGAGGGCGGCGGAGCGGATCGACCGGTTCACCGATCGCGGCGGCGGGATCGACCTCGCGTTCTCCTTGAATGAGAACAACTTCCAGGGCAGCACGTACACCGAGCTGACCGTTGCTGACGCAGCGCCCGCCCGATAGAGTGAGTACGGAAACCGGCTTCTGACATGTGGCAACGACCTCTTCGGGTTGTGTTGGCCCTCTCGGTCGTGGCTTTCGCCATAGTCGTCGGGCTCGGTGTGCGTGACCGCGGCGCGCCGGTGACAACCGTTGCGCTCGACGGCGTCGACCCGGACGCAATCCTGCAGAGCCGGGGCGCACGAATCACGCTCGGCGATGGAACGGTCATCAAGGCGGACCAGCAGTTCGCGTACGCCGACGGCCGGTCACGCCTGGTGGCGGTGGATGTGGACGTGCCGGCGAACGACGAGCGGGGCGGCCTTGGGATTCGAGGAGACGAGGCTGCCGGCAGCCAGGACGAAGGCGAGTGGACACTGTCAGGCGGTGTGACGATTGAGACCGACGACGGCTTGACGGGCACCACCGAAGAAGCCACTTACGTCGATGGTGGAGGAATTGTCCGGATGCCGATGCCGGCCCGTTTCGAGCAGGGTTGGATGACCTTGACCGGTGGGATCTCCCGCTATGACCGCCGGCGCGGTGTGCTGCATCTCGATCGACACGCACGCGTGCAGTTGCGGACGGGCAACGGCGATACGGTGGGGGAGACCCGCATCGAGGCGGACCGTGCGCTCATCGTTCGGGCCGACGGATACATGCGTTTCGAAGAGAACGTCGTGATCGACGCGGACGACCGGCGTATGGCGGGGGACGAGGCGATCGTCACATTCGACCCTGACGCCTCCCGCGTCGATGGTCTCGAGTTGGCGGGAGGGGCGCGCATCGAAAGAGGCGCCGCAACACCTGGGAGCCTCCTTCGCACACTGTCGGCAGAGGTGATTGCCGTGTCGTACGTCAACGGCGCCGTCGAGCGTGCGGCGGTCGCCGGCGGTGGGCGCGTGGAGCTGTACGGCCCGGCGGGGACACCGGGCGCAACGATCACGGGCCGCACCATTGATCTATCGTTCGGAGGCGGCGCTGCCTCCGGAGGCGCGGACGAGCTGCGTGCACGTGATGGCGTCACACTCGACCTGCCCGCCGTCGATGGAGCCGCCCGCAGCATTCGCGCGGGTGAACTCGATCTCGCACTGGGCCGGTCCGCCGACCAACCCACGGTGGTCCGGTTCGACGACGCTGTCGAGTTCCGCGAAGCCGGTGAAGCGGAATCGGATGAACGGATCGTGCGTGCGGGACGGCTTGAGGCGGCGCTGCAGGAAAGCGCGACTCGCCTGGATGACGCCCGCTTCGACGGGGCGGTCGTGCTTGAAGCGGGCACAGTTCACGGTACGGCGGACGTAGCGACGTATGCTCCGGGCGACGCCAGTTTCATCCTCCTGACCGGCGGCGCGGGCAATCCGCCGCGCGTCGAGGATCGCTGGGGTTCAATCCAGGGCGCGACGGTCACGATCCTTCTTGACGGTCCTGACATCGAGGCAACCGACGCAGTGCGTGGGACTCTCCAGTTGGACGACGACCACGACGATACGGAAAGCGGATTGATGCGGCCCGGGCTCTTCGACGAGGGACCCCCGATCTACGCGACCGCGGAGCAGTTCGTCTACGATGCCGGCGAATCGAGTGCGACTTACACCGGAGGCGCTCGACTCTGGCAAGGCGAGACCGAGATCCGTGCCGAAACGATCACCCTTGACGACGAAACGGGCAACCTGGAAGCGGTGCAGAGTGTCCGGACACGCACCACCATCGTCCGGCAGAATCATGAATCCGGCGAGGCGGAGCCGGCCAACACCGTCTCCCGCGGCAGCGCCTTCCACTATGACAACAGTGCGCGTCAGGTCACATACACCGGGGAAGCGGTACTCGACACCGCCGGCACGGAACTCGCAGCGGATGTGATTGCACTTAGACTGAGTGACGATGCCAGAACACTGGAGCAGATAGAGGCAAGCGACGACGTGCGGCTGGCGCTCGATGGTCGTCGCGCGGCTGGTGCGACGCTCGCGTACGAGGACGGCAGCGGCCGTTACGACATCACGGGAACACCGGTTCGAATCGTCGAGGAGATGGGCGGTGGTTGCCGTGAAACAACCGGCCGGGCCGTCACGTTCTACGTCACGGGCGATGCGGTGATCGTGGATGGAAGGGCGGAAGGGCGCACCGCATCCTCTGCCGGTCCGTGCCAGGAATTCTGATCGGCCGCACGCCCGTCCATGGCTTCCCTCAAGACTGCAGACCTGACCAAGTCCTACGGTCGCCGCACTGTGGTCAACGGCGTCAGCCTTGAGGTTCGTCCGGGCGAGGTCGTAGGACTGCTCGGCCCGAACGGGGCGGGCAAGACCACTACTTTCTACATGGTAGTCGGCCTGACTCCCCCCGACTCGGGGCGGGTGCTCCTGGATGGCGAGGACATTACCGGGCATCCGATGTACGTCCGGGCCAAGCGGGGGATTGGCTACCTTCCTCAGGAACCGTCCGTGTTCCGTGGCCTGACAGTCAAACAGAACATACTCGCGATCCTCGAGACGCTGAGACTGCCTCGTGCGGAACGCCGACGCAGGGCCGACGACCTGCTGGCGGAGTTGAATCTCACGCCGCTCGCCGACGCGCGAGCCCACTCCCTATCCGGAGGCGAGCGGCGGCGAGTTGAGATCACCAGGGCTCTCGTGATGTCTCCCTCGTTCATTCTGCTCGACGAACCGTTCGCCGGGATCGACCCCATTGCCGTCGCGGACATCCAGGGCATCATCTTCCACCTGAAAGAGCGTGGTATCGGCGTGCTGATGACCGACCACAACGTTCGGGAAACGCTCAAGATCACGGACCGGGCCTACATCATTCACGACGGCAACGTGTTCAGGAGCGGGACACCGGACGAGTTGGCGGGGGACGACGCGGTCAAGCGGATCTTTCTGGGAACCGACTTCCGGCTCGATTGAGCGTCCCGCGACCGTCAGCCCGGGACGGAACGACGGGCTTCCTGTTTGGACTAAGATCGCAAGAGGCATACTGCTCCCCGCAGTTACCGGATCAGGCGTCGATGGTCATACAGCAAAGACTCCAAACGCGGCTTTCGCAAAGGCTCGTCCTTACACCGTCCTTGCAGCAGGCAATCAAGCTCCTGCCTATGTCGACACTCGAGCTTGCCGATCTCCTCAACCAGGAAGTCGTCGAGAACCCGCTCCTGGAGGAGATGCCGGAAGAAGACGCGCCAGCGGGGGAATCGACCGACGGATCCGCAGCGTCCGAGACTGACGACAGCGTCAGCCTGGACACTGCCGACGGTTCAACGACCGACTTCTCGTCGGAAGGGACGACGGCCGACGCACCTGCCCCGGCGGAATCATCGACGTCCTCGGACAGCGGCACTGAAGCTTCCGAGGGACTGGCGCAGCAGGAGGAGGGCGCCTGGGACGACGCCGACTACGAGTACTTCTTCGGTGACTACCTGGACGACGCCTATAGACCACGGACACCCACCGAAATCCCCGAACTGCCGCCGATCGAGAACACCCTCACAACGGCCAGGTCGCTTTCGGACCACCTGCGGTGGCAACTCCTGATGCAGACTAGTGACGACCGGCTCCGGGACATCGGACTGGCGATCATCGGCAACCTGAATGACGACGGCTACCTCGTCGCATCAGTCGATGAACTGGTCGCGATGGGGGACTGGTCCGCCGACGATGTCGAAACCGCGCTCACCCTCGTCCAGTCGCTCGATCCGGCCGGTATCGCTGCACGGAACCTGCAGGAATGCCTGCTGCTGCAACTCGGACGCCTCGGCCTGTGCGGAACACCAAGCGAGCGGATCATCCGCGAACACCTTGGACTCCTCCAGAATCATCAGCTGCCCGATCTGGCCAAACGGCTCGGACTGACTCTTGCATCTCTGCGTGAACATGTCGAAGTGTTGCAGCGGCTGGATCCGAAGCCGGGCGCCAGTCTGAACCCGGTGCGATCGCAGTACGTCATCCCCGATGTCATCGTTGCGAAGGTGGACGACGACTTCGTCGCAATGCTGAACGAGGATGGTATGCCGCAACTGCGCATCAGCCCCGTTTACCGGCGCATGATGAACCCGCAGACCGAGAATTCGGAGGAGACTCGAGCGTACGTCCGAGAGAAGCTCAAGTCGGCAATCTGGCTGATCCGGTCGATCGATCAGCGGCAGAAGACGATTCATCGCGTTGCGACCAGCATCATCCGATTCCAGCGCGCCTTCTTCGAGCACGGTGTCGAGGAACTCAGGCCAATGGTGTTGCGGGAGGTGGCGGATGACATCGGCATGCACGAATCGACAGTCAGCCGCGTGGTCACCAACAAGTACATGCACACCCCACAGGGTGTGTTCGAGATGAAGTACTTCTTCAGCTCGGGTGTTCATTCCGTGTTCGGCGAGAACGTCTCGTCGGTGGCCATCAAGCGTCGGATCCGCAGGATGGTTCAGGACGAGGACGCGCGCAAACCGCTGAGCGATGCTCGCATCGCCAGGCGCCTGGAGGAAGAGGACGGTCTGAAGCTCGCCCGGCGCACGATCGCCAAGTACCGCGAGGAGATGAAGATCCCCACGTCGAGCCGTCGGAGGGCCCACTACTGAAATGTCGCCGAGCGGAAGGGATGTCCCGGCCGGCGAAGAGGCGCGCCGCGTCGAGAAGCCCTGGGGCTACGAATTGATCTGGGCCCGTACCGACCGCTACGTCGGCAAGGTGATCCACGTCCGGGCAGGCCACGCCCTCAGTTTGCAGTTCCACGAGAGGAAGGACGAAACCATCCTCCTTTGGCGCGGACGTCTCCGTTTCGAGCTCGGGACAGCCGATGACCGCCGATCTTGGGAGATGGAGCCCGGTGAGCGCGTACACATCGCCGCCGGCATGGTTCACCGGATGACCGCTGTCGAGGACAGCGACCTCTTCGAGGTCTCGACACCCGAACTGGACGATGTGGTTCGCCTGGATGATCGCTACGGCCGCGCCGGAACATCCGATCCGTAGGCCGGCCGCGCGCTAGAAGGGGATGTCGTCGTCGGCGAGATCGACGCTTCCGCCGCCACCGCTGCTGGCGCCACCGCCGCCACGCTCCGCCGCCGCGGGAGCAGGATCGTCGTAACGATCCTGACGTCCCTCACTGCCATCGCGACGCGTACCGAGCAGCACGACATCGTCAGCCCGCACATCGAGCGAGTACCGCGACTTGCCATCGCGATCCTCGTACTCCCGGACGCGCAACCTCCCGTCGACGAAGACGGTCCGACCCTTCGTCAGGTAGTCCTTGATCCGTTCGCCGCGCTTACCCCAGAAATCCACGCGGAACCACTGGGTGTGCTCCTCGCGCTCGCCCCGGTTGTTCCGCACCTCGGTCGTGGCGACGCTGAACGTCACAACCCCGTCGCCACCCGGTGTATATCGCTGCTCGGCGTCCCGGCCGAGATTACCGACAATACTGACCTTGCAAAGGCTCGCCATGATGTGATGTACCCCCCGCGCTCGAAACTGGTTCGTGTGTGTGTTTGGTTGTCTCGTTCTCTATCTGAAGCCGACCGGCTACGGCTGGGGTTGACCGAGCCGATCGAGCGCCTGTTGGGCTAGTGCCGCCATGTCGCTCTCGGGATAGTTGACGACGACCAGCTCGAACGCCTGACGCGCCCGCTCCGGATCGTCAAGACGTTCAAGCGCCAGGCCCCGCTTGTAGGAAGCCTCCGGTACAACGTCACCACTGGGGTAGTTCAGCAACACCTGTTCGAAGGCATCGATCGCCTCTTCAAAGCGGCTCTCCGCGAAATAGGTCTGGCCGATGTAAAACGCCGCGTCGTCAGCGAAGTCGGACTGCGGCACGGTGTCGATGTAGGCCTCGAAGCCCTGCACCGCAAGCGCCCACTGTCCATTCGTGTAGTCGGCCCAGGCGGTGTCGTACAACCGTTGCGGCGACATGCCGACGCCCGGCGAGACGGCGGCGACCGGCGGCGGCAACGGGTCCACCGGTCCAGAGTCGGCGACAGGAGCAGCATCCGCAGGGGCTGCCGGCGGGGCGGTCGCTCCAGCGGCAGGCACGATCGGCAAACCGGTTTCCGGATCGACTGACAGCGTGGTGGTGGGCAACGGCATCGGCGGAATCGCCTCGCGGAGCGCGTCGATCTCCTGCGAAAGCGACGCGATCCGGACATTCGACTCGTCCACCTTCTCGCGCACGACGCGGACGACAGTCGCGAGATTCTCGGCCGTCAACTGCTGGTCGGCGAACGCGCGGCGCATGGCGTCGCCAATCGCTTCCTGCCCGGCGACGAGCTCATTCATGCGGGCATCAAGCGCGTTCATCATTAGATGGAGGCGCAGTGCATGCTCCTGCAGCATTCGGATGTCCGCCATCAACTGTTCGTGCTCCCGGTCGGCAGCGCCAACAGTCGTCGGGAAAGCAAGAATCGCCGCGAGCGTCACGCCGGCAACTAGAGTGAAGGGGCGTCCCATGGCAGTCCTCCGGGAGGGGGTGTTCGATCTACTGTACTCCGGGCGATGACCGAACGCCAGAACCCCGGCCCGACCATCGTCGCGTGCGGCTCCGACGGCCGCCCGGCCGGTGACGGAGTCGGCGCTTCGGGGGCACGCGTCACCGGGCCGTCACCACGAAGTGCGCCCGCCGGTTCGCCGCCCAGGCATCCTCATGCTCGCCGGGAGAAAACGGAAACTCTTCGCCGTAGCTGATCGTTCGAATACGGCTCGCGTCGATCCCGAGGTTCACCAGGCGTTCTCGCACCGCGAGCGCGCGCCGTTCGCCCAGCGCCAGGTTGTACTCGGGCGTGCCGCGGGAGTCGCAGTGCCCTTCGATCGTGATCGACCAGTTGGAGTACGACTCCAGGGTCGTCACGTTCGCCTGGATCGCTTCCAGCGCGTCCGAGTCCAGCTCGATGCTGTCGTACCCGAAGAAGATCGGCTCCAGCGGCGCCGAACGATTGATCTCCTCGAGCGTCCGTGACGAAAATTCATCCTCATCCAGAACGGGAGGAGGCGGCGCCTCCCGCCCCGGGGCAGGGGACGGAGCCGGCGCCACGCGAGGTAGCGCAGGATCCGTATCAGCCGCCGGCGGCACCGACGGAACGGTAGCCGGCGCCGGGCTGTTGGTGCGAACGCACGAGGTCGTGAAGAACAGAATCGCCGCCGCGGCGAGCACATGGCACGCCGTCCACCCGCGTACTTGCATGGTCATCAATCCTCCGTGCTGCTTGTGAGATATCACCGTGACCAACTCGGCATCTCGTTGTTGCCCATGTGGGTGACCCGACGCAGGCCACGTCCGTCGCGCCCGATCTGCCAGATCTGCTTGTCGCCTGAACCTCGCGTCGACGAGAACGCGACGTGCCGGCCGTTGGGCGAGTAGCTGGGACTCTCGTTCGTGCCGAGGCCGAACGTCAGTTGACGCACCTCGTTCGTTGCGAGATCGACGATCTTGATGTCGAAGCCGGGACCGGTGCGCGACGCGTAGGCGATCTCGTTGTACGGACTCGGCGACCAGGTGGGCCGGTCGCAATACGACTCGAAAGTGATGCGGCGCAGGCCCGTGCCGTCCACCCCCACGACATAGATCTGGGGAGAACCGGTTCTATCGGAAGTGAAAGCAATCTGAAGGCCAAGCGGCGACCAGGTGGGGCTGGTGTCAATACCCGGATGGGTCGTCAGCCGGCGAAGTCCCGTGCCATCAACGTTCATCACGTAGATCTCCGGGTTGCCGTCACGGTTCGACATGAACGCCATCTGTGTGCCATCCGGGGAGTAGGAGGGCAGAAAGTTGTGCGCGTCGCTGTTCCCGGCGGCCGGCGTCTCAAGGCGCCCCTCGTAGAGGTGTGAAACGACGATATCCGGAAGGCCGCTCCGGTACGACGTGTACGCCACCGCACCGCCGCCCGGCGACCAGGTGGGGCTGACGTTGAGGGTGCGGCCCACCGTCACGCGGCGCACGTTCGCGCCATCGTAGTCGGCAACGTAGATCTCCTTCGTCTGCCGATCGGGCACCAGACCGAGAACCGACTGACTGTCGCGGTCGGACGTAAACGTGAGCTGGCTTTGAGCAACACCTTCAAGGCCCCGCTGCTGCCGGTGTATTTCGTCCGAGAAGGCATGGGCATAGACCCGGACATTGCGAAGACTGCCAGTGTAGCGTTCGCCGACGGCGGATCCGTTGGTCCGGGTGTTGAAGAGCCTGGCGTCGACCTCCACCCGATCGTCGCCCAGACGACGAACCGAGCAACTGACAACGCCATCGGCGCCCAGTTCGCGCCAGGCGTCGAATGGCAGGTCAGTCAGCGTGCGGGCAACCGGGATCGAGCCGTACGTGTCGCGCGCAACCATCCGGAACTCGCGCTCGAATTCCAGGTCATCCCAGAGCACCTGCGCGATGACTTGCGCAGCGTCAGCCGTCTCACGGTCGCTCGTCAGCGCCAGGCAATCGGGAACGGCGAAACGCGGCTGTGCGCCGATCCGACCGCCAATGCGCAGATCCACTTCGGACCGCTGGTTCTGCAGGGGAGACGGCGCCGCGAGCAGCCAGGGACCGGCCACCGACACCACCAACAGGAATGTGAGAGGAAGGGGGCGGGCAATCTGCTTCATGACTGATACTCGAACGTAAGGCGAACGGTCAGGACATCTTCGGGGAACCGGGACGGCAGGGGAGGCATCGTGGCGGCGAGCAACACCGCGCGCTGGGCGCTCAGATCGAGGGCTACGTGCCCACTGGAACGCGCCACCTGGACATCGCCAATCGCTCCGCTCCGCTGGATAACGAACCGAACAACCACGAGACCGGGTACCCGTTGATTGTTGTCCCACTGCCGCCGTATCAATTCCAGCATCGTGGCAAGGTACTCGGGACAGCAGAAGTTGCCGACGTCCAGCTCGAGGCCGTCGCCCCCAAGGCCGCCGGCCGACAGCCCGTCACCCAATCCCTGAACGCCGGTGTCAGCCATCGCGGTCCCCTCGCGCACCTCGGGCCCCCGGGTTGGCGTCCGGCCGCGCGCTTCCTCCGGCTCAGTCGCCGTCTCGACTTCCGGTTCCGGGCGCCTGCGCGACTCCACCTGGGGAACCGGCAGGATCATCTCCGGCGGGGCCGGAGACGGCGGTTGAATCCACTCGGGACGGCGCGCATCGGCAAGCGGCGCCACCTGCTGCACGGGCCGGCCACCGAGCGGTGTCAAGCCACCCTCGCCTGGCCCCTCCGGACCGCCGAGCCGAAGCGTCATCACATTCAAGTCGGTCGCGTCGTTACCGGCGGCAATCCACGACGACGGCGCGACGAGCAACGCCACGATCAACACGGCGTGCCCTCCCGCAGAGACGGCAAAGGGGCGCCGCAGTTCGCCCGACGGGCGCGCGCGGTCGGCGATAATCTGCGATGTAGCGTCCTGCACCCTGCTCTACTCGTGCATCCGGCCACGAACTACCTTTCGCGGGGAAGGTCGAGCACGAGGCCGACCTCCTGCACGCCTCCCGCCTTCAGATAGTCCATGACCGACACCAGCTCGCCATAAGTGATGTCCTGATCGCCGCGAAGGAAAACCGACTTGTCGGTTCGCGTCGCCATCTCGTCGCGCAGGAGGTCGGCCAGCACATCGATCCGGACGTTGTCGTCACCAAGCTGCACTATGCCCTCCGACCGGTAGGCGATGGGCACCGTCACGAACAGGCGCTCGGAAACCAGGGTTTCTGCCCGTCGTGCCTCCGGCAGATTGACGTCGAGGCCGCGCTGCATCATCGGTGCGGTCACCATGAAGATCACCAGCATCACCAGCATCACGTCGACGAGCGGAACGACATTGATCTCCGATAGAGAAGTGCCAACACGCCGCCCGCGCCGGCGGCCGCCACCGCCTCCGACACTGTCTGCTGCCTGGATCTTCGGCATTGTCAGGGTGCGTCAGGCGGAAAAATGCCGCTCCGCAATGTTCAGGAACTCGAGCGAAAAGTCGTCGATCGCCGAGGCCGTCAGCTTCACCTTGTTGGTCAGGTGATTGTAGAAGTAGACAGCGGGGATTGCCGCGAAGAGTCCCGCCAGCGTCGCGATCAGCGCGTCAGCGATTCCCGGCGCCACCGCCGCGAGATTCGTCGATCCGGTCTCCGCGATTCCCTGGAAAGCGATGATGATGCCCCAGACGGTTCCGAACAGGCCGATGAACGGCGTGATGCTCGCCGTCGTCGCCAGCATCGGCACATGGCGTTCCAGTTTCGTTACTTCGACGTTCGAGGCGCGAAGCAGCGCGCGATCCAGCGCCTCGAAACTCCGAAGCGACGGTTGCCGGCCGCCCTCGGATCGGGCCCCTTCCGAGTCGCGGAGCTGGGTATTCAACTCGACGTAGCCCGCCTGGAACACCCCGGTGAGGGGACTCGCGGCAAGCGACTTGCAGACGGACTGCACGTCGGAGAACTTCCGGCTCTTGCGGAAGACCTCGACAAACGCGCTGGTCTGCGATTCAACCCTGCGGAACTGCCAGAGCTTGAAGACGATGATGCCCCACGAGGCCACGGAGAAAAGCAGCAACGACGCCAGCACGACCTGCGACAGTACGGACGACTGCGCAATGAGGTTGATGATTCCGCTGCCGAATGCGCCGGTCGGCTCGGCTTCCATCCCGGTATCCGGCTGCAGAGCCAGCGCCTGAACCAAAGGAATGAAGCCCGCGCTTGTGCCGAAACGCCCCTGCAGCCCTTCGAGCCACTCCGTCAACGCGGGCGCCTGAAGGATCACAAAGGCAGAGTATCCGAGGATACGCACCTTAGTTCTCCCGTCGATGCTGACACTGGCGCGCCGCTGGGAAGGCGCAGACTCGTGTAGCGTAGCGGCTCGCCGTGCCCATTGTCAAACCGTGCATTCCTGTCAACAAGCCGTGGGTAGCCGCACCCTTCACTCCGCGGATCCACATCCGGTGATACGATTGCTCGCTTCCCTCCCATGATCCGTTTCCTGGGCATTCGCGATCTCGCCATCGTCGACACGCTCGAGTGCGAATTCGAACCGGGGTTCAACATCCTGACGGGGGAGACCGGTGCCGGCAAGTCCATCATTGTCGGTGCGCTGGGCCTGCTGCTGGGTGAACGAAGCAGCTCCCGGGATGTGAGGACCGGAGCGGATCGCGCAGTCGTCCAGGCAGCGTTCGAAACCAACTCCGGTGAAGAGAGGATCGTCCGCCGGGAGGTATCGGCAACCCGCCGCGGGCAGATCTTCATCGACGACGCGCTGAGCTCGGCCGCGGCGCTGAGGGCGCTCGGCTCCAGATTCGTCGACATCCACGGCCAGCATGCCCACCAAGCGTTGCTCGATCCCCGGAACCACTTGGAATTCCTGGATGCCTACGGCGGGCGGCAAGCGGGGATTGATTCAAGAGGCACGGTGAGGACGCGCTTCGAGCAGTGGCGTGAAGCACGAGCACGGCTCACGCAAGCGGAACGCCGCGCTCACGACCGTGCGGAACGCGTTGACGCGCTGACGTTCGCCCTCGCGGAGATCGACCGCGTGGCACCGAGGTCAGGAGAGGATGAACTACTCCTGACGGAAAGGAACCGTCTGGCGAACGCGGAGAGACTTCAGACACTCGCCGGCGGCGCTTACGGCGTGCTCTACGAGCAGGACGACTCGATTGTCTCGCGCCTCGCAGCAGTCTGGCGGCAGGTAGAGGAGCTGGCGCGAATCGATCCGTCGTTCGCGGCCTATCTCGAAGCACGCGGAACCATCGACTCGACGCTCGACGAACTGGCTCGGGCTCTCCGAGCGTGCGCCGCCGACATCGAAACGGCGCCTGAGCGTCTCGCCCAGATAGAGTCCCGGCTGGCCGACATCGAGCGTCTCGCAAGGAAGTACGGCGGCAGTCTCACCGGGATCCTGGAACGCCGACAGACGATGACGGCGGAACTCGACCGCGCCGGTGATGATTCCAACTGCGTGGCGGAGTTGAAGCTGGCGATGGAAGCGGCGCGCACCGAGTACCTGATCGCGGCAGGGGAACTCTCGGCCCAGCGTGTAGTTTGGGGAGCCGCCCTGGCGCCCGCGCTCGAAGCGGAACTCAAGGACCTCGCGATTGCGAATGGCCGGTTCGACGTGCGGCTGAAGACCGGACTGGCGGAAGAGCACTGGAGCGCCCGGGGTATCGACGACGCCGAGCTCTTCTTTTCCGCCAACCCGGGCGAGGATCTTCACCCGTTGTCGAGAGTCGCATCGGGCGGCGAGCTGTCTCGCGTGATGCTGGCGTTGAAGACGCTCGCGACCACGGATGACACAGGGAAGACACTGGTCTTCGACGAAGTGGATGCCGGCATCGGAGGTGACGCCGCCTACCGGGTGGGGAAGCGCCTTCGCGCTCTGGGCGAACGCTTCCAGGTGCTCTGTGTCACGCATGCGCCGCAACTGGCCGCGCATGCCACGACTCACTTCCATGTGACGAAAGCAGTGGAAGGAGGACGAACCCGGACCCGCATCGAGAGGCTCGCGGAGGACCGCCGGGCCGCGGAACTCGCGAGGTTGATGACCGGACGAACCGGCGGCGCGGCCCTGGCGGGGGCAGAGGAACTGCTGGCGCACGCCAGGGCGGAGGCGAAGAAAAAAAGAGAAGGTGGGGGCGAAAGGCGAAAGTCCCGCGTCGTCCGATGAAAACGGTCCCTCTGTTCCCGCAGCCGTTAGTCGGGGTAGGCTCAGGATCTCAAGTGCAGAGGACTTACAGCATCGAGACGTTCGGATGCCAGATGAACGTTCACGACAGCGAACGTTTGGCCGGCCTTTTGCGTCAGGCCGGCTACAGGCCGGCGCCCTCGGTTGACGGGGCAGACCTGGTCGTCGTGAACACCTGCAGCGTGCGCGAGCGGGCGTCCGAGAAGCTATTCGCCCGCCTGGACCGCTACCGTAACGCCGGAGCGGACGAACGCCCCATCATCGCGGTGACCGGCTGCGTGGCGCAGCAGGAAGGCAACCAGTTGCTGGACCGGGCGCCAATGATCGATGTCGTCATCGGGACGCAGGCGCTGGCTCAACTGCCGAGCGCTATCAAGGCGGCCCGGCGCACCCGCATGCCCCAGGTCGACATCCATCCGTACGACGACGTTTCGTTCCCGCTCGGCGTCGCGGTCCGCAGCGATCCCGTCAAGGCGTTCGTCACCATCATCGAGGGATGCAACGATTTCTGCGCCTTTTGCGTCGTCCCCTACACTCGAGGTCATGAGCGGATGCGGCCATCGGCGGAGATCGTTGCCGAGGTGGAGGAAGCGGCCTCTTCGGGACGCCGAGAAGTGCATCTGCTGGGCCAGATAGTCAACCACTACCAGGCGCCGGACCGGCCCGATTGCGACTTTGCCCGCCTGTTGGAACTGGTCCACGAAGTCGAAGGAATCGATCGCATCCGGTTCGCCAGTCCGCACCCCCGCCACGTCACGCGGCGCATGATCGAGGCCCTGCGCGACCTTCCGAAGGTCTGCAAGCATCTGCACCTGCCGGTGCAGTCGGGCTCCACCAGGATCCTCGGACTGATGAGGCGGCGCCATACGCGAGAGCGCTACATCGAACTCATCGACGAAGTCCGTTCCGCCGTGCCGGAGATTGCGTTTTCGACCGATATCATTGTCGGGTTCCCTGGTGAGACGGTGAACGACTTCGAACAGACCCTCAGCCTTGCCGAGAGCGTCCGCTTCCACGGGATGTTCTCGTTCAAGTACTCGGAGCGGCCCAATACCCTGGCGCGCCGCCGGATGCCGGACACGGTGCCGGAGACAGAGAAGGGCCGGCGCCTGACGATACTGCAACAGATGCAGCAGGACATTCAGCGGTCCCTTCATGACTCCATGCTAGGCAGCCGGATGACGGTTCTGGCCGATGGGCCGAGCCGGCGACGGGAACGGCCGAACGAGTACACGGGCCGCACGAGCGGCAATACGGCGGTCAACTTCGAGGCTCGACGGGACTGCCTCGGCGAGTTCCTGGACGTCGAGGTGCGGCGCGCCGGCGCCAACAGCGTCTGGGGCGAGGTGATCTCATGCTGATCGAGATGACCATCAAGGGGCTCATGGTCGACCCCATCACCAGCACGCCGATTGTCATCCTGCGGGACGACGCAGGAGATCGCGTGCTGCCGATCTGGGTGGGCGTGTTCGAAGCGAACGCAATCGCGATTCAGATCGAGAACATCACCACGCCGCGCCCGATGACCCACGATCTGCTTGGCAACATCATCGCCGGGCTCGACGGAACGGTCGAGAAGATAGTTGTCTCCGATCTGAAGGACAACACCTTCTATGCCCTGATCTACGTTCGCATCCGCGGCGACGTGGTGGCCGTGGACGCCCGGCCAAGTGACGCGATCGCTCTGGCCCTCCGCGTGAGCGCGCCCATCTTCGTGGAAGACGAAGTCATGGACAACGCGAAGAGTCTCGAGTTCGCGCCTAGCAAGAACGACACCGAGCGCCTTACCCGCTGGCTTGAGAGCCTCGATCCGGACGATCTCGGCAAGTACAAGATGTAACGATTGTCGGCCGGCCGACAATCGCCGGATCCGCCAATGATTGCGGGGCCTTTCGAGCACGTGTCGGTTCTCGTCCCGGACGAGGTTTCTTGACACGGCGGGTCGGCGCTCCTAGAATCGCGCCATCCCACGCCGTTGCGGGGTGATCGCCCCGCGTCCATCCGCGCTTCGGCGAGCCGGCTCATGATCGTCGCCATAGCGAACCAGAAGGGTGGAGTGGGGAAGACCACCACTTCCATCAACCTCGCTTCGGCACTCGCGTTGCGCGGGAAACGGACGCTGCTGATCGATCTGGACCCCCAGGCGAACAGCACACTGTCGATCACCGAGCTCGACTCCGTAAGTCGCTCCGTCTACGACGCCATCACCGACCCGGGCTGCGACCTCACGGACGTCATCATTCCGGTTGCTCAGGAAAACCTCGCGGTTGCACCAGCCAGAATCGCGCTCGCCAAGATCGAATCGCAACTGGTGGGGGAGCTCGATGCGCATTTTCGCCTGAAGGATCAGATCGCCCGGATTCGCGACCGCTATCCGTTCGTCGTGATCGACTGCCCACCGACCCTCGGTCTGTTGACGGTCAATGCGCTGGTGGCCGCGACTCACCTGCTGATCCCGATTCAGTCTTCCTACTTCGCCCTGGAAGGAACGGACGACCTCCTGGAAACGGTCGACAAGGTGCGGCGGCGCGCCAATCCCAACCTGAACATCCTGGGCGCCTTGATCACGATGCACGACCGGCGCACTTCGATAAGCCGCGACACCCGCATTCAGATCCAGAAAGTGTTTGGCGACAAGGTCTTCCAGACCGTGATAGCCAGGAACGTCCGGCTCGAGGAGAGTCCGGCGTACCGGGAATCGATCTTCACGTTCGCACCTCAGTCGACAGGTGCAAGGGACTACTACAGTCTGTGTGAGGAGGTGATGGACCGTGCCTAAACGAGGATTGCCTGCGACGGTGCAAATGCGCCATGGAGAGCACTATGTCGAGGCACTCGCCGCATCGGCCGGGGAACCGATCGGACGACTGCTTCCGATCGATCGGATTGACCCGAACCCGGAACAGCCGCGGCAACAGATGGGAGACCTGTCCGAACTGATGGCCTCCATCGCCGAAAAGGGCATCCTCGAACCGCTTATCGTGCGCGAGCGAGCGGGGCGGTTCCACATCATCGCGGGCGAGCGGCGCTACCAGGCGGCAATCCAGGTGGGATTGACGCAATTACCCGTGATCATCCGCAAAGCGGACGAGGCCGAAACGCTCGAGATCGCCCTGATTGAGAACCTCCAACGGAAGGACCTCACACCTTTCGAGGAGGCGGATGCGCTGCACACCCTGGCACAGAGGTTCGGCCACACGCACGCGGACCTCGCGCGGCGATTGGGCAAGTCCCGGACATCGATCACTGAATCCCTGGCACTGCAGGGGATCCCGGACGAAATCAAGCAACTGTGCCAGTTGGGGAACATCACTTCGAAGTCGCTGCTGCTCGAGGTGGTCAGGCAGCGGACTTCCGAGGCGATGACGGCGCTGATCGCGCGCCTCACTCGCGAGGGCACGGCCACGCGGAAACAGGCGCGGGCCGTGCGCAGGCAGGCGGGAAGGCGACCCAAACCGTTCGTCTACAGTTACGCCGCGCCCAACAAGACGTTCAACCTTCGCCTGGCGTTCCGGAAGTCGACGGTGCCGAGGGGCGAATTGATCGACGCGCTGGAAGCGATCCTCAAGGAACTGAGGCAGCAGGACGAGGGTTCAGAGGACCATTCGTAGCAGATCTACACCCCAAAGTTAACATAAGATACCTTATCGGACGTTGGCTGCGCCAACATCCGATCAAGGTTCTGGTACTCGCCGGGTACGGAACCGAACGGCGACGGCGCTCCCTGAACGACTTGCCGGTCGGCCTCCCGGACGTTGGCTGCGCCAACATCCGATCAAGGTTCTGGTACTCGCCGGGCACGGAACCGAACGGCGACGGCGCTCCCTGAACGACTTGCCGGTCGGCCTCCCGGACGTTGGCTGCGCCAACATCCGATCAAGGTTCTGGTACTCGCCGGGTACGGAACCGAACGGCGACGGCGCTCCCTGAACGACTTGCCGGTCGGCCTCCCGGACGTTGGCTGCGCCAACATCCGATCAAGGTTCTGGTACTCGCCGGGCACGGAACCGAACGGCGACGGCGCTCCCTGAACGACTTGCCGGTCGGCCTCCCGGACGTTGGCTGCGCCAACATCCGATCAAGGTTCTGGTACTCGCCGGGCAGCGAAGCCAGGTTGGCCCGCGTCAGGATTGGCCGATAGGATTGATCGACCGGGGACATCGCTATGTTTCGTATCACCAGCCGGTACATCGTCCGGGAAGTCATCCCGCCTTTCCTCCTGTCCCTGCTGGTATTCACGTTCCTCCTCCTGCTGCCGCCGATCCGGGACCGGGCGGAGGAACTGATCGGCATCGGAATAGCTCCCGGAGAAATCCTGCGGCTGCTGGCGCTTCTGGTGCCGCAGTCGCTCGGGCTGACGATTCCCATCGCGTTGCTGCTCGGCGTCCTGATGGCGCTCGGACGCCTCTCCAGTGATCGCGAGACGGTGGCGATGCAGGCGTGCGGGATCAGTTTCGGGCGGATCCTCGCGCCGCTGCTCCTGCTGGCGACGGTTGCGGCGGCCATCAACTGCTGGGTGATGGTCGACCTGATTCCGCGATCGAATCTGGCGTTCCGGGAGATGGTCTTCCGGATCGTGGCAAACCGTGCGGAAGGCGAGGTCAAGCCGCGAGTGTTTCACGCGGACGACTTCCCCAACCTGGTTCTCTATGTTCAGGAGGTCTCCCAGACGGGCGGCGGCTGGTCGAACGTCTTCCTGGCGGATGTCGAGGATCCGAACCGGCTGGACGTCTACGTGGCGGAACGGGGGCAGGTCATGGTCGACCCGGAACGCCAGAGCGTCGATGTCGCGCTCTCGCGCGGAACCCGCCACCAGGTCGACCCGGAACGGCCGGAGGAGTACGAGCGGCATGCGTTCGAGGAGTTGCTGATACAGGTCGATGCAACATCGACGTTCCCAACTGGTGGAGTACAGGAAGGCTACGCGGAGATGACGATCCCGCAGTTGCGGGAGCGGGCCGCGGAGATGCGGGCGGGCGGGCAGTCGCCCCACTGGCCCATCATGTACCTCCACCAGAAGTTCTCCATCCCGGTTGCCTGCTTCGTCTTCGTCCTGCTCGGAGCCGCTTTCGGGATCAGCAACCGGAGGGACGGCCGCCTTGCCAGCTTCGCGCTGGGCATCGGTGTGATCTTCGCGTACTACGTCGTGATGTACACGGGTGAGGCGATGGCGATGGGCCAGCGCATCTCGCCCCATCTCGCACGGTGGCTGCCCGACATCGTCCTGGGGTTCGCCGGGATCGCCCTGGTCTGGTGGCGTGTCGGACGGACCGATCGGCGGCTCCCCGGCGCCCGGCTGGCGGCACGCCTTCTCCCCCACCGCGCCGCCGCGGAAACCGTCGCGAATCACGCCGCGCCTGACGGCTTGAAGGCCTCGGACAGCCGAGGAGAGGCGCTGGTCACGGTGCCGAGGGGATCGGCCACCGTCGGCGTCAGTATTCTGGACTGGTACGTCACCGGCATGTACCTCCGCTGGGTCGGTTTGGCGTTCGTCGGCCTGCTCGGCATCTTCTACATAACGGAGTTCGTCGAACTCTCCGACAACCTGTTCAAGGAACAGGCGACTGGCATGATGCTGCTGGAGTATCTGTGGTACGCGACGCCGCAGTTCATCTACTACGTTCTGCCGGTAGCGGGACTGGTGGCTACGCTCGTTACCATTGGCGTTCTGACCCGGACGAGCGAACTGACCGTCATGAAGGCATGCGGCATCAGTCTGTACCGCGTGGCGCTTCCGCTCCTCGCCTTCAGCCTGATCTGGAGCGGCTGCCTGTTCATGCTGGCGGAGACGGTGCTCGCGAGAGCGAACCGTCAGGCGGAGGAGCTCGATCAGCAGATCCGGACCGGCCGGGTCCGAACGTTCGACCCGTTGAACCGCCGGTGGCTGGTAGACGACAATGGGGACATCTATCACTACCTCCACTTCGATCCGGATCGGCAGGAGGTTGGAGCTCTTTCGATCTTCGAGTTCGAGGGGAATCCCTGGTCGCTCCAACGCCGGACCTTCGTCGCGGCGGGAACGTTCCGGGGCGGCGCCGACGCTGGCGGAGTGTGGGACGGCCGCGACGTCTGGGAACGGAGTTTTGCCGAGGCGGGCGCGGAAGGCTCAGCCTACCGTCGCGAAGCCGAGCGTCCATTGCCGGCCGTTGCGCCGCCGGAGGTATTCGCGGCCGAAGTGCCGGAAGCGGAGCTGATGAGCTTCCGGGAGCTGCGGCAACATATCGACGAGTTGCGGACGCGCGGCTTCGATGTCGTGAGCCTGGTAGTAGCCCTTCACCGCAAGGCGTCGTTTCCCTTCGTCACCGTGATTCTGACATTGATAGCGATCCCCTTTGCGGTCACTACGGGACGGCGCGGCACTCTGTACGGCGTCGGGTTCGGCATCGTCCTCGCGTTCAGCTACTGGATCATCGTCAGTATCTTCGGAGCCTTCGGCAGCGCCGGGATGCTTGCGCCGGTCATCGCCGCCTGGGCGCCGAACGCTTTCTTCGGCGCGTCGGCCGGTTATTTCCTGTTCGCCGTTCGAACGTGACGCGCGACTACGCCCCAAGAGTCGGCGCTGCGGAACCGTGCAGGCTTCCGGACGGCTACGGTGCGACCAGACGCGGGACGGCAATCGTCAGCACCCCGCGTGTGCCGGGAAGGGTATTCACGGTGTCCACGACAATCAGGAGGCTGTCAATGGCGTTGAGGTCCGGCTGCGCCTCGATGTCCGGGGTTACCGGAGCCAACTGATCGAAGGCGACGGTCACCAGGCGCGGCTCCGGCCCTGCGTAGAACGAGCCGCGCCAGCGGTCACCCTCGCCTCCCGCCGGACCGCCGCGCCTCAACTGCAGCGAGACCCGCATCGGGCGCGACGCTTCGGCTTCGAAACGCACCGCCGTCGCGTCAAGGAGTTCCTCTGTCCCGAGAGTATGCACGGCCGCGGCATAGGTCTCCGGATCGGATCCCAACGCGAACGTCATCCGGACCTCCACGCCCGGCGGGTCCGTGCCCGGCCGGAGAACGTCGGTGACTACGGAAACGTCGGCATTCCTCTGCTCCACCCGCCACTCGCGATCCAGCCGCCTGCCGCTAACCGGCCCCGACGTGGCGTCCGCCAACTCCCCCGGACCACCTGATTCCCTGGACGTCCCGCTCAGGGAATCGGACCCGTCGGCCGGTGCTCCCCCGACGTAGATCGGGTTGCTGACGATCCAGGGGACGGGAGGATTGCCCGGGGCGCCAGGCAGGAACACCTCGACGCGGTACGCGTTCCAGTCGTCCGGGGCCAACGGCGTGCGGTACGCGAGTGTCGGACCCGCCCCCCCCGTCACCACCGGCTCGCCGTTGCGCCGCAGTGTGAAGGTCGCGTCGTCCGGTCCGGCCACTTGCGCCGTCAGCGTTACGAAGTCATCGCCCGCGGTCCACTCCCCCATCCGGATCAACCGCCCCCCCGAATCGCGGCCGGCCCACGCGACTCGGGCCGGAGCGGCGATGGCGTCGACCACGGTATAGACGCGGCCCTCTCGCACCGCCGACAGAATCGCCGTAGCGTCCGGCACCGCCTGTCCGACAAGTGGTCTGTCGAGTTCCACCTGCACCGACAGCCCACGGAAAACCGGCTCGTAGCCAGGTAACCGCAAGCCTCCGGCCCCGGCGCCGCCGGGCTCCTCCCCTGCCCCGTTGTACCCGTCGTCACTCGATCCTGTCGCCAGGCGCGCGTGGGCATCCACCGCGCCAATGCCGACGACGCGCCGCACGGACGCCATCCGGTCCCAAAGGGACAACGCGGCCACGGGGCGGTCGAGCATCAAGGCGAGACTCTCGGTGGGGCGAATCCAGTAGCCGAGCAGGACGCGCGAGAGGGACCACCAGCTCTCGTCACGCCAGGCGCTGTCGCCATTGATCCATTCGACCGCGTCGACCGGCAACGAGGGGTCGGTCCACGCCAGGGCCGGTCTCGGAGACATCGGATGGGCGGCAATGCCAAAGCCGCCCAGGCGGTGGACGTCCTCGATCACGCCGCGCGCGTCGCCGCCGAGGGGATATGGCGCCGAGTCGAGACCCAGTGCCGCGTAGTGACCTCCGTCGGTGCTGATCTCGACGCCGTCGATCATCAGGACCCCCTCGTAGTACTCCGGGGCCGCAATCCCTGTCGCATCGCCATGATCCGTCAGGATCACGAAGTCGAGGCCCGCCGCCGCGGCGGCGGCGGCGATCTCCGGTACCGTCCCGCTTCCATCCGAGCGACGGCTGTGTACGTGGTACGCGCCGCGCGCGACCCTGAAGAACCCGCTACCGGAGCCTTCCCCCGAGGCGGCCTGGAATATCGGCGACGGGTCGAGGACCCGCGCCGCGGGGGGCAGCAGGAGGCCGACGGCGACGCCGGCCGCCGCCGCAGGGGCGACGATCGTAGTAAGACGCCGGAGCCGCCCTGCTCGCCGTTCCATGCGCGCTGTCCCGGAACGCTGCTCCTATCGGCGGTTACGCGCTGCGGCGCGGTCGGCGCGGCCGGCGAGTTCAGGAGTGGACCGCCGCCGCCTCGTGTTCCGGCGCCCCAGCCGCCGCCCGCAGAGCGTCCGCCTTGTCCGTCCGTTCCCAGGTGAACTCCGGCTCCGAGCGTCCGAAATGGCCGAACGCCGCGGTTGAACGGTAGATCGGCCTGCGCAGGTCAAGGGTGTCGATGATCTCCCGCGGTCTCAGCGCGAAGTGCTGCTGCACGAGCTCCCCAAGCTGTTCGTCGGTCATGCCGGTGGCGCCGGTGCCGAACGTTTCGACAAGAACCGAAACCGGATCGGCGACCCCGATCGCGTAGGCCAGTTGCACCTGCACCCGGTCCGCGAGGCCCGCCGCAACGCAGTTCTTCGCAATATAGCGGGACATGTAGGCAGCGGATCGGTCGACTTTCGTCGGGTCCTTCCCCGAGAAGGCCCCGCCCCCGTGGGGAGCCATGCCGCCGTAGGTGTCGACGATGATCTTGCGTCCCGTCAGGCCACAGTCACCGTGCGGTCCGCCGGTGACGAAACGGCCGGTTGGATTCACGTGAATGATCGTCCGGTCGTCGAGCAGGTGTGCCGGCAATGTCGAACGGACCACTACCTCCTCTATCTCGGCGCGCAACTGCTCGGTCGAGACCTTGTCGCCGTGCTGGCTCGATACCACGACAGTATGGACCCGCTGCGGCTCATCACCGTCGTACTCGACGGTGACCTGAGACTTCCCGTCAGGCCGGAGATACTCGAGCACGCCATCGCGTCGCGCCGTGGACAAAGCCCTCACCAGACGATGGGACAAGGCGATCGGGAGCGGCATCCGCTCCGGTGTCTCGTTGCAGGCATAGCCGAACATCAAACCCTGATCGCCCGCCCCGCCCGGGTCGACCCCCATCGCAATGTCGGGCGACTGGCTGTGCAGCCCCACCTGCACCCGGCACGTATTGGCGTCAAAACCGAACGCCGCATCGGTGTAGCCGACATCGCGCACCGCGTCACGCGCAACCGCCTCGTAGTCGACGTCGGCGCTGGTGGTGATCTCGCCCGCCAGGACGATCAGGTCGGTCGTCAGAAGCGATTCGCAGGCGACGCGCCCATTGGGGTCGCGGGCAAAGATGGCGTCGAGGACGCCGTCCGAGACCTGATCGGCGATCTTGTCGGGATGTCCTTCGGTGACCGACTCGGAGGTGAACAGATAGTGGCCGGTTCGGTGCATGGATCGTAATTCTCCTCAGTCGCGCGGGCCGCGGCGGGCAAGTCGCCCTAACGCCAACCGCGCAGGTTACAGCCTTTGGCGCGGCCCGGTCAACGCGGGTCACGCGCGGGGGTGAAACGTCTCGTACACCGCCTTGAGCCTTGCGTCCAGAACATGGGTGTAGATCTGTGTCGTCGACAGATCGGCGTGGCCAAGCAGCGTCTGGATCGATCGGAGATCCGCGCCCCGCTCCAGAAGATGTGTCGCGAACGAATGACGCAGCACATGCGGACTCAGGTCCCGCGGCAATCCTGCCCGTCGGCCGTACTGCTTGAGTTTCTTCCAGAAACCAACCCGGCTCAGCCTCCCGCCTCCCCGCGCGTTGACGAAGAGCCAGGGCGATGTCCTCCCCTTCAGCAGTATGGGTCGGGCCTCGTTCAGGTAGCGCGTCACCCACTCGACCGCGGGTGCTCCCATCGGCACCAACCGCTCCTTGTTGCCCTTGCCAAGGCAGGTGAGATACCCGTGCTGCAGACTCAGATCGCCGGGACGAAGCGAGATCAGTTCAGAAACGCGGAGGCCCGTCGCGTACAGGAGCTCGATCAGGGCACGGTCGCGCAGGCCGGCCGCCGAACTGGTGTCGGGCTCGGAAATCAGCGTATCGATGGCCTGCGTGGAGAGAGCGGACGGCAGCGCCGGCCACGAGCGCGGCGCGCGCAGATCCTCAGCGGGATTCTCGTTAATCCGGCCGTCGGCCACAAGGAAGCGGTAGAAGCCGCGGATGGTCGCAACCGCTCGCGCAACCGAGCGGGGCGCCAGGCCGTCCGTCATTCGCTCGCGAACGAACGCCTCGAGATCCTGCCGGCGAAACTGTTCGAGTCCCTTGCCGCGGCGATTGGCGTGCGCCGTGAGGGCCGCCAGATCCCGGCGATAGCTCGCAAGGGTATGCGGCGACAGCCGGCGGACGCCCTTCAGGTCGTCGAGCCAGGCTTCCACCAACTCCCGGGCGCGGTCGGCGCGAAGCCGCCGTTGTATACTGGGCATAGTCAAACGAGTTGGTTCGCATCACTCTACAGGGGTCCCTACAGATGGCTCAACAGTTGGTACGGGTTGTCGCCATCGGCCTTGCGCTTGGTTTGCCGCTGGCCGGCTGCGCCACCCGAAACGCTTCCGTTCTGCCCGTCTCGGCCGAACCGGCCGACTTCCCGACTCAACTCGCAGAGTATGTCAAGGCGCAGACGGCGCTGGCCGCCGACGACCTCGACGGCGCCCAGACCGCCCTGGCCGGACTGATTGCGATTGCCGATCCGACCATCCGGCCTCTGGCGGAAGTGGCGGCCGGCGCGGACGATATCGCGACCATGCGGAGCGACTTCAAGCCGCTTTCGGAGTTCCTGGCCGCGATGGAATTGCCAGAAGGCTATGCGCGTGCCTACTGCCCGATGTATGACGGCGGATCGAACTGGGTGCAGATGGACGGCCCGGTCCGAAATCCGTACTACGGGTCGGAGATGCTCACCTGCGGCGTGGTCGATGCCGCCCCCGGCGCGCACATGGACCACAGCCCGCAGCACGGCGGGCGGGTCTTCATGGCGCCCGACAGCTTCCACCACATCGAGGGAGCCTACCCGGAGGCGGGCGTCTTCCGGCTCTACGCAACGGACAACTACCGCGAGCCGGTCGACGTCACCTTCTGGATGGGGCGCATCGTTCTGGAGGAGGAGTACGACGCGGAGAGCGACGAGTTCGTGGAGGTCCGGTCCGCCGTCCTGCTGCCCTCGCCCGATGGCGCCTACCTCGAGGCGGAAGTGGGAGATCTCCCCTTCCCCGCCGAGATGATTGCCAAGATTCGAATCGTCGAGGACTTTCCCGAGGACCGGTTCGACTTCATCTTCACCGAGTTCTCCTCCACCGAACCCGCCGTCGTCGACGCATCGCCAGCGGCCACGGTGCCCGACACCCTGCCCCTCGCCGAGCGCATCCGCCCGCGCATCCCGGAATTGACAAGCGACATCGTGCAGGGAATCAGCGCGAGGAACCGTGAGATTGCCGATCTGGTGCTAACCGGCGGCTTTACGGAGATCTTCATTCCGGCCCTGCAGTCGAAGGAGTTGGCGCTCGCGCTGCACGACCGGGCAGAGGATCTGCCGGCCGAGGATCGCAACATGGTGCGGATCGCGGTTCGAAGCCTCGTCCGCGCCGCGTGGCTACTCGATTGGTACGGCGATCTCGGCAACAAGCAGCAGGTGAGCGACGCTCACGACGTTTTCGACGAAGCGGTCGATCTCATCAACGAGATCTATGAAGGCGTGGAACCATGACATCAAGGCATCAGACGCACCGTTCAACGATCGTGCGGATGGCGGCTGGCGCGTTGCTCGCGCTGGTGATCGTGCTGACCGGAAGCCTACCAACGGAAACGCACACGCCGATCGCCTCCCGCTGGAACTACAACGAACATCTCTTCCCGATCTTTCGCGACAACTGCGGCGCCTGCCACCGGGACGGCGGCATCGCACCGATGTCGCTCGTTACCTACAACGAAGCCTTCCCGTGGGCGCAGTCGATCCGTGAGGAAGTCCTCGGTCTCAGAATGCCGCCCTGGAAGGCGGAGGATGGCTTCGGTGACTTCCGCAACGGTCATGCCCTTTCCGCCATGGAGATGGACATGATCCTCGAGTGGTCCAGCGGCGGCTATCCGCAGGGGCCTCGCAACATGGAGCTCGAATCGGTTACTACCCCCGCTGAATGGCCGTTCGGCGCACCGGATCTGGAACTCGAGATGCCGGAGCCGTTCACGGTCGACACGGGAACCAGCGAGACGGTCCGCTACTTCGTCCTGCCCACCGGCGGTGACTCCGACCGCCTCATCGCCGGCGCCGATGTGATGCCGGGGGCCGCCGCGATCGTCCGTGACGTGGCGATCTATGTCGATCCGTCGGGTGCGGCCCGCACCCTCGACGACGCCGATCCCGAGCCCGGCTTTGGCGAACCCGACGGCGCGGACTTCCCCACCTCCGCGCCGGTGGCGCTCTGGTCGCCCGGACGACCAAGTGTTGTCCTGGAAGACACTGCGCACCCGCTGCCAGCGGGGTCCGATGTCGTCGTGCGGGTTCACTACAAGAAGACCTGGATCACCGAGGGACAGGAGTTTACGGACCAGAGCAGCTTCGGCCTCTACTTCGCGGAAGGCAACGCCGCAGCGATTGAATCGATGCTTCTCGCCTCGCCGGCCGGTGAGACGGGGCAAACGATCACGTTCAGCCACGCAATCGACGGTGACCTGCAGGTGCTCGCCATCTTGCCCGAGATCGCGATCGAGGCGAAGGATGTGCAGGTCGTGGCGGTAACGCCCGATGGATCGCGCGTGCCAATGCTCTTTCTGCGTGAGCCCGACACCGACTGGCCCACCCGGTACTGGTTCGATGCGCCGATCGCGCTACCGGGGGGAACGGCCATCGAGGTGGAGGCGATAGTTCACCCAGGCGCAGACCATACGTCGGGACGCTCGCTGTTCGGTGCGGACACCGCGGCGCCGATCCGCCTGATGATGGACTATGCGAGCGGCTCCACAGTCGCGAACTGACTCCCCGCGTGCGCCGGCGCCAGGGTCGAGGTGACTGCCCCGGTCACGGGTCGCGCGCTCGATCCAGCGTTCCCATGACGCGACCGATGGCGCTCGCTGCGACCCTCTGCATGGTCGCGTGCGCCGAACGCGCCGTACCCTCACCACCCGCCACGCTATCACTCGCCGTCGTCGACGCAACGGTCTGGACCGGCGATCCTGATCGCCCCCTGGTCGAGGCTATAGGCGTAGTAGACGACCGGATAGCGGCGCTGGGTTCGAGTCAAGCGATCCGTACGCTGGCTACCGACGGCGTCATCATCGACGCGAACGGAGCCACCGTCGTGCCCGGATTCATAGATGCCCACGTCCACATGCTTGACGCCGGCCATCGGCTCCTGGCAAACACCACGACCGATGACCTGCTGTTGGACCACGACTTCTGGCCGGTAGCACCCGAACCGCCGCCCGCGCACACGCCGTCCGAGGACGACGCCGCATTGGACGCCGCTTTGGCACATCTGGTGAAACGGGGCGTCACTTCAGTCCATCACATGGGAAGCTGGAGTGACCTCGAGGCATTCGAGCGCGCCCGTGACACCGGTCGCCTCACGGCGCGCGTGTACGCCGCGGTGCCACTAGCCACATGGCGGCGGCTGCGGGACGCAATCGCCAATGGCCGTTTCGGTGGAGACGACGGCCGGGGAGATGACTGGCTCCGTGTCGGTGCGGTGAAGGGGGTCGTGGATGGCACGGTCGAAACCGGTACCGCGGCGGTCGATCTCCCCTACCCCGATACCGCCGACGATCGCGGATTGATGCTGTACGACCTCGATCGACTGACCGCCCAGGTCGATTCGGCCGACGCGGCGGAGCTACAGGTAGCGCTCCACGCGGTCGGTAGCCGGGCCAACCACCTGGCACTCGACGCCTATGAACGCGTAATCACCGCCAACGGCCCGCGCGACCGCCGGTTTCGTATCGAACACGCGCAACATCTCCGGCCGGACGACATCGCGCGTTTCGCAGAGCTCGACGTGATCGCCAGCATGCAACCCGCCGAGATAGGCGATGTCGGCCCGCGGTTTGAAAGCATGCTGGGCGCCCGCACGCTGGCCGAACCGTTCCCCGTCCGCTCCCTTCTTGACGCCGGCGCCATGGTGGCGTTCGGAACGAACTGGGGATTCGCACCGGCCGGTCCCGTTCTCGGCCTGTACGGAGCCGTGACGAGACGATCGCTGGAAGCGCTCTATCGACCAGGCTGGACTCCGGCCGAGCGGATCACAATCGCCCGGGCGCTCGACGCCTACACCATCGCGGGCGCCTACGCCTCGTTCGAAGACAACGTCAAGGGGCGTCTCGCCATCGGGCAATTGGCAGACTTCGCGCTGCTCGATCTGGCGCTACTCTCCGCGCCGTCGCCGGACCTGCGCACCGCGTCAGTGGTCGTTACCGTCGCTGGAGGAAGAATCGTCCACGACGCGCGTTGATGCCGCGCTCGGTGCGCGAACTACAGCAGACCGTCAACCTTCATCAACTCCGCGTTCAGGACCGCCGCGCCGGCCGCGCCGCGGACCGTATTGTGCCCAAGCGCGACGAACTTCCAGTCGAGAACCGGGCAGCGACGGAGGCGGCCGACGGTAACCGCCATGCCACGCTCGCAGTCGACGTCGAGTCGGGGTTGCGGGCGCTCCGGATCGGCGGTGTAGTGCACCGGGCAAGCTGGCGCGGTCGGCAGGTTTTCCTCCTGCGGACGTCCGGCAAAGGTGCGGAACGCGTCGACCAGGTCCTGTTCCGACGGCGAGTCCTCGAACTCAACCGAAACCAGCATCAGGTGGCCGTTCAAGACGGGCACGCGCGTCGTCGTGGCGCTGACCACCATGGGATGCGGGTGGACCGCGCCACCGTTGAGGGTGCCGAGGATCTTCTGCGTCTCCGTTTCCATCTTGTCCTCCTCGCCCCGGATGTGCGGGAGGACGTTGCCGGTGATGTCGAGCGACGCGACCCCCGGATAGCCGGCGCCGGAGACCGCCTGTAGCGTGGAGACGGTCACCCGCGAGGGATTGAACGGCCGAAGCGGGGCAAGGGCCAGAGTCATGACGATGGTCGAGCAGTTCGGGTTGGTGACGATGCAACCCGGCCATCCCCGGTCGCGTGCCTGCACATCGAGCAGGGCCAAATGGTCGGCGTTGATCTCCGGAATAAGCAGTGGCACGTCCGTCTGCATCCGGTAGTTCCGCGCGTTGCTCACCACGGTGTGCCCCGCCTCGGCAAACGCCCGCTCCACGTCTCCCGCCACGGATGAATCAAGGCCCGAGAAGACGAGCGCCGGCGCGTCGCCTGGCTCGCAGCGGCGCACCGTCATGCCCGCAACGAACTCCGGGCGGGGCGCCGACAGCCGCCATGCCGTGGCGTCCGCGTAGGCCTTGCCGGCCGACCGCTCGCTTGCGCCGATCCAGGCCACCGCGAACCACGGATGGTCCGCGAGTCCCGCTATGAACTCCTGCCCGACTGTTCCAGTGGCGCCCAATACGCCCACCGGCACCCGTTCACTCATCTCGCCTCCGTCCTTCCACCGAAGTCGCCTTCCCTGCCGTGGCCGCCTCACTTCGGGGGAAAGAACTCGTCATGAACCGCCTGCACCGCCCGCTCCGCTCCAGCCGCGTTGATCACGCAGGCGATCTTCATTTCCGACGAGCTGATGCAGTCGATGTTGATGCCCTCGCGCGCCAGCACGGCAAACATCCGCGCCGCGAGGCTCGGGGTTGACGCCAGACGCGAACCGATGATGGAGATCTTCGCGACATCGGCATCCACCTCGCACGACTGCGCCAGGCCACGCGCCATCCAGTCGTCGATCAGGGGGCGTGTCGCGTCGACATATTCCGTATCGAGAACGAAGGTGATCCGCCCGACTCCCTCTGCGCTCGCGCTCTGAATGATCAGTCGGACATTGATCGACCGCGCCGCGAGATCCTGGAAGACCTCCGCCGCAAGGCCCGGCCGGTCGGGTACATCGACGAGAGTCACCTTGGCGATCTTCGTCTCCTTGTTCACGCCGACGACCGCCGCCTGTTCCATCACCATTTCGTCTGCTCCCCGGATCCAGGTGCCGCCTCCGTCATGAAAACTCGACCGCACGTGGATCGGAATTCGATAGGCCATGCACACCTCCGCCGCGCGGGGGTGCAGTACCTTGGCGCCGCTCGACGCCATTTCGATCGCCTCTTCGTAACTCATCTCGGACCACCGCGTTGCATGCGGCACGACGCGAGGGTCGGCGGACAGGACACCATCGACGTCAGTGCAGATTTCACAAACGGCGGCGCCCACCGCTACCGCCACCGCCGCTCCCGTGATGTCGCTCCCGCCCCGGCCGAGAGTCGTCACCTCCTGATCGCGCGTGATTCCCTGGAAGCCGGTGATGATGACTACCCGCCCGCGTTCGAACTCCACGTTGATCCTTGCGGTGTCGATGGACTCGATCCGTGCGATGTTGTACGCATCGTCGGTCCGGATACCGCACTGCGAGGCGGTAAGCGAGACGGCCGGGATCCCGCGGTTCTGCAACGCCAGCCCCAGGAGGGATACGGACACCTGCTCACCCGTCGCGAGCAGGAGATCCATCTCTCGCCCGCGCGGATCCGACGACACCTGGTGGGCCAGTGCCACCAGTTCATCGGTGGTCTTGCCCATCGCGGAAAGCACCACGGCCAGCCGAGCCGTCCGCTCCCGCGCGCGGGCGACACGGTCCGCAATTCTGCAGATGTGATCTGCCGTGGCAACGGAGGTGCCGCCGTATTTCTGTACGACGACCGGCGGCGGGGCGCCGTCGTCGGTCACTGGCCGGCCCCCACCGCAGCGCTTGCCAACTTCGCCGCCGCCAGTTGTGACGTCAACTGGTGGAGGAACAACCCGACATCGGTCACGATGCCCGCCGTCTGCGACGAGCCCCGATCCGACAGCTTCGTCACCACCGCCGGGTTGATGTCGACACAGACCACCCGAACATGCGACGGCAGCATGTTCCCGACACCAATGCCGTGGAGCATCGTGGAGAGCATCACCACGAGGCTGACGTCGCGAAGCGCTTCGGCGTACCGGTTCTGCGCGGCGATCAGGTCCATTTCGGTGTCCAGGAGCGGGCCGTCGTCCCGGATGCTGCCAGCGAGGATGTAGTCGACATCGTGGCGGATTGCTTCGTACATGACGCCGGAGCGAAGCACCTTCTTCTCCACGGCCGCCTTCAGGCCACCGGCACGGTTGATCGCGTTGATCGCCCGCATGTGGTTCCGGTGTCCCTCCTTGACCGCGATTCCCGCATTGAGGTCGATCCCGAGTGACGTGCCGAAGAGTGCGCTCTCGACGTCATGCACGGCCAGCGCGTTCCCGGCCAGAATCACGTCGACGTAGCCCTGGCGAATCAATTCGGCGAAGTAGGCGGCACCGCCGCTGTGCACCACGACCGGTCCTGCGACGAACGCAATCCTCCCACCCGACCGCCGAGTCTCGCGCAGCATCGTGACGACCCGCGCTACCGCCACTTCGACCCGCCGCTCGGTGGAGACATCGCTCGACATGAAGGCAAAACCGAGCCGATCGCGCTCCCGGAACTCGGGCGATACCCGTACGCCGACGACCCCGCAGATAACCTGGTCGCCGGCTCGGACGTCTCGGAGCTTGCGGCACTCTGCGTGGCCGTCAGCGACGACGATTACCGCGTCCATGCGTTGGCGCGAAACCTCGATCCAGTTACCACCGTGACGGATATAGGTGCGGTGGTTGGTGGTCGAATAGAACTCGTCCGGCACGCAGCCGTCCGCCTCCGCCGGTTCGATTCTGGCGTCCCGTTTCGCGGCCGGATGGCACCCGAGCGGCATCAGATCCGAGAGCAGCTCGGTCAATGCCGCGGGGCTGGGGGCCGTCACCTTCAACTGGAGGTGGGAGATCTCCTCGTTCGTCCGTCCCAGATTGAACTCCAGGACCTCAAACGACGCCCCGTGCTCGATGACTCGGTCGAAGACCTCCTGGAGGAGATTCGAATCGACCAGATGGCCCTCCGCCTCGACGACTTCGCTCCTGTCGGCGCGCAGCGCCTCGGTCTCGTCCATCACGGCCCAGCTCCTCCGGACGCGCCTACGTTCACTCCCCGCTCCCCATCGCGCTCGGCAATGAACCGCTCGAACTCCGCGAGGGAGCGGCCAAGGGCGGCTGGTGCATCGACCAGCGTCGACATGATGTCAGCGGTCTTGTAGCCGTTGCCGGTAATGCAGACGACCGTGCTCTCGTCGGGAGGAATCACCCCCTGCTCGAACAACTTCCGCGTGACGGCGAGGGTGGTTCCACCCGCCGGCTCGGTGAATATGCCCTCCGTTCGGGCCAGCAGGCCGATCGCGTCAAGGATCTCGTCGTCGCTGGCCGAAGCGCCCGCTCCCCCGGACTCGCGCACCGTCCGCAGCACGTGGTAGCCGTCGGCGGGAGCGCCGATCGCAATCGACTTCGCGATCGTGTCGGGCCGGACCGGTTCCGGGTAATCGAGCCCGTTCTCGAGTGCGTGAATCACCGGGGCGCAACCCGCCGCCTGCGCCGCGTAGATCCTGGGAGGTGTTCCCTCCACGAGGGCGGCGTCAAGCAGATCGCGAAACGCTCGGCCGATCCGCGGCAATAGCGTTCCGCCCGCGACCGGACAGACCAGATGCTGCGGGAAGCGCCAACCGAGCTGCTCGACGATCTCGAAACCCATCGTCTTTGCGCCCTCGGCGTAGTAGGCGCGCAGGTTGATATTGGCGAACGCCCAGCCGTACTTGTCTCCCACCTGCGTACAGAGACGGTTGACATCGTCGTAGGTGCCGTCGATCGCGACCACGCGGGGGCCACTCACCGCCGAACCCAGGATCTTTCCCGGCTCGAGGGTTCGCGGGATGAACACGTAGCAGTCGAGACCAAGCCGAGCCGCATGCGCGGCAACGCTGTTGGCAAGGTTGCCCGTCGAGGCGCAACCGAACACTTCCGCTCCCAGCTCACAGGCGCGGGTCGCCGCCACGGGGACAACGCGATCCTTGTACGACAGGGTCGGGTGATTGACGGAATCGTCCTTCAGGTACAGCTCGCGCACGCCCAGTTTCGCCGCCAGGCGCTCTGCGCGAACCAGGGGCGTGAATCCGGACGCGAGACCCGTCAGTGGTTCACCATCAATCGGGAGGAACTCGCGATAGCGCCAAAGGCTGGGAGGTCGCCGGGCGATCGCTTCGCGCGAGACGTCGCGCCGGATAGCGTCGCGGTCGTATGTCGTCTCGAGCGGGCCCAGACACTCCGGGCAAACGTAGAACGCCTCGGCCGGAAACGACGCCTGGCACATCGAGCACTGCAGGCCGGTCAGGTAGCTCATGAACGATCTCCGGGAGGCAGGATTGGCATCCAGACGGGAGGAAGCGCATGAAAGTCGAGGGCAGCGATTTCCGCGAGCGCCGACTGCACGACATCGGTCCGGCATGGCTCGAGCGTGACGACGAACGGGAGCTCCGATTTCGGGTAGCCCGGCACTTGCAGCACGGAATCGAAATTCAACTGGTGGCGGAGGCACGCCTCCGCGATGGACGCGATGATGCCGGGACGGTCCACGACGACGAAGCGAAGGTACTGAGGCGATACAAAGTTCGCCTCGATCTCCGCCCGCGGCGGCGGGGGTCTCCGTGGCGACGGAGCTAGGCTGCCGATCCGCGCGATCGCTTCCAGGTCGGAAACCACTGCCACCGCCGTCGGATTGCCGCCGGCGCCGAAGCCGCGAAACGCGGTCTCACCGCCGTGGGAACCTTCGACCACCACGACGTTCTGGCTCCCCTCTGCGCGCGCCATCGGTGAGCGGATCGGTACCAGCATCGGCTGCACCGAAGCGGTTACGCGGTCCGCATCCGCACCGTCCGCCAGTTCGGCGTGCGAGACCTGCCGGATCGTGCTGTCGAGGCGCCGCGCATAGACGAAATCGATTGGCTCGACCGGCCGAATGGATCGGAGGGGAATCGCCTCGGCGTCAAGACGGCGCCCCAGACCCTCGGCCGCGAGAATGGCCAGTTTGGCGCCGGCATCCCCGCCGTCGATGTCCGCCGTGGGATCCGCCTCGGCATAGCCCTTCCGTTGCGCCTCGGCAAGGACCGCATCGAACGAAAGCTCCGGGTCCGCTTCCATCCTTGTCAGGATGTAGTTGCACGTACCGTTGAGAACGCCCGCGACGCGACACAGCCGATCCCCGGCCAGACCCTCGCGCACCGCGCGGATGATTGGAACGCCGCCAGCGACCGCTGCTTCGAACAACAGGTGCCTCCGGTGCTCCGCCGCAAGATCGAGCAGTTCGGCGCCAACTTCCGCGATCACCTGCTTGTTCGCCGTGACTACCGACTTTCCTGCCTTGAGCGCCTGCCGAATCCAGACTGCAGCCGGATCCGTGCCGCCAATCAACTCGACCACAATGTCGGCGTCGGAAGTGAGCACTTCGGCGAAGTCTGCCGTCCAGACAACATCGTTCGGCGCCCATGTCGCCGCGGCACGCTTCCGTTCCACATCACGGTTGCAGACGTGCGTCAGCCGAAGGGGTCTCCCATCCCCCGTGCCGAGAATTCTGGCGACCGACTGGCCAACCGTTCCGAATCCGACGAGCGCTACTTTCAACACACTCACGATCCCGCCTTCACGCCTTGCCAACAAACATCTTCAAGGTCGCTGAACGACCACCCGCGCCCCGTAGACGTGGCCATAGCCAAAAAAAATAGCCATCAGCCGACTGGCGGATGATGGCCATTGGTGCGTCGAGTTGTGCCTCTGGCGTCATCCGCTGCCTGTGCGCCCCGTCATCGGGGTGCCCGGAGTGGCGGTGGCCTTCATTCGGCCAGTCATCATGACGCCCTCGGAGCGATGCACCTTATGTGACTCCATTCCTTACGAAGCAACCGTGTTTTATACTCCGGCCGCCGCCCGCGCGTCAAACTACCGCCGCCCGCGCGGTCCGCCCGATGGCGGGGATCGCCAAATGCCTCTGCTGGACTTCGGGGTCGTTGCCCTCTATCTCGCCTTCTCCCTCTGGTGCGGCCGCCGGTTGCGGCGCGGCCAAGGCGTGCGCGACTACTTCCTGACCGGACGAGAGACGCCGTGGTGGGCGGTCATGGCATCCATCGTCGCCACCGAAACCAGCACGGTAACGGTGATCAGCGTGCCGGGCTATGCCTTTGCCGGCGACCTGACGTTTCTGCAACTGGCTCTCGGCTATCTCGCCGGACGGTTGCTGGTGGCCAGCTTCCTGCTCCCCGCCTTCTTCAACCGTGATTTGCTCTCGGCGTACCAACTGCTGGCCGAACGCATGGGGCGCGGATTGGGACGCGCCGCCGCCGTGGTCTTCCTTGCCACACGCAACATTGCCGACGGGCTGCGCCTCTTCGCGACGGCGCTTGTACTGGCGGCCATGGTAGCGGTCGCTGCGGAATCGACCAACGCCGCTGCGCCTTCCCCGAGCGTTGTCCTCGGACTTGCGATAGCGGCGATTTCGGCCGTGACGCTCGCCTACACGTGGCTCGGGGGGATGCGCGCGGTAATCTGGATGGACGTCGCCCAACTCGCGCTATACCTCGCGGGAGCGCTGGCGGTGGCGGCGATACTGGCGACTCGATTGCCGGACGGATTGGCGGGCGCCTGGACCGCCGCGGCGGCTGCCAGCAAGTTGACGCTATTCGATTTTGCCTGGGACTTGACCCGGGACTACACCTTCTGGTCCGGCGTTCTCGGCGGCGCGGTCTTCACTGCCGCGACGCATGGCGCGGACCAGATGTTCGTGCAACGCTATCTTTGCAGCCGCTCGCTTCGGGAGGCCCGTCTGGCCCTGGGACTGAGCGGCGTTTTCGTCCTGGCGCAATTCGCGTTGTTCCTCGGCATCGGTCTCCTGCTCTGGAGTTTCTACGAGACCGCGGCGCCGGCGGGATCCCTGGCGTCCATCACGACGGCGGGTACGGTACAGGCCGATCAGGTCTTTCCCCGGTTCCTGATGACGAACCTGCCGGCCGGTCTACGCGGGCTCGTGCTGGCGGCGATTCTGGCGGCCGCCATGTCGACGCTCTCATCGTCGCTCAACTCTTCCGCGGCATCGACGATCGGCGATTTCTATTCCAACCACCGCCGCGGCGGTCCGGGCAGCGACGCGCGCATGCTGCGGGCGTCGCGAATCGCGACCCTTGCCTGGGCCGTCGTTCAGGTTCTGGTCGCGCTTCTGGCGATTCGCCTGTCGCAACGCGTGATCGACGATGTCTTGCGCGTGCAGTTCTTCGCCGGCGGGCTGATGCTTGGCCTGTTCGTCCTGAGCACGGTGCTGTCGCGTCCGACGGCCCGGGCCGGAACCGCAGGGCTGGTGGCGGGGCTGGCCACGCTGATTGCCGTCACCCTGTTCACGGAGTTGTCGTGGCAGTGGTACGTCCTGGTGGGCGTTACCGCGACGGTCGGAGGCGGAGCGCTCGCCCAACGCGCGGGGCTGGGCGAAGGAACGGGATGACCGATTTCTCTCGCGTGGAACAACTGTTGCGCGACGCGATCGCCGCCGGCGTCGCCCCGGGCGCCGTCGCCGAGGTGAGTGCCGCCGACGGGCCAATCTGGAGTCACGCTGCCGGACACCTCACGGCGGAACCGGAAAGCCCGGCGGTCACCTCTGAGACCCTGTTCGACCTGGCATCGCTCACAAAGGTGGTCGCCACGACGACAATCGCCATGCAGCAGGTAGATGCGGGCTTCACGCCGCTCGACCTCCCGGTCGCACACGTCCTTGCAGCGTGGCGCGGGGATGATCGCGAACACGTCACGGTGCGCGATCTGTTGTCGCACAGCTCCGGCCTTACCGCGCACCTTCCCTTCTATCGCGACCACGCCGGGCGACCGGAACTCGAAGCCGCCATCTGCCGGCTGCCACTCGAGTATGCCCCGCGCAGCCGGTCGATCTACAGTGACCTCGGCTTCATGCTGCTCGGCTTCATTCTGTCCGACCGGCATCCAGACCGCGCCAGTCTGGCCGAACAGTTCGGCCGCCTCGTCTCGGCGCGGGGCTGGGGCGAGATCGGCTTCCACCCGCCGGTGGCCTGGCGTCCTCGCACCGCGCCAACCGAGCTGGATCCGTGGCGGGGCCGGACACTGGTCGCGGAAGTGCACGACGAGAACGCGTGGGCCCTGGGCGGCGCGGCTGGACACGCCGGCCTCTTCGGCACCGCGTCCGCCGTCGGCGCGTTCGCCCGCGAGATCCTTCGCGCGTTCAACGGCGTTACCACGATTGCCTCGGCCGCCACGTTCGACACGTTCCGCCGATGCACGGACGTTCCGGGCAGCTCGCGGGGGCTCGGCTGGGACACCATGCGGCCCTCGTCATCTTGCGGCAGGCGCCTCTCGCCCCGTTCCATCGGCCATACCGGGTTCACTGGAACGTCACTCTGGATCGATCCGGACGCAGGCCTCTCCATTGTGCTGCTCACCAACCGCGTCCATCCGTCCCGGAAGAATGAAGCGATCCTGCAGTTTCGCCCCGTTTTCCATTCCGCCGTTCACTCGGCGGTGACCCACGGATGATTCTGACCCCGCTCGACTGGACGCTGTTTGTCCTGACGCTGGCGCTCCCGATCACGGCAGGCATCATCGCCGGCCGGGGCTCCGGGCGAAGCGTCTCGGACTACTTTCTTTCCGGCCGCAACCTCCCCTGGTGGATCGCCGGAACATCCATGGTGGCCACGACGTTCGCAGCCGACACCCCGCTGGCCGTGGCCGGCCTCGTGGCCGCAAACGGCATCGCCGGCAACTGGCTCTGGTGGAACGCCGCCCTCGGCGGCATGCTGACCGTCGTCTGTTTCGCGAGACTGTGGCGACGCGCCGGCATCCTAACCGACGTCGAGTTTGTCGAGATCCGCTACGCCGGTCGAATGGCCGCAGTCCTGCGCGGTCTGCGCGCGGTCTGGCTTGGCCTCCCGGTCAACTGCCTGGTGATCGGCTGGGTCAACCTGGCGTTGGCGAAAGTGCTGTCGATCGCTCTGGGCTGGGATCGGTTGACGGCAGTACTCATCGGTCTCGGCGCAACCGGCGCGTACGCGTCGCTTGCCGGGCTGCGCGGGGTCGTCACGGCGGATGCGGTGCAGTTCGTCCTGGCAATGGCGGGAGCGGTAGCGCTGGCTTACTACGCACTCGGCGCACCGGAGGTCGGCGGAATGGAAGGCCTGCGGGAGGCGTTGCCGGACTCGACTTTCCGACTCTTGCCGGCTATCGGCGCATCCGGCGCGCCACTCGACGCCGAGACGCTGCTGCTACCCATCGGGGCGTTCTTCGCGTACCTCGGTGTCCAGTGGTGGGCCAGTTGGTATCCCGGACAGGAGCCGGGCGGCGGTGGATATGTCGCCCAGCGGATGCTATCGGCCCGGGACGAACGACAAGCCGTCCTCGCAACGCTCTGGTTTACCCTGGCGCACTACTGCCTGCGCCCCTGGCCCTGGATACTGGCGGCGCTAGCCTCGCTCGTCCTCTACCCCGGCCTGGCCGATCCGGAGGCGGGCTACATCATGCTAATGCGCGATCACCTGCCCGCCGGCTGGCGGGGCCTGCTGGTGGGCGCCTTCTTCGCGGCTTACATGTCTACAGTCTCAACCCAGCTGAACTGGGGGACGTCGTATCTCGTGCACGACGCGTACCGGCGATTCATTCGGCCGAATTCAAGTGAGAAACACCTCGTTACGGTGTCGCGCATGACAACGATCGGGGTGATGCTCGCGAGTGGGGCCGTCACGTTCTGGCTCGAGTCGGTCCGCCAGGCCTGGGAGTTCATGCTGGAAGCGGCGGCCGGCATCGGCCTCGTGCTGATCCTGCGGTGGTATTGGTGGCGCGTGACGGCGCTGTCGGAAATCGTGGCGCTCGTCGCGTCGGCCGCCGGATTCGTCCTGCTTCGGACCCTCACCGACATACCGTTCCCCAACTCGCTCCTCTATCTGGTCCCATGGACCACCGCCTGGTGGATCGTCGTTACTCTCGCGACGCCTCCGGATCCGCTCCCCCACCTGATTGCCTTCTACCGCCGGGCCCGGCCGGCCGGACCCGGATGGCGCTCGATTGCCGCTGCGGCGGGCGAGGCCGCGCCGGACCCGATCCTGCCGTTCTTGCGACGTTGGGTAGTGGGCTGCGTGGCGGTCTACGCGGTGCTCGCGGCAACCCACCAATGGCTATTCGGTATGCGTGCGGCCGCCGCCGCCCTGTTCGCCGCCAGTGTCGTGCTGGCTGTCTGGCTGACCCGCGAGGTGACGGCGGCAGACTCGACCGGGGACGCTGGCCGCTCCGATGGTCGCCCAGCCACACCTAACTGACAGTCTGCACCGTTCCACAGCGCAGACTGCTAGCCCGACCCTCGTCGCCTGCGGCTCCGATGGCCGCCCAACCAGGCCTATCTAGCAGCCTGCACCGTTTCACGGCGCAGACTGCTAGCCTAGGAGGGCAAAGTGACACTGATCGACATCGGCGCTCCATCACGGACGATGTCGAGCGTGACGGCGGTGCCCGGGTCCACGGATCGGAGATGCCGCCCGAGCTGGCGGAAACTCTCGAGCGCCGCGCCATCGATCGTCGTGATGACGTCGCCCGCTCGCAACCCCGCCTCGGCGGCGGGAGTGGACGGTTCGACGTGTGTCACCAGAAGGCCCCGCTCGGTTCCAAAGTAGTCAGCCAGTTGCCCGCCGATCGAGCGGATACGAATCCCCAATCGGCCCGGCGTCGATTCCAGGCGCAGCAGAGCGTCACCCACGACCTCCGGCAACTCGAGTTGCTCCAGGCGCTCGGAGAGGTCGCCGAGCCGGACATCGAGATTCTCGAGGTTGCCATCTCCATCCGGAGTGACGAACCTCCATGCATTTCGGCCGGCCGCTGGATGTTCTACGGTGGTCAGGGTCACGGTCTCGGTGTCGGCGTCGCGCAACACCTCGAGCAACACCTCACTCCCGACAGGCGTCTCCCGAACGACGCGGATCAGGTGCCGGCTGCCCCGGATCCGCTCGCCATCGAAAGCGACGACGACATCTCCTTCCCGGAGTCCAGCCCGGGCGGCGGGGCTCTCGTCGGCCACGGCCGTTACCCTCGCGCCTGCGCCCGGCTCGTCCGTGTCTCGGATCGCGACCCCGATCCAACTGGCGTCAGCGGCATTGACAAGGAGTTCGGGCAGGGCGAATCGGAAGTTGCCGCGCGACCCGGTTTCCCTCTCGGTCTGCGCGGCTCCGACCGTGGACATGGCAGTCGCGACAAGGAATGCCGCGATCGCGCCGACGTACGCTCCGTACTGCTTCCGGGACATGGTGCGTCTCCTTTCAAGGTTGCCTGTCGTTGAGACGCACGGCCTCGCCCGATGGTCTGGCGTCGGGGAGACGACCGGGAGAATCTACTGTTGGGCGTCAGGCCCGACCATCGTCGCCCGGCGAGGGGCGGCTTCCGCGTCGGAGGACATGGCCACGAACCGCCATTCGTCGTAACGTGCCGCGCCGTTGTACCGGGCGATGGACGCAGCCGTGCTTCGGCTCGCCACCCCGGCTATGCCGCCTTCCACGCCGCCCGGTTCACCAGTTCCTGTCTCCCTTCCGCTCACGGCGGCGCCGGCGCCCCCCGTACGCTGGGCGCCCGCGGGCAATGCCCCTTCCCCGGCACCGCCAGCCGTAGCCAGTTCCGACTGTGGAATCAGGCGGAATTCGCCGCCTTCCGTCATCGGATCGCGATACGCCCGCCGGAGGAACCGCCCCTCAACCAGCGTCTCGACATCAGGGGGAAACGCCCCCGGCAACTGCCGCTGGTAGAGCATGATGGCTCGGGCATACTGCTCTCCCCGGAAGATCAGTTCTGCTTCCCTCTCGCGCTGGGCGGCATGTCGCCAGGCGGGGAGCGCCATGGACGCAACCACGGCAAGAATCGCCAGGCTGGCCAGGAGAGCGGCCATCGCAAAACCGGCCTCCGGGGGGCGGGCGGCGCTGGCATCCCCCCCTTCGGGCCGCGATGCGTCCCGGCTACCACTCCGCATAGTTGGTTCCGTCGAGCGCAACCGCCTCCGAGCCGCTCCTGACGTCATAGATCCCGCGCGCAAACGGGTCGGCCGGGTCGGAGGGGGCGAATTCCACCTGCCAAGTCTCCGTTGATCCGGTGAACGGATCGACCGGGACGGCGCGCAGGTAGCCGGCACTCACCAGCGATTCCAGCGCCGCCGGGTAGCCACCCCGGTCTGCGTAGTGTTGATCGATCGCGTCGCGCAGCCGGAAGAGGTCTTCCTTCAGCACCGCCTCCCGCGATCGGGTAACGGCACTCTGGTAGCCGACCAAAGCGATGGTCGACAGCACCGTAATGAGCGAGATCACTATCGTCAACTCGATCAGAGTCCAGCCGTTCGGCGGGTGCGCGCAACGTCGGCTCATCGTTCCGGTTTCACCAGTCTCGGTAGCGCGTCCCGTCGAGCGCGTTGCCGGGAGCACGCGAGTAGACGTCGTAGACGTTCCGCCCACCCCACCTGGGCGCGTCCGGCTCGTCCTGGTACGACCGGAGCCCCCAATCCGCTTCACGCGTAATCGGATCGATGGGGATCCGGCGGAGGAACCGGATCACGGCGCCCGCGTTCTCGTCAATCGGCTCGACTCCGTCTACCAATGTCTGAAGATCGGGCGGATAGCCCTGGTTCTGCGCATCAATATCGGGTCCACCGATCACGCCGAGGTCGACAGCATCCTTGTAGCTGTCGATCGCCGTGCGCATTTCACGCAGGACGCGACGCAACTCGGTCTCACGCTGCCGCTGCACCGTCACGCGGGCGAGCGGCGCCGCAGCCGACGCGAGGATCAGCAGGATCACACTGACGATGAGGAGTTCGACGAACGAGTAGCCACGCTCACTACGGCTGCGTGGGAGTCGCATCGCCATTCTCCGCTACCGCGGCGTCCCAGTAGTAAGTCACGAGACTGAGGGTCAGGATCTGCGTCCCTTCCGCTCTCTCCCCGCCACTCAGCAGGATCTCTTCAATCACCAGAAAGTCGGGTAGCACCTCCACCGCCGCGATGAACTCACGGAGCTGGCGGTAGGCGCCCTGAACCACCATCAAGACCCGCAGTCGTTCAAGGCCGCTCGCCTCATCAGTATCGACTTCCGATGCGCGTCGCTCCATTGTCAGGCCATGCGCATCGACGAGAGATGCCAGCCCGCCGAAAGCTACGGTCCGGGCGTCCGTCAGGCCGTCCGGCAGCAGGTCGCGCCGGAACGCGTAAAGGTCGGTATCGACGCGGGTCAGTCCGTCGGCCGCCGCGCTACTGCTCTCCAACCGCTGTTCGGCCGTCTCAAGCGCCGCCGCCGCGGCCGCCGCGCGGTGTCCAGCGTTCGCCAGCTTGACCGTCCAGGGATAGACCGCGAGCGCCCATAGGCCGGCGTCAACCGCCAGCACGATTGCCACCGCCGTCACGGCCACGCGCTTCTCCGCGAGGACGCGCCCCGCGAAAGCGAGGGGCAAACCGGTCATGACCGCCCCTCCGCGTCCCCGCTGGTCCGGATCGCGTCGTCCGTGGCAGTCGTGGCAGGGTCTGGTACAACGCGGCCGCGCACCTGAGCCCGGTACGTTCCCTCTTCGCCAAGTTCCGCCTGACGGGCCAGTACACCGACGAACGCGCCAGTCGCTTCGAGCTGTTCGATGAATCGATCGATCTCGTCCAGATTCCGCCCCACAACGTCCAGGTCGAGAGCCAGCGCGCCATCGGTCGCGTCCGGGCGGACCGCCGTCAACATCACCCCGGGCGGCAAGGTTTCGTCAATAAGGTCGAAGAAACCGGTCCAGGAGAAGCTGCGCTGCGCAATCAGCCGGTCCACTGCCGCCGCGGCGGAGGCGACGTCGTCGACCCGCTCGCCCCCGAGGCCTTGTTCGAGAACCGTGCTTCTGCTGAGGAGCGCGGTCGCATCGCGTTCCGCCACCTCCGCCTCGCGGCTCAGCAGGTCGGTCGCGCGGGAAAGCTCCACCAAACGCACCGCTCCCAATGACAAGCTCGCGACGGCGGCAAGTCCGACCGCAGCCAGCCCCAGGTGGACTGCCCGCTCGTTGTAGAAGGGACGTGTCGCCAGGTTCGTCGTCAGCATGGAAGCCGTCCGGTCAAGCCGCCGGCGCCTCCGCGGATCGGCGGCGGTCGCGCAACAGCATCCCTATCGGCGCTGCCAGCATTTCCAGGCGCGCCGCTGAACCGGCGCCCGGATCCACCAGAAGTGGCGCCAACCGATCGGCAAGGCGTCCGACAGGGAGATCCGGCAACCGATCCGCGATGACGGCTTCGACGCGGCCATCTCCCTCGACGAGGGCGCACGCAAGCCCGCGGCCGCCGAGACGGTCCTCGTAGTACATCGCCGTCTGATGTACCAGATCGTCGATGCGTCCGCCGTCCGCCGGCAGGTGGCGGAAGAACAGCAGCCTGTCGCCGCGAACAATCGCTACCGAGCCCGCTCCTGCCACGGTGGCAACCAGCATCCAATCGTCCCCGTCGTCACCCGCTCCATGCGCCAGCGCGGCGTTGACAAGGTTGTTGCAGGCAATGTCGACTATCCCCGCACGGGCCGACGCGGCATCACTCGCGGCTTCGTACTCCGCCACAACGTCGCGCCGGGCCACTATCACGACGAACGACTTTCCTCCGTCGTCGCTCTCGACGCCGGGTGTCCACGCAAGTTGCGCCTCGTCCAGCCGGAACGGAGCCGAACTCCCGACCTGCCACCGGATCAGTTCGTCGAGATCGGCCGCACGAACCGGCGCCTCATCAAAGTGGACAATCGACACTTTCGCTGCGCCATCCGGCATCACGAGGGCGATGCGCGACGGACGGCGCGGCAGCCGACCCAGCGCCTCATCGACCGCCCGGGTGACGGCCGACGTATCGTGAATGTTCCGGCCGGTTACCGACGGCGTTACCGCACCGTCCGGCAGCCCAACTCGGGCATGGCCCATGAGCTCCGGCGCCCCCCGCGCGCGCTTGACTTGCACTGCGGCAACATGGTCGGCAGCAACCGACACCGCGGAGGAAGGCCCCGGCGACACCACGAGCGCCCGCAACACCCGGCCGAACGCTCCCAGCTCAGGCAACGAAAGTCACCTTGTTGATCTCGTGGAGGGTCGTGTGGCCCGCTAGCACCTGTTCGACCGCTGACTCGCGCAGGAACCGCATTCCACTGGCATGGGCTGCCGCCTTGATATCCGATGCCGGCCGCCTTTCCAGAATCATCTCGCGCAACTCGTCAGTCAAATCCAAGAGCTCACCAATCGCCCGCCGGCCCCGATACCCCGTCCCCCCACACTCGATGCAGCCTACTCCCTCGTACAGCGTGTGCCCGGCAGCCATGGCCGGCTCGATCGCCGACTCACCAAGCGCCGCTTCGGAAACGCTCGCCGGCCGACGGCAATCGCGGCACAGGGTTCGCACGAGGCGCTGCGCGAGCACGCAGTTGAGCGACGAAACGAACTGATACGGCTCGACACCCATGTTGAGAAAGCGGCCGAGAACGTCGATCACGTTGTTCGCATGCACGGTGGTAAAGACGAGATGCCCCGTGAGAGCCGACTGAATCGCGATTTGCGCCGTCTCCGGGTCGCGGATTTCGCCCACCATGATCTTGTCCGGGTCGTGCCGCAGGATTGAGCGCAACCCGCGCGCAAAGGTCAATCCCTTCCGCTCGTTGATCGGGATCTGGGTAATCCCCTTCAACTGATATTCGACGGGATCTTCGATCGTAACGATCTTGTCCTCCGGCGAGGCGATCTCGGAAAGCGCTGCATACAACGTTGTCGTCTTGCCGCTGCCGGTCGGGCCGGTCACGAGCACCATGCCGTACGGCTCCGCAATGGCGCGGCGAAAACGCCGGAGCAGGTCCTCCCGAAAACCGAGAATGTCGAGACGCAACTCACGGAACTGCTCGCTGATGGACGTCTTGTCGAGAATACGGATCACCGCGTGCTCGCCATGAATACTCGGCATGATCGAGACCCGGAAGTCGATCGTCTTGCCGGGCATCTTCAGCTTGAATCGTCCATCCTGGGGTACGCGCTTCTCCGCTATGTCGAGCTCGGCCATCACCTTGATCCGGGACAGAACCGCACCATGGAACTGCCGGTCTATGGGCCGCATCGCCGACTGAAGAACGCCATCGATCCGGTACTTGACATGCACCGCGTCGTCCTGCGTCTCCACGTGGATGTCGCTCGCGCGGCGCTGAATGGCCGTGTAGATGATCGAGTCCACCAGCTTGATGACCGGCGAGAGGTCACTGGTCAGCCTCTCGACCGTAAGCGTCTCGTCGCCCCCGTCGTCTTCGCGCAGGAGCTGCAGGCCGAAACTCTCGGTCGCCTCATCGAGAACGCGCTGTGAACTCTCGCTCCTTGCCAGAATGGCGTCGATCGCCGAGGGCGTGCCAACCGTGACGGTAACCGGCGTTCCAAGCAGGAGCGACAACTCGTCGATCATCGGCAGGTCGGTCGGATCGGATACGACGACCTCTAGCGCTTCACCGTCGCGGCGGCGTGGGACGAACCGGTAGCGAAGCATGAGGTCTGCCGGGATCGAGCGGAGCAATTCCGGGTCGATGACGAATGAACCCATGTCGACGTAGTCGAGCCGGTAGCGCTCGGCGAGCTCGCGCGCGCGCTCTTCCTCGACCGCCGCTTGAAGGGTAGCCTTCTGCGGGTCGCCTCTCGCGACGGTATCCGTGTCGGCCATCAGACAATCGTCCCCAACTGCAGCAGGGGCATGTACAGCGCCAGCAGCAGACCGGCGATCACGATCCCCATCACGACCAGCAGCAGCGGCTCGACAAGGGTAAGGAATCGGGCGAGTGTCGTCTCGATCTCCTCGTCGAAGAAGTCGGCCACGGCATTCAACATTTCGGCCAGCGCACCGGTTGACTCCCCCACTTCCACCATTTCGACGGCCACGGAGGGAAACGCCCCACCCTTGTCCATCGACGCAGCGAGCGGCTGACCTGCCCTGACCTCGTTCGCCACCCCTTCAAGCTGTCTCGCGACATGACGATTGCCCACCGCACCTGCCGTCACGTCAAGCGCCTGCACCAACGGGATTCCGCCGCCGAGGAGCGTCGACAGCGTCCGGGCCATCTGGGACGTCGCGAATTTCGTCGCCACGCCGCCGGCAAACGGAATGCGGAGAAGCAACCGATCAAGCAGTGCGCCCCGCTCCGGTTGCCGCGACCATGCCCAGGCGACTGCCGCTGTACCTGCGCCCGCCAAAAGAATCAGCCAGCCATAGCTCACGGCAATGGTCGATAGGTTCGTCAGTACGCGCGTCGCGAGGGGCAAGGTCGCACCCATTCCCTCGTAGAAGCTGGCGAACTCCGGGACGACGCGCAGTATGATGATCGCTACCACAGCGGCAGAAAGCGCCAGGAGGATCGCCGGGTAGATGAGCGCGGATATCGTGCGCCGCCGCACGCCGCTGATCGTGCGCGCGTAGCTCACGTAGCGCCGTAGTGTCGCTTCGAGACTGCCGCTCTGCTCACCGGCAAGCAGGGAGGCCGCATATACCCCCGGTACGACGTCGCCGTGGCTCGCGAAGGCCTCCGAGAGCGCGACGCCTCCTCGCACCTGCTCGTACACGTCGTCCAGAATCGCCTTGAGGACCGGCGCATCGATCCGTCGGCGCAGGATGTCGAGCGACTGGACCAGCGGCATCCCCGCCCCGAGCAGAACCGCCAATTCCTGATTGAAGACGGTGAACTCACGCGTGCCGAGCCGCCGGCCCAGGAAACCGGGACGGCGCCCCGCACGGAGCACTTGCGCCGGCAGACCGAGAACACCGGTCCGGCGCATCGAAAAGACGTACAGTCCTTCCTGTTCTAGATCGGTACGGAGTCGCGCCTCGCTGTCGGCAGCGCAGACCCGTTCGAGGATCCTGCCGTCCGCGGTTCCCAGTCGGCAACGGAATTCCATTCTGCGGTGAGTTGCGGCCGAACCAGACGCGGCACTGCAACAACCCTCTGTCAGATTATCGGCAGGCTTTGACCGCGGCAACAACCGGGCCGCTGCTAGTTGGCAGTCTCGCCCGACGCGGCATCGCGGTGGGCATCGACGAGGGCGAGTACCCGACCGACGTAGTAGCGGGTCTCGCGATACGGAGGTACGCCATTGAACTGGCGAACTGCTGCTTCGCCAGCGTTATAGGCGGCGATCGCGCCACGGGTACCGAACTTGTCCAGCAGGCTCCGGAGATAGCGGGTGCCGGCCTCGATGTTGGTCGCGGGGTCGTACGGGTCATCCACTCCCAGATGCTCCACGATCACAGGCATCAACTGCATCAGACCGGCCGCGCCCCGTGCCGAAGTCGCGTCGGCGCGGTACGCCGACTCGGCCTCGATCAGCGCATGCACCAGAAGTGGGTCAACGCCGTGACGCTCCGACGCGGCCGCGACGATCTCGGCATAGGGTCGAGAAGGCAGGGCAAGTCCGGAAATGGGCACCGTCTTGGCAGACTCCTCCACCGGACGCGGCAGGCCCGCAGCGTCGACTTCAATGCGGTCGACCAGGTCGGGAGCAACCGCCAACTCGCCACCATCCCGAAGCTGGAGAACGAACGTGCCGTCGACAACCGCGCGTCCCGTGGTGGACAGCATCTGTCCGTTGCCGAAGAGGACTCGCTCGGCGGTCGGGGGCGCCTCGGCCGTTCGGCTGGGCCAAGCGGCCAGCACCACGGCACAGCAGACGCACCTTGCCAGCGTCTTCTTCAGGTCAGGCATCCCAACAGCGTACCCTGGCCGATCCAACCGGGCCAACCCTCTGAGCGCAGGTCCGCCCGTACCTTGGTTATCGGCCGTTGAAGCGCACGTCTCTAAAGGGGTTCGACGTAAACGCTCAGAACCCGCACGCCGAGCTCGCGGCTATCCTCCCCCGAACCCAACTCGGCGGGGACGAACGTCTGATCAACGACCAGTTCCATCCGCACCACGTCGTCGGATCCCAGCTCGGCCGCCGTAACCGTCCGGTCAATCTCCACGGGTTCCGACGTTTCGAGAGACAGCTCCTCCAGAACCTGCTCACCTATTCGGAGACTGAACTGTTGAGGCGTCTCGAACACGTTGGGCTGTCCCGCTACCTCCAGCATCACGCGCGCGTCGCCCCGGGGATTCTGGAAAGACACGACACCCTGACCGTCGGTCCAGCGCCAGAAGGTCTCGTTGTCCGCCTGCACCTCAACGCCGTGCCAGCCCTCCTCGTACACGAGGAAGCTGCTCTCGTGCTGCGGGGTGAACGTGAGGGACGCGACGCGATACGCATTCTGGCCGATATGTTCACCCGCGAGCGCCAACCGCTCGCCGGTCGACGGCAGGTACAGACCAACGGCAACATCTCCTTCCCCGATATAGGGATAGAGAGGAACCATGACGCGGCGCGAATACTCGATGGTCTGCCCTGGCTCCCACTCGCTCGTCGGCGTCGGGGGCTGGTGATCGTCATTCCAGATCGGCTCGCCGTTGTTGTCGAGCACATGAACGAAGACCATGTAGTCATCGGTCATCGGCGCGAGGTCCGGCGATGCCCCGAAACGAAGCGTCATCTCGATCGGTCCGCCAATCGGAACGCTCATGCGGTCCAGCCGCATGTTGACCGTGGCAACCTGCGGACCCGCCGTACCGTTGCCGCAGCCAGCAGTCAGGAGCAACGCTGCCAGCGCCGGAAAGACGGCGCCAATGGCCACGACTCGCACGGTGCTGGGGTGTTGGTTTCGCATCAGCCGGTCAGTGTACCATGAGCCGCATGACGCTGGAAGCCCTCGGGATGATTGAAACCAAGGGGCTCGTGGGCTCGATCGAGGCAGCCGACGCGATGGTGAAGGCGGCAAACGTCATCCTCATCGGCAAGGAGTACATCGGCGCCGGCTACGTCACCGTCATGGTGCGGGGAGACGTCGGCGCGGTGAAAGCGGCCACGGACGCCGGAGCGGCGGCAGCGCGGCGCGTCGGTGAACTGATTTCGGTCCATGTCATTCCCCGGCCGCACACCGAGGTGGAGAGGATCCTCCCGCAGGTGAACGCGGCCACCCGATAGCCGGTGTCTGCTTCGCCCGACTCCGGCCGGTCCCCGGAGCACCCTACCCGCGCCGTGGTCGACGCACGGCGCCTGGCCGAGCGTGCCTACGACACACTTCCCCAACTGGCCGAGCTGACGCAGGATCAGGTTGACGCCATTGTTGACGGGATGGCAACGGCGGCGGCGGGCGAGGCGGAAGCCCTGGCCGCGGCGGCCGTCGCGGAGACCGGTTACGGAGTCGTCGGCGACAAGGTCCAGAAGAATCTCTTTGCGGCAAGAGACATCCACCGGTTCATCCGTCCCATGCGCACGGTCGGCGTGATCCGCCGCCTGGAGGGGCAACGGGTCGTGGAAATCGCCGAACCGTTCGGCGTGGTAGCTGCCATCGTTCCTTCTACGAATCCAACATCGACGGCGATCTACAAGCTGTTGATCGCGCTGAAGGCACGTTGCCCAATCGTCCTCAGCCCACACCCCGCGGCGGTCAGTTGCGTCAACCGAACCGCCGCGCTCATGGAACGCGCGGCCCGCGACGCCGGCATGCCTGATGGCGCTATCGCTTGTCTGTCGGAAATATCCCTGGAAGCGACGCAGGCGTTGATGACCCACCGCCGAGTTGCCGTAATCCTCGCCACCGGCGGGATGGGTCTGGTGCGTGCGGCGTACTCCGCCGGCAAGCCGGCCTACGGCGTCGGTCCGGGCAACGCTCCCGCGTACATTGAACGGACCGCCGACGTCGACAAGGCGGTTGCCGACATTGTTACCGGCAAGACGTTCGACAACGGCCTGCTCTGTTCGTCGGAGAATGCAGTTGTCGTTGACGCCGCTGTCGACGAGAAGGTTCGGCGTGCCTTCGAAGCCGAGGGAGCCTGTTTCCTGAAGCCCCGAGAAGCGTCGGCGCTTGCGCACCTGCTGGTGACGCCGCAACGCCTGCCCAATCCGGCTTGCGTCGGCCGGGACGCCGTCACAATCGCGCGGCAGGCGGGCTTGAACGTGCCGCGCGGAACCCGAGTGTTGATTGCGCCGCTCGACGGCGTCGGGCGGGACTACCCGCTCTCGATCGAGAAGCTCTGCCCGGTGCTCGCCTACTACGTGGTCGACGACTGGCGTGCGGGTTGCGAGCGCTGCAAGGAAATCCTGCGCTACGGCGGGATGGGCCACACGATGGCGATTCACTCGCGCGACGAGAAGGTAATCCTGGAGTTCGGCCTCAAGAAACCCGCGTTCCGAATCGTCGTGAATACGCCCACCACACTTGGATCGATCGGGATGACGACGGGCCTCGATCCATCCATGACCCTTGGCTGCGGCGGCTGGGGTGGGAACATCACTTCCGACAACATCTCCCCGCGGCACCTGCTGAACGTCAAGCGCCTGGCGTACGAAACGCGTCCCGTGCCGCGCCAGGCCAAACCAAAGGGCGGGGGGGCGGCGGCGCCTGGCGCCGTTGCGCCGCCAATGGCCACTGCTCCGGCCGACGCCGCAACCCGCCTGGAGACGCGCCAGCCCGGGCTCGATGCCGGGTTGGTCGCAGCTCGGGTCGGCGCCTTCCTGACCACGCGCGAGCGTGCGCGATCCGCCGGCACAACGGTCACGCCCCCGTCACCGGAGAGCGAGGCGGCGCCGTTCGTCTGCGAGGACGATGTCCGTGCCGCGCTGCGTGACACTCGAAGGATCGTTGTCGGTCCCCGCACCATCATCACGCCGGCCGCGCGCGATCTGGCGGAGCGTCACGGCGTCTTTGTCGAAGCGGGCTAGAGCCCGACCACGCCTATCCGACAGCCTGCACCGTTCCACGGCGCAGCCTGCCAGTTCGCAACCTGCATCCGCCGCCGCATGCGGAACGGAACTTGCACGTCTGCAAGCCATGCTCGCCACGCTCCGCTCTGCCGCCGTCTTCGGCATCACCGCCACTCCGATCGACATCCAGGTGGACGTCTCCGACGGCGGACTGCCCACCTTCGCCATCGTCGGTCTGCCTGACTCCACTGTCCGAGAGAGCCGCGAGCGCATCCGGAGCGCGCTCGAGAACGCAGGCTACCGGTTCCCGCTCCGCCGGATCATCGTCAATCTGGCCCCTGCCGACACACCGAAGAGCGGCGCCTCGTTCGACTTGCCGATTGCCCTCGGCCTCCTGACCGCGATCAGCGTCCTCCGGCCAACGGTGTTCGAGAAGGCACTGGTTATTGGGGAACTCTCCCTGGACGGCCGCGTGCAGGCCTCCCGTGGGGTGCTGCCAGTGGCTCTGCTCGCGGCTCGCCTCGGCCAAAGGCTGGTGCTGCCGGCCATCAACGTTCCGGAGGGCCGGATCGTCGACAACGTCGAGTTGGTACCTGCCAGGACCCTGCTGCAGGTCATGCAGGATCTTCAGAACGACACCCGGACCGCGGGTCCGGCGCCGGACCCCGCGCCGCTCCGCCGTAACGACTCCGCGCTCGATCTCTCGGACGTTCGCGGGCAGGTGGGCGCACGACGCGCGGCGGAGATCGCCGCCTCCGGCCGGCACAACCTGCTGATGGTCGGACCGCCCGGCGCCGGCAAGACACTGATCGCACGGCGCATCCCCGGGCTGCTGCCCCCTCCCACGTTCGCAGAAGCAAGCGCCTCCACGTCAGTCCATTCGGTTGCCGGTCTGCTGGATACTTCGGCTGGCCTGTTAGCGGAACGGCCGTTCCGCGCGCCGCACCATACCGCGTCGGTGGCGGCGCTCACTGGCGGCGGCCGTGATCCCCGACCGGGCGAAATCAGCCTCGCCCACGGCGGCGTCCTCTTCCTTGACGAGATCGTCGAGTTCGATCGGCGCGTTCTCGAAGCGCTGCGCGAACCTCTTGAGGAGGGCACGGTGCGCATCGCCCGCGCCTTGCGCACGGTTCAGTTCCCCGCTCGGTTTCTCCTCGTAGGCGCGATGAACCCCTGTCCGTGCGGATATGCCGGCGAGCCGTCCGGGCGCTGCCCATGCACGCCAACAGAGGTGCGGCACTATCGTGACCGCATCTCGGGACCGCTGCGCGACCGGATCGACCTGACGGTTCAGGTGGATCCGGTGCCGTTCGCAGCGTTCGCCCGCGGTGCCGCAGCTGAATCCTCCGCCGCCGTGCGTGAGCGGGTCGCTCGCGCGCGGGAACCACAGGCGGCACGGGACTCGACCGGGACGGGACGGACGAACGCCGACCTGGCGGGCGCCGCACTGAAGCGGCACTGCGCACTTGATCCTGCGAGCCTTGCCCTGATCGAGCGGGCCATGAACCGGTTGGGGCTGACCGGACGGAGCTTCGATCGGGTGCGTCGTGTCGCCCGGACTATTGCCGACCTTGACGGCGCCGACAGAATCCGCCGTTCCCACGTTGTGGAGGCCCTGCACTACCGTGGCATCGACTGATCCGACGGTTTTGACGGATGAACACTTTGTGCTAAAGTTCGCAAACTTCAGCATGCCTTCTGCACGAGGGGATTAGTGCATGCCATCAAGGCGCTACACGGTCATCGTTGCGGATCGCGACACCGGCGAAGTCCGACGCGGGACCGTAGCCGTTCGTCCGGCGGTGACGGGGCTTGCAATCCTCGCGCTTCTTCCGACCGCCCTCCTGGGCGTTTCCCGCTGGGGGGCGCAGGGTGAAATCAATCGCCTCCGCGCCGACAACGCCCGTCTCCATGTCGAAAACGTGAGTTACCGGTCCGGTGCGGCCGAGCTCTCGGACCAGATCGGGTCGCTCCGGAACGCGGTTGACCGGCTCACTGCGCGTGATGGCATGAACGAACCGGTGCAGCGGTTGATCGATCGGCTGCCGGCGTCGGTAGATCTCGATGTTCCGGCTACGCCCGCGCCGGGTCCGACATTCGATCGACTCCGCACGGTGCTTGACTCACTGGACGGTGAACTGTCGGCAATCCGCCACAGCGTGGCGTTGCGGGAGACTCTTGCTGGTGCAACTCCCAGCATCTGGCCGGCCGACGGCTGGATTTCGAGCGGCTTCGGCTATCGGAACGATCCGTTTACCGGAAAACGGGAGTTCCATCCCGCCCTCGATATCTCGACTCGCGCCGGCGAGCCGGTGTACGCCACCGCAAGTGGCCTTGTTGCGGCCGCGCATCGCCAGGGCAACTACGGTAATCTGGTCGAGATCAGGCACGGCTTCGATCTCTCGACCCGGTATGGACACCTGTCGGCGTTTGCGGTAGGGGTCGGCGACACCGTGGAGCGGGGCGACATCATCGGGTATGCGGGCGCCACCGGACGAGCAACCGGCTACCATGTCCACTACGAAGTCTCCGTCAACGGCCAGAACATCAATCCACTCCGCCTTCTGACCGATACCGACCCGATTTCAGCGAATTGACCGCCCCGCGCCATGCGCGCCCGATGTGATGCTGGACACCGTCCTTGCGAAGGTCTTCGGCACACAGAACCAGCGGGATCTCAAGCGCGTCCAGCCGTTCGTCACGCGGATCGGTGAACGCGAACCCGGCATGCGCGCTTGCTCGGACGCCGAGTTGCGCGGGCACACCGCCGGTTTCCGCGAGCAGATTGACCAGGGCGCGACGCTCGACGATCTCCTGATCGACGCCTTCGCGGTAGTGCGCGAAGCAGGCCGGCGAGTGCTTGCGATGCGCCATTTCGACGTGCAGTTGATCGGCGGCATCATGCTGCACCGCGGCAGGATCGCGGAGATGAAGACCGGCGAAGGAAAGACGCTGGTCGCCACGCTCGCCGCCTATCTCAACGCGCTCGACGGCCGTGGTGTCCATGTCGTCACCGTGAACGACTACCTGGCCCGGCGTGACGCGGAGTGGATGGGACGGATCTACCGCTTCCTCGGATTGTCGGTGGGGGTCATTCAGCACGACCTGCGAGACCACGAACGGCGGGAAGCGTACGCGTCAGACATCACGTACGGCACGAACAACGAGTTCGGATTCGACTACCTCCGGGACAACATGAAGTTCAACGTGTCGCAGTTCGTGCAGCGGGGCCACCGCTTCGCGATCGTCGACGAAGTGGACAGCATCCTGATCGACGAGGCGCGCACACCGCTGATCATTTCCGGACCTGCGCAACAGTCGACGGAGCTCTACTACGAGGTGGATCGGATCATCCCGCGGCTCAAGCGGGGCGCGGTCACCCAGGGCAACGTGCCGGCGGAACGGCGGGAGGAACTCGAAGACACCGGCGACTTCCTGATTGACGAGAAACACAAGACGGTCACGCTGACCGAGAGCTGCATGGCGATCTGCGAGACACTGCTCGGCCACCGTTTGCAACCGGGAGGTCTTTACGATCCGGTCAACATGCCGCTTCTGCATCACATCAACCAGGCGCTCCGCGCCCACACGCTCTACGAGCGTGACGTCGACTACATGGTCAAGGACGGCCAGGTCGTGATCGTCGACGAGTTCACTGGCCGGCTGATGCCGGGGCGCCGGTGGAGCGATGGCCTGCATCAGGCGGTGGAAGCGAAGGAGAAGGTCAAGATCGAGCGGGAAAACCAGACGCTCGCCACCGTTACGTTTCAGAACTACTTCCGCAAGTACGACAAGCTGGCCGGGATGACCGGCACCGCTGAGACCGAAGCGACCGAGTTCGCGAAGATCTACGAGCTGGACGTCTTCTCCGTCCCCACCAATCGGCCGCTGATGCGGATCGAGGAACCGGATTCGATCTACCGCACGGCGCGTGAGAAGTACAACGCCATTGTCGACGACATCATTGCCACGCAGGAAGCCGGCCGGCCGGTTCTCGCCGGGACGGTGTCGATCGAGAAGTCGGAACGGCTCTCGGGCCTGCTGAAACGGCGCGGAGTCAAGCACACCGTGCTCAACGCGAAGTACCACGACAAGGAGGCGGAGATCGTCGCGCAGGCCGGTCGCGAAGGGACCGTCACGATCGCAACCAACATGGCGGGCCGCGGCACGGACATCCTGCTCGGCGGCAACGCGGAGCACATGGCGCGACGGCAGGCGCTCGCGGAGGGGGTGGCCGAGCGGCTGCCGCCAGGTGAGCAGAAGTTCGTCGACGACGACGAGTTCACATACTTCCCGCACGACGGCTTCTACCGTGTGCCGCGAGCCGACTGGGAACGAATCTTCACGCAAGCCAGAACGGAAACCGACGCCGAGCACGCGCGGGTAGTCGAAGCCGGCGGCCTCCACATCATTGGTACCGAGCGGCATGAAGCGCGGCGAATCGACAATCAGTTGCGCGGCCGCGCCGGGCGGCAGGGTGACCCGGGATCATCCCGATTCTATCTGTCGCTGGAGGACGACCTCATGCGCATCTTCGGCTCCGATCGCGTCCAGGGTCTGATGGACCGCCTGGGCATGGAGGAGGGGGTGCCGATCGAGCACGGCATGGTGACCAAGGCGATCGAGCGCGCGCAGAAGCAGGTCGAGGGGCAGCACTTCTCGGTTCGCAAACACCTGCTCGAGTACGACGACGTGATGAACAAGCAGCGCGAGAACGTCTACGCGCTGCGGCGGGAATTGCTCGAAGACCAGATTCGACTCGAAGAGTCTGACGAACCGATCAGCGCCCACGACTACCTGTTTACGCTCGCCGAAGGACTGCTGGACGACATCATCGAGACCCATTGCGGTCGGGAACTGGATCCGGAAGAATGGGATCTGCCGGCCGTCACGCGACGCGTGGCGGAGCTGTTCGGTCTGGACGACGAGGCGAGCGCCGCGATCGACCTGAGCGACAAGAGCCCGGACGAGATGCACGATGAGCTATGGAGCACCGTGCAGGCGACCTACGAAGCGAAGGCCGGGACGATCGACGAAGCGGTCATGCACCGCGTCGAGCGCGACGTCATGCTGCAGGTTGTGGACACGCAATGGAAAGACCACCTTTATGGTCTGGACCACCTGAAGGAAGGCATCAGCCTCCGCGGCTACGGTCAGCGCAACCCGCTGGTGGAATACAAGCGGGAGAGCTTCGCCATGTTCCAGGCCATGAAGGAGCGCATCGACGAGGAGACGATCCGCTACCTGTGGCGCATACGGCCGGTCGTACGCGAGCCCGACGATACCGGTGGCGCGCCCCCAACGATGCCGGCACGCCAGACGACGCCACTCTCGTTCAACGATCCCGGCGCAACGGAGCCAGCGTTCGCGGGCGCGGGAGCAGCCATCGGGGCGGTTGGCCCTGGCGCCGGACCTCGCCCCGCGCGCGTCGGCGGGGACGATGCGGCGGTGGTGACCGTGCGGCGCGATTCGCCTAAGGTTGGACGGAACGATCCATGCCCATGCGGCAGCGGAAAGAAGTACAAGAAGTGTCACGGGGCGTAAGGGGAGGATCCCGAGTTGGCAACGCACATTGAGACCGCAACCGCGGCGGCGACGGGAACTGCGACCGCGTTCGAGATGGCGCTGACGTTCGACGACGTTCTGCTTAAACCGCGCCATTCCGCCACGCTGCCGAGCGCGGTGGACGTATCCACCCGCCTGACTCGCAACATCACTCTCAACCTCCCGCTCGTCAGCGCCGCCATGGACACCGTCACGGAAGCGCCCATGGCGATTGCGATGGCGCAGCTTGGAGGCATCGGCATCATCCACAAGAACCTCGATGTCGCCATGCAGGCCTCCGAAGTGGACCGGGTGAAGCGGTCGGAGAGCGGGATGATCGTCAACCCGATTACTCTCTCGCCCCGCGCACGGATCTACCAGGCGCTCGAGTTGATGAAGAAGTACCGGATCTCGGGGGTGCCGATCACCGAGGACGGCCGGAACGAGGGACGCCTGGTCGGAATCCTCACGAACCGCGACCTTCGGTTCCTGAGCGACGTCGAGCTACCCATCGCGGAGGTGATGACGCGCGAGAACCTGATCACCGTCCCGGTCGGCACGACGCTGGTCCAGGCCGAGAAAATCCTGCATCGCCACCGTGTGGAGAAGCTCCTTGTCGTCGACAGCGACTTCAACCTGCGTGGGCTGATAACCGTCAAGGACATCCAGAAGGCGATCAAGTACCCGACGGCAAGCAAGGACGGACTCGGCCGTCTGCGTGTGGGCGCGGCGATCGGAATCGGCCAGGACGCCATCGAACGCGCGGAGGCCCTCGCGGCGGCGCATGTCGACGTTCTCGTGTTGGACAGCGCACATGGCCACTCGCAGAACGTAATCGACGCGGCAAGGCGGCTCCGGCGCGAGTTTCCCGACCTCGACCTGATCGCCGGCAACGTGGCCACCGCGGAAGGAACCCGGGCGCTGATCGACGCGGGCGTGGATGCGGTAAAGGTTGGGATTGGTTCCGGCTCCATCTGCACGACGCGGATCATTGCCGGTATCGGGGTCCCGATGGTGACGGCCGTACTCGATAGCGCGCGCGCGGCGGCAGCGGCCGACATCCCGATCGTTGCCGACGGCGGCATTCGCTACTCCGGTGACATCACGAAGGCGCTCGCCTGCGGCGCGCATACGGTGATGGTGGGAAGCCTGTTCGCCGGCACCGAGGAGAGCCCGGGCGAACTGATTCTGTACCAGGGACGCAGTTTCAAGGAGTACCGCGGCATGGGCTCAATCGGCGCCATGCGCCGAGGAAGCCGGGACCGCTACTTCCAGGAGGAATTCGACCTCAACGTTGCGGCAGAGGATCGCGACGAGAAGCTGGTCCCGGAAGGCATCGAGGGACGCGTTGCGTACAAGGGAACACTCGCGACGATGGTGCACCAACTCGTAGGCGGCCTGCGGGCCGGCATGGGCTACTGCGGCGCCCCGACGCTGGAGGCCCTGCAGCGCGATGCGGAGTTTGTCCGGATCACGCCGGCCGGCGCGCATGAGAGCCACGTCCATGACGTGGTCATCACGAAGGAAGCGCCCAACTATCAGGCCAAGCACTGACCGCCGGGAGCGGGAGGCGCCAGATCCGGGCAAGCAGCCGGAGGAAGCGCGTCCTCAGTTCATGATCGTCACCGTTCGATCGTCGCCGCCGCGATCGTCGATGCGTACCTGGATCGCGCCCTCCGGGGCCACCGGGAGGCGGTCCGCCCATTCCACCGCCACGATGACATCGCCAGCCGCCAGCTCCAGCAGTTGCGGCTCGAATACCGTCGTTTCCGCGATGCTGAGGCGGTACAGATCGACGTGGTGGACGGTCCGTCGTCCCGCGTACTCCTGGGCCAGGACGAACGTCGGGCTGCTCACCTCATCCGGCGACCCACCGGCGCCCTCCACCAGGCCGCGCACAAACGCGGTCTTGCCGGCCCCCAGGTCGCCGTAGAGGAGAATCGTCACCGGAGCGCCGGCGTCGAGAGATGCTGCCAGGTCGCGCGCGATGCGGTGCGTATCCTCCTCGGAACGGCTCTGGTGCGTCACCACGGGTCAACCGCCTCCCCGCGCTGGAGCATCGTCGTCGCCACGCCAAGCCGGGCAGCAATATCACCGGCGATCAGGCCAGTCTGGCCAACGTCACGCGCCGCAAGATCTCCCGCCAGGCCATGCAGGTAGACGGCGAGCGCGACCGCGTCGGACAGTTGGTCCGTCTGCCCGATCCAGCCGGCGATCGCCCCGGTGAGCACGTCGCCGCTTCCGCCGGTCGCCATCCCGGGGTTGCCCGTAGCGTTGATCCGGACACTTCCATCCGGTGAGGCAATCACCGTCCGAGCCCCCTTCAGAACGACGGTCAGTTCGTGCTCCTGGGCAAACGTGCTGGCGACGCCGATCCGATTCCGCTCCACCGCCGCGCCCGTAGTGCCCGCGAGCCGCGCCATTTCCCCTGCATGCGGCGTGATCACGATCGGACTGCCTGATCGGCCGCGCAGACGCTTTGGCGCCTCGCCGCAGGCGTTGAGCGCATCCGCATCCAGGACGAGGGGAGCAGGACTGTCCCGATCGATCAGCGTCTGCACCAGCTTCAGGGTCCCCTTGCCGATCCCCAGCCCGGGACCGGCGGCGACTACGTCCCACCGCCCGGTCAACAGCTCCGCCAGTCCCTTGCGGGTAATCGCACCGTCACGCTCCGGCAACGGATACGTCATGTATTCCGGGACCTGGGCGACCAGGTCGAGACATGAGCCGGGGGTCGCCACCGTCACAAGGCCAGCTCCCGCGCGGAGGGCGCCGAGGCCAGCCAGTCGCGCGGCGCCCGTCATCCCGCGCGAGCCGGCAACAATCAGGACCCGCCCGAACATTCCCTTGTGGGCATCGGCTCGCCGCCCGGGCACGCGAAGCTGGAGTTCGGATCCGGCCAGAAGATCGATCCGCGGACCCTTCAGAGCGTCTATCAGGCCGCGCGGGATTCCGATATCGGCAACCGCTACCGCGCCGGCCGGATCCGGATGCAGCAATGGCGCCAGCTTCGGAGCGCCAAGCGCAACGGTGAGCGTCGCCCGGATAGCGGGCCCGTGTACCTGCGGATCCGTGTCCGCTGTCTCACGCGTGGATGCCGCCACTCCCGGCTGTTCCATGAGGCCAGACGGAACATCGATCGAAACGACCGGCCGGGACGCTGCATTGACATCCACCGCCACGCGCGCCGGAGTGCCTTCGAGCGGCCGGTTCAGCCCGGTGCCGACAAGGGCGTCGACGATGAGCGACGACGACGCAAGTCGCGCCGCCATGCCATTCCAGGTATATTCGTCCTCCACTTCGGTGATCGGCACACCGGAGCTTCGCGCCCGTTCGAACATCTCGCGCGCGTCGCCAGCGAGATCGCCAAGACGTCCAATCAGCAAGCCCGCGACATCGCACACGCCGCGCTCCTGCAGGATCCGGGCCACAACCCAGCCGTCGCCGCCGTTGTTGCCCCTTCCGCACAGCACCGTCACCGGCCCGCCGTCGAGCCGGCCGGAGAGGCGGGCGTCCACCGCCGCCACCACTTCACGACCCGCCCGCTCCATCAATTCAATGGACGGCACGCCATGCTCCTCTATTGTCCGCCGGTCGACCTCGCGCATCTGCGCCGCCGTGACCACCCGCATGACTCCATCCTATCCGGTCGGCGATAATCCAGGGATCCATCACCTCTCATGAAGACAACCGTCAACGTCAACGGCCGGATCCGCGACGGACGCGAGGCAACCGTGTCTGCGCTCGACTACGGCTATCTCTTCGGCGACGGTGTCTACGAGACCCTGCGGACGTACAACCGCCGCCCTTTCCTGCTCGACCGGCACCTCGCCAGGTTTCGCGCCTCAGCGGAGCAACTGGCGCTGCCCATGCCCTTCGACGTCGCGGAATGGGAAACTCGGCTCGCCGAGACGATGTGGGCTCTCGATCACGACGGCGAGGTGACGATCCGGCTGCTGCTGACCCGCGGCCTGGGTGACTTCTCGTACGACCCGGCTGCGTGCCCCTCCCCCACCGCCGTGATCATCGTGCGGCCGCTCGCCGAAGTGCCCGCGGATCACGTGGAGCACGGCATCACGGTCCATATCTCGTCCGTCATCCGAAACCATCCGCGAGCCCTCAGCCCCCGAATCAAGTCGAACAACCTGCTGAACAACATCCTGGCGATGCAGGAGGCAATTCGCGAGGGGGCCAGCGAAGCGTTGCTGCTCAACGACCGGGGCGAACTGACGGAGTGCGCACAGTCGAATGTCTTCCTGGTTCTGGACGGCGCGGCGCTGACGCCGCCACTCGAGGCAGGGCTCCTCGAGGGCGTCACTCGCAACTTCCTATTCGAAGTGGGGAAGGCGGCAGGTGTGCCGGTGCGCGAGCAGACGCTACGGCTGGAGCATCTCGCGATTGCCGACGAACTGTTCGTTACGAGCACGACGCGCGAGGTGCTCGGCGTTACGCGGGTCGACGCTATCGAGTACGGTCACGGCCGCCCCGGCCCGATCACCCGCACGCTCGCTACCGAATTCCGCCGTCTGGCAAACGGCGATTGAATCGGACAGCGACCTTACGCCAGGCCGGGGCATAAGCGAGCCGTCCCGTCAGTCCGTGGGATGCGGCTGTTCCCACGCCTGCACCGGCGGGCAGGCACAGACGAGATTTCGGTCGCCCCGGGCGTCGTCGATCCGGCTCACGGTTGGCCAGAACTTGTAGGCTCCGACGAACGGCAATGGGTATGCCGCCTCCCGACGCGAGTACGGATGTGTCCAGTCGTCGGCCGTGACATCGGCCGCCGGATGCGGCGCGTTCACCAGCACGTTGTCGTCCCGGTCGGCGCGACCGTCGGCAATCGCCTGAATCTCCTCGCGAATGGCCAACATCGCGGCACAGAACCGATCGAGCTCGTCGAGCGGCTCGCTCTCGGTAGGCTCCACCATCAGCGTTCCAGGCACCGGGAACGAAACCGTCGGAGCATGGAAGCCATAGTCCATGAGCCGCTTCGCCACGTCCTGCGCCGTCACGCCGCTCGACTCCCGCAGCGGACGCAGATCGAAGATCAACTCGTGAGCCACGCGGCCGTTGGCGCGTGCGTAGAGGACGTCGTAGGCCGACTCGAGCCGCGACTTGATGTAGTTCGCGTTGAGGAGCGCGTACCGGGCGGCGTCCGCCACGCCATCACGGCCCAGCATCCGGATGTAAGCGTAGGAGATCAGCAGAATGCTCGCGCTCCCCCACGGCGCGGCCGCTATGGGCGCGATGCCGCCATCCGCATCCTGCGCGGCCAGCGGATGACGCGGCAGATACGGGGCCAGATGCCGGGCGACGGCAATCGGTCCCATGCCGGGGCCGCCTCCACCATGCGGAATCGCGAACGTCTTGTGCAGGTTGAGATGGCATACGTCGGCGCCGATTCGCGCCGGAGAGGTGAGGCCGACCTGCGCGTTGAGGTTGGCGCCGTCCATGTAGACCTGTCCGCCCGCCCGGTGAATGATCTCGCAAATCTCCCGGATGGGTTCCTCGAAGACGCCATGCGTCGAGGGATACGTGATCATCAGCGCGCTCAGGTGCGAGCCGTGCCGCTCCGCCTGTGCCTTCAGGTCCGCGAGATCGACGTTGCCATCGCCGTCACACTGGACGATGACCGGGCGCAGCCCTGCCATTGCCGCACTCGCCGGATTCGTGCCGTGGGCCGACGACGGGATCAGGACCACGTTCCGTTGGGACTCGCCCCGTGCCCGGTGGTAGGCGCGGATGGCAAGGAGGCCGGCGAACTCCCCCTGAGCGCCGGAGTTAGGCTGCAGCGAGACCGCGTCGAAGCCGGTTATTGCGCAGAGCATCTCTTCCAGCTCACTGACGATCTGACGGTAGCCCGCCGCCTGCGACTCGGGTGCGTAGGGATGGACGCGACCGAACGCCGGCCACGTGACCGGCAACATCTCCGCGGCCGCGTTCAGCTTCATGGTGCAGGAGCCAAGCGGAATCATCGAAGTGTCGAGACCGATGTCCTTGCGCTCGAGCCGCTTGAGGTAACGCATCATCTGCAGCTCGGAGTGGTGGCTGTTGAAGACGGGATGCGTCAGGAACGGCGTCGTTCGCAGCAGGGCTGCCGGCCATTCCGGCGGTCGCGCCTCCACTGGCGCGGCGCGCTCGGCATCCAGACCCGCCTCCCTTTTCGCCCCGCCGCAGAAACAGTTCACGATTGCCGCGACATCCGCATCGGTAACCGTTTCGTCAAGTGCGATTCCGATGTCGCCGTCCTCGTGGTACCAGAAGTTGATGCGCGCCGCCTCCGCCGCCGCCCGAACGCGCGCCGCGCCATCACTGCCGCCCGCATCGATTCGGAGCGTGTCGAAAAAGGCATCATTGCGCCGGGAGAAACCGAGCGACGCGAGCCGGTCGGCCAGCCGGCGCGTCAGGCCATGCACGCGCCGCCCAATCCGTCGCAGCCCGTCCGGTCCGTGCCAGACCGCGTACATCCCCGCGACGTTCGCCAGGAGGGCCTGCGCGGTGCAGATGTTCGAGGTCGCCCGTTCACGGCGGATGTGCTGCTCACGCGTCTGCAGCGCCATCCGGTACGCCGTCCTCCCGCGTGAATCTACCGAAACACCGATCAGCCGACCCGGCACCTGCCGCGCGTGGCGCTTCCGCGTCGCGAAGAACGCGGCGTGCGGCCCCCCACCGCCGACGGGCACACCGAAGCGCTGCGCGCTGCCCACGACAACGTCTGCGCCTGATTCGCCGGGCGGCGTCAGGAGCGTCAACGCCAGCAGGTCGGAGGCTACCGCCACCAGCACTCCAGCGTCGTGCGCCCACTGGACTATCCGCCGGAGGTCGCGCAGCCGGCCGGATGCATCGGGTGATTGCACCAGGATGCCGAAGACGCCGGCCGCGCCCACCGCTTCCGCCGCACGCAGATCGAGTCCATCGAGACGATCGACATCGAACGATTCAACGTCGATGCCGAGCGGCTCCGCGCGACCACGCACAACGGAGATGGTCTGCGGGAAACAGTCCTTCGACACGAGGAATCGGTTGGCGGCCGGCCGGCGCCGCGCCTGCAGCCGGTGTAACATCGCCATCGCCTCGGCCGCGGCGGTCGCCTCATCCAGCAGTGACGCGTTGGCCACCTCCATTCCGGTCAAGTCCTCGACCGTCGTCTGAAACGCAAGGAGCGCCTCGAGCCGTCCCTGCGCCACCTCGGCCTGATAAGGCGTGTACGGCGTGTACCATCCCGGCTGTTCCAGCATGTTGCGCAGCAGCACCGGTGGCGTAACCGTCCCGTAGTAGCCCATGCCGATATACGACCGCCAACTCTCGTTGCATTCGGCGATTCCCCGCATCCGTTCAAGGAAGGCCGCCTCGGACTCCGCCGCCGGCAGTTCCAGCGGTGCCTCCAGGCGGATGGAGGCTGGCACCACCTCGTCCACAAGCGCGTCCAGGGAAGGCACGCCGACCGACCGCAGCATCACCTCCAGATCGGACGAGCGTGGACCAATGTGGCGGGCAGCAAACATCACGCCACGCCGATCAGCGCACGGTATCCATCGGCGTCCAGAAGGTCGTCCACTTCCGCCGGATCATCCACGGCAATCAGAATCATCCAGGCGCCATGCGGATCCTGGTTGACCGACTCGGGCTGATCCCGGAGGGTGTCGTTCACCTCGACGATGCGGCCGCTTATCGGCGCATACAGGTCGGAGACGGCCTTGACTGATTCGATCGACCCGAACTGCTCCCCTTTCGTCACCGTGCCGCCTGACTCCGGCAGATCAACGAATACGACATCGCCCAGTTGCCGCTGGGCGTAGTCGGTGACGCCGATGCGTCCGGTCTCTCCCTCGATCCGGATCCACTCATGGTCTTTCGTATAGCGCAGGTCGGTCGGGTAAGTCATCGTGGCCTCCGATAGAACGGCATCCGGACCACGCGCGCCCGACGGCGCGTACCCCGGACGTCGATCAGCAGTTCCGTATCGCGCTTCGCCAACGCCGCCGGAACGTACGCCATGCCAATCGCCTTCTTGAGGTGCGGCGTCAAGGTCCCGCTGGTCACGTGCCCGATCGCCGCGTCAGAAGGATCCGCGTCAACGGCATGAACGTCACAGCCGGGGCGCGCGATGCCGCGGTCGATCATTTCGAAACCGGCAAGACGCCGCGCCAATCCCGCTTCCCGTTCCGCTGCGAGTGCTTCGCGTCCGATGAACGGCCCCTTCTCCCAGTTAATCAGCCACCCCAGACCCGCTTCAAGCAACGTCGTCGTCCGATCCATGTCCTGTCCGTGGAGCCGCATTCCGGCTTCCAGCCTCAGCGTGTCCCGAGCGCCCAGACCCGCGGGAACCAGACCATGCCCGCCGCCTGACGCCAGAACGGCGTTCCAGACCGCCTCGGCTGCCGCCGGAGCCACGAGAAGCTCGAAGCCGTCCTCACCGGTATAGCCGGTGCGGGCAATCGTCGCGCGGGCGCTTCCCACTTCGCCGGTCGCGAACGCGAACGCCGGGATCGATTGCAGATCGACGCCGGTGAGCGGCTGCAGGATGGCTTCGGAGCGTGGCCCCTGCAGCGCGAGCAACGCATACCGGGAACTGGTGTCGATCACGGCCGCGTCGGCCATGTCGCTCCCGCCATCCGGCCGGACTGCGTCCCTGATCCAGCGCAAGTCGTTGCCGGCGTTGGCGGCGTTCACGACGAGAAGGAAGTGGTCGGCCGCCAGGCGGTACACCACCAAGTCGTCGACCACTGTCCCCGCTGGCGTCGTCAGCGCGGAGTACTGCGCTTGCCCCACTTCCAGCCGGGCTGCGTCGTTGGCGGTAACTTGCTGCAACACGGCAAGCGCGTCCGCGCCGGCCAGCTCCAGCTCCCCCATGTGGCTTACGTCGAACAGACCGGCGGTTGTCCTTACCGCCGCGTGTTCCGCCGCGATCCCCGAATACTGCAGCGGCATCTCCCAGCCGCCGAACGGAACCATCCGGGCTCCAAGCGCAACGTGGCTCGCGTAGAGAGGCGTTCTTCTCGGGGTATCGGCCGGCGTCCAGGCCATCGGCGTGGGAAGGGTCAACCGGCACGCGGCAGTGAGCCGCGCACCGGACGCGTAACCCTACTACGCACCCGTCGACCGGTCAAGAATTGCCCGGACGGAGTATCATGGTGGGAGTCGGACTCAGTCGCCATGCCGTGTGTAAACAACGGGCGGAGATGCGACTTCTTAGAGGGAGACGGCCGTGATTCCGCGACACCGATGACGACTGCCAACATCACGACAACCGATCAACGCACCGTCGCGGACTCGGAACTGGTGGCGGAAACCAAGGCGCTCCTCGCCTCGGGCAATCGAGTCGCCGCCGGCGAGCGGTTCGCGACGCTGATCGAACGTCATCAGCGTCGCGCCACGCGGATCGCCTACTACTACCTGCGGGACCCGGCGGAGGTCGACGAAGCGGTTCAGGATGCGTTCCTCAAGGCATTCACCCATCTGCCATCGTTCCGCGAACAGTTGCTTTTCGAACTCTGGCTCACCCGCATCCTGACCAACGGCTGCTTCGACCGCCTCAAGGCGCGTACGCGGCGCCTTCGCTGGATGGTGCCGGTGGACGAAGCCGAGTCCGACCAGCAGGACTGGATTGCACGGCAACCCGCGGCTGGTTTGTCTCCTGAAGCCGCGCTCCTGGAAGCCGAACGGCGCACCGAACTGCTCGCGGCGGTCGACCGCTTGCCGCAACGGCAACGGGCTGTCGTAGTGTTGAGCCAGTTTGAGGGGCATCCGACCCGCGATGTGGCCGCGATGCTGGAATTGAGCGAGGCAACCGTCAGGGTTCACCTGTTTCGGGCCATCCGGTCGTTGCGCCGTCACCTGTCGGGTGCGGCGTGGCTGGCGGAACGTCGCGGCGGGGAGGCAAGGGCCTGATGGGTCTGCGTGGCTGGCGGGAGATCGGAGGCTGGTCGTCCTGTCTGCGCCGCCTGCGCCCGTCGCGGCATCTGACCGAGCGGGAACTGGCGTTGGTGGCGGTCGAGGATGGCCGGAAGACGGATCCGATCATGGCGGCAATCACCACGCATCTGGCGGTCTGCCCCGACTGCGCTGTGAAGCGTTCCGATACCCGGGGGCTCCTCGCCCGCATCGCCGACGAGGCGGAAGCGGCATTTGATGCGGAAACACCGTCCCACCGTTTCGCCAGGCAGCGCCGCCGCATACTGCGCCGGGTCGGAACCGCGTTCGGTTCGGGTCCGGCCCGTATCCTCCTGTTCCCGGCGAGCGCCCCGCGGGCAGCACGCCGTGCATCGAGCGCCCCCCGCTGGCTGGCCGCCACCGCCGCAGCCGGCTTGTTGCTCAGCCTGGCACTGGTGCAACCCGGCGACGTTCCGCGTTCCGAATCGAACGGCACCCGACCCGGGGAGAGTGTGGCGAGCGCGGAGAACCGCGCTCTGGCAACGACCGGCGAACCCGCATCGGAGCGGGGACTCGCCTCGCAGACGGACGAGGAGTTGATGCGCGATCTGGAAGCAGCGCTCGCCACCTGGCGAGTCGAGCCGTTGATGGCTCTGGACGAAATGACGCCCCGGCTCCGTGCGGCGTCGATAGACGTCCGCTGATGCGCGATCCTGGCGCCAACCATCATCCCGTGACCACGATCTTCCGCAAGGGCCTCGACGTCAAGCACCTTGTGGCCGACGAACTGGCCCGCGACTATCACAGCCAGTTGATCGACCGTATCCGCGAGAACGGCCATGCCCACCAGAGCGGGCGGGTAACGATTCATGTGGCGCAGGAGTTCGGCTTTTGTTACGGGGTCGATCGGGCGGTCGACTACGCCTACCAGACCAGACGCCGGTTTCCCGACCGACGCGTGTATCTGACCGGCGAGATCATCCACAACCCGCAGGTGAACGGGCGCTTGCGTGACGCCGGGATCCAGTTTCTGAGCGACGACAGCGAGTCCATCGACGGCGTCCGCCCGGACGATGTGGTGATCCTGCCGGCCTTCGGTGTCACTGTCGGCGACCTTGCCGAACTGGACCGGCGCGGCTGCACCCTCGTCGACACGACGTGCGGCTCCGTCCTGAACGTCTGGAAGAACGTCCGCCGCTATGCGCGGGACGGCTACACGTCGGTGATTCACGGCAAGGTCGGCCACGAAGAGACGCAGGCAACCGCCTCTCAGGCGGCGTTGACTCCCGGCGGACGCTACGCCGTGGTGCGCGACGAGGCGGAGGCGGCGCTGCTTTGCGACTGCATCCGGGAAAACGAGACACCGGAGGCGTTCCAGGAGCGGCTTGGCCATGCCTGCTCCCCGGGCTTCGATCCTCGTCGCGACCTCCGCAAGGTGGGCCTCGCAAACCAGACGACGATGCTGATGAGCGAATCGCTTGCGGTAGGCGAGATGGTTCGCCGCGCCATGATCGACCGGTACGGTGAAGCGGCGCTCGGCGAACACTACCGCGCGTTCGACACGATTTGCAGCGCCACTCAGGATCGCCAGGACGCCGTCATCGCGCTGCTTGACAGCCGGCGGCTCGATCTGGCGGTCGTCATCGGCGGCTACAACAGCAGCAACACGCGGAATCTTGCCCGCATCTGCTCGGACCGGGTACCCACGTACCACATAGCAGGCCCCGGGTGCCTGGAGTCGGACGCCGTCATTCGGTATCTTCCGGCGTCAGGCTCCCCTGCCCGGACGGCGGAGTCGACGGCGAGGGACTGGCTTCCACCCAATGGCGCGCTCGCCATCGCCGTCACCGCCGGCGCATCGACCCCGGACACCGTGGTGGGCGAAGTGATCGAACGGCTCGTAGAATTGGCTTGAGGAGCACTACCATGCGGAACCGAGTCCCGCGCATCGTCTCCTTCGTGTTGCCGGCCATCGTCTGCGCGGTGGCGGGCAGTCCCTCGGAATCCGAGGCGACGCAACGCTACAAGTGGTGGCAATCCACCGAGGTACAGACGGAGCTCGAACTCACCGACGATCAGGGCGTTCGGATCGAAGCAGTCTTCCAGGAACTGCGACCGACCCTGCGAAAGATGGTGCGCCGCCTCGATCGGGAGGAAGAGGAACTGAGTCAGCTCATCCGTGCCATGGCGGCCGAAGAGTGGGAAGTCACCCTGAAGATCGATGACGTGGAGGCAGCGCGTAGCGCGCTCAGCAAGACTCGGACCCTGATGCTCTACCGGATGCACAAGGTGCTGACGCGACAGCAGATCGAGGCGTTGCACGACTTCCTGGAGCGGCGCGAAGGCCGGTCGTCACGCGGATCCGACCAGCGCTAGCGTTCCGAACCGGGACGGCGGTCTTGGCGTCTAACGGATTGACGCGGAAAGAAAACCGCTGCGAGTCGGGTCCAAGTTATCGGAGCTGGAGGTAGTGCCTTGACCACTGATGTCCGTCGTCTCTGCGCCGTGTGCCTTGCCGCTGCCGCGACCCTCGTCGCGCCTGCGGCTCAGGCCCAGATTCTCGTTCCCACCGGGACCGTCGACCCCGAAGAAGTCGCATCGGCCCGCCAAAGCGCCCAACCGGATCCATCGTTCGGTCGTTACGACCTCACGCTCGACGACGCGATCGAGCGGGCGCTCGAGCGCAATCTCGATATTGCAGTTCAGCGGATCAACCCGCTGGTGCAGGATCTTGCGATAGTTACCGCGAACTCCGCGTTCCTGCCTTTCGCCTCGTCCAGCTTCGGCCTCAATCAGTCCACTTTTCCCAATCGGACCCTGTTCGACGGCGGCGGGCTGGAGGGCAGCTCGATCGTTACCGACCGGGGCAACTACGACGTCGGGATCAATCAGCAGGTCAAGTGGGGCGGCGGTCAGTACAGCATCGCCTGGGACAGCAACCGTTCAGAGTCGACCAACATCTTCAACAGCTTCAACCCGAGCTACTCGGCCAACATGAGCCTGTCGTACACGCAGCCGCTTCTGCGCGGGTTCCGAACCGATCAGCGTCGAACGCAGCTCGTGGTCTCCCAGATCAACCGCGACGTTTCCGACATCAATCTGGAACAAACCATCACCAACACGCTCTCCAACGTCCGGTCGCGGTACTGGGATCTGGTCTATGCGAACGCCTCGGTCGGAGTACAGGAACAGGCGCTGGCTCTGGCCGAGCAACTCGTCCGCGACAACCAGGTGCGCGTCGAGATCGGCACGCTGGCGCCCATCGACGTCGTACAGGCCGAGTCCGAGGCGGCCGCGCGGCGACAGGCATTGGCTCAGGCGATGCAGGTGCTGCGAACGGCGGAACTCGCCCTGAAGCAGCTCATCGTCGGCGGAACGTCGGATGAGCTTTGGACCGCCGAGTTGAATCCCATCGACGAACCGCAGATCGAGGCGACACCTATCGATCTGGAGGCAGCGATCGCCGGAGCGCTCGAACGGCGTACCGATATCGAGCGCGTTCGGCGGCAACTCAACATCAATGACGCGAACGTGGAGAACCTGCGCAACTCCACACTGCCCGCACTCGACCTGATCGGCTCCTATCAGGTGACGGGACAAGGCGGCCCCCGGGTGATCCGGGACAACATCTTCGGTGGCGGTGTGGCAACCGAGATCCCGGGAGGCTACGCCGATGCGCTCGGCAGCGTCGTCAGGAACGAGTACCCCTTCTGGAGCGTCGGGCTCCAGATGAGTTATCCGCTGGGCCAGAGCGCCGACAAGGCGGCGTACGAGCGGGCGCGGCTGCAGTTACAGCAGACGACTGCGCAGATCCGTCAGATCGAACTCCAGATCGCGACTGAGGTCAGCAATGCCGCGCTGCAGATCGACGCCATTCAGGAACGGATCGAGGCGGCGTCGGCGGCGCGCGAGCTGGCCGAGGAGCAGTTGCGCGCCGAAGAGAGCCGGTTCGAGGTCGGCTTGTCGACCAATTTCTTCGTCGTTCAGGCACAGCGCGACCTGGCAACCGCGCAGGACAACGAGCTGCGCGCGATCCTTGACTTTCAACTGGCCCTGATCGAGTTCGAGCGGGCACAGCGATCGTCGCTCGGCGCGGCGGGGATCACCGTAATCGGCGGGGGAGGATAAGCGAATCCGCGGGGAGGAACCTGCTGTAACGCGCACGGGGCATCAGATCATGAAGAAACTGCTCATCGTCATCCTTCTGCTCGGTGGCGCGTCGGTAGCCTACGGCTACTACTACGGTTTCCGAACCGTCGAGTTCGTGCCGGAAGTGAGCACAACCCGCATCAACACCGGGGACGTGGTCGATACCGTCGGCGCCACCGGGGCGCTGGAGGCGGTCACGACGGTGCAGGTAGGCAGCCAGGTTTCCGGCATCATCCAGGAGTTGCATGTCGACTTCAACTCCATCGTCCGCGAGGGCGACGTCATCATGCGGCTCGACCCGTCCCTGTTCGAAACCCAGATAGAGCAGTCGCGAGCCAACCTGCTGCGCGCCGAGGCGGATGTCGAGCGGTTGCGAGTCGCGGTCGACGACTCGGAAACCCAACTGCGCCGCTCGCGCGAACTTGCCGCCGCCGATCTGATCTCTCCGACCGAGCTTGAAGCAGCCGAAGTGGCGCTCCGCTCCGCCGAGGCGCAGCTCAAGTCGTCCGAGGCGCAGGTGACCCAGGCCCAGGCCTCACTGAACCAGAGCGAGGTGAACCTGGAGCACACCGTCATCCGAGCGCCGATCGACGGCATCGTGACTTCCCGCCTGGTCGATGTCGGGCAGACCGTCGCGGCCAGTTTTCAGGCCCCAGAGCTGTTTGTCATTGCCGCCGATCTGACGAAGATGCGGGTCATCGCCGACATCGACGAGTCGGACGTCGGACGCATCCGTCCGAACCAGCGCGTGACGTTCACGGTCGACGCCTACCCTGGCGAGTTGTTCGAGGGCAGCGTGTCGCAGATCCGCCTCGAGCCGATCCTCACGCAGAACGTCGTGACCTACGCCACGGTCATCGATGCTCCCAACCCGGAGTTGAAGCTGAAGCCCGGCATGACGGCGACCGTCACGGTTGAGGTCGCGCGGCGCAACAACGCCCTCCGCGTACCGAACGCCGCGATCCGCTTCCGGCCCACCCCGGCGATGTTCGCCGCGCTTAATCAGCCCGTCCCGGCCGAATTGCAGGGAGGCCAACCACGCAACGCGATGGCGGGCCCACGGGGGGGGGCGGGCGAGCCCCCTGCGGCAGCGGACACCGCCGACCCGGGCGGCGAGCCCGCAGGCCCCGGCGCCGCAGTCGGAGGTCCCGGCGGTGGATTCGGAGGCTTCGGCGGGCAGGGTGGTCCGCCGACCGAGGAACAGCGGCAGCAGATGCGCGAGCGCATCCAGCAGATGTCGCCGGAAGAGCGCGAACAGTTCTTGGCGGAGAGGCGCGGGCGCGCCGGCGGCCCGGGGGGATTCGGCGGGCCAGGCCGTGGGGGCGGCCGGCCAGCCGCCGCGCGACAGGCGGCTGCCGCCTCGGCCCCGGATGCTGTTCCGGCCGTCGAGAGAGGTGCAACGACAATCGATGCGCTGTTCGCGCCACTTGAAGTCGTCGAGCGGGACGTGAGCGTCTGGCTCCTGGAAGACTCCGGCCGACTTCGCAGTGTTGAGGTCCGCCTCGGCGTCACCGATGGGTCGGCGAGTGAACTGGTGGATGTGCTCGCCGAGGACGTGTCGCTCGCTGACGGCGCGCTCCTGGTAACCAACGTAAGCACACCCGAGTCGGGTGCGGGTCCCCCGTCCAGCACCGCCAGCAGCTCCCCGCTCATGCCGCAGTTTCCGTTCGGTCGCCGAGGACGCTAGCCAAGCGATGCCAATGATTGCCGTCGAGAACCTGACGAAGACCTATTCGATGGGTGATATCGACGTGCACGCCCTGCGTGGCGTCACCCTTTCCATCGAGGCGGGCGAGTTCGTCGCGGTCACCGGCCCGTCGGGGTCCGGCAAGTCTACGTTCATGCACATCCTCGGTTGCCTCGACCGGCCGACCAGCGGTCGCTACCTGCTGGATGGACGGGACGTGTCGCGCCTTTCGCGCGATCAGCTTGCCGAGGTACGCAATCGGAAGATCGGCTTCGTCTTCCAGGGCTTCAACCTGCTGGCGCGAACGACGGCGCTTGACAACGTCGAGCTGCCCCTGTTGTACGGCGGATCCAAGCTGCGGGGCGCGAAGCGTCGCCAACAGGCGGAGGCGGTGCTGACGGCGGTCGGTCTCGCCGACCGGATGGACCACCTTCCCAACCAGCTCTCGGGTGGCCAGCAGCAGCGGGTGGCGATCGCCCGCGCGCTGGTGAACCAGCCTGCGATTCTGCTGGCGGACGAGCCGACCGGCAATCTCGATTCGCACACCAGTATCGAGGTGATGGAGATCTTCCAGCGGCTCAATCAGGAAGACGGGATTACGGTACTGTTGATTACCCACGAACCGGATATTGCCGAGTACGGCAAGCGGATCATCCGCTTCCACGATGGCCTGGTGGCGTCCGACGAGTCGAATGTCCAGGTACGGGCCGCGCGCGAGATGCCCACCGACCCGGAACCTGCCCGCAGTCCCGTGGTTGCCGCGTCGTAGCGAAGGAGTCACTGATGTCGATCTTCATGGTGCTGCGTGTTGCGCTCAAGGCGCTCGGCCGGAACAAGATGCGAACCAGCCTGACGATGCTCGGCATGATCATCGGCGTCGCCGCCGTCATCACGATGGTGGGACTCGGCCGGGGCGCGCAGGATGAGATCGAGCAGCAGATCCGCGCCGCCGGCACGAACATGATCAACATCCGGGCCGGCAACTTCCGCCGTGGCGGAGTCAGCATGGGGATGGGCCAGTCGCCCCGCTTGAAGGCGGATGATGTCGACGCCATCCGTGAACAGGTCCCCGACGCCGTCTACCTGGCGGCGGGCGTCCGAACCCGAGACCAGATAGTCGCCGAGGGCCAGAACTGGAACACCAACATTCAGGGCACGGACGTCGAGTTCCCGCAGATCCGGTTCTGGGGGATCGAGTACGGGGACTTCTTCACGGAGACCCACGTTCAGAGCGCCGCCAAGGTTGCGGTTCTCGGCTCCGTCGTGCGTGACAACCTGTTCGGCGAAGGGGTCGATCCCGTCGGCTCCCGGGTCCGAATCCGCAACCAGTCCTTCCAGATAATTGGCGTGATGGAAGCGAAGGGATCGGGTCAGTTCGGCGAGGATCAGGACGACGCGGTCTTCGTGCCGTACACGACCGTCAACCGGAAGCTGCGAGGACGTGACGGGACCAACATTTCGGAGATCGTCATTTCGGCGTCGGACGCCGACCGGATCAACGAGATCGCGGACGAGATCTCCGCCGTGCTGCGCGTGGAGCATGAACTGCAGCCGGGCCAGGACGACGACTTCTTGGTCCGGACGCAGGAAGACATGACGAGCATGAGGACGCAGACCACACAGACCATGACGGGCCTGCTGGCAAGCATCGCCGGTGTTTCGCTGATCGTCGGCGGTATCGGCATCATGAACATCATGCTGGTCTCGGTCACCGAACGGACCCGCGAAATCGGGCTCCGGATGGCGGTGGGCGCCAAGGGACGCGACGTCCTGCTGCAGTTCCTGGTCGAGGCGATTGTCCTGAGCCTGGCGGGTGGCCTCGTCGGCGTGGGACTTGGATTCGGCCTCTCCGAAGGCCTGACCCAGTTCCTCGCCTGGCCTACCGAGATTCCACCCGATGCCGTGATGATCGCGGTCGGCTTCGCTGCGGGAACGGGGATCTTCTTCGGCTTCTACCCCGCGCGGAAGGCGGCCCAGCTCGACCCGATCGAGTCGCTCCGGTTCGAGTAGCGCCGGCATCGAAGCTCCCAAGCGACCCTGAATACGACCAAAGGAACATCCGAAGGAGGGCCGGCACCCATGCGCTTCCTCGACCCCTGGGCCAACTGCATTCTCGCCACGCTCCGCATCGTTGCGGGGTACGGCTTCATGCTCCACGGCCTGCAGAAGCTCTTCGGCATCCTGGGAGGCACGCAACAGGAGATCCTGTCGTTGCTCGGCACGGCCGGAGTCATCGAACTGGCGGGAGGAACACTCATCGCCCTCGGCCTGTTCACCCGCCCGGTGGCGTTCGTCTGCAGCGGAGAGATGGCTGCCGCCTACTTCCTCGGTCACGTGTCGCGTTCCGGGGCGTTCCTGTTCCCGGTGGTGAACGACGGCGAGCGGGCGGTGTTGTACTGCTTCCTGTTCCTCTATATCGCCTCGCGCGGCCCGGGCGAGTGGAGCGTCGACGGGCTGCTCGGCAAGGGTTGATCCGTCCCACCCAGTGCGGCCAGCAACTCTCGCACGGTTCGGCCGCTCACTGGATCGGCGAGATCCGGGGCCACGGCGGCGAGCGGTTCCAGTACGAACCGCCGCTCCCGGAACCGTGGGTGCGGCAGCACGAGATCCGGTGTGCGCATGGTGAGGTCGCCCATGAGGATCAGGTCGAGATCGAGCGTCCGGGGCGCGTGCGCGTGAGGTCGCGCCCGGCCGCGGGCCCGTTCAATCGCCTGCAATTCGCCCAGCAACGCAACCGGGTCGATACTGCTCGCGCCGACCACGACGCCGTTCAGGTAATCGGGCTGCGGACCGGCGGCGGGACTTCCGATAAAGGCGGAATTGATGTACGGGGAGATTCGCGGGCGGGCCAAGAGAACCTTGAGGCGGCTGACAGCGTACGCGAGATGGGCGCGACGGTCGCCCAGGTTGCTGCCGAGGGCAACGACGGTCAGGCGCGTTGCCGTTCCTTGCAGGTGATGCAGACCCGCGTCCATGGAATCGCGTTCAGGCGGGCAGGGGCGATGGGCTCACCGCAATCCCGGCAGATGCCGTAACTGCCCTCGTCCATGCGCCACAACGCTTCTTCGATCGCGTTGAGGATCTTGGCGTCGGTCTGCTTCAGCTTAAGCTGAATGTGCACCTCGTTGTTGCCGTTGGCCTGATCGGCCATGTCGCCCTGGCGGGTATTGTTCTCCATCGGCGTGGTGAGCGTGTGCCCTCCCCGCTCGTTCAGAATCTCCCCCCGCTTCCGCAACAACGCGTCCCGATATGTCTCGTAGGCGGCCTGCTCCATGGCCAGCCCTCCTTGCGGGCCGTTTCGGCGCCCGCTCATCTGGTCAATGTATCACGCCGCCGCCGTGCGCTACTCGGCGCGCAGCGTCAGCAGCGGCTTCTGTCTCAACACGCCCGCGCTCGCGGCCACTCCCACCACCAGAACCGCTGCCGCCGTCAGCATCATGCCGATGAGATTGATCCCCGGCGCTGGCGTCCAGGGCACCTCGAGGACCTGCCGGGTGAGCACCCACGTCAGGCCGATGGCGCCGGCTGACCCAATCACCCCGGCCAGGAGGCCGAGCACACCGTACTCCAGTACGTACATCGACGTCAGCGCTCGCGTGTTGGCTCCGAGGGTCCGGAAGACGGCGGCGTCGTACAGTCGCTGGAACCGCGTCATCGCTACCGATCCGATCAGAATCAACACTCCGGCAAAGAGTGCTATGGCCCCTACCGCTGTGACCGCGAGCGTGACGTAGTCCAGCACGCGCCGGAAGGTCCGGAGGATCTCCAGTCCGTCGATCACCGACACGTTCGGGAACTGATTGGCGAGCTCCCGCTGCATGGCGCCGCGGGCCTCCGTTCCCGCCGGACCCCGCAGAAACGCAATATAGGAGTGCGGTGCGTCGTCGAACGCGCCGGGCTGGAAGACGAAGATGAAACCACCGCTCCTCGAGTCGTCCCAGTCGACCTCGCGGACGCTGGTGACCCGCGCTTCGACAGGCCGGCCGAGCAGGTCGAAACGGATCGTGTCGCCCAACTGAACGCCGCGCTCGATCACGCTGTCCTCGACCGAGACTTCCAGCAATCCGTCGCGATCCCCGGACGGCGTCGCGTCCCAGAATCTCCCCGCCACGACACGCTCGTTCTCGGCCATCCGGGCCCGGTAGGTGACGGTGTACTCACGGCCAAGCCCGGCGCGGCGGATAGCCCGGCGTCCCTCGATGCGGGTCTGCGGTCCACTGACGCCGGTGACGCGGGCGCGCAGGACGGGAAGCAGCTCCGGCGCCGAATCCATGCCGTCCGGGCCGAGCGGAGTCGCCTCGAGCAACCGTGCGACACCCGGCGCCTGATCCTGCTGAATGTCAATCAGGAACATGTCCGGCATGTCGTCCCGCAACTCCAGCGAGAAGGCGGTCAGCAGGTTCTCCTGCACGGCATGGACGCCGATGATGAAGAAGCTCCCGAGACCGACCGCGAGGAGCACGACGCGGGTCTGGTTCCCCGGCCGCCGGAGGCTGCGCGCCGCGTGCCGCAGGGGGAACCACTGAGAGGTCTCCAGTGGGCGTACAGCGCGAATCAGGCCCCGGCCGACCAGATGCAGGAGCACCGCCACAACGATGAATCCGCCCGCCACCCACGCCCCCACCTCGAGCGACGCCGCCTGCCACGCGGCCGCCAGAACGAGGCCCGAGACGGCGACGGCTATGGCGGCCAATCGAAGGGGATCGCGACGCGGCGCGCTCGGCACGTCCCCCGGCCGCAGCAGGAGCAGCGGCTTCGCGTGTCGTGTCTCCAGCAACGGCACGAGCGCAAAGAGCATGGCCACGATGACGCCGACGGCAACGCCCTGCACGACGGCCGACAAGGTCAGTCCGGGCGCAATGTTGCCGGATCCCGCGATTGCGGCGGCCTGTTCGGTCAGTGAATCCGGAAGCGACCAGATCGCGCCCTGTGCGACCGCGACACCAAGCAGCGCCCCGCCCAGGCCGAGAACCGCTACCTGAACGACGTACACAGCCAGAACACGACCGTGTGTGGCACCGAGACACTTCAGGATGGCCGCGCTCCGGAGGCGCTGCTGGACGAAGACCCGCGTCACGCTCCATACCCCAATGCCACCGAGGATGACGACAACGAAACCGATCAGGCTGAGGTAGTTCTCCGCGCGGCCGAAGTTCCGCTCGATCCGTTCCTCCGTGCGCCGGTACGACCCGATCCGAACGAACGCCTCCTGCAGATCCTCGCGCAAGGCATCGACCAGCGGGTTGATCGCCGGCTCCGGGACCCGCATCAGGATCTGCCGCTCCGCCCGGCTGGCGAGACCGACCAGGCCGGTCGCCTCCAGCTCCGCGAGATCAACCAGCACGCGCGGACCAAAGCTGAATCCCCCCAACTGGCGGCCCGGCTCGCTGATAATGGCGTCACGGATCGTGAACGCCCTGTCGCCAATGACGATCTCGTCGCCCACCTCGATGTCCAGTTGCGGCAGTAGTTCCCGCCCCACGAGCACGCCGTTGTCCCGGATCAACGCGGGCGAATACTCGGCGCCGCTCTCCAGTACGAACTGCCCGTAGAAGGGGAACGCCGCCTCGACTCCCCGCAACTCGACCACCTTGGTCTGCGGCCCTTGTCCTTCCGGCAGGCGCGCCACGGTAATCGTGTCAATCGTCTCCGTCCTCGCCAGTCCGGGGATGGCGCCGGTCCGCGCGTCGATGCGGGCAAGCACATCTTCGGTCCAGGGCTGCTCCGACTCGACGTAGACATCGCCCCCGGTCAGGCTCCGTGCCTCGCCGGCAAGCGCCGTCCGGACGTTCTGCACCAAGGAGCGGAGCGCCACGATCCCGCCGACACCGATCGCGACGCAGAGAAAGAAGAAGATGAGCCGGCGCCAGGACGCGCGCAACTCGCGGACCGCCATGCGCAGGATGAAACTCATGGTTGAGAGTACCGATCCCTAACCGCCCGCGGCGGCGGCGGGCGCCGAATCCAATGCGGGGTCGCGCACGACCGTGCGGCCATCCAGCATCGCCAGCGTGACGTCGGTGCGGGCCGCCAGATCCCGATCGTGGGTTACCAGGACGATTGTCGTCCCGCGAGAACGATTCACCTCGATCAACAGGTCGATGACGTGCCGGCCGTTCGTGCTGTCGAGGTTCCCGGTCGGCTCGTCCGCCAGGAGGATCGGTGGATCGTTGGCCAGGGCTCGCGCGATGGCGACCCGCTGCTGCTCGCCACCGGAGAGCTGCGACGGGTAGTGGTGCCCGCGGTCGGTCAAGCCGACCTCCTCCAGCAGTGCGCGTCCCTTGCCGAATGGGTTGGCCACACCCGCGATCTCGAGGGGCACAATGATGTTCTCGAGCGCGCTGAGCGACGGCAGAAGGTGAAAGAACTGAAAGACGAAACCGATCCGCTCACCGCGGAACCGCGCGAGGCGATCCTCGTCGAGGGACGTGATCGTTGTCCCGTCGATCACGATCTCGCCGGTCGAGGGCATGTCAAGACCAGCGATGAGACCGAGCAGCGTCGACTTGCCGCTTCCCGAGGGGCCGACAACCGAGAGCAACTGCCCCACCGGCACGGCGAGGTCGAGCGGATGCAGGATGGTCAGCGGCTTGCCGCCACTCTGGACGGTCTTGGAAACGCCGCGCAGCTCGATCATCGGCGCGCTCATTGCGCGGCCCCGATCGATGCTGCCGGCTCCGCCGCGATCTCCGCCAGTAGCGGCTCCAGCGTCGACCAGAGATGAGCAGCCATCCGCTCCGCTCCGGCAGCGTTCGGATGAATGCCGTCGCGCTGGTTCAGGTCGGGATCGCCTGCGACTCCTTCCAGCAGGAACGGAATCAGCACGACCTCGCGCGTCTCCGCCAAGGTTCGAAACACCTCCCGGAATTCAGACGTGTAGATGGCGCCGAAGTTCGGCGGCGCTTCCATCCCGGCCAGCACAACCTCGATATCGCGTTCCCGTGCGCGGTCGATTATGGTGGCGAGATTGTCATGCATCTGCTCGACCGGCAGCCCGCGCAGCCCGTCGTTCCCGCCGAGGGCCACCACCAGCATGCGGACATCACCGTCGACTGCCCAGTCGAGCCTTCTCAGGCCACCCGCCGTCGTATCGCCAGACACCCCGCGCGGCGCAATCTCAATCGGCCAGCCTGCAGCGTCGACCCGTGCCTGCAGGCGCGCGGGAAACGCCTCGTTCTCCGGCAGACCGAGGCCCGCAGTCAGCGAATCACCGAGGATCACCACGCGGGCGAGCAGGCCGGCGCCAGGTGGCGGGTCGGGTCGCAGCCCGCCTTCCGTGGCGTCCGGAACGGCCCGGAGCGCCGACGAAACCACGTTCTCCGGCGGGGCGGACCCGCACGCGGCCATTCCCGCCACGAACAACACCATCGGGGCAAACCGCATCTCCGCATTGTACCTTTCCGTGAGGCAACGCACTCCGAAGACCCGATTTCAGGTAGCATTGACCGCCCGATGAGTGGAGTGCCAGTGCGCCTCGGGTGCGCCGTTCTCTGTGCCGCGGTGGCAGGCGCCGTAGCGGAACACGTCGGCGTGGCAGCCCAATCGATGACCACACGCGGCCTCACGGCGATTGACGGCCTCGCCGTAGGCCACCACACCCTGGCCACCCGGCCCACCGGATGCACGGTCGTTCTGGCCGAGGCGGGCGCAACCGCCGCCGTGGACGTTCGAGGCGCCTCCCCGGGGACACGCGAGACCGCGCTGCTCGACCCCGCCAACCGGGTGCAGCAGGTACATGCCATCGTCCTTTCCGGCGGCAGCGCGTTCGGCCTCGCCGCCGCCGACGGGGTCATGCGCTACCTCGACGAGCGGGGCGTCGGTTTCCCGACCCGCGGCGGCCCCGTACCCATCGTGCCCGCCGCCATTCTCTTCGACCTGACGGTAGGCGACGGCGCCATCCGTCCGGGGGCGGAGTGCGGCTACCGCGCCGCGAAGACGGCTACCAGCGGCGCTATCGCGGAGGGAACGGTCGGAGCCGGGGCGGGGGCTACCGTCGGCAAGCTGGCAGGTCCCGGACGGGCAATGAAGGGCGGAGTCGGCACCTCGCTGATCGAGTTGCCGGACGGCGTCCGCGTCGCCGCGCTGGTGGCGGTCAACGCCGTGGGAGATGTCTACGACCCGGAGACCGGTGCGCTGATAGCTGGAGTCCGAACGGAAGACGGTCGTGGCCTCGAAGGCGCCGGCGCCCTTCTTCGCCAGCCGCCGGCCGCAGCCCCCGGCGGTGAGAACACGACGATCGGCGTCGTGGCCACGAACGTTTCGCTGACGCAGGCGGAACTGGGAATCGTTGCCCGAATGGCCCACGATGGCCTTGCGCGGGTTGTCCGGCCGGCCCACACGCCGGTCGACGGGGATACGATCTTCGCTCTCTCCACCGGGGCCGTCGAGGCCACCGAGTGGACAAGCGACATCGGGCGACTGCGGATCGGCGCGCTGGCGGCCGATGCGACGGCCGAGGCAATCGTCCGCGCGGTGCGCGAGGCGACAGGAGTGCCGGGCTACCCCGCGGCACGTGACTTGATCGACGACGCGAAGGAGGACGGACGATGAACGCTGTCGTGCTAGCCGCGATCGGCCTCTTGGCGATCTTCTCGGGCTACCGCTTCTACTCGAAGTTCATGGCGGAGAAGATCTACCAGCTTGACCCGGACTTCGAGACGCCATCGCACGCGATGCGCGACGACATCGACTACGTTCCCACCAACCGGGTCGTGCTCTGGGGCCACCATTTCACGGCGGTGGCGGGTGCGGCTCCGATCATCGGCCCGAGCATCGCCGTCGTCTGGGGCTGGCTGCCCGCCTTTCTCTGGGTCGTGATCGGAACCATGTTCTTCGCGGGGGTGCACGACTTCGGCGCAATCTGGGCGAGCGTGCGGAACAAGGCGCTCTCGGTCGGCTCCCTGACGGGCGAAGTCGTGAGCCATCGAGCCCGCAACCTCTTCATGATCGTCGTCTTCTTTCTCCTGCTGATGGTGAACGCGGTCTTCGCGGTGGCCATCGCGGGCGAGTTCATCAATACCCCGGCGAGCGTCATTCCCGCGTGGACCGCCGTCGTGGTGGCCGTCGCCATCGGCATCCTGCTCTACCGGGTGGGCGTCGGTATCACCTGGCCGACCGTCGCCGGAACCATCATCCTGTACGCCGTCATCTACCTGGGCGAGCTCTTCCCCATCACCCTCGCCCCGATGGGAGGCATCGCGCCGGCGGCCCAGTGGATCCTGATCCTGTTCGCGTACGCCGCAGTCGCCTCGATGCTGCCGGTCTGGCTGCTGCTGCAGCCGCGCGACTATATCAACGGCATTCAGCTCTTCGTGGGACTCGGCATTCTCTATGGCGCGGTCCTCCTGGCCGCCCCGAGCGTTGTTGCGCCGGCGATCAACCCGAACGTGCCACCGGCAACGCCGCCGCTGATGCCGCTGCTGTTCGTCACGATCGCCTGTGGCGCGATCTCCGGCTTCCACGGCCTTGTCAGTTCCGGCACCACGTCGAAACAGCTCAACAAGGAGACTGACGCGCGTTTCGTCGGCTACCTGGGTTCGCTGGGCGAGGGCGCTCTCGCCATCGTCGCCATCATCGCGGTCACGGCCGGGTTCTCGATGACGGAGTGGCAGTCGGCGTACACCAATGCCGAGAGCTTCGGCGCCGTAGGCGGCATCAGCGCGTTCGTAGAGGGCGGGTCGCGCATCGCGGCCAACGGGCTCGGGATGCCGCTTGGGTTCGCACAGACGCTGCTCGCCGTCATGGCGGTGTTGTTCGCGGGCACGACGATGGACGCCGGGGTCCGCCTGCAGCGCTACATCGTGCAGGAGTGGGGCGCCATCTACAGCATTCCGCCGCTCCAGAACGGCTACGTCGCGACCGGAATCGCGGTAGGCGCCTGCCTCGTGCTGGCGTTCGGGGCGGGCGGCGCGGACGGTAGCGGCGGCATGATCATCTGGCCCCTCTTCGGCACCACGAACCAGTTGCTAGCGGGGCTGACGCTGCTGGTGATCAGCGTGATGCTGGTGCAGCGCCGCCGGCCGGCGCGATACACCCTGATCCCGATGGTCTTCGTCACGACGATGGCCCTGTTGAGCGCGCTCTACCAGCTCACCAGCCTCTACAGCGAGGGCAACTACCTGCTGGTGGCGATCGACGTCATCATCATCATCACGGCGATCTTCGTCATGCTCGAAGCCGTATCCGCCCTCATGCGCGAACGGCGCGCGGCGGCGGGCATGGCGGCTTCCTAGCAGGCATCACGCCGCGCCGCCCGCCGTCGGAGGATTCGCCGGGTAGTGAGCGCTTCACGCCGCGACACGCTGCGGTCCCTGCTCCGGGAGTTCTACATGGCGCCCTACCGCGGCGCCGTGGCGAGGGCACGCCGCGACGAGGACGACCTCTTCATGTTGTTCGTCTACGCCGAGCTGATGGGCGTGCCGAACCCGGCGACTTACTACACGCTGGAACTGCAGCCGATCCTGCTTGAGCGGTTCCACGAGTGGCATACCCGCATGGGCCTGGAACACTCGCCGCTCGACCACTTCCGCTGTTGCTAGGCCGGAGCATCTTGACGCCTCATTCATAGTGCATCATGATGCCTCCATGCGAACCACGGTCACGTTGGAACCGAACGTCGCGGAACGATTGAAGGACTACGCCCGGCGCAATCGACTGTCGTTCAAGGAAGCACTCAACACGGTCCTGCGGCGGGGGCTTGGTTCGCAGGACTCCAGGGCGGGCACCTTGCCTCGGTTCGTCGTCGAGCCGGCGCCCACCGGGTTCACCCCCGGCGTCGATCCCAGACGGCTCAACCAGCTCGTCGATGAGCTCGATGTGGACGACTTCATCCGAGAGACCCGCGATCTGTCGTCGCAGCGATGATTCTGCCGGATATCAATCTGCTCGTTTACGCCTACGCCCAGCAGGCGCCGCAGCACGCGTCCTCGCGGCGCTGGTGGGAATCCCTGCTGAACGGCTCGCGGCCGGTCGTCATTCCGTGGGCCGTAACGTGCGGTTACCTTCGTTTGATGACAAGCCCTGCGGTCCTCGCGCCACCGCTTCCCCCAGGAGCTGCAAGCGAGCACGTACGCGCGTGGTTCGAACGGCCGGTCGTGGAGGTCATCGAACCTGGCCCGCGTCACCTGAACATTCTGGCGCGGCTGCTCGATTCCGCCGGCACCGCCGGCAGCCTGACATCGGACGCGCACCTCGCCGCCATCGCAATCGAACACCAATGCGAACTGCATTCCAGCGACACCGATTTCGCTCGTTTTCCCGGCCTCCGCTGGACCAATCCACTCGCATGACAAGACCGCACTGATGTCGTACGACCCGCTGGCGCACCAGCTTCTTTTCGTCGGCGGCAAGGGCGGGGTCGGCAAGACAACCACGGCGGCCGCCATCGCGCTGGCCGCAGCGGAGCGGGGTCGGCGCTGCCTCGTGGTGTCCACCGATCCGGCGCACTCGCTCGGCGATGTCTTCGAACGGGCGATCGGCGATCGCGAGACTGCGCTCGCGCCCAACCTGACCGGCCTCGAGGTCGATCCGGAGGCCGCCGCCACGGCGCACATCCAGACAGTGTCGACACAGATGAAGCGGCTGGTCCATGCGCGCCTCTACGACGAGATAGACCGTCAGATGGCGCTCGCCCGGGAAGCGCCGGGCGCCGTCGAGGCCGCCCTCCTCGAGCGTGTGGCGGCGCTGATGAGCGAGGCGGGGTCGCGTTTCGATATGGTGGTGTTCGACACGGCGCCGAGCGGCCACACCGTGCGGTTGCTGACGCTGCCGGAGGTGATGGCGGCCTGGATGGATGGCCTGCTTCGACAGCGCGAGCGTTCATCTCGGCTGGGAGCGATGCTGGGAAACCTCGGGGGTGGCCGGGTGCAGGGGGATGACCTGTCGTTGATCGATCAGGCCGCGGACCATGCGCCGAACAGTCCGGAGGCGCGCGTCACGGCCCTGCTGCACGCGCGCCGGCGCACGTTCCTGCGGGCGCGCGAGCGGCTGCTCGACACCGCGCGGACCGCGTTCCTGCTGGTCGTCAACCCGGACCGTCTCTCGATACTGGAGAGCCGCCGGATCGCCGCTACGCTGCAACGGTTCGACCTGCCGGTCACCGCGCTGGTCATCAACCGGGTTCTCCCCGAAGCGGCCGACGCATCCGGGTCGTTCTTCAAGGATCGGAGAAACCAGGAACAGGTCCACCTGCGCGAGATCGCCACCGCGTTCGCCTCACTCCCGCAAGTCCAGGTCCCGCTGGGGCCGCGTGACGTGCACGGTATCGACGCGCTGCGCGACGTGGGCGCGCACCTGTGCGCCACGTGACGGTCGCGCCATGACGGTCTCCCCCATCGCCGCCGCCGCTATCTGCCTTGCCGCGTACGTCCTGGCGTATCGCGTGTACGCCCGATTCCTCGCCGACCGCGTGTTCGCCATCGACCCTTCGCGAGCAACGCCCGCCATCACCCAGACCGACGATGTCGACTACGTGCCCGCAAACCGCTTCGTCCTGTTCGGCCATCAGTACGCTTCCATCACCGGCCTGTCGCCCATGCTCGGTCCGGCCATCGCGGTCATCTGGGGTTGGCTGCCGGCGATGATCTGGGTGGTCGCCGGCGCCATCTTCGTCGGCGCGGTGCAGGACTTCGGCGCCCTGGTCGTCTCGATCCGGGCGCGCGGGATGTCACTCGGCCAGATAACCGGAAATCTCGTCGGCCGGCGCGGCAAGACGCTCTTCCACCTCGTGATCTTTTTCCTGATCGCGCTGGCGATGGGTGTCTTCGTACACGTGATCGCGGTGCTGTTCTCCGCTGATTTCTATCCGGAATCGGCCCTCCCGAGCGGTCTGCTGATGGGCGTTGCCATCGCCATGGGGATTCAGGTCCACCGGCGCGGCGCCAGCGTCCGAACGCTGACCGCGATCGGCCTGCTGTTCGCGCCGGCCCTCATCCTGCTCGGGCTCCGCTATCCGATTGTCGGGCCGTCACTCGCGCAGTGGAAGTGGCTCCTGCTCGCGTACGCGTTCGCCGCGAGCGTGCTGCCGGTGTGGCTGCTGCTGCAGCCGCGCGACTACATCAACAGCCTGCTGCTGTACGTCGGGGTCGGCGCAATGTACCTCGGCTTCGTCCTGACGAATCCCTCGTTCGTCGCGCCGGCGGTCGACCTCGACCCGCCCGGCGCGCCGGCCATCGTGCCGTTCGTCTTCGTCGTCATCGCGTGCGGCGCGGCAAGCGGATTCCATGCCCTGGTCTCGTCCGGGACGAGCGCCAAGCAACTGGCGAGCGAGAGCGACGCACGCTTCGTGGGGTATGGCGCAATGATCGGCGAGTCGCTCCTCGGGCTGATGGCCATTCTCGCCTGCACCGCGGGCTTCGTCTCGCGCGAAGCGTGGCTGGAGCGCTACGTGAGCTGGCAGGCGGCCGACAGCCTGGGCAACAACATCGCCGCCTTCGTGCAAGGGTCAACCCACTTCCTCGGCTCGCTGGGCTTCCCCGCCGCGTTCGCCGGGACGTTCGTCTCGGTGCTCGTCGTGTCGTTCGCCCTCACCTCGCTCGACTCGGCGACGCGCCTCCTCCGCTACAACGTCTCGGAGATGGGCCAGACGATCGGCGTCGGAGCGCTCGGTAACCGCTACGTAGCCTCCGGCATTGCCGTCGCCGCCATATGGGCGTTCGCTTTCATCCAGGTGGACGGCGAGTACGCCGGCCTCATCCTCTGGCAACTGTTCGGGACGACGAACCAGTTGCTTGCCGGGCTCGCCCTGCTCGCGATTACGCTCTACCTGCTGCGCCGCGGCAAGCCGGTCGGATGGACCGGCGCCCCGATGGTCTTCATGTTGGCGTCGACGCTCACGGTGATGAGCGTCAACCTCTCCGGCTTCTGGGCGGCACGCCAGTGGCTCCTGTTCGCCACCGGCGCGACAATACTCACGCTTGCCCTCTGGTTGACGGTCGAAGCCGCGATCGCCGTCCACCGGTTCCGATGGCAGCCGGTGGTCGAAGGCCTGGACGTCGAACTCCGCGATCGCTGAGATGACGGCGCCGGGAATCCCTGGTGGGCGACTCAGAAACGAAGTCGGAGACCGGCGGTTACCTGGAGGCCGCCGGTGTCAATCGCGACGGCACCGCCGTCGGCGGACTCAACCGACATCGATGCGCGGTTGAACTGCACCGTGCTGCCCACGCCAACGAGTCGGGAGACGTAGTACGTCACGTCGGCGCCCGCCACGAAACCCACTGTGGACTCCGTTCGCAGCGAGTGGACGTCACCGGTGTACGACGCCTCCAGGTACGGATAGGCGTGCACATACTCGACACCGTCGACCAGATCCTGCTTGAGACTGACGAATGCCGGGCCGCCAAAGAGCGTGAGGTCGGCCGACGCGGCGACCGGCACGATCCAGGCCGCTTGGATACTAACGGTCAGCTCCTGTCGCTGCAGGGACGCCGACGCTCCTTCGACAACACGATGCCGTTCGAACCGGAAGGGATAGGGGATGCGGGCCGCAAGGTCGGCGTTCCCCTGGCGTGACACCATGGAGACACCCGCGCCGACAGCGAGGTGCCCGACGAGGCGAACTCGGGCGTTCACGTCGAACAGCGGGCCGTTGGCGCCCGGATAGCTCGCGTCGAAGTCCCCCTGCTCCGCGAACTCCGTAAAGACGACGTTGTCGGTGGTGCTGGCGGACTGCGTCTGCTGGCCGCCGTTGATGGCAATCGAAACCCGTGGTGTCTGTGCGGCAGCCGGTACAGCGGAGAGAATCAACAGCAACGTCCCGAGCCCCGCCGCCGGCCGCTTCCACATGGCGAATCGCGTCCCTTCCACAAGCCTGCTCCGACGCCTACTCCAGATCTACCGCCGTCAACGCTTCATCAATCGCGCGATAGACATCGCTGCCGCGGCCGAACAGGTCATCGGCCGATTGCCGAATCAAGTCGGCGGCCATGAACATGTGGACCCGCGCCGCCGGCATCAGGTCGGTCATGGCGCGCACGAACGCCCGCTCCACGTCTCCGCGGTTGGCCGCCCCCACACCCTCGACCGAGCGGCCGGTCGTCCGGTTCTCTCCTCCCTCGACCGCCAGATAGAACGCATGGCTCAGGATCGTGGAGTTCCAGTGCAGGCCGGAGTAGTCGAAGGTCGGCAAGCGCACGATCGTCCTGCCGCGATCGGCCGAGCCGTAGGCGTGGAAAACGTCGAACTGGCCGTCGTTGAGGAGCGCGATGAAGATCGCGTCACGGTAGGCCGCGGGATACTCGATGTTCACTTGCGCGCCGGGGCGTGCACGGATCGGCAACTCGGGCGGGTCCGCCATGGAGCGAAGCGGCCACCTGGCGTCCTCGCCCGTCAGGTAGTCGGCCCGGAGCGGACCATCGGCCGGCTCGTGGAACATGAATTCGATCGCGGTCCCGACAATGTCCGAGTACGCCTCGTTGATCGCGCCGCCGTGGTTCATGAACAGCAGAATCCTGCCGTCCTCGCTGCAGCGCATGCGAAACGTCCGGTTGTCCGGTGCTCCGCCGGTCACCCGCCAGTTCGTACTGCAATCCACCCGTTGGCCGTCTTCCCGCACGAAGCTCGACGGTCCCTCGACCACGTAGTAACTGTTCAGAAACGGCAATCCGGTGCGCTGCAACACTGAATGAAACGTCACGCCGTGCATCAGCTCGTGCCCGACGATGTCCAGTGTGGTGAGGGGGGTGCCGTCCGGTAACTGTCCGAATCCCACCACTCCGCGCTTGTCGGGACCCTGCGGCGGCCACATGTAGAACGCGCTGGTGACGTGGCCGATGTTGGCCATCCCCATGATCCGGGTGTTGCGGCCATCGACGCCGTCCCAGTCGTGGCGGGCCGCCAGGTAGTCGTAGGTGAATCCCGCGTGGACGTGGAGGTCGACCACCGCCGGATCCTCCCAGGTATTGTCCCCATCGCTCGCCACATCGCTCGGCGCCCAAACCGGTCCCCTCGGATCGATCAGCGCGTCGAATCGCGCCAGGTCGTGGCGCAGATCCAGCGTGATGATCTCGGCCGGACGCAGGCGGTCGTGGGCCTGGTAGACGCCGCCGCTTCGCGACGCGCTCACCTTCTTGGTCTGGCCCTGAACCCCGTACCCCAAGCCGACGCTGCTCTGTTCGTCGCGCGCCGGTTCCCGCCACACCACGTCTCCGGTATGTGCGTCCACGAAGTAGATGTAGCGGTCGCGCATGAGCGCCTGGTAGGCCAGCACGAAGCGGCCCGAGGGCTGCGGCAGGATGAACAGTTCGGGCAGATCGTCCATCGCCGGGCCGGCCCCGGACCACGCTTCCATCCGCGCCAGCGCTTCGCCGGGTGAGATGCCGGGAACCGCGCTCACGCCGATTCCCTCGTGCAGGGTCCCGAAGATCGAAACCGTCACGCCGTCCTGCAGTTGGCGCGAGACCCCGCCGCCGTACACCCGCAGCCCCTGGTGGTACTGCTGAAAGTACTCATGCGCGCGTCCCGGCACCTGTCGATCCGCCTGGCGCGAGACAAGACCGGCCTCTCCGGCCCGGGCCATTGCATCCACACGGGCATCGAGCCGGCGCAGTTCCGACAACTCCGCGGTCGCACCCAGCAGCGCGATCTGGCCCGGATAGCGGTCCAACCGCGACACCGGTTCCTGCGCGGCGAGCGCCACCAGAGCGGCGCCAGCCAGCGCGGCCGTGAACGTGGCGGCAACCCGCCATCGCAAGGCAGTCGTTGCGGAAACGAAACGGCGCATGCAAGAGGTCCTTGGCGTCCAGCAATCCGGTGGCAGGCAGGTAGGCAGTACGAGTATATCGCTACCGCCGTTCGAGGATCAGGACGTGGCGGTCCTCTCCCTCGCGCTCGCTGTCGCCCACGACGACCAGCACCAGACCGTCGCGAGCGGCAATGTCGCGGGCGGGACGGGGGGTGGCGAAGGCGCCGGCCGTCACCGGATTGGCGGGATCCGACAAGTCGACGACCTGCACACCCTGCCGGGTGTCGGCGACGTAGACCAGTTCCCCGTCCAGCGACACGCTCACCGCATTGCCCGGCGTATCGAATGAAGACAGCTTGGCTGGCGCCGACGGGTCGGAGACATCGTAGACCTGCACGTCCCCGCCGCCGGCGCCCACGATCAACGTCGGGCGTCCGCCCGTCCCCGCCGATACCTCGATATCACGCGGCGCGGCCGGCGCGTGCACCACGCCGACCGGTTCCGGCATGCCGGGCCGCGAGAGATCGAAGACGTACAGCCCGGAGGGGGAATCGGTCGCATAGGCGATTGTCCCTGCCGTCACCACGTCGCGCGCGTAGCCGTCCAGGAAGAACGACCCGATCGCCGCGGGCGCGGTCTCGTCCGAGAGGTCGACCAGGACGAAACCCTCCATATGGTCGATGACACCCACCTTGCCGGAGGCGACGGCGCCTATCTTCGCCTGCCCGAGCGTCTGGTGATGGCCCAGCAGCCTCGGGTTGTCGGGATCGCCGATATCGACGATGCCAAGTCCGAAGAAGTTGGCGCCGACATACGCCCGGTCGCCGGCCAATCGGAAGCCCCAGATCTCCTGCGGAAAGGCGTGCGACCCGCGCGCCACCGGACTGGCCGGGTTCGACAGGTCGTGCATGGTGAAGTTGTGCCCTCCCGCGATGTATCCGATGCCGTCGCGAACCCGCACCAGGTTGGCCGGTCCCGGAATCTCCCCGACCTGCTCCAGGGTTACGCCTTGCGCAGCGGGCTCCGGCGCCGGCCACCCGGCCACGAGCAGCATCGCCGCGCCGAGCGCCCACCCGTTCCTCGAGGCGGCCGCACCCCAAGCCGTCATGGCTCGGTTCCGACCGCTTCCGCGCCGCCATTCGCAATCCGGTACAGCTTCGACTGGGTCCGGATGAAGAGGCTGCCGCGGGCGATGGCGGGCGTGGCGAGGGTCATCTCGTTCAGCGCGTTCTTGTGCAGGATGTTGAACTGCCGCCCCGCCTCGACCACGTAGGTTTCCCCGTCCTCGCTCAGCAGGAAGAGCTTTCCGTTGTAGGCCCACGGCGAGGCGGTGAAACCGTTGCCGATCTCGAGCCGCTGCCGGCCGTAGACCTCCTCTCCCGTTCGCGCATCGTGCGCTACCAGGAAGCCGCGATCGAGCAGCGTGTAGTAGATGTCGCCGTAGACGATGGCGGTGGTGTTGTACGTCCCGAGCAGCGGGTACGACCAGGCGATGTCCTCCGACGCCGTGAGCGGCCCGGGAAACCCGGAAGTGATCCCGTTCCGCATCTGCTCCGGGGTGAAAATCGAAATGTCGCCCGCCGCGCCGGGCCTGACGGCATATACCGGACGTAGCCCGCCGCCGGGATAGCCGGAGCTGATGTACACCAGGCCGTGCGCGGTGAACGGCGTCGGGATGGTAAGGCCCGACATGCCGTGCAGCTCCCACAACAGTTCGCCCTCGAGGGTGTACGAGCGAACCCCCTGCGTACCCGCCGTCACCAGTTCGGTCCGCAGGTCGTGCTCCCAGACGAAGGGCGTTGACCAGTTCTGGCCCCGCTCGTCCCGATCGATGCGCCACACCTCCTCGCCACTGTCCTTCTCGAACGCGGCGACGAACGAACGGGTCGTGTTGTCGTTGACGATGTACAGGCGATCGTCGTGCAGGATGGGAGAAGCGCCGGTGCCCATCTCCAGCGTCGTGTTGTACGCCTCCAATTCGCGGGTCCAGATCAGCTCCCCGCTCATGTTGAAGGCTCCCAACTGGCCGATGGCGCCGAAGTACACGTACACGCGGCGGCCGTCGGTCACCGGCGTCTCCGACGCGAAACTGTTCTTCAGGTGCCGCTTGTTCGGAGGCGTGGCGGCGTGCAACTCCCGCTGCCACCGGACCGCGCCGGTATGGAAGTCGAATGCGTAGAGCATCCACCGGTGCTGGTTCGCCGATGCTGCCGAACCGTTTTCCATTCCGGGGTCGTAGAGCCCCTTGATGGGGGCCGGCTCGTCACCCGCGCTGATGGCGGTGGTCACGAAAACGAGGTCGCCCGCCACGACCGGCGAACTCCACGCCAGCCCCGGGATGTCGATCTTCCAGACCACGTTCTCCATCTCGCTCCAGTGTTCCGGCAGCACCGGATCGTCCGGCACGACGCCGGCCGCCGGCCCCCGGAACTGACGCCAGTCCTCCTGTGCATGAGCGGCCACCGGAAACAGCAGCAAACCGGCCAGAAGCGGAATAGCCAGGGTGGCGGCGGTGCGGCGCATCGGTCTCCCTCCCTCGCACGCAACAGGTTGCGAAACGGCCTTCGCTCCTAGACTGCCCGCCCGCCAATCGTCTGTCAAGAATGGGCCATTCGGGGCATAATGGGCGGAAGTCAAGGAGTTGAGTCGATGCACATGACCCCGACGCGCCGCTACGTTGTGATCGCGCTGATCGCCGCCGGCTGCGCCCTCACCATCGCGCCCGCTGCGACCGCGCAGATCGACCGCGTCGTCGATCCCAACTGGACCATGCCCCGTCTTCCGGACGGGTCGCCAGACCTTCAGGGGCTCTGGGGCAACAAGACGATCACGCCGATGGAGCGTCCTGACGGCGCCGGCGCGTTCCTGACCGACGAGGAAATCGCCGAGCGCAACGAGCAGCGGGCGTTGACCCGGCAGCGACAGGACGCGGCACCGGCCCGGCGCTACGAAGCGGGCGGCAACGTGGGGGGCTACGGCAGCTACTGGCTCGACGCCGGCGATACCGTGCTCCGTACAGGCCAGACGTCGCTGATCGTCGATCCGCCGGAAGGCCGCGCGCCGATCCGGCAATGGGCCCTGGACACGAAGGCATACAACCTGGCCCACAACGGCGACCACTATCTGCACATGAGCGTATGGGACCGCTGCCTCTCGCGCGGCGTCCCCGGATCAATGCTCCCGGCCGGCTACAACAACGCCTACCGGATCCTGCAGACCCCCGGCTACGTCACGATTCAGCACGAGATGATCCACGACGCCCGGGTCATTCCGGTCGTCGCCGGCCCGGCGGATCGGGTGTTCATCCACGAGAACATCCGCCAATGGATGGGTGACGCGCGCGCCTGGTGGGAGGACGATACCCTGGTCGTCGAGACCAGGAACTTTCACAACCGCGGCTGGATTGCGTCGAGCGCCGCGGGCGCGCGATTGAAGGGCATCCCGACCAGCCGGGCGTTGCATGTGGTCGAGCGCTACCGGCGCGTGGCCGAGGACACGATCCTCTGGACCGTCACGATCACCGACCCGAACGTCTACACGCGGCCCTGGACGATCCAGATGCCGCTGACGGCGGAGCCGGACTACGAGATCTACGAGTACGCCTGCCACGAGGGGAACTACGCGGTTCCCAACGCCTTGAGCGGCCAGCGCACGCTCGATGCGCACGCCGACGCGTCCACCGAACCATAGCCACAGGAGGAATCACATGTCGCGCATCCGCCCGAACAGCTTCGTGGCCTCCGCCCTCGGCGCCGTAGTCGTCGCGCTTGCGGCCGTCGTCGCACCCGCCGGGGCGCTCGACGGCGCCATCTTCAACGTGGTCGAGCACCGCGATATCGACTACATCGCGGGCGAGGACTACGCCGACGACAAGGACAAGCTCGATCTCTTCATGCCGGAAGGTCTGACCAACGCGCCTGTCGTCGTCTACTTCCACGGCGGAGCGCTGCAGAACGGCACGAAGGCGATCGGTGAAGGACTCGGCCGGCAGCTCGCGGCGCGCGGCATCGGCCTGGTCACTGCGAACTATCGGCTCTCCCCGGCAGTGATGCATCCCGCGCACATGGAGGACGCAACCGCCGCGTTCGCATGGACGAAGCGGAACATCGCGAGCTATGGGGGCGACCCTGACCGGGTGTTCGTCTCGGGCCATTCGGCCGGCGCCTACCTCGCGGCGCTGATGGCGCTCGACCCCCGGTACCTCGACGCGCACCGCCTGCGGCTTTCCGACATCCGCGGCGCCATCCCGATCAGCCCCTTCCTCTTCGTTGAGGATCCTGACGTCGCGCCGAGCCGTCCGAAGACCGTGTGGGGAACCGACGAAGCGGTCTGGCTCGACGCGTCGGTCACTCCCTACATCGGGGAAAACAAGCCGCCCATGCTGTTCATCTATGCCGACGGCGACGACGACTGGCGGCGCGAGCAGAATCAACGGCTCGCGGCGGAATTGAGCGACGCCGGAAACGAAGCGGCGGTGATCGAGATCGCGGATCGGACCCATGGCAGCGTGAACTCGAATATGGGCGAGGATCTCGACAACGGCATGATGAAGGTTGTTTCGTTCGTCGAAGCGAACTGACTGGACCAGGCTACGGGATTTTCGGAGGAGGTGACATGATGAGACGCATCCTGACCATCGCGACGGCCCTGATGGCCATCACCGCGCTCGCCGCCGGGACCGCGTTGGCGCAGAACGGGGACGGCTCGTGGACGGCGCCGAAGACTCCGTTCGGGCACCCCGACCTGCAAGGCGTCTGGGCGAACAACAATGCGACGCCGCTGCAGCGGCCCGAGGCGCTCGGGGAACGCGAGTTCCTGACCGAAGAGGAACTGGCAGCGCTGCAGTCGCGCGCCAGCGAGCTGTTCGCACTTGACGCCGGCGACGCTGCGTTCGGCGACAGCGTGTTCAACGCGGCGCTCAACGACGTGCAGGAATTCACGTCACGCGACCGCGCCACCGGGAACTACAACCAGTTCTGGCTCGTGGAGCGTGACTGGGACAACCGCACCTCGCTCATCATCGACCCGCCCAACGGCCGGCTCCCGGAGACGACCCAGGCGGCCAAGATGCGGGCCGCCGACCGCAGCATGCGACGGGCGCGGCACGCCGAGTGGACCGATGATCGGAGCCTCGGCGAGCGCTGCGTCAGCTTTGGGACACCGAGGCTCGGAGCCGGCTACAACAGCTATTACCAGCTCTTTCAGACGCCCGACCACGTCGTCATCCTGATGGAGATGGCCCACGACGCACGGATCATTTCCCTCGACGGCCGGCCGCACGTGGACGATGGCATCCGGCAGTGGCTGGGCGATTCCAGAGGCTACTGGGACGGCGATACGCTGGTCGTCGAGACGCGCAACTACTCTCCGCTCGCCAACTTCCAGGGCGCCGCCGAGCACCTGGAGATCACCGAGCGCTTCACGCGCGTCAGCGAGGACGTGCTGCAGTACGAGATCACGGCGAACGATCCGACGACCTGGACGCGTCCCTGGACGGCCATGATCCCGTTGCGCAGCAGCCCGGATGCGCTGTACGAGTACGCCTGCCACGAAGGCAACATCGGTATGGAGGGCATCCTGGCGGGCGCGCGGGCCATGGAAGCCGAGGAAGCGGCGACGCGCTAGGGGTCTGCGCCGTGGAACGGTGCAGACCCCTAGATAGGCGCGGCTGGGCGGCCATCGGAGCCGCAGGCGACGATGGTCGGGCTAGAAGGCGACTCGATTCGGCCCAGGAGGTTGAGCGATGCATAAGGGATCGTTTCGTATTGTGTCCGGCCTTGCCGCCGCGCTGCTGATCGCGGCCACCCCTGCCGTTGCGCAGCAGGCCGGCGGATGGTCGCCGCCGCGCACCGCCGACGGCCATCCGGATATCCAGGGGATCTGGGGGAACAATAGTGTCACCCCCCTGGAGCGGCCCGAGTCGCTTGCCGACCGCGAAACGCTGACCGACGAGGAGCTGGCGCGCGTCGAGACGAGAGCGAACGAACTGTTCGCGCAGGACGCGGGCGACGCGGTCTTCGGCGATCAGTTCTTCAACGTCGCGGTGAGCGATGTCGAGAACTTCACGTCGACCGACGGCGGCACCGGCAACTACAACCAGTTCTGGCTGGTGGAGCGGGAATTCGACAACCGGACTTCACTCATCGTCGACCCGCCGAGCGGCCGGCTGCCCGAGTCTACCTCTGCGGCAAGGCTGGCATTCGAGACGACGATCGCGAACTTTGGCCGGCCCGCCGCCTGGACGGTGGACCGGGGCCTGAGCGAGCGCTGCATCACGTTCGGACTCCCCAACCTGCTGGCGGGCTACAACAGCTACTATCAGATCTTCCAGACCGCCGATCATGTCGTGATCGAACAGGAACTGATTCACACCACCCGGATCATTCCCATCGACAACCGCGACCACGTTCACGACAGCATCCGGCAGTGGCACGGGAACTCGGTCGGCTACTGGGAGGGCGACACGCTGGTCGTCGAGACAAGGAACTTCTCGCCGCAGAGCAACTTCCGTGGCGCGCGGGAACATCTGGAGCTGACCGAACGATTCACCCGGGTCGGACCGGACGAGTTGCGCTACGAGTTCACGGTCAACGACCCGACCGTGTGGGCGGCGCCCTGGACTGCCGTGATGCTGTGGAAGCGGACTGACGAGCCGATCTTCGAGTACGCCTGTCACGAAGGGAACATCGGCATGGAAGGCATCCTCGCGGGCGCCCGCGCCGAGGAAGCGGAGGCGGGCGCGCGCTAGACGTTGACGGCCGCGTCCGGCGCCTGGAGTCCGTCGGAAGAGGGATCGCCAAGTGCACAGGAAGACTTCGCCAATCAATCTGCTGGCGCTCCTGGCGGCGGGGGCGGCGCTGATTCCCATGGCGGCCACGCTCAATGCCCAGTCGGAGGACTATGCGGCGCCTCGCACCGCCTGGGGCGTCCCCGATCTCCAAGGCATCTGGACGAATGCGACGCTGACGCCGGTCGAGCGTCCGGAATCGATGAGCGGCCAAGTGCTTACCGCCGAGGAAGCAGCCGCGTTCGAAGCGCGTTCCGCCGAGGCGCGCGCCGCGTCGGACACGTTCATCCCGGGCAACGTCGGCGCCTACAACCAGTTCTGGATGGACGGCGGCAAGGTGGTGACGGGCGACCGCCGGACGTCGTTGATCGCCGATCCTCCCGACGGGCGGATCCCGTGGACGCCGGAGGGACGGGAGCGGTTCGAGAACGACTCGGCGCGGTACGGCGTGGGGCCGTTCGATTCGTGGATCGACGCCGACACCGGTGAACGCTGCCTGACCGACGGCCTTCCGTTCGTTCCCTTGCAGGGTTACAACATGAACTACCACATCCTGCAGGGTCCCGGGTGGGTGGCGATGCTGAACGAGATGTTCCACGAATACCGCCTGGTTCCGACCGATGGACGGCCCCATGTCCCGGCTCATGTCGGCCAGATCCTGGGTGATGCGCGGGGACGGTGGGAAGGCGACACCCTGGTGGTCGAGACGACGAGCTTCGCCGACAAGCGCCACTTTCTCTGGCGCGCCACCTGGCGCGCGGCGCGTCCCTCACTCCATCTGGTCGAACGATTCACGCGCGTCAACGAGACGACGCTCGACTACGAGTTCACGATGACCGACCCGGAGATGTTCACGCGGCCGTGGACGGCCCTCGTCCCGATGACGACCGACCACGCCTCGCGCGGCGTCACGTCCGGGCCGATATTCGAATACGCCTGTCACGAGGGGAACTACGGCCTGCTCAACATCTTGCGGGGAGCCCGCGCGGAGGAAGCGGAACCCTAGCGCGACCATCGTCGCCTACGGCTCCGATGGCCGCCCAACCAGGCCTATCTGGCAGGCTGCACCGTTCCACGGCGCAGCCTGCTAGCCGCATGTTAGTATCTGGCGGCCCTTGGCGGGGCCGAGGAGGCATGTTGATGACAAGTCGATTCGCTCTGATCACCTGGGCGGCGTTCGCCGCACTTGCGCTCGCGCCGTTGACGGCCGGCGCGCAGCAAACCGAAGTGATGCGGACGCCGGATGGCCAGCCGGATATCTCGGGCATCTTCACCTTCCGGACGCTCACGCCGCTGCAGCGGCCCACCGCGCTGGAGGGACAGGACACGCTCGATCCCGAGTCGGCCGCGCAGTTCGAGGCGGCGGAGCGGATTCGGTTGAACCGCGACCTTTTCGATCCGGAGACCGGAGCCCCGAGCGCGGGCTACCAGCCGCGCGCCGAGGGAGGCGTCCTCTCGTACAACGAGTTCTGGTACGAGCGGGGTGTCGAACTCACCGCCGACAAGCGCACGTCGCTCGTAGTCGATCCGCCGAACGGCCGGATCCCGTACCAGCCGGAGTACCAGCAGGCGGCCCGCATCCGCGGACTCAACCTCCGGAACGGCTTTGCCGATCACTACACCGACCGGAGCCTCGCGGACCGCTGCATCATGGGCTTCAATGCGGGGCCGCCGATGGTGTCGAGCGCGTACAACAACAACGTGCACATCCTCCAGATTCCCGGCTACGTCGTGATCCTCAACGAGATGGTGCACAACGCGCGCGTCATTCCGTTCGGTGACGAGAACAGCGAGCGCCACGGCTTGCGGCAGTGGTCGGGCGACTCCCGCGGACGCTGGGAAGGCGAAACCTTCGTCGTCGAGACCCGAAACTTCCTTCGCGAAACCAGCCTGGGTGGCTCGTCAAAGGACACGATCGTCGTGGAGCGCTTCCGCCGCGCGGATCCCGACACGGTCATGTACGAGTTCACGGTCGAGGATCCGAACAACTTCACCCGGCCGTGGACGGCGCTGATGCCGCTCCGGCGGACCGACGGCACGCTGTTCGAGTACGCCTGCCACGAAGGCAACATCGGCATGCAAGGCATCATGGCGGGAGCCCGTCAGAAGAACACCCAGAAGGTAACGTCGCTCCCGCAGTAGCGGGCGCGACGGGATGTCAGGATCAACGGCCCGTCTCAGCGCGCTGGGGCGGGCCGTTTCCGTATCGCGCGGAACGGCGGTGACACCGGGCATCACAGACGGAAGGAAGACGAACCATGCGTAGCTGGTTGCCATTCGTGATCATGACGGTGCTGAGCTGGGGCACCTACATACCGACGCTCCACCGCGGCACGACGGCACTCGGCGGGAGCGGGATCCACGCCTTCCTGATGGTGGGCGTCGCCTATCTCCTGGTCGCCATAACAGTGCCGGGCGTCATGGTGCTGCGGGCGGGATCCTGGAGCACGTTCACGCCGAACGGCGTGGCGTTCACGCTGGCCGCCGGCGTTCTGGGCGCCCTCGGCGCCCTCGGAATCGTCCTGGCCCTGGTGAATGGCGGGCGGCCAAGCGTCGTGCCGCCGCTGGTGTTCGCGGGCGCGCCGGTCGTCAGCGTTTTTGTCGCCATGCTTTACAACCCGCCCCAGCAGAGTCCTTCCCCACTCTTCTTCCTCGGCATTCTGATGGCGGCCGCCGGTGCGTTCCTGGTTCTCACCTACCGGCCGCACTAGGCAGCCCTTGCGGGGGCGCTCGTCGCCGGCTTCCGGGAACCTGCGGCGCCAGCGCAGACCGGCCTGAGGCATGCAGCGACTCTCACGCCGCGCCCTGCTGCGGTCGCTCACCGCCCCTGTCCTGCTCCCGCCGGCGGCGTTCGCGCAACCGCCGGGAGCCATTGTCCACCGGGCGCCGCGCCCGCTCGCCGACGACGCCGTCACGGAGGACTGGCCGTCGTTCCTGGGGCCGACCCACAATGGCGTCTCCAGCGAGACGCGCCTCAGCCGTCAGCTTCCGCCGCCGCTCGTCTGGGAGCTGCCGACGGGTACCGGCTACGCCTCTCCCGCCATCGCCAACGACCGGCTCGTCTACCTCCACCGGATCGGCGGCGAAGAGGTCGTCGAATGCCTGCATCCCGAGACCGGCGCCGTGCAATGGCGGCTTCGCGACCCCACTGCGTACCGCGATCGCTACGGCTACAACAATGGGCCGCGCGCCAGTCCGGTGATCGACCTGGCGGCCGGGCTCGTCTGCACGGTCGGCGCGGAGGGTCAGGTGAACGCCATTGACCTGGCGAGTGGCCGCGTCATCTGGCGGCGCGACCTTCGCAGCGACTACGACGTGCGACAGGACTTTTTCGGCACCTCCTCGACGCCACTGGTCAACGACGGGCAGCTCATCGTCAACGTCGGCGCGCCGGGCGGTCCGACCGTAGCCGCATTCGACCTGGCGACCGGCGGCGAGGTATGGCGGGCCGGCACCGAGTGGGGCGCCAGCTACGCCTCGCCAATCCCGGCCGTAGTCCACGGCGAGCGGCGTGTCTTCGTCTTCGCGGGCGGCGAATCGCAGCCGCCATCGGGTGGCCTGCTCTCGCTCGATCCGGAAACCGGCGCCATCGACTTCGCGTTCCCCTGGCGGAGCCGGACGTACGAATCCGTCAACGCCGCCTGTCCCGTCATCTTCGACAACAAGGTGTTCATCACGGCCAGCTACCGTGCGGGTGGCGCGCTCATCACCGTCCATCCGGACTTCACGCACGAAGTCTCCTGGACCACGCAGGCGTTTGCCCTCCACTACAACACGCCGATTCACCGGGACGGCTACCTGTACGGCTTCGACGGCCGGAACATGGGCGATGCCTCGCTCGCCTGCGTGGACACGGCAACCGGTGAGATCGTCTGGCGCGAAGTGCCGGAATGGCAGGAAACGGTCGTGCAGGGCGGTCGCGAGCGGCAACTCCTGATGGGGACCGCGCGCGGATCGCTCCTCGCCGTAGATGGGCAGTTCCTGTGCCTCGGCGAACTGGGCCACCTGCTCTGGATGGACCTGACGCCGGAGGGCTACCGCGAGGTGTCGCGGGCCTGGCTGTTCGCGGCGCGCGAGTCGTGGAACCTGCCGGTCCTCTCCCGCGGCTTGCTCTACGTCACGCAGAACACGCGCGACCTGCTGACCGGCGACCCTCCGCGGCTTTGTTGCTACGACCTGAGAGCCTGAAGCCAGGCGCGGCGCACATCGGAGTGGCTGGGCGGCCATCCGAGCCGCAGGCGACGGTGGTCGGGCTAACTATAGCTAGTGCCAGCCAGAAAACCCCCGTTTCGGGTGAGGATCTGCGCCAATTCG